>DATKKW010000048.1:0-48561 GCA_035542715.1 Myxococcota bacterium
GAAAGCAGGGTCCGAGGAAGTCGAAAAGTGGGTTAAGGACATCGGGGATGGTGTGGAAGACTTAGGCCGCAAGCTCTAATAGACCTATTACTTCGCTGCTACAAGGTTGGGCCGACTCCGTGAGCCCGGGTTTGCGCCGGGGCTGTTCGCGGCTCTTTGCGAAGTCGCCTGTTCCCAACGGAATCATTGCGTTCTCGGAGGGGTGCCATCGTCGGAATCAGCATTACCGGCACCAAGTACTACCAGCACGACGAGTTGAACTAACGAGGTTGGGGGCCCGGGCTAGCCTACGGTTTGGCGATTCCCGCCCCGTATCGAAGGATACAGTGGACCTAAATTGAGCGATTCTTCTCCCCTCCCCCTTGCCCCCTCCCGCCGAGGGACGGGGGTATTTCTCCTGGTCTCGAGAAGTTCCATCTCCCTTGAAGGGAGAGGGTAAGGGTGAGGGTGACCGACCTACTTGGCCTTCGCAACTGCTCTTCGCACGGCCGTCAGAGTTTGCGCTCTAGGGTGAGTCGAAGGGAGATCGCTCAGATCAGAAACGGAGAAAGGGGGAACCAGATGAACACAAGAGCCATTCTATCCGCGACCGTCGCCCTGCTCGCGGCGGTCCTACTGGCGGCCGTGCCAGCCATGGCACAGAAGATCACCGGAGTGCCGGGATCGCCGAGTGCCACCACGACCATCCAGGGCGACCAGCTGCCGGCGCCGCCACCGAAATTCGGCGGTGTGATCAAGCCGCTGGCGCAGGACTCCAAGCCCTACTGGCCGCCGCGCATCGAGCCGCCCAAGGGCGCGCCAAACATCCTCCTCATCATGACCGACGACTCGGGCTTCGGCGTGCCCAGCACCTTCGGCGGCGTGATCCCCACGCCGGCGCTCGACCGCATCGCCGCCAACGGCCTGCGCTACACCAACTTTCACTCGACCGCGCTGTGCTCGCCGACGCGTGCGGCGATCATCACCGGGCGCAACCACCATTCGTCCGGTTTCGGCGTGATCTCGGAGCAGTCGACCGGCTTCCCCGGCTACGACAGCATCATCACCGGCGACAAAGCGACCATCGGCCGCATCCTCAAGGACAACGGCTACCGCACTTCGTGGTTCGGCAAGGACCACAACGTACCGTCCTTCCAGTCGAGCCAGGACGGCCCCTTCGACCAGTGGCCGATCGGCATGGGCTTCGAGTATTTCTATGGCTTCATCGGCGGCGACTCGAGCCAGTGGCAGCCCAACCTGTTCCGCAACACGACGCAAATCTACCCGTTCGAAGGCAAGCCGCCGGGCACCTGGAACCTGGTCACGGCGATGGCCGACGACGCCATCGCCTACATGAACCGCATCAACGCGCTCAATCCCGAGCAGCCCTTCTTCGTGTACTACGTGCCCGGCGCCACCCACGCGCCGCACCACCCGACCAAGGAGTGGGTCGACAAGATCAGCGCGATGCACCTGTTCGACCAGGGCTGGAACAAGCTGCGCGAGACGATTTTCGAGAACCAGAAGAAACTCGGCGTGATCCCGCCGAACACCAAGCTCACAGCCTGGCCCAAGGACCTGCTGAAGGAATGGGACCAGCTCACGGCCGACGAGAAGAAGATGTTCATCCGCCAGGCGGACGTGTTCGCCGCATACGTGGCCTACAACGACTCTGAGATCGGCCGCGTGATCCAGGCGGTCGAGGACATGGGCAAGCTCGACAACACGCTGATCATCTACATCAACGGCGACAACGGCACCAGTTCCGAAGGCACGCTGATCGGCACGCCCAACGAGACGGCGATGTTCAACGGCGTGATGGTGCCGGTGGAGGACCAGCTCAAGTACTTCTACGACGTCTGGGGCACCGACCAGACCTACCCGCACATGGCGGTGCCGTGGGCCTGGGCCTTCGACACGCCGTTCCCGTGGACCAAGCAGATCTGCTCCCACCTGGGCGGGGTCCGCCAGGGCATGGCAATCTCGTGGCCGGCCGTGATCAAGGACAAGGGCGGCATCCGCAACCAGTTCCACCACGTGATCGACATCGTGCCGACCATCCTCGAGGCGACGGGGATCAAGGCGCCGAAGGTGGTCGACGGGATCCCGCAGAAGCCGATCGAAGGCGTCAGCATGGTCTACACGTTCGACGCGAAGAACACGAACGCGCCCACGAAGCACCCCGTGCAGTACTTCGAGATGATGGGCGACCACGCGATCTACAAGGACGGCTGGATGGCCAGCACCAAGGTCATGCGGCCTCCCTGGGAGATCGTGGGCGACGTCGGCGCGGATCCCCTGAAGTACCCGTGGGAGCTCTACGACCTGAACAACGACTACTCGCAGTCGACCGACGTGGCCGCGAAGAATCCGGCGAAGCTCCAGGAGCTGCAGACGCTCTTCATGCAGGAGGCGAGGAAGTACCAGGTATTGCCGCTCGACGCGACGGTGGTGACGCGGATCATCACTCCGCGCCCGAGCATCACTGCCGGACGCAGCACGTTCACTTGGACCGTGCCGCTCACGGGCACGCCGCTGGGCGATGCGCCGAACGTGCTCAACACGTCGTACGACATCAAGGCGGAGGTCGAGATCCCGGAGGCCGGAGCCGAGGGCATGCTGATCACGCAGGGCGGCCGCTTCGGCGGCTACGGCTTCTACGTGTTGAAGAACAAGCCGGTGTTCACGTGGAACCTGGTCGACCTGAAGCGGATCCGGTGGGAGGGCGCCGAGCCGCTCACGCCCGGCAAGCACGTGCTCGAGTTCGACTTCAAGTACGACGGTCTGGGGATGGGCACGCTCGAGTTCGCCAGCATGGCCGGCGTCGGGCAGGGCGGTACCGGAGTGCTCCAGCTCGACGGCAAGGAAGTCGCGACACAGCGCATGGAGCACACGCTCCCGTTCCTGCTCCAGCTCGACGAGAGCCTCGACATCGGCTCCGACACGCTCACGGGTGTGGACGACCAGGACTACCGGCCGCCATTCCCGTTCACGGGCAAGATCGACAAGATCACGCTCTCGATCGACCGTCCCAAGCTCACGCCCGCGGACGAGAAGAAGCTCAGGGAGGCGGAGAGGAGCGTCAAGGCGAGCCAGTAGGGCTGCAGACCAGCGCGCGTGGCCGGCGCTCGGCGGACCGGTCGCGGTCGATGCGAAGCCCCCCGGCTGACGGCGCGGCGGCGCATGGAAGACGGTGGACACATGATCGATGCCGCGCGACGCGAGCCGCGGACCCGCGTGGATGGCCGCTGGTGACGAGACCCGGGCGGAATCGCCGGCTCGTCGCGTCGATCTCGTGTCTCGCCGCTTCCCTCGTCGCCGCGGCGTGCAGCTTCCACGAGCTCCACGAGAACCTGCTCGAGCTCGATACGTACGGGACGCTCCACGGCACGGTGTCGGTCGCCGAGCCGGCGTCGGGGACGATCGTCGCGCTCGTCTACGCCGGCTCGCCGGGCGAGGAGCACGTCGTCGATTCGTTCGTGCTCGACCAGCCGGGCGCCTACTTCTTCCTCGTTCCCGCCGGCCGCTACCGCGTCGGCGCGTTCGAGGACCGGAACGGAAACGGCGTCTACGATCCGGGCGTCGATCCCGCGGCGTCGTACGCGGGCGGCGAGGTGAGCGTCGCGGGCGCGGGCGTGGTCGAGGGGCTCGATCTTCGCATCGGCCCTGGAGAAGGCTCGCCGCTCCGTGTGACGTTCGCGCTTCCGGCCGCCGGCCGGCGCGAGGCGAAGCGCCTGCCCGAGATCCACGTCGGCGAGGTGGTCTCGCTCTCCGATCCCCGCTTCGCACGGACGAACAGCGAGCTCGGTCTCTGGCAGCCGATCGACTTCCTGTTCGACGTCGGCGCGGGGATCTTCTTCCTCGAGCCCTACGACCCCCAGAAGATCCCGGTGCTCTTCGTCCACGGTGCGCTCGGGACGCCGATCGACTTCTCGGAGATCGTCGAGCACCTCGACCGCACACGTTTCCAGCCGTGGCTCGTCTACTACCCGACGGCGCTCTCGATCGATCAGCTCGGCGCGGGGCTCGATCGCTGGATGCAGCGCCTCTACGCGCTCCATCGCTTCCCGCGCCTCGTCGTCGTGGCGCACAGCATGGGAGGGCTCGTGGCGCGTGACTTCCTGAACGAGACGCTGCGCGAGCCGGTCGGTGGCGTCGCCGACGCCCTCTGCCTCTTCGTCACGATCTCGACGCCGTGGAACGGACAGGACGCCGCCGCGTTCGGCGTCGAGCACGCGCCGGCCGTGGCGCCCTCCTGGCACGATCTCGTGCCGGGCAATCCCTTCCTGGAGACGCTCCTCGCGCAGGCGCTTCCCGAGCGGATCCCGCACCATCTCTTCTTCGGCTTCGGCGGCGGCTCGCGCCTGTACGACGAGGCGAACGACGGCGTCGTGACGGTGGCGAGCGAGCTCGCGCCGCTCGCTCAGCGCGGGGCGCGGCGCCTGTACGGCTTCGACGCGAGCCACACCGGGATCCTGCGGAGCCCGGAGGTGGCTGCGCAGCTGAACGAGATCCTCGCCGCGACGGCGGAGTCCGAGCGGATCGCCGGCCCCTAGGGAGCGGCCCGGCGCGGTGTCGGGGGGACGCAATGGAAGACGCGACGGCGCCGGCGAAGGAATCGGAGCCGGGGTCGTGCGACGACGACGGGAGCGGGCGCTTGCTCTGGCTCGTCATCCTCGCGA
This sequence comes from Myxococcota bacterium, assembly GCA_035542715.1. Lineage (GTDB taxonomy): Bacteria > Myxococcota_A > UBA9160 > UBA9160 > UBA9160 > DATKKW01. The sequence goes on from DATKKW010000048.1 coordinate 4,662, forward strand.
GCGGGGCCCTGGTCGGTGCGCTCTCCGTCGCATTCCATCTCGGCCTCGACGCCGCGCTCGGCGCGCGCGAGAGGCTCACGGCCTGGCTCCATCCGATGGGCCCCTCCGGCTTCCTGCTCCTCGCGGCCGTGTGCGCTGCGGCCGTGGGGGGCGCGGTGTGGCTCACCGATCGCTTCGCGCGCCAGGCGGCGGGGAGCGGCATCCAGCACGTGGAGGGCGTGGAGCGCGGCCTGCTCGCGGTCTGGCCCCTCTCCGTGCTCTGGGTGAAGTTCGTGGCTGGGGTGATCGGCATCGGCGGCGGCCTCCTTCTCGGCCGCGAGGGGCCGACGGTGCAGATGGGAGCGTCCCTCGCGGAGCACCTGGGCTCCCGCTTGCGACTCCCGCTCGTGTCACGCCGGACGCTCCTCGTCGTCGGAGCGGGTGCCGGCCTCACGGGAGCGTTCAACGCCCCGCTCGCAGGGACGCTGTTCGTGGTCGAGGAGGTCTGCGCCCCGCTCCGTCCGCCGATCTATCTGGGGACACTCGCGGCCGCGCTCGTGGCCGATCTCTGCGTGCGTCGTGTCCTCGGCCAGGTCGCGGAGCTCGACGTCCCGGGCGGGGTGGCGCCTTCCCTCGGAAGCCTCGTGCCCGTGCTCCTGCTCGGGGCGCTCGGCGGCGCGAGCGGCTCGCTGTTCAACGCGGGCCTGCTCCGCGCGCTGGCGCTCGCCGACGCGTGGCGGCGACGCCGGCCGGGCTTCGTGCTCGGAATCGTGCTCGGCGCCGTGCTCGCGATCGTCGCGTGGTTCGTTCCCGATCTTCCCGGAGGCGGCGTCGAGTTCGCAGCGCGTGCGCTCGACGGCGGCGTCTCCCCCCGCGCCGCCCTCTGGCTCCTGCCTCTCGCCTTCGCTCTCACCCTCGGAAGCTATGCGGTCGGCGCGCCGGGTGGGATCTTCGCGCCGCTGCTGGTGATCGGGGCGCTCCTCGGCCTCCTCTTCCACGCGGGATGCCTCGCGATCATCCCCGCGTGGAGCGCCCCGATGCCGGTCCTTGCAATCGCTGGGATGGGCGCGCTCTTCGCGGGCATCGTGCGCTCGCCGCTCACCGGAGCCGTGCTGCTGGTCGAGATGAGCGGGTCGTATTCCCTCGTCCTGCCGCTCGTCGCGGCGAGCCTCGCGGCCTACGCCGTCGCCGAGTCCCTGGGGATTCCGCCCGTCTACGAGTCGCTCCTCGAGCGGGAGCTCGAGCGGCGATCTTCGGGCCGTTGAGGCGCGACGAAATCCGTGGCCTTCCCCTCGCCAGGAGCTACAGACTCGATCGGGCACGACGACGCCGCGGGGCGTCGGCGCGCCCGGCGCAGCCCTCGCCCGAGGGCGCGCTCCACCGAAGGAGGAAGCGTCATGAAGCGCTGGATCGTCACGTGCGCCGCCTCGGGCATCGCCCTCGGAGGTCTCATCGCAGGGCGTAGCGCTCTCGCCGAGGCGAAGAAGAACCAGATCGACAAGATCACCTGCGAGGAGTTCCTCGCGATGAATCCGGACGATCAGAACCGCATCGCGTACTGGGTGGACGGCTACGCTCACGCCAAGAACGAATCCGTGATCGGCACCGTCGCCTACGACAAGTTCGGCCAGCCGATCGGCGCCCTCGTGGACGACTGCAAGGCGACTCCCAAGGAGACGCTGTGGGAGAAGGTGAAGAAGCATCTCTAGCCGTCGCGGTGTCGAAGCCCCCGAGCATCCCCGCCGAGGGGCGGGGACGCCCCGTCAGCCTGGCCGACGGAACTGGCGGGGCGCCGCGCCCGTCCAGCGCCGGAAGGCGTGGCTGAAGTTCGCGACGTCGGAGTATCCGAGCTCGAGGGCGATCTCCGTGATCCGCACGGTGGGATCCTCGAGCAGGACGACGGCGTGCGCGAAGCGCTCCTGCTCCACGAGGCGCGAGTAGCTCGCGCGGCTCTCGCTCAGGCGCCGCTGCAAGGTGCGCACGGAGAGCCCGACCGCCTGGGCCGTGTGCTCGATCCTGGGATAGCCGTCGAGCAGGAGCGTTCCGATCGTCTGCTGCACGGATCGCGCGAAGTCGTCGGCGGGCGCCGAGCGCGCGAGCTCGCGCTTCACCGGATCGAGCGGCGCCCGTGTGCGCCAGCGAGGCGGGAGCGGCCGCGTGAGCAGGGAGCGCTCGATCGCGATGCCCGTCGACGCGGCGCCGATCTTGATCGGCACGCCGGCCAGGGCATCGATCTCGACGGCGCTCGGCGCGCGCGACGCGGGGAGCTGCGTCTCGAGCGGACGCCACGCGGGGCCGAGCACTCCGCGCAGGATCTGGAGCAGAAGCATCAGCGTCATCTGCTCGGAGATCGCCCGACCGTCCTCGAAGCGACGATCGTGGGCGTGGCGCAGCCACACCCGATCGCTCTCGTGGGCGAGCCAGACGCGTCCGCCCGACGCGTAGAGGGGATGCAGCGCCACCGCGGTGTGGAGGAGCTCGCGGAGCGTGAGGGAGCCGCGGAGCACCTCCCCGTAGTTTCCGAGCGATTCGATCGAGAGGTGCTGTCCGACGAGGATGCCGAGATCCTCGATCCCTTCGGCGCGCGCCGCGCTCTCGAGGAATCGACCGGTCTGATGGAGCGGGATCAGCGCCTCCCGCTGCTTCAGCGCGGCAGGCGGGATGCCCGCGTCCAGCAGGAAGCGATCGGCGCGTGCGCCGATCGCCTCGAGGAACGCCACCGCCGGGAGCAGGATCCCGATTCGAACCAGCGGAATCGCCTTCATCCAGCACTCTCCGCCTGGCTCGCGGGCCGAAGCGTGCGCCGACCGACCCGGGCAGCGCGTCGAGGAGCGGCCGATCGCGTGCGCGGGTGGCGCAGATCCACAAGTCGAACCTATCTCCCGCCGTATTCTCGTCCGCAAGAATCTCTCGACTTCTTCCCAGGTGGAGGCAGGATTCGAGCGCGCGCGATGGGCGGAGTCCGCGCGCAGAGGGGGCTGGGGCCCATGTCGCGTCTCGGTCGGATCGGACGGCGCCACCGGGCGAGCCCGCTCCTCGCAGCGCTCTGTCTCTTCCTGCCGCTCGTGGCACAGGCCGGTGACACGACGCCCCAGCGGGACTGGGATCTCGAGCTGATGCCCTACGCCTGGGCCAGCTCGATCGCGTTGAAGGCCAAGATCAACGACTTCAGCGCGACCGCGAGGGAGCCCTTCTTCAACGACGTCCTGAACGACCTCAACTGGGCCGTCATGGGCACCACGGAGCTGCGTTACCGGCGGGCGCTCCTCCTCGTCGACTTCCTCGGCTCCCAGATCGAGCAGGGCGAGCACGAGAGCGCGCGCACCCGTCCGTTCCGGCTCACCGCGCTCGGGCCGGGCGGGGCGCTCACCGTCGGTCCGGTCGACGGCTGGCTACGCACGACGATGTGGACGGTCGACGTGAAGGCGGGCCTGCGATCGGTCTCCCTCCCGTACTCGAACCTCTTCTCGGGCATCGCGGCGGACGATCGGCGCCGGATCGATCTCGACGTCTTCCTCGGCGCCCGTTACTGGAACGTCACCGACAAGCTCCACGTGCGGGTCGACCCCGCGACCTTTCGCGTCGGCGGCACGTCGGTGAGCCTCGGCGGCGCAACGCTCTCGGGGCAGCGCCTGGGCGATCTCGGTCTCCCCGGCGCGCTGCTGCGGGGCGGCTCCCGGACGCCGCAGGAACAGGTGGACTGGGTCGACCCCTTGATCGGCTTCCGCGTGCGGGCCGACCTGCTCGAGACGCTCTCCGCGTTCGTGCTGACCGACTGCGGCGGCTGGAGCATCGGCGACGCGTCGCGCTTCACGCTGCAGGGCCTGGGCGGCCTCCGCTGGGGGTTCAGCGAGCACTGGAGCGTGTTGGCCGCGTATCGGGCGCTCCGCGTCGAGGGGAACGGCTCGGTGAGGAAGATGACGCTCTACGGGCCGGAGCTCGGGCTCGCGTTCCGCTTCTGAGCAGCGGCCGGTGGTTTCCCGCCGGAGGGAGGAGAAGATGGCCTCGAGACCCACGCTCGATCGGGTGACGCCGCCGGGTGTGACGGCGGCCGCGCTGCTCGTCGCGGCAGCCGCTCTCGTCGGGTGCGCCCCCACGAACGTTAAGCCCACCTACGAGCGCGAGTCCCGGACGACGCGCCCGCAGCAGGTGATCGTCTACGACTTCGCCGTCTCGCCCGACGAGGTGCAGCTCGACCGCGGCCTCGAGGCCGACGTCACGCGGCTCGCCGAAGGCACGTCGCCGAGCGCGGACAAGCTCCAGATCGCACATGCCGCGGCGCAGGCCGCGTCGGAGCAGCTCGTCCAGAAGATCAACGCCATGGGCATGCCGGCCATCCGCGCCACGGGCATGCCGCTCAGCTGGTACGACTCGGCGGTGCTCGAGGGACAGTTCGTGTCGCTGAGCCAGGGCAGCAGCACCGAGCGCGATCTGATCGGTCTCGGGTTCGGCCGGAGCGACGTGCGCGCCAACGTGCAGCTCTACGATGCCGCCTCCGGGAAGCTCGTCCGGCTCGCGAGCTTCCAGGCCGACGCGAAGAGCGGCTACAAGCCGGGCATGGCGGAGACGATGGGCGCAGGCGCGGCGGCCGGACACCTCGCGGTGTCCGCCGCCGTGAGCGTGGCCGGCGACGTCGGATCGGAGCTCCTCTCCGACACCGTCAAGGCCGACGCCGAGCGCCTGGCCGACGCCGTCGCGAAGCAGCTCCAGCCCTACTTCGCGCAGCAGGGCTGGATCCCGCCCCAGCCCTGACGCCGCGCGAGCCTAGGCCGCCTCGCTGAGCTCGTCGGCCTCGGGTCGAGCGTCGTCGCGCCGGGGCGCGGGCGCGTGCCGCGGCACGGCCGGGGCGCGGAGAGCCGCGCTCCGGAGCAGGCCGCTCGCCACGGCCAGGAACAAGGCAGCCGCGAAGAACAGGATCGACGAGGTCATGGCGCATCTCCGTCTCGAAGGAGCTCGGTGGGGCGCATTCCTTCGCTGCCGGATAGATAGTACTGGTTCGTTCTATGTGCAAGGGCCCCGTGCGCGCTCCGCTGCTCCGCGGGGCGCGGCGGGCTCGAGGGGCGGGCGAGGTCGCGAGGCTAGGAGCGGGCGGCGGGGGCGGAGGCGCGGCTGCGTTTCGGCCGGGCGCCCGTGGCGACGCGCTCGCCGCGGTTCGCGGCGAGCGCGAGAATTCCCTCGCAGGCCTCGACGATCCGCTCCGAGTTGCGCGCGAGGCGGCCGACCAGGCCGCCGCCCTGGGCCGCCGCGAGGATCGAGAGGGCGACGCGCTCGCAGTCGAGGTCCGGCCGCACCGAGCCGTCCCGGATGCCCGCCTCGAGGGCGGCCACCATCGAGTGACGGATGCTCCGCATCGCGCCTTCGACGCGGACGCGGAGCGGCTCGGGCAGGTCCTCCTCGGCGGCGAGCATCCCGAACTTGCAGCCGCACGGGCCACCGTCCTTCGCCGAGAGCTCGGCGAAGAGCTCGACCCAGCGGCGTACGCGCTCGAGGCCCGAGCGACGCTCGTCGGCGAGGGCGCCGACGAGCACGGGCACCTCCGGCTCGTCGAGCCAGTGGTCCACGGCCGCGCACGAGAGCTCGAGCTTGCTCGGAAAGTGGTAGTAGAGGTTGCTCTTCGCGACGCCGCTGCGCGCGAGCACCTCTTCGATCGAGGCGGCGCGGTAGCCCGACTCCCGGAGCACGGCGGCCGCCGCCGCGACGAGCCGGGCGCGCGCATCGGGCGCGCGCGGCGAGCGGCGCGGCGCTTCGGACGCCGATCCGTTGCGCGAGCTCGAGGCACGCGGCCGCGCCATGGCACTCCCCCTAGGACGACTCGTTTCTATGACTAACTCCCGCCGGAGGGCCTTTCAATCGGGCCTTCCTCGGGGCCTTCGCGTCGGCCGCCCTCGGTCGCGGGCCGCGGACGGCGTAGAGTCGCCCTTGGGAGGGAGCCCGATGCCCGTGCCTCCGGTCCACCGCATCGCCTGTCCGGGCGCGATCGATGCGGACGGTCACGTCCTCGAGCCGCCGGACCTCTGGGAGCGCCATCTCGAGCCGGCCTTCCGCGACCGTGCCCTGCGCATCCGCGTCGACGACGACGGGCTCGAGTACCTGGAGATCGGCGGCAAGGCGTCGGCGCTCTCGAACCGCGGCTTCCCCGGCACCCTCGGCCGCATGGGCGAACGCCGCGCCGAGGAGATGCGCCCGAGCCCCGAGCGCACCTACCTGCGCGGCGCCGCCTTCGGCTCGATGGACGCGCGCGAGCGGCTCGAGCTCCTCGACGCGGAGAACCTCGAAGCCGCCGTGCTCTACCCGACCCTCGGCATCCTGTGGGAGGCCGAGCTCGAAGACGCCGCCCTCTCCCAGGCCTACTGCCGGGCGTACAACCGCTGGATCGCCGACTTCTGCCGCGACTCGGGCGGGCGTCTCGTGCCGATCGCGCACCTCTCCCTCGGAGACCCGGCGGCCGCCGCCCGCGAGCTCGAGCGCGCGGTGCGCGACGGCTGCCGCGGGGCCTTCGTCGTCCCGTTCACGTGGACGCGGACGCCGCACGGCCATCCCGATCACGATCCGGTGTTCGCCGCGGCCCAGGACCTCGACGTCCCGCTCGCGATCCATCCGAGCTTCGAGCCGCCGTCCCTCGCGTCCCACCGCTTCTCGGGCATGCGGAGGGCGCGGCTCCTGAGCTCGGTGACGCCCGGCGACGGCGTACGACACGCCTTCACGACGCTCTTCGACTTCGGCACGTTCGACCGCTTCCCGCGCCTGCGGGTAGTCGTGCTCGAGTCGGGCGGCGGATGGGTCGGCTACTGGATGGACCGCCTCGACGCAGTGTACGAGGCCACCTTCGTCGGCCAGCGCGTTCCGCTCGCAGAGAAGCCGAGCGCCTACTTCCGGCGGCAGTGCTTCGTCTCCTGCGATCCCGACGAGACCACGATCCCGGCCCTCTGCACGCTCCTCGGCGCGGATCGCTTCCTGTGGGCGAGCGACTATCCGCATCCCGACCACACGGCCGACTACCTCGCGTCGCTGGAGAGGCTCGCGGCGCGCATGCCCGAGGAGGATCGCTCGCGCTTCCTCGGCGAGAACGTGCGGGCGCTCTACCGGATCGGGGCCTAGGAGCCCAGGAGGACGCGATGCGCTTCGGATTCTTCGGCATCAACGTCGGCGCCTGCGCCGATCCCGCCGTCGCGGCGCGCGTGGCGGAGGCGGCCGAGGCGGCAGGCCTCGAGTCGCTCTGGACGGGAGAGCACGTCGTGCTGCCGGATCCGCAGGTTCCGCCCTCGCCCGTGCCGCCGGAGACTCCGTTCCTCGATCCCGCGGTGAGCCTCGCCTTCCTCGCGGGCCGGACGCGACGCATCCGTCTGGCGACGGGGATCATCATCCTTCCCCAGCGCAATCCCGTGGTGCTCGCGAAGGAGCTGGCGAGCGTGGACGTGCTCTCGGGCGGGCGTCTCGTGGTCGGCGTCGGAGCGGGCTATCTGCGCCCCGAGTTCGACGCCGTCGGAGCGCCGTTCGCCGAGCGCGGCGCGCGAACCGACGAGGCGATCGACGTGCTGCGCGCGCTCTGGACGCAGCCGAAGCCGCGCTTCTCGGGCCGCTTCTTCCGGTTCGAGGGCGTCGACGCAAAGCCGCGACCGGCGCAGAAGCCCCATCCGCCGATCGTCGTCGGCGGCGAGAGCGACGCCGCCTTCGCGCGGGCCGTCCGGCGGGGTGACGGCTGGTTCGGCTTCGCCCTGGACACCGACGGCGCGGCGCGCTGCGCCCGGGGACTCGCCGACGCGGCCCGTCGGGTGGAGCGAGGCGCCGGCCTCGGCCGTCTCGAGATCACCGTCACGCCGCGCGGCAAGCTCGATCGCGAGCTCGTGCGGCGCTACGAAGACCTGGGCGTCGACCGCCTGGTGCCGATCGGCATCGCGCCGAGCCTCGACGCGGCGCTGCGCGTCGTCGAGGACACGGCCGCCCTCGCTGCCTGATGCGCCGCCCACGCCTGTCCTAGGATGGGACCCACGCGGCGGGGGAGACGGGGAAGCGATGGCCGACGAGCCGGTGCGCTATGCGGTGAAGGACCACGTCGCAGAGATCGTGCTCGATCGGCCGGAGGTGCGGAATGCGCTCAATCGCGCCGCCTACGCCGGCCTCGAGGCGGCCTTCCGCGAAGCCCAGCGCGACCCGGACGTGCGTTGCGTGCTCTTGACCGGCGTCGACCCCGCCTTCTGCAGCGGCGACGACGTGCGCGAGATCATGGTCGAGGAAGGAGCGAAGGCGGCGGCCGGCCGCATCCGCGAGGTGCGTCCGAAGCCCACGCCGGCGGCCCTGGCGGTGGCGGAGTGCGACCGGCCCGTGATCGCGGCCGTGAACGGTGCGGCCGTCGGCTGGGGCATGGACCTCTCGCTCCTGTGCGACGTGCGCATCGCGTCGGAGCGCGCGCGCTTCGGCGAGCTCTTCGTGAAGCGCGGGCTCGTGGCCGACGTGGGTGGGCTCTGGTTCCTGCCGCGGATCGTCGGGCCCGCGAAGGCAGCGGAGCTCCTCTTCACCGGCGACGTGATCGACGCGGCGGAGGCGCTGCGCATCGGCCTCGTCTCGCGCGTGGTGCCGCACGACGCGCTGGGAGAGGCGGCGCGCGAGCTCGCCTGCCGCATCGCCGCGAATCCGCCGCTCGCGCTCCGCTTCCTGAAGGAAGGCCTGCGCCGCTCGGCGACCAGCGACCTGCGCGAGACCGGAAGCTTCGTGACGCAGGCGCTGGGCCAGCTCTTCGCCACCGAGGACCACCGCGAGGGCGTGCGCGCGTTCCTCGAGAAGCGAACGCCCACGTTCCACGGCCGCTAGGAGACGCCCATGCCCGCCCTCTCCGAAGCGGAGCGCGACGCCTTCCTCGCCGAGCGCGGCGTGCTGATGCGCATCGCCACCGTCTCCGCCGACGGCGCCCCCCACGTGACGCCGATCTGGTTCGCGCACGAGGAGGGGCGGATCTGGTTCACGCCGCGGCGCGCCTCCGCCTGGCGCGAGCACCTGCTGCGCGACCCCCGCGTCGCGCTCTCCATCGACGAGCAGCCGCTGCCGTATCGCAAGGTCGTGGTCGAGGGCCGAGCCGAGCTCGCCTTCGACCTCGGCGAGGACGCGCGCTGGCGCGACCGCTACCTGCGCATCGCCTCGCGCTACGTGCCCGACGCCGAGGCCCGCGCCTACGTCGAGGCCACGCTCGACCAGACGCGAGCCCTCTTCGCGGTGGAGCTCGCGCGCGCGATCGTGCGGAGCTGGCGGATGCCGGTCGGCGACGAGCCCTACGCAGGAATCTGGCACTATCGCTACTACGCTCCGGGGACGAAGCTCGCGGCCGGCTGAGGTCGCTGGAGGACGCATGAAGTTCGGGATCTTCTTCGAGCTCTCGACCCCGCGGCCGTGGACGCCCGAGAGCGAGCACCGCCTGTACCACGAGTCGCTCGAGCAGGTGCGTCTCGCCGACGCCTTGGGATTCGACTACGTCTGGTGCGTCGAGCACCACTTCCTCGAGGAGTACTCCCACGCCTCCGCGCCCGAGGTCTTCCTCGCCGCGTGCGCGGCCCAGACGAAGCGGATCCGCGTCGGCCACGGGATCGTCGTCTGCGTGCCGCAGATCAATCATCCCGCGCGCATCGCCGAGCGGGCAGCCGCCCTCGACCTGATCTCGAGCGGACGCCTCGACCTCGGCACCGGCCGCTCCGGCACCTGGACCGAGCTCGGCGGCTTCGAGGCCGATCCCGACGAGACCAAGAAGACCTGGGACGAGTACGTTCGCGCGATCCCCCAGATGTGGACGCAGGAGCGCTTCCGCTGGCGCGGGCGATCGTTCTCGATGCCGCTCCGCGCGGTGCTGCCGAAGCCCTACCAGAAGCCCCATCCACCGATGTGGGTCGCCGTCACGAGCCCCGGCACCGAGATCGACGCCGCGGAGCGCGGCCTCGGCGCCCTCGGCCTCTCGATGGGCCCGGTCTCGGAGTACGCGGAGAAGATCGAGAACTACAAGCGCGTGATCCGGAGCTGCGAGCCCGTGGGCGCCTTCGTGAACGACCAGATCGCCGCCGTGAACTTCCTGTTCTGCCACGCGGACGATGCGGAAGGCGTCGCGACTGGCCAGCGTCTCGCGGGCACGTTCAACTACCTGGCCTCCCAGCTCCTCTCGACGCGCGAGGCCTTCCCGACGCGCTCGTATCCCTCGCTCGGCCTCCTGCCCGGGCTGCGCAGCGAGGCCGCGAAGCGCGCGGACGACGGCGGTCCCTCGGCCGCGATCACGATCGGCGATCCCGCGCGGATCGAGCAGGCGCTGCGCCGCTGGGAGTCGGCCGGCGTCGACTGCGTGAACTTCCTGCTGAACTGCGCGGAGACCGTGCCGCAGCAGCAGGTGCTCGCGAGCCTGCGGCTGTTCGCGCAGGAGGTGATGCCTCGCTTCCGCTCCGGGGAGGCTCGCTAGTGCCGCTCTACGGGACGCTCGACGTGAAGGCGCGGGCCGCGGACGCGCCGCGCCTCGCCGCCCTCGACGCACCGGAGTGGCAGCTCCCCGGCGCGGAGGTGCTGCACCTCCTGTTCGAGACCGAGGACGCCGGGAACCTGGCGCTCCTCCCGCCGGCCCTCCACCCGACGATCCCGCCCACCTGCCACCTGGTGGTGATCCGCGCGCCGGAGAGCCCGGCGGGGGCCTTCGTGCTGGCGCAGCTGCGCGTCGGGTGTCGCGCAGGAGCGTTCCAGCGCGGCTTCGTGACGCGCGCCTTCTGCGACTCCGCGCGCGCGGCGGCCGCACTGTGCTCCGCCTTCGGCTTCGATGCGCGCGCCGCCGACGTCCGGCTCGTGCGCCGCCACGACGAGGTGTCGGCGCGCGTCACCGAGGGCGGTCGCGCGATCCTCGCCTGCTCCCTCGGCGATCCGGTCGCGATCGGGCCCGACGACGTGCGGTACGTGGACGCGCTGAACCTCGCCTGGGTGCCCCGAGGCGGGGAGAGCGTGCTGCGGCTCGTCCAGGTCGACGCGCGCCAGAGGATCCACACGGCGGATCGCGGCCGCCCGCGGATCGCGAGCTTCGACGCGCCGGCCTGGGCCGCGAGCGGCCTCGTGCCGGACTACGGCGTGTCCGCGTCCTTCTGCAGCGCCGACCTCGTGCTCCCGCGGATCCGCTTCCTGGTCGATCCCGAGAAGCCGGCGTTCCGAGGCACGGAGAAGCTCGGCGCCTAGGCCAGGGGAGGGCGCGGCCGCGGTCGCGCGTCCATCGCCTCGAAGGCCCGACCGACGCGACAGAGCGTCGCCTCGCCGCCGTGGCGGCCCACGAGCTGTAGCGAGAGGGGAAGGCCCTCGGGCGTGAGCCCGCTCGGCACGGAGAGCGTCGGGCTGCCGCTGAAGTTGAACGGTCCCGTGAAGCGGAGGATCGGCGCCACGTCCGGCGAGAAGGGCGCGTGGGGCGAAAGCGCGGCCACGGGCAGGGGCAGGGCCGGCATCGAGGGACACGCGAGCGCGTCGATCGACTCGAGCAGCGCCGCGAAGCGGGCGTTCCACTCCTCGCGCGCGATCCAGGCCCGCGCGACCTCGGCGCCCGGCAGCCGGCTTCCGAACTCCAGGAAGCTGCGGAAGGTCGGGCCGTAGGAGGCCGCGCGCTCCGGGAAGAGACCGCGATGGTGCGCCACGGCCTCGGCGGCGCAGATCACCGCCCAGTCTGCGAGCAGCGGAGCGACCGAAGGCATGCGCACCGGAACGAGGGTCGCGCCGGCGGCCTCGAGGCGCTTCACGTCGGCGCGGAACGCCTCGGCCACGGCCGACTCCACGTCCTCCGTCGCGTAGGCCTCGTCGACGCCGATGCGTACGCCGCGCGCGCCACCCTCGAGCGCGGCGACACAGTCCGGCGACGGACCGCGGAGCGCGGTCGGATCGTCCGGGTCGGGCCCCGCGATCGCGTCGAGCAGCGCCGCCGCGTCGGCGACCGAGCGCGCGATCGGCCCCACGTGATCGAGCGAGGCGCCGAGCGGGAAGACGCCGGCGCGGGAGACGCGCCCCCGCGTGGGCTTCAGCCCGACGACGCCGCAGGCCGCCGACGGGAACCGGATCGAGCCGCCGGTGTCGGTGCCGAGCGTGCCGAAGGCGAGCCCCGCGGCCGTCGCGACGCCCGAGCCGCTCGAGGAGACGCCGGGGAACCGCGTCGGGTCCCAGGGATTCACGGGCACGGGCAGATCGGGGTGATATCCGGAGAGCGCGAACTCCGTCTGGTGGAGCTTGCCGACGATCACGGCGCCCGCCTCGCGCAGCCGGCGCACGACGCCGGCGTCGCGCGGGGCCGGGCGCGGGTCGAGCACGCGCGACGCGCACGTCGTCGGCACGCCGGCGACGTCGCACAGATCCTTCACGCCGATCGGCACGCCGTGGAGCCGGCCACGCCAGCGCCCGGCCGCGATCTCCTCCTCCGCCGCGCGCGCCTCGGCGAGGGCGCTCTCCTCGAGCACGACGAGATAGGCGTTCAGGTCGGCGTTGCGCGCGTGGATCCGCGCGAGCTGGGCGCGCGTGAGCTCGAGCGGCGAGAGCTCGCGGCGACGCAGCCGCTCGGCCGTCTCGGTCAGGCTCGCGAAGCAGAGATCGGCGTCGTTCACGGCTCCTCCGGATCGGGTGGGACAGCGGACCGAAGATGCCGCGGGAATCGCGTTCCGTCGCGCCGATGCCGCGCGGCCCTGGCATGAGCCTTGCTCCACCTCGTGGCGAAACCACATCGGGAGATCGATCCATGAAGAGCCAGGCCTATCGCGCGCGCAGCTTCGACCTCTCCGGCCTTCGCGGAATCTCCGACGAGACGCTGGAGATGCACTTCAAGCTCTACGCGGGCTACGTGAAGAGCACGAACCTCCTCACGGAGCAGATCGCGGAGATGCTCTCCGACGGCAAGATCGACGAGGAGGAGACGCCGGCCTACTCCGAGCTCAAGCGCCGGCTCGGCTTCGAGTACAACGGGATGGTGCTCCACGAGCACTACTTCGAGAACCTGACGCGGGGCGGCGAGGGCGCGCCGAAGAGCGGGTCGGCCTTCCGCAGCGCGGCCGAGGCCGGCTTCGGCTCCTTCGACGCGTGGAAGGCGGACTTCGTCGGCGTCGGGAAGATGCGCGGCGTCGGCTGGGCCATCTGCTACCAGGATCCCTCGAGCGGACGGCTCTCGAACCACTGGGTGACGCTGCACGAGGTCGGGAACGTCGCGGGCTTCCGTCCGATCCTGGTGATGGACGTGTGGGAGCACGCGTATCTCCTCGACTACGCGCCGGCGGATCGTCCGAAGTACATCGACGCGTTCCTGGCGAACGTCTCGTGGACCGCGGTGGAGGATCGACTCGGGTAGCCGTATCACGGCTCGTCGGCGCGCGACACGTCGGGCGGGTTCCGCGGCGAAGAGGACGGCATCGTGTACCCGAAGGAGCGCATCGCGGCGAGGAAGATGCCCGTCGTGATGCGCTCCGCGCGCCCCTGATCACGCGCCGCGAGGCGGAGCGCGATGCGGTAGACGATCGAGAAGCAGACGTCGAAGGCGCGGTCGAAGGCCGACCGCTGGCCACGTTCCGCGGCCTCGCGCAGCCTCACGAGCGCCCGGCCAAAGCGCCAGGCGTCCGAAGAGAGCGTGCGGGCGGCCAAGAGATCTTGCCCCGTGCGCTCGAGCCTGGTCTCATCCCGATGCTCCATGTCTCCTCCGTGAGGGGCGCGCTCGGAAGGCGTCGCGTCTTGCGCGGGCCGTCTCGCGGCGACGCGCTGCAAGGCGGAAAGGAAGAGTCTGCAAAACGGCCCTCGCGGGCGATCGCTCCGGCCTCAGCCGGTCCGGCCCGCTCGCAGCGCGCCGCCTACGGCGCTGCGTGCCGCGCGCGCGACCCACGCCTCGGCGCCCGCGAGCGCGAACGCGCCGAGCGCGCTCGGGCGAAGGACGCGAGAGAGCGCGAGCCCGAGCGCGAACGCGACGCCCAGCGCGGCCACGGGCCTTCGCTCCGCACGCCGTCTTGCCGCCGCGCCCCCCCGCTCGAGGAGCATCTCCAGCGGCTCCTCGTTCCGGAGCGCTCCCGAAGCGCCCCCCCTCCCTCTCATACGCCGCGTCCGCGTAGGAGGGCGCGGCCCACGAGGTATCCCAAGGCGAGCGCACCCCCGAGCGCTTCGATCGGTCGGCCTCGCACGACCTCCACGAGCCGGCTGCGCAGCGTCGCGACGCGCCGGCGGCCGCGACGAGCGGGCGGGGCCGCACGCTCCTCGAAGCCCTCTCGGCTCTCTGCCGCCGCGCGTTTCCCGCCCATCGCTCCACCTCCTAGCCCGCGCGACCCCGTACGCTCGCCGCGAGCCCGACCACGAACGCTGCGATGAGCCACTGCAAGGGCCATTCCCGGATGAGCCGCCGCAGATCGATCTCGGCGCCCAGGGCCCCACGAAGCTCCCTCAGCGCCGCGGCGAGGTCCTCGCGGTCCTGCTCCGTGCGGAGCGCGAGTCGCTCCCGCTCCGTCACGAGACCCGACGTTCCGTGCGGCGGGCGCGAAGCAGGAGGACGAGCGCGACCGCCCCCTGGACGCCGCCGAAGAGCGCGACGGCCGCCGCACGCGAGAGCCCCCAGCTCGAGGCCAGGGCCGCGATCCCCGCCGCCGCGAGCGCGACCCACGCGACGAGCGACAGCACGCCGCTCGCGAGCGCGAAGAGCGCGCGCCGGAGCAGCGTCTCCGCGCGCTCCTCCGACTCGGCGCGCAGCAGGCGCGCCTCGTCCGACACGAGGCGCTGGGCCGCGTCGAGGACGTGCTCGAGCGCGAGGGGGACGCTGGGCGTTCGCTCTGCGGGGGCCGGTGCTCGCGTCGACATCCCCACACCTCCGTGCCCTTCGGACGAGACCGCACGTTCGGTCGTCCGATCCGAGAAGCCGACACGTGCGCGCGCCACTCAGTCGGGCGCGGCCTCCCCCACCGGCCGCCCCGCCACGACGGGCGCGTCGGGCGGCGCGCTCCCGTTCTCCAGCAGCACGACGACGGGCTCGAGACCGCGCACGTGGCGAGCCGCCACCACCGCGCAGCCGGTGAGCGGCATGGCCAGCAAGAGCCCCGGGACTCCCCAGACCCACGTCCAGTAGAAGACCGCCAGGACGACACCAAGCGGAGACAGGCCGAGGCTCCCGCCGCAGAGCCACGTCTCGAGCACGTTGTTCGTGACGAGCTCGAGCAGGAGCACCCACGTCGCGGCCAGGAGGGCCGGTGTCCACGTCGGGAAGGCGGCGACCGCGACGACGAGCGGGAGCGCCGCCGCGCACCACGGGCCGAGGTAGGGCACGAAGCGCGCGAGGGACGCGGCGACACCCCAGAGGAACGCGCCAGGGATTCCGATCCACGCGAGCCCCAGTCCCGTGAGCGCGCCGTGGATCGCGGCCACGATCGAGTACGTCGAGAGATATCGGCTCAAGCGCGAGCCGGCGTCGTCGATCGCGCGAAGGGTGAGGTCGCGCTCGCGCCAGCGGAGGAGCGGCGCGATGCGCGCGTGAAGGGCGTCGCGCTGGATCAGCATGAGCATGGCGAGGAGCACCACGAGACCGGCGACGCCGAGCACCTCGACGGTCGGTCCGACGAAGGCGCGGAGGACGTCGAGCGGATGGGTCGGCTCGACCAGCTCGACCTGCGGCATGGCAGCGCCCGAGCGCGACACGGTCGGCGGATCGATCTGGCGGACGATCTCGTCGACCAGGCTTCCGGTGCGGGCGAGCGGGCCCATCGCACCGCGCAGGGTCTGCGCCTTCACGATCAGGTTCTTCCGGTACTGCGGGAGCTCCGAGACGACGCCGACCAGCTCGCGGCCGAGGAGCCACGTCGCGCCCGCGAGCAGGCACGCGACGACGAAGCCCATCAGGACGACGGCGGGCGCGCGACCGAGCCCCAGGCGCTCGAGCGCGGCGACCGCCGGAGAGAGCCAGAACGCGATCACGACGGCGAACGCGAGCGGGAGGAGGAACGGCTTGCCGAGGATGAGCGCCGCGGAGCCGCCTGCTACGAGGAGGAGCGACGAGACTGCCGAGCCCGCGAGGAACCGTCCCATTCTCGATGCGACTGCAAGCTCCGCACCGACGAAGGGCCGCAGCGCAGCGGTCTTCGGCGCGGCGGCGAGGAGCGAGCGGCGTTCCATTCTACAAACCATCCCGTCGACGCCACGATGCCCGGAGCTCGGCACGTCCGTTGCTTCCTCGAACTCGAAGGACAGAACGACGGCGATACGCCGCGAGGAGGGGCCATGTCGCGAAATGGAGAGTCGACGAGCGAGGGGTCGAACCGCGGGACGCGCGATCGCGAGCGGAAGCCCGAGCTGGCTTCGCGCGAGGAGGTGGAGGCCTCGTCGATGCGCGCGCACCTCCATCGAAGGCTGGAGCATGGCGCCGAGGCGATCGACTTCTACGAGTCGAGCGCGCTCGGCGAGCTGCCCGACATGGGCGGCGTCGACAGCGAGCCCTCGAAGGAAGGGACGCGGCGGAAGCTCGACCTTCCGCCCGCGCCGCCTCGGGAGAAGGGCTCGAGCCGAGCTCGCCCGTAAACGAGCTCAGCCGCGGCGTGCGCGCTCCTCGTCCTGGCGCACGTCCGACTCGCCCGGGCTCTCGTCGCGGCCCGAATCGATCTCCGACGCGCGTGCCTCCATCTCGGCCGCGAGCGCGCTCAGTCGCTCGGCGCCGAGCTTCTTCTCGGCGGCCGGGAACATCTCCGTCTCTTCTTCCTCGACGTGGTGCCGCACGAGCTCCTTCAGCACCGTCATCTTCGCCTCGAAGGACTCGGCAGCGGGATCGACGTCGGGAAGCTCCTCCAGGACGAGCTTCACCACGTGGTGCTCCTCGTACGCCTCGAGCACGAGCTCCTTCGCCTTGCGCGTGGTCGCCTCCTCGCGGAAGGCCGGGTAGAAGATCTCTTCCTCGATCGCGGTGTGGACGCCGAGCCGGTCCTCGATCCGGTCCACGAGCTCGCTTCGCTCGTCGGGCTCGGCCGCGGCGAGCGCCTTCTTGAACAGGGACTCCACCTCGCGGTGCTGCTTCTTCAGGAGATCCGTCGCCTTCATGTTTCTCCTCCTTCGAGATTCGCGACGATCAACCCGAATGCAGGCAGCGTGCCGGCGCAGGGCGGCCCGGACGAAATCCGTTTACGGCGGCCCCTCCATGAAGTAGGAAGGAAGAGCAGCCCTCGACCTGGAAGGAGCCTCGGAGATGTCACGGTGCCGCGCCGCCGCCCGCGTCGCGCTGGTCTGTCTCGTCGCGTGGAACCTGCCGGCCGTCGCTCGGGGCGAGACGTCCGAGCGGGTCTTCAGCGACGAGGAGCTCGAGCAGATGCTCGCTCCGATCGCGCTCTACCCGGACTCGCTCCTCTCCCAGGTGCTGATGGCCTCGACCTATCCCGCCGACGTCGCCGAGGCGGCGGCGTGGGTGAAGGCGAACCCCAAACAGAAGGGCGACGCTGCCGTGCGTGCGGTCGAGGGCGAGCGCTGGGACCCGAGCGTGAAGTCGCTCGTCGCGTTCCCCCAGGTCCTCGCGACGCTGGGCCAGGACACGGAGTGGGTGCAGCGGCTCGGTGACGCCTTCCTCGCGGAGCCGGACCAGGTGATGGACGCCGTGCAGCGCCTGCGGCTCAAGGCCCAGGAAGCGGGAAACCTCCAGTCCTCCGACCAGCAGAAAGTCGTGGTCGAGCAGCCGGCTCCCCCGCAGACCGTGATCAGGATCGAGCCCGCGGATCCCCAGGTCGTGTACGTGCCGACCTACAACCCGACGGTGGTCTACGGCACGTGGCCGTACCCGACCTATCCCCCGGTCTACCTTCCCCCGCCGCCCGGCTACTACTGGGGCGCCTTCGCGTACGGAGCGGTGAGCTTCGGGATGGGCATGGCCGTCGGGAGCGCGCTCTGGGGCGACTGCGACTGGGGTCACGGCGACGTCGACATCGACGTGAACCGCTACAACACGGTCAACTCGAACCGGCAGATGAACGTCGAGCAGAAGCGGACGGAGTGGAAGCACAACGCCGAGAACCGTCGCGGCGTGCCCTACCGCGACCAGGCGAGCCGCGAGAAGTACGCGAAGAACGTGGGCGGCGCCGACGGGCGGCGCGACTACCGAGGCCGCGACCGGCCGACGGGTGCCGAGCTCGATCGGCAGCGGCAGGAGGCACGCACCCGCTTCGAGCAGCGTGGCGCCGAGCCGGAGGCGCGTGACCGGGCGCGCGCGCAGACGCAGCAGCGCGAGGCCCGGGGCGGCGCCGCCGGAGGCGGGCGCACCCTCGAGGCGGGTCGCGACGTCGATCGCGGCGCGCGGGGAGGCTCCGCGGCCGGCGGGGGGCGCACCCTCGAGGCGGGCCGTGGCACCGAGCGCGGCGGGGGGCCGAGCGGCGGCCGCAGCTACACCGCGGGCACTCGCGACAACGCGCTGAGCGGCGCCGGAAACGGAGCGGCGGCACGCCAGCAGATGGATCGCGGCCGCACGAGCCGCGAGTCGATGGGCGCCTCGCGGCCGTCCGGAGGCGGCGGCTCTCGCGCGGGCGGCCATGGCGGCCATGGCGGCGGTGGCGGCGGTGGCGGCGGTGGCGGCCGTGGAGGCGGAGGAGGCCGTGGAGGCGGAGGAGGCGGCGGCGGCCGCGGCGGTGGACGCCGCTAGGGGGGACGATGGCAGCGCACGAAGATGCGACGGGCATCCGCGCCGCGGCGGCCGCGCCGATCCTGCGGCGTGTCATGGCGGCACTCGTGGCCGGCCTCGTCGTCTGCTCGGTGCCGCGCGCCGCCCAGGCGCGCCAGGAGGTGTTCGCCTCCGCCGAGCAGGCCGCCGACGCCTTCGTCGAGGCCCTCTCGACGAGCGACGAGGCGGCCATGCGGCGCGTGCTGGGCGACGACTATCGCAAGATCCTCCCACTCGAGGACACCGATCGCGACGACGTCGACCGCTTCCTCTCGGCCTGGTCGAAGTCTCACAGGATCGAGCAGGACGGCGCGGACCGCGCCGTCCTCGCCGTCGGCGACGACGACTGGGAGCTTCCGGTGCCGATCGTGAAGCAGGGCGCGGGCTGGCGCTTCGACACGCGCGCGGGTCGCGACGAGATCCTCACGCGCCGCATCGGGAAGAACGAGCTCTCCGCGATGCAGGTGGCGCTCGCGTACTACGACGCCCAGAAGGAGTACGCGGAGCAGGATCGGAACGGCGACGGCATCCTCGAGTACGCCCAGAAGTTCCTGAGCACCCCCGGCAAGCACGACGGGCTCTCCTGGGCGACCGGGCCCGACGAGCCGGAGAGCCCGTTCGGTCCGCTTCCCGCCGAGGTCACGCCCGAGGGCGCATACCACGGCTACGACTACCGCATCCTGACCGCGCAAGGCCCCCACGCCCCGGGAGGCGCCTACGACTACCTCGTCCGCGGGCGGATGATCGCCGGCTTCGCGCTCGTCGCCTGGCCGGCGCGCTGGGGCGAGACGGGCGTCATGACGTTCCTCGTGAGCCACGACGGGAAGCTCTACGAGAAGGACCTCGGGCCGCGCACGGCCGAGATCGCTCGGGCCATGAGCCGCTTCGATCCCGACGGCTCCTGGCGGGTGGTCCAGCCTCCGGAGTGATCCGCAGGCGCGCGGCGCCGCGGTTTCTACAACGCGCCGTGCGAAGGTCCCGCGCGCGCACGGCCGATCCCCGCTTCGTCGCACGACGAGGCTGCGAGCCTCGCGCCCGGCCACCTGCTTCGCGGCACACGTCTTGCTTCGCTCTTGCTTGCACGCCGCGAGCCGAGAGGGAGGAGCCGTGCGCATCGCCCAGGTCGCACCGCTGTACGAGCGCGTTCCGCCGGCGGGCTACGGCGGGACGGAGCGCATCGTGTCGTACCTGACGGAGGAGCTCGTGGCGCAAGGGCACGACGTCACGCTCTTCGCCACGGCCGACAGCTGCACGTCGGCGACGCTCGTGCCGTCGGCCCCGGAAGCCCTCCGCTCGGCGCTGGGCAGCTGCGATCCGCTGACCCTCCACCTGCTGATGATCGAGCGCGTGTTCCAGCGGCAGGACGAGTTCGACGTGATCCACACGCATCTCGACCACCTGCCGTACTCCCTCGCCCGGCGCTGCCGCACGCCCTGGCTCACGACGCTCCACGGGCGCCTCGATCTCGAGCATCTCGACGCCGTCTACAAGGAGTTCGCGGAGCAGCACGTGGTCGCGATCTCCGACGCGCAGCGCAACCAGCTCCCGTGGGTCGACTGGACCGCGACGGTGCACCACGGCCTACCTCGTGATCTCTACTCGTACCATCCCCGCGGCGGCGAGCATCTGGTGTTCATGGGGCGGATCTCGCCCGAGAAGCGCGTGGATCGCGCCGTGGAGATCGCCGTGCGCGCGGGACGCCGGCTCCGCATCGCGGCCAAGATCGACAGTGCGGACCGCGCGTACTACGAGCAGCTGGCGCCGATCCTGCGCCATCCGCTCGTCGAGTTCGTGGGAGAGCTCGGCGACGAGGCGAAGGACGAGTTCCTCGGCGGCGCGGCTGCGCTCCTCTTCCCGATCGATTGGCCCGAGCCGTTCGGCCTGATCATGACGGAGGCCCTCGCCTGTGGGACGCCGGTGATCGCCTGGCGGCACGGATCGGTGGAGGAGGTGATCCGCGACGGCAAGACCGGCTTCATCTGCGACGACGTCGGCGCGGCCGTGCGGGCGGTGGCGCGGCTCGATCGGATCGACCGCGCACTGTGTCGCCGCGACTTCGAGCGCCGCTTCACCGCGGACCGGATGGCGGGCGAATACCTGGAGCTCTACGAGCGGCTGCGCCCGCGGGCGGCGGTCCGGGCGTGAGCCCCGCGGCCGAGCCGCACGACCGCTTCGAGATCCTCGCCGAGACGGGGCTGCTCGACGATCGGACCCTCGTGCTGAAGGCCGGCGACACGTTCGCGGTGTTCGATCGCCACGGAGACGTCCAGCCCTTCCGCGCCGCGCGCCATGGGCTGTTCCACGAGGGCACGCGCTTCCTCTCGCGCCTCATGCTCTCGATCGACGAACGGCGGCCGCTGCTCCTCGCCTCGGCGGTGAGCGACGCCGAGGGCGAGCTCGTGGTGGATCTCACGAATCCCGATCGGATCGGGCGCGACGGGCGCGCGGTTCCGCGCAACGCCGTACACATCCGACGGACGATCCGTCTGCGTCCCGGCGAGGCGGAGATGAGCCTCCGCCTTCGGAGCTTCCTGCCGGACGCGGAGCATCTGCGCATCGAGCTCACCTTCGACGCAGACTTCATCGACGTGTTCGAGCTGCGCGGCGTCTGCCGGGAGCGGCGCGGCACGCTCGATCCGGTGAAGCACGCGGCCGGCGGGCTGCGCTTCGGTTACCTCGGCCTCGACGGCGTGGCACGCGAGACGACGGTCTCCCTCGACCCCGCACCGTCGTCCCTCGACGAGGGAGTCGCGCTCTATCCGCTCACGATCGAGCGGAGCCGCGAGCTCGGGATCCGCGTCGTCGTCCGCTGCGGGCTCGAGGCCGTGCGGGGGCCTGCGCGGCCGCGCGCGCCGGCCCGCCGCCAGGTGCAGGAGCCCGAGCCGAGCGCGTGCGAGATCGCGAGCTCGAGCCCGCTCTTCGACGAATGGATCCGGAGGTCGCAGGCCGATCTCGCCATGATGACGACGCGCACCGCGTGGGGCCCCTATCCGTACGCGGGCGTGCCCTGGTTCAGCACCCCCTTCGGCCGGGACGGGCTCATCACCGCCCTGTCGACCCTCGCCTTCGATGCGTCGCTCTCGGTGGGCGTGCTGCGCTTCCTCGCCGCCCACCAGGCGACGGCGGACCGTCCGGAGGACGACGCGGAGCCGGGAAAGATCCTGCACGAGATGCGCTCGGGAGAGATGGCCGCCACCCGGGAGATCCCCTTCGGCTGCTACTACGGAAGCGTCGACGTGACGCCGCTCTTCCTCGTGCTCGCGGCCGAGTACCACGAGCGGACGGCCGACGACGAGCTGATCTCGGAGCTGTGGCCCTCCCTCGAGGCCGCGTCGGGCTGGCTGCGCCGGTCCGGAGACGTCGACGGCGACGGCTTCCTCGAGTATCGGCGCCGCTCCAAGGACGGCCTCTCGAACCACGGCTGGAAGGACTCCCACGACGCCGTCTCCCATGCCGACGGCTCCCTCGCGAAGGGAACCATCGCCCTCGCCGAGGTGCAGGCCTACGCGTACGCGGCCCATCGCGGCATGACGCGGCTGTGTCGCAGCCGCGGGCTCGACGACGACGCGGCGGAGCACGCGCTCGCCGCGCGGACGCTGCGCAGCCGCTTCCACGAGGCGTTCTGGTGCGAGCCCCTGCGCACCTATGCGCTCGCTCTCGACGGCGACAAGGTGCCGTGTCGGGTGCGCGCGTCGAACGCCGGGCACGTCCTGGCCATGGGCCTCGCGACGCCGCAGGCCGCGCGCGCGGTGGCCGAGACCCTGTTCTCGCCGGAGCAGTTCTCGGGCTGGGGCGTGCGCACGCTCGCGTCCGACGCCGCCCGCTTCAATCCCATGTCGTATCACAACGGCTCGGTCTGGCCCCACGACAACGCGCTCATCGCGCGGGGGCTCGCGCGCTACGGGCACGGCAGCCGGTGCGCGCGGCTCCTGGAATGCCTGTTCGACGCGAGCCGGCGCTTCGACCGCGCCCGGCTGCCGGAGCTCTTCTGCGGCTTCGCGCGGGTTCCGGGCGAGGGGCCCACGGTCTATCCGCTCGCGTGCGCGCCGCAGTCGTGGGCCGCCGCATCCGTCTTCTTGGCGCTCCAGTCCGCCCTCGGCATGCGGATCGACGCCACCCAGCGCGAGCTCCGGTTCGTGCGGCCGATCCTTCCGCGCTTCCTCGCGCACCTCTCCGTCCGCGGCCTCGCGGTGCGCGACGCGCGGGTGGACGTGCGCGTCGAGCGCCCGGGAGAGGCGACGGGCGTGCTGGTGGTGCGCCAGGAGGGCGAGGTCCGGGTGCTCGTCGAGAGCTGAGCCGCCGACTAGCGCGCCTCCCCGCTCGCGCGGCCGCCGCGCTCCATCGCCGGCTCGTCGAGCCGGCAGAGCACGTCGAGCAGGTCTTCCTCGGTGGCGAGGTGGGTCCCGACCTGCTCCTTGAGAGCGGCCACGGCGCGGCGCCAGTCATCGGCGTCCGCCGGCTTGTCGCGCAGCGTCTCGAGGAAGACCTGCAGCGAGGCGCTTCCCTCCATCGCGTCGAACAGCAGCGCGGCGCCCTCCGCGTCGTCGAGCCGCGACGCGAAGAGCACGTGTCGCTCCGACACCACGTAGTCCGCGAGCGTCTCGTCGAGCTCGGCCACGAGGGCCTCGCGCAGTCGGCGGTCGCGGAACGTGGTCCGCTCCAGGGCCGCGAACGTGCGCGCGATCTGCCGTCGATCCTCCTTCAGGCGTTGGAGCAGGTCCATCGTGGTCTCCTCCTGTCGGGCGTCGTCCGCTCGAAATGCACGGCACGTGCCAGCGATGCGGAGGCCGCGAACGCGGCGGACTCCGGGCGTCGCGCGTCGGGCAGCGAACGGGCGTTTTGAACAATGGGCAGCGCGGAACGCGCGAGCATCGCTCCCCGGGCGCGTCGTGCCGGGCGCCGCAGGCGAAGGGCGGGCACGCATGTTGCTCTCTCGACGGTACGCGAGCCCCGGATCGTACGCGCAGCGCGTGCCGCTGGCGTGCGCCGGGCAGGAGAGGAGATGTCGGGGTCGGTCTACGGAATCGCCGAGGCGGAGGACCAGGCGCGTCGCATCCTGGTGGCGCTTCTCAACTCCGGCTTCCCGGCGGACGAGATCTCGGTGCTCTTCGCGGACCAGAGCGGACGCCGCGACTTCGTGCACGAGAAGGCGACGAAGGCGCCGGAGGGGGCGAGCGCCGGCGCGGGTGCGGGCAGCGCCGTCGGCGGAGCGCTCGGCCTGCTCGTCGGGATCGGCGCCCTCACGCTGCCGGGTGTCGGCGCGCTCGTGGCCGCCGGTCCCTTCCTCGCAATGCTGAGCGGGGCGGCGGTCGGCGCGGCCGTGGGCGGCCTCACCGGCGCGCTCGTCGGCCTCGGGATCCCGGAGTACGAGGCCAGGCGCTATGCGGGCAAGGTCCAGCGCGGACAGGTCCTGCTGTCGGTCCACGTCGCGGGCTCGGAGGAGCGTGCGCGCGCGCGCGAGATCCTGGAGGCGAACGGCGCCGCGGACGTCGGCACGGGCGGCGAGGCGCGGCCGCCGACGACGTAGCGGCGCGCGGTCGTCGACACGAGGAGGCCGGCATGGAGCGCGACCACGGGATCGAAGAGGACGCAGCGGAGAAGCGCGATCCCGTGGACCTGGCCTCGGAGCAGTCCTTTCCGGCGAGCGACCCGCCCGCCTTCATGAGCTCGCCGCCGCGCGCGTCGAGCCCGGTGGAGGAGCGTCTCCGCCGCGCGCCCTCGTCAGGCTGACGCGCCGAGGGCCGCGGGCGCGAGCCTCCCGTTCGAGAAGGGAGTGGCTTCAGCGGAGACCGAGCGCGCGGCACGCGGTCGCCGTGATCCCCTGACGCAGCGACGCGTAGCCCTGCCAGGGATCGCGGCGCAGCGCCTCGAGGCGCTGGGGCAGGGAGAGCACCGTCAGCTCGGCGGGCCGGAGGCCGCCCTCGAGCTCCTGCCACGTGATCGGCGCCGCCACAGTCGCGCCCTCGCGGGCGCGGGTCGAGTAGGGCGCGACGGCGGTCGCGCCCCGCGCGTTGCGGAGGTAGTCGAGGAACGTGCGCCCGCCGCGCTCGGCCTTGCGCGCGCGGATCGTGTAACGGTCCGGGTCGTCGCGCGCGATCGTCTCGACGACGGCACGTGCGAAGGCCTTGTGCGCGTCCCAGTCGCCGCGACGCGCGACCGGGGCCACCACGTGGAGGCCCTTGCCGCCCGTCGTCTTCACGAAGCTCCGGAGGCCGAGATCCGAGAGGCGCGCGCGCACGGCGAGCGCGGCCTCGACCACGCGCTCGAAGCCGAGGCCGGCGTCCGGGTCGAGGTCGAACACGAGCTGGTCGGGCTTCTCGACGGCGTCCGCGCGACACCCCCAGGTGTGGATCTCGAGCGCCCCGAGCTGCGCGAGGGCGACCAGGCCTGGCATGTCGGAGACCGTCATGTACGTCCTCGGCGCGCCGCGCTCCTCGGGGATGCGAACGCGGGCGACGGCGTCCGGCACGCCGTCGCTCGCGTGCTTCTGGAAGAAGCAACCCGCCTGACGGCCGTCGGGACAGCGCACGAGCGTGAGCGGCCGCCCGGCGACGTAGGGAAGCATGCGCGGAGCGATCGCGGCGTAGTACGCGACGAGCTCCGCCTTGCGGAGCCCCTGCTCCGGGTAGAGCACCTTCTCGAGGTTCGTGAGCGGGAAGCCGAGAGGCAGGGCACGGACGTGCGCGAGGAGCTCCGACGCGTGGGCGCTGCTCTCGCGCTCGGCTGGCGCGTCCGTCGCCCGTGCCGGGTCGTCGCGGCCCTTGAACAGGAGCCAGCTCTCGCCCTTCCCGGCAGCGAGGCGCGTGCGCACGAGATGCCAGCGGCCGCGCAGCCTCTCCCCGCGGAGCGTGAACACGAGATGGCCCTTGCGCAGGCCGGCGTGCGCGTCGCCCTCCGGCAACCAGGTGCCCCGGTCCCAGATCACGACCTCGCCCGCGCCGTACTCGCCCTTCGGGATCTCGCCCTCGAAATCGGCGTACGCGAGCGGATGGTCCTCCGTGCGCACCGCGAGACGGCGCTCGCCGGGCGTGTCGCTGGGCCCCTTCGGCACGGCCCAGCTCAGGAGCACGCCGTCGAGCTCGAGGCGGAAGTCGTAGTGGAGGCTCCGCGCCGCGTGCTTCTGCACCACGAAGCGCAGGCCCGCGGCCGGCTGCGGGTCGGCCGGCGCGCCGGCGGGCTCCGGCGTCCGCCGGAAGTCCCGCTTCGCGCGATAGGTGGCGAGGTCCGCCCTCGCCGACGCGCGCGGGCCCCTGCCCGCGCGGGAGCCCCTCGACCTGGTGGTGGCCATGGTCGAAGTCGATGCACGCGCCGTGCCCGCCCGACGGGCCTGCGCCGCCGTCTGCCGGTCGTCGATTCATTCCTCGAGGAAGCGACGCACGAGCGGGTGGTCGCTCGCGAACACCTCCGCCGGCGGGCCCGAGACCGCGATCCGGCCCGCGTCCATGAACAGGATGCGGTCCGCCACGTCGCGCGCGAAGTCGAGGTCGTGGGTCACGAGCAGCATCGTCATCGCGTCGTCGAACACGAGGCTCCGGATCACGCGGAACACCTCCCGCACGAGGAGCGGGTCGAGGGCCGAGGTCGGCTCGTCGAAGAGCACGATCTCGGGCGACATCGCGATCGTCCGTGCGATCGCGACGCGCTGCTGCTGCCCGCCCGAGAGCTCGCTCGGCAGGTGGTCGGCCCTGTCCTCGAGGCCGACCTTGCGCAGCGCCGCGAGCGCGATGGCGTGTGACTCGGCGCGGCTCCGCCGCTGCACGTGCAGGGGCCCCATCATCACGTTGTGGAGCGCGTCGACGTGGGGGAAGAGATTCAGCTGCTGGAACACCATGCCGACGCGCTGGCGCAGCCGCGAGAGCGCGTCCTGCTCCGCCCGCGTCGGCACGTGGCCGGACGGCCGGCCGCGGCTCACCTCCGTCCCGCGGAGCAGCACGCGGCCCTCCTGGTAGTCCTCGAGACCGTTCAGACAGCGCAGGAAGGTGGACTTGCCGCAGCCGTTCGGTCCGAGCAGCACGAACACGTCGCCCTTCGTCAGCGTGAGATCGACGCCGTCGAGGGCGACGCGGCCATTGGGCCAGCGCTTCCGCATGCCCTCGACCTCGAGGATCACCTCGTCGGCGGGCTCGGGGCCCGTCGGTCGCGTCGCCTGCGCCATGCTCCTTCCTCTCTCCGCGCTCAGTAGAGCTGGCTCGGGTCGATCGGCGCCTTCGGCGTGCCGCGCCGCCGCAGGCGCGTCTCGAGCCGACGCCCGAGCGCGTCGGCGGCGAGCGACACCACGAGGTAGAAGGCCGCCGCGACCACGAGCATCTGCGGCACCATGAGGCGCGCCTTGCCGACCCCGAGCGCCACGGCCGTGAGCTCGCGCACGCCGATCACGTACACGAGCGACGTGTCCTTGATCATGGCGACGAGGTCGTTCAGGATCGGCGGCAGGATGATGCGGAAGCTCTGCGGCAGCTCGACCAGCCAGAGCGCCTGGCGCGGCGTCATGCCGAGGGAGAGCGCAGCCTCGCGCTGTCCCTTCGGCACCGCGTCGAGGCCCGCGCGATGGATCTCGGCCTCGTAGGCGGCGTAGTTCCCGGCGAGGCAGACGATGCCGACGCCGATCGCGGGCCAGACCAGCGCGTCGCCGAGGCCGAGCGCCTGTCCCAGGACCGGCAGCGTGAAGTACACGAGGAAGATCTGCACGAGGAGCGGCGTCCCACGCACCAGCTGGATGTAGACGCGCGCGGGCACGTCGAGCCATGGCCGGCGCGAGCGCTCCATCAGCGCGAGGCCGAGGCCGACGAGGACGGCGAGGGGCATGCTGATCGCGGTCAGCAGCACCGTCGTGCCCGTCGCGAGCGCGAGCTCTCGCAAGACGGGCCCCCAATCGAGGCCCGTGGTCGACGCCGAGGACGCGAGCTCGATCTTCGAGACCGCGGGGCCGCGGACGATCGCGAGCCGCTCCTGCTCCGCCGTCCAGATGCCCCAGCGCTGATAGATGCGGCCGAGGTCCCCGCTCGCCTTCATGTGCGCGATCGCGGCATCGATCGCCGCGAGGAGCTCCGGCTCTCCCTTGCGGACCGCGCCCGCGTACTCGCCGGGGGCGAAGGTCTCCGGGATCGAGTAGAGGTCGCGCATGCCGCCGGCGTAGTACGCGGCGATGATCGACTCGGCGAGGGAGCCCTCGACGCGTCCGTTCGAGAGCTCGACGTACGGCGCGAGCGAGTCGTCGTACTGCGCGATCTGCGCCTCGTCGAAGCCGGCCTCCTTCAGCACGTCCACGGAGGCCGACCCGTTCAGCACGGAGATCCGCCGGCCGCGAAGATCGGCGAGGGAGCGGTAGCGGTCCTTGTCGGAGGCGCGCACCGTGAGCTGCTGCGCGTAGCGGTAGTAGGGCAGGGTGAAGTCGACGACCTCCGCGCGCTCGGGGCTCACCTCGAGACCGTTCAGCACGAGGTCCGTCCGCCCGGCCTTCATGTTGTCGATCAGCGCGAGCCAGTCGGCCGGAACGGGCTCGCTGCGCACGCCCAGGTACTCGCACAGGCGGGCCACGAGCTCGATCTCGAAGCCGACGAGGCGGCGCGGATCGCGCGGGTCGGGCATCGAGAAGGGCGCGCCGCCGGCAGGATCGATCCCCCAGCGCAGGACGCCCTCGTCCTGGATCCGACGCAGGCTGGTGCCGGGAGGAGCGAGCGGGACGATCGGCGCGGCGGGCGCGAGGCCGGCGTCGCCGGGCCCGACCGGCGGCGGTGTCGCCGCGCGAGCGACCACTCCCGCGGCGAGCGCGAAGGCGAGGGCCGGCGCTGCGAGCGCGAGCCGCGGGCGGCGGGGCCGGCTTCCCGTCACGCGCGCGAGCCTATCGGAAGCGCTCGGAAGCCGCCTCCGAGTCGCTGCCCCGCGCCCTGCGCTACTGGTGCGGCATGAAGTACATGGTGATCGAGCGCTTCACGAAGGGTCCTGACCCCGTCTATGCGCGGGCGGCCGCGCGCGGTCGCATGCTCCCGCCCGGCCTGGTCTACCTCGACAGCTGGATCGTCGACGACGGGAAGCTCGACCGCTGCTTCCAGCTCATGGAGACGGACGATCCGTCGCTGTTCGACGTATGGCTCGGCCACTGGCGAGACCTCGGCGAGTTCGAGGTGCTCCCCGTGATCGGATCGGCCGAGGCCGCGGCCCGCGTGAAGGTCGACGGGTCGCGCGGTCCCTAGGACGTCGCGCCGAGCGCGAGACGCAGCTCCTGCTCGAACCCGTCGGCGAAGCGCCGCGCGGCGGTGTCGTCCCAGAGCGCGGTGCGATGGCGGAACGAGAGGAAGAGGCGCCCCTCGCAGGCCACCGCACTGCGCAGGCGCGCCTCGTCGATGCGGCCGGCGACGCGTGCCTCGACGTGCACCGACCACGGCTCCTGCCTGGTGTCGAGGTGGTGGATGACCTCGTCGACCTCGTTGAAGGGGAGCCGGTTCCGAAGGCTCGCGCCGGTCCAGCGGCGCCATGCCCGCGCGCGGAGCGGCCGGCCCGCGTCACCTCCGCGCGTCGGCGTCGTCGCCCCCGCTGCGCCGCGCTCCTCATGCATCCGACGCCTCCGCCGGGAGCCGCGGCCCGAGCGGCCAGGGCAGCCCTCGCGGTGGCTGGAAGCGCGTCCACGCGCCTTCCGGCTGCGCGAGCCGATCGGCGACCGTGAGCAGCGCCACCGGGTGGTGGCCGATGCCGAGATGGCTGCTCTCGACCTCGACGTTCTCGGTCTGCGGCCCGGGATCCTCGGCGCAGCTCCGCCAGGCCACGATCCCGTCGCTTCGGCTGTAGATCGCGGTGGTCGGCACGGGCGGCGGGGCGTGCATCTGCTGGCGGATCATCTCCTGCCGCTCGTGCGGCCGGCGGTTGCCGAAGACGCGCATGAAGCGCGGGACGTTCACCGCGTCGACGTCGCGGAAGGGGCTCGCGAGCGTGATCACGAGGCGGACGTCCGACGGGAAGTGTCGCGCGAGCTCGCGCGCGTAGACTCCGCCGAGGCTCCACCCGACGAGAGACACGGTCCGGCCGTGCCGCGCGCGGATCTCCGCGAGCCGCCGCGCGAGCCCCTGCACCACCTCGGGCGTCGGCCCCAGGTTCCGCCCGAGCTCCCAGCCCGACACCGCGTAGCCGCGGTCGCGCACGAACCAGCGCAGCGCGCGCGTCGCGAGGTCGCTGCCGAGGAACGGGGGCAGGACGAGGACCGGGTGGCCGTCTCCGGTCGGCGCGCGCCGGAGGAACGGCGACGCGGGGAGCAGGGCCGCCAGCTCGAAGAGCGCACGCGCTTCGAGCAGCATCAGCTCCCGCCTCGGCGGATGGATCGGCCGCGCGCCGTTCACGGGCCCCATTGCTTCCCTCCTCCTTCCGCCGGCGCCCACAGACCTTCCCCGAGGACGCGCCGGCTCACTCCTTTCCGCTCTCCGATCCCGGCGGATGGCGGACGAGCCCGCGATACGCCTCGAGCGCGGTCGCGCCGCCGTGCAGCACGCGATCGATCTCGCGGCAGATCGGCATCTCCACGCCGTGCCGACGCGCGAGCTCGAGCACCACGCCGCAGGTGTGCACGCCCTCCGCGACCATGTGCATCTCGGCCACGACCTCGTCGAGCTTGCGGCCCTTGCCGAGCTGCTCACCCACGTAGCGGTTCCGGCTCAGGGGGCTGATGCAGGTGGCGAGCAGGTC
This sequence comes from Myxococcota bacterium, assembly GCA_035542715.1. Taxonomy (GTDB): domain Bacteria; phylum Myxococcota_A; class UBA9160; order UBA9160; family UBA9160; genus DATKKW01. The sequence goes on from DATKKW010000048.1 coordinate 34,936, forward strand.
GCCGAGACCGGCGAGGCCCGCGAAGGTGGAGGGCTCGCCGCCCATGGCGACGCCGAGGCGCGTCAGCTCCGAGAGGCCGCGGGTGATGACGAGCGCACGCGTGTTGTCGCCGACGCCGACGCCGTCGGCCATCCCGGCCGCGATCGCGATCACGTTCTTGAGCGCGGCCGCGGCTTCGACGCCGATCACGTCCCGGCTGGTGTACACGCGATAGAGACCGCAATTGAACGCCTCCTGGAGCCGCTCCGCGACGGCGAGGTCGCGGCACGCGACGACCGCGCCCGCCGCCTGGCCCGCCATCACCTCGCGCGAGAGGTTCGGCCCCGAGAGCGCCGCGCGCGGGCTCTCGGGCACGAGCTCCGCGATCACCTGCGTCATGCGGAGGAGCGTCCGCGGCTCGAAGCCCTTCGCCACGCTCACGATGGGCGCGCCGCGCGGGACGGACGGGGCCGCCTGCTCCAGCACGCCGCGGAAGTGCTTCGAGGGAACGGCCATCACGACGACCTCGGCTCCATCCATGGCCGCCGGGAACGAGCGCGTCGCGCGCAGGGCGACGGGGAGCTCGAAGCCGGAGAGGTAGAGGCTGTTCGCGTGGCGCTCGTTGATCTCCGCGACCACCTCGTCCTCGAGGGCCCAGAGCGTCGCCGGTCCGTGTCGGGCGCACATGGACGCGAGCGTCGTGCCCCAGGAGCCGCCTCCGATCACCGCGACCGCGGGCCTCACGAGCGCTCTCCGCTCGCGTCGCGCGCCGCGCGCCGGATCGCGTCGAGGCCCTCGACGGCGTCGAGGCGCCGGATCGTCCGTGCGACCTCGTCGACGAAGGCGGCGCGCCGCGCGACGACGTCGGGGCCCGTGGTCTCGAGGAGCCCGCGCTCCTCCGCGAGCAGGAGCGCCGTCTGGAAGAGCGCGGTCGAGACCGAGGCCCCGCTGCGGATGCGACGCTCGGCCAGGTACTCGCCGCCGAGGCGCAGGCAGCCGTCGAGGAAGCGGCGCTCGTCGAAGGGGGTGCCGGGCTCGAGGCGCGCGAGGGCCTCGCCCACGACGAGGTAGCCGTCGAGGAAGGGTCGCAAGACGCGCGGCGAGAGATGGAGCGGGAGACGACGCAGCAACGCCTCGGCGGGCTCTCCTCCCTCCGCGAGCTGCTTCTCCCAGGCCGGCTCGTGGAAGGCGAGCTCGAAGCGAACCTGGTCGCGGAACGCGTCGGGCTCCGCGAAGAAGAACTCGAACTTGAGGAGATCGCGCAGGCGCAGCGCCTCGTCCCAGAGGGCCGCGATCGCGGGCCCGCCGTGCGCTTCCCCGGCGCGCACCAGCGCGAGCTCCGCGATCGCGGCGTGGACGAAGAAGTGGACGATCGTGTTCCGGTAGTAGGCCGCGGTGAGGTCGTGCTCGGGGGCGACGACGTACACCGCGCCGCGCGCCTCGTCGCGCCGCGAGACGACGCGATTCTCGGCGAGCGCCTCGAGCGTCTTCGCGACGCCCTCCTCCCCGTGCAGCGACTCGCAGGCGAGCGTCGTCGGAAGCTTGTGCTGCTTCGCGTAGTAGAGGAGCTCGCCCGTCGCCGCGCGCAGCTCGTCGAGCGTGGGCGGCCGGCGCTCCTCGCCGAGCAGGGCGAGCGTCACGAGGGAGGTGGGCGTGATCGGCGTGATGCGGTTGATGCGCACGGCGACCTCGAGGGCGAGCGCCTCGACGGCGCGCGTGCGCGCATCGGGCGCGCACTGCTCGAGCGCCCGGGGCGGCCCGAGCCGGTCGCGCAGCGAGAGCGGCTCGCCGAAGCGCAGGTGCACGTTCCCGAACTGCTGGTGGAGGCCCCGCCCGCGCAGCAGGCGGAAGAAGAGCCCGAGCCTCTCCTTCGGCTTCGCCGCGCCCTTCTGCTCCGCGACGTAGGCGTGGATCCCCTGGATCTGGTCGTAGGCGATCGAGACGGGGATCAGGAAGACGTCCTCGCTGCGCCCCCGCTCGTAGGCATCGACGACGTAGGTGAGGAGGCCGAGACGCGGGGGCAGGAGCTTCCCGGAGCGCGAGCGCGTGCCCTCGATGTACCACTCGAGCGGGAAGCGCTTCTCCACGAGGTACCCGATGTAGCTCTTCAGCACGTGCTTGTAGACCGGATTGTCGCGGAAGCTCCGCCGGATGAAGAACACTCCGCTCCGCCGGAAGATCGAGGCCACGGGCGGGATGTTGAGGTTCGCGCCGCCCGCCGCGTGGTTCGGCGGGAGCCCGTTCTCGTGCAGCGCGTGCTGGAGCACGACGTGGTCGAGATGCGACTTGTGCGTCGGCAGGAAGACCACCGGATGCGCCTGCGCGAGCGCGTAGATGCGCGCGAGGTCGTCGCGGTCGTAGTGCAGCGCCTCTCCGTAGCCGCGCGTATAGAAGCGGCGGTTCAGCTGGGCGACGAGGTCGATCATGTACGTGCTGTGCGTCGCGGCGATCTCGCGCAGGTAGCGGGAGGCCTGCGCCACCACCGCCGCCTCCGGCCGCCCGAGCTCGTGCGCGAGCGCGGCCAGATCGCCGCGGAAGTCGGGGCGCGCGAGGATCTCCTCGCGCACGAAGCGCGGCACCTTGTAGCGCGCGCCGCGCAGCCGCCGCTCCGCGCGCTCGAGCGCGAGCGTCGCCTGGCGGCACACGAACTCCGGGAGGCCGGCGATGAGGTGCGCGTCGGTCGCTCCGGCGTCGCGCCAGCGTCGACGCAGCTCGGAGACGGGAGCGGGCTCGGCGCCGAGGATGCGGCAGCGGTCGGGATGGAGCCGCAGCACCCAGGCCTGGCGAGCCGCGCCCGGATCGCGCGGATCTCCGAAGGTCAGGAGATCGGAGAGCCGGACGGCGCGCGTCCCGTCTCGCAGGGCAGGGAGCCACGCGACCCGCAGCGGCACCAGCAGCGGATCGTCGCCCGCAGCCAGGGCGGGCTGGAGCCGCGGGTCGACCCTCGAGCGACGAGAACTGCGGCGCGACGGCGGGAGCTGGATCACCTCGTAGTCGCCGGGCGCCGTCGTCTCGGGACGCTTGCGCCGGAGCCAGCCCTCGAGGAGCCGCCGCTCGAGGCCGCTCGACGCATCGAGCAGGAAGACGAGGCGACGGCCGCCGGCGTCGGGCCACGCCGGCTCGTCCGGAAGCTCGGAGTGCAGGGCGGGGATCAGGTGCATGGGGACCGCCGAGACGTGCGCCGCAGCCGATCGCGCTCGAGCCCTTCTCTTCGATTGCGCCGCGGCTCGCTCCGCCTTCGGCGCGCGCACGTCACGCAGTGGTACTGCAGAAGGTGTGCCGGCGGAGCCGAGTGCCCGTCGCGCGATGCAGGGTCACCCGATGTCCCGGGGCCGCTCGCGTCGTGGCGGAGTGCCGCACGCGCGGATCGCCGGCTGGGCACGCGAGCCACAGCGTGGCTTCGTCGCGGGCTCGCTCACGCCGTGCGGCGGTCGCGCTCCCAGAGCAGCCAGCGGCCCGCGACGGCGAGACCTCCGAAGGTCAGCGGTCCGCCGGGCCAGGCGTGGGTCCGGAAGAGGGTGATCCCGAAGCTCGAGAGCACCAGCAACGCGAGAGGCGGCCACGAGCGACCCGCGCGGCGGAGCGAAGCCGCGGCGGCGATGGCGCCCACCGCCAGCGCCATGGCACCGAGCACCGCGAGGAGCGGCGGCGGACCGTACGGGGAGCCGCCGACGATCGGATTCGTCCACACCGCATCGATCGACTTGCGCCAGGCCTCGGGCGTGGCGGACGCGCGGGCCGCCTGGACGAGGACTCCCGTCACCACGCCGGCCGCCGTGTCGAACGCCGTGTAGGTCACCGCGAAGACGAAGAGCGCGAGGCGGGCGAGCGCAGCGGCGGCATCTCCCTGGCTGCGCACGAGCGTCGCGACCGCCAGGGCGGCAAGCGCGAAGAGGGGGATCTGCGCGTAGTGCACCGCGAGCCAGGGCCGGAGGTCGAGGTCGAGGAGGTCGTGCGGCGGATGGGGATGGAAGAGCTCGACGAGGGCGAGGAGCAGGGGAGCGCCGACCACGAGGCCCTCCTCGGACGCACGTCGAACGGTCAGGCGGGACATGCGGCCTCCCCGGCGTCCCGCGACGGCTCCGCCCTAGAAGCCGAGCCTCTCGACCTCGTCCCGGCGACGGGGCGCGTCCCAATCGAGGAAGAACTCGTCGAGCTGGGGCGGCGCGATCCGAGTGCCGGCGAGCATGGCGTGCGCCTGGCCGCGGTGGTGGATCTGGTGGACGAAGAGATGCGGCAGCACCGCGCGCACCGCCTCGCGCGTGATGCCGTCGTCGCCGCGGTCGAAGACGACGACCCGCTCGAGCGCGTCGTCGCGAAGGCCGTCGCAGAATCGCACGAGGCGGGCGTCGGCCGCCTGCTGCGCCGTCGCGAGCTCCGGGAGGCGTCGGAAGGGGACCTCGTTCTCGACCAGCGCAAGGCCACGGCCGCCCTCCTCGAGCGCGTCGAGATAGTACCAGTCGACCACCAGCAGATGGTTCAGCGTGAGCTCGAGGGACGGGAAGAAGCTCACCCGCCTCGCCGCGAACTCGTCCGGGGACAGGGCCGCGCAGGCCCTCAGGAGGCGATGGTTGGACCAGGCGTTGTTGCGCGCCATGGCGCGGAAGTGGTCGGACAGGGTCATGGCTCTCCCTCCTGTGCGCCGACGGAGCCGCAGCGCGACCGTTCCTTCACTTCCCCGCGACGGTCTCGCCGACCCGCGCTGCGACGGCTTGCGCGAGCCGCCGGGTGCCCTCCGCGTTCAGGTGGCAGCAGCGGTCGCGATAGAGCGGCGCCTCGACGGAGCGGAAGAGTCCCGAGAGGTCGACGAAGTCGACGCCTGCATCGCGAAGGCGCTGCCCCGCGGCTCGCAGCTTCGGGTAGCCGAGCCGGATGCTCTCCGCGTACGGCGAAGCGGGATCGATCGCGATCCCCTGCTCCTCCGGAGCGAGGGGCTTGGAGCCGTCGTCGTACTGATTGGGCTGGAGCACGTGCACGTACCGGATCCCGTTCGCCGTGCAGAGGCGGTGGAGCTGGAGCGACGACCGCTCCCAGAGCGATGCGAGCGCGTCGAGCATCGCGTCCTCGGTCTCGAAGGTCGTGCGCGGGCCGATGGCCGCGTAGCTCGAGGGCTGCTGCGCGCTCGCTTCGCGGAACGCGGCGAGCGCCGTCGCGGCCTGGGCCTCGAGGAAGCGGTCGCCCGCGAGCCAGACGAGCGTCGCGAGCCCGGAGCGGTCGAGGCGCGGTCCGCACATCCACTCCGCGAAGCCCGAGCGCGTCTCCCGCAGGAACGTGTGGGCGGAGAACGTCCGCTGGCGCTCGGGAGACGCGAGCGCGTCGAGCTGGTAGGGCCAGCCGCGCGGGTAGGCGGGAAAGGCGTGCACCGGCGCGTTCTCGGCCGGCCAGAGGGCGAGCTCGTTGAAGCCGTCGAGGTTCACGACGACGTCGAACTGGCCGCCGAGCGCGAGCAGGTACGAGAGCGTCGCGAGCTGCTGCGGCTCTTTGAAGCCGCCGAGGCCGAGGCGCACGAGCACGATCTCCCGGCCCGCGAGCGCCGGCAGCTTCGCGAGCTCGCGCTCGAGCGTCTTCGCGGGATCGTTCGCAAGGAACACGGAGACGGAGCCTCCGGTGACCGCGACGACGAGGCGCCCCGGCCCGCGCGTCTGGAGCGGAGACTTGTCGTCGATGAACCCGAATTCGTTGATCGGGTAGCCGTGGAGCGCGAGCCAGGCGGCGTCGACGGGCCGCGGGCGCATCACGTAGCCCAGGAAGGGATGGGGCACCGATTCCGCCGTGAGCTGCTCGGCCGCCCCGGCCTGCGGCGCGGCGGCCGCGAGATCCCCGGCTGCGACGCCATGCTTCGCGCGGTCGAGGACCTTGACCGGTGCGCGCTCGCCCGTGATCGCTCGGAGCGCGATGCGCGCGCCGCCCTCGGCCACGACGGCGACCACGACGACCACGAAGGTGGCGAGCGCGAGGCGGAGTGCGATCCGCCTCGAGGCAGCGAGGGCGCGAATCCCGGCTCTCCTTGGCATGCGGCGCGGCGAGCGTACAGGAGGCCGCCCGGACCTTCAGCTCTCGGATCTCACCGGCCCCCGCCCCCGTCGGCGAGCTCGCTCGCGATGTCGAGGATCTGGTCCTCCTGGCCGCCCACGAGCTTCCGCTCGCCGCAGCGCATGAGGATTGCTGCGCCCGACACTCCGTAGCGCTCGCCGGCCCGGTAGGCGTGCTTCAGGAAGCTCGAGTAGACGCCCGCATAGCCCATGACGAGCGCGAGTCGCGAGAGCAAAGGCTCGCCGTCCGTCAGGAGGGGGAGCACCACCTCCTCCGCGACGTCGAACATCCGCAGCGGGTCGACGCCGGTGCGGATGCCTAGCTTGTGGCACACCGCGACGAGCGCCTCGGTCGGGGTGTTCCCGGCGCCCGCGCCGAAGCGGCGCGTCGACGCGTCCACCTGCAGCGCGCCGGCGCGGATCGCGGCGATCGTGTTGGCGACGCCGAGCGCCAGGTTCTCGTGTCCGTGGAAGCCGACCATCGCGTCGCTGCCGAGCTCGGCGACGAGCGCGGCGACGCGGTCTCCCACCTGCTCGAGGATCAGCGCACCGGCCGAGTCGGTCACGTAGACGCAGCGGCAGCCGGCGTCGGCCATGATGCGGGCCTGCCGCGCCAGCACCTCCGGCGGCTGCGAGTGGGCCATCATGAGGAAGCCGGCGGTGTCGAGGCCGAGCGAGCGGGCGACGTGGAAGTGCTCGGCGCCGATGTCCGCCTCGGTGCAGTGGGTCGCGACCCGGATCAGGCCGACCCCCAGATCCGCCGCCGCCCGGATGTCGTCGCTCGTGCCGACACCCGGGAGGATCAGGGAGGCGATCTTCGCCCGCTTCACGTTCGCCACGGCAGTCGCGATCAGCTCGCGCTCGCCGGTGCGCGAGCGGCCGTAGGTGAGCGACGAGCCGCCGAGCCCGTCGCCGTGACTCACCTCGATCACCGGCACGCCCGCCTCGTCGAGCGCCCGGGCCACGGCGGCCACCTGCTCGGCCGTGAACTGGTGCCGGATGTGGTGGGAGCCGTCGCGCAACGACACCTCCGTGAGCCGGACGTCGAGCCCGGCCGAGAAGCGCCTCATCGCATGGCTCCTTCCGTCGTGGCGGCGGCCAGCGCCTCGCCGACGCGAACGGCGGCGGCCGTCATGATGTCGAGGTTCCCGGCATAGGGCGGCAGGAAGTCCCCGGCCCCCCGGACCTCGACGAAGATCGCCACCTTCTCGTCGTCGTACTGCGGCTCGCGCAGCAGCCGGTACCCCGGGACGTACGCCTGCACGGTCTCCTCCATCTCCAGGATCGAGGAGGTCACGGCGTCCCGGTCGACGCCTTCGGGCAGCTCGCACAGGATGGTGTCGCGCATGAGGAGCGGCGGCTCGGCCGGGTTCAGGATGATGATGGCCTTGCCGCGCCCCGCGCCGCCGACCTTCTCGATCGCCCGGGCCGTCGTCTGCGTGAACTCGTCGATGTTGGCGCGGGTGCCCGGCCCGGCCGAGCGCGAGGCGATGCTGGCGACGATCTCGGCGTAGTCGACGGGCACCACGCGCGTCACCGCGTAGACCATCGGCACGGTGGCCTGGCCCCCGCAGGTCACCAGGTTGACGTTCGGCGCGTCGAGGTGCGCGCGCAGGTTCACGGGCGGGATCACGTAGGGCCCGACAGCGGCGGGCGTCAGGTCGATCGCGCGGATCCCGCTCTCTTGGTAGCGCGGGGCGTTCTTCTCGTGGACGGCGGCGGAGGTCGCCTCGAACACGATCGCCGGCCGCTCGCGCTGCGCGAGGAGCCAGTCGACGCCCTCGGCGGAGGTCTCGAGGCCGTAGCGCCGCGCGCGCGCGAGGCCGGCGCTCTCCGGATCGACGCCGACCATCCAGCGTGCGTCCAGGCGCTCCGAGCGGCGCAGCTTCTCCAGGAGATCCGTGCCGATGTTGCCCGACCCGACGATCGCCACGGGAACCTTGCTCACGAGCAGCGCTCCTTTCCCTGCGAGCTCAGGACGAGAAGACGACGGAGACGGACCCGAGGCCGGCGAATCGCGCCTCGACGCGGTCCCCCGCGCGCACGTCGATCGCCTTCGTGCACGAGCCCGGCATGACGACGTGGCCGGCCTCGAGCCGCGAGCCGAGCGTCGCGAGGGCGCGGGCCAGCCAGGCGACGGCCTCGGCGGGATCCCCGAGCACGGCCGCTCCGGCGCCGGTCGCGACCGTGCTGCCGTTGATGCACAGCTCTGCGGCGATCCCAGGGAGCGACGGTGCGCGTGCGAGCGCGACCCACGGACCGACCACCACCGCGCCGGAGCTGGCGTTGTCCGCGATCGTGTCGACGAGCGTGATCCGCCAGTCGGCGATGCGGCTGTCGATGATCTCGATCGCGGGCGCCACGGCGGTCGTCGCGGCGAGCACCTCCGCGATGCCGACGGACTCGCCGCCGAGCGGATGCCCCAGAAGGAACGCGATCTCCACCTCGACGCGCGGCTGGAGGAAGCGGCAGACCGACACCGCGCCGCCATCGGGCACGAGCATCTCGTCGAGGATGTGGCCGTAGTCCGGCTGGTGGACGCCGAGCATCTCCTGCATCGCCTTCGAGGTGAGCCCGACCTTGTGTCCCCGCACGGTGGCGCCCGCCGCGAGGCGCTCGCGGACGTTCACGAGCTGGATCGCGTAGGCGTCGGCCGCCGTGAGGCTCGGAGCCTCGCGGGAGAGCGGCGGTACGGGCGTGCCCGTCCGGCTCGCCTCTCGGAGCCGGGCGGCGAGCTCCTCGATGCGCGCGGGCTCGCTCACTTCTTCTCCTTCCTCGATCGCCGTCTGCGGGATCGGAGCTTCTCCGCCGCGCCCAGGATCGCGGCGGCCAGGAGCTCGAACGAACCGGCGAGATCCACGTCTTCGTCCACCTCGTGGGCGATGAACAAGCCGTCGGCGGCGGCCATCGCGAGCAAGGCGAGCGAGCGGACGCCCTTCGCGTCGATCTCACCCTCGAAGAACACCTCGTAGGACGCGACGATCTGCTTGTACGCCTGCTCGCGGACCTGCAGGAACATGGTCCGGGCCGTCGCCTCCTCGGGCCGGCGCTCGAGCGCCAGCATGAGACCGAGACGCAGGAAGTCGGGGGCGTCGGTCAGCGCCTTCGCGGTCCTCCGCACCCCCGTCGTGAAGAGCTCCTCTCGAGTCGCTCCTGGACGAGGCGGGGACCAGGCGCGCATGCCTTCGAGCCAGCGATGGAAGCTGCGCTCGATCACCGCCGCGATCAGCTGATCCTTGTCGTCGAAGTGCCAGTAGATGGAGCTCGCGGGAAGGCGGGAGCGCTCGCTCACGAGCGCGATGCTGGTGCCCTCGTAGCCACGCTCGCCGGCGATCGACGCCGCGGCGTCGAGGATCCGCTGCCGCGACTCCTCACCGTGGGCTCGCTTGCGACGCGCTGCCGACATGTCGCGGGTCCTCCTCGACTGCCTCGTGAGGAGGACATTACCGGAGCGAACACTACAGGCAAGTGGCATCTGGCCTCCTTCGAGGGGGCTCGCCACCGGGGGCCCCAGGGCCGTCTTCATCCACGATTCCTCGCTGATGTGCCCTTCTCGCTTGACACGGACAGCCGAGTCGGTGTACGAAGAATGTATCGATCACTCCAGAATGAAGGAGCACGAGGATGAGCCTGCGCGAAGCCGCCCGCGAGGCGGGGCCCGCGCTCGCCGCCGCGGCCGCCGCGGACGACGAGCTGGGACGCCTCGGCGACGCCACCTGGAAGCAGCTCCTCGAGGGCGGCTTCATACGCGCGCTGCAGCCGAAGCGCTGGGGCGGCGGCGAGGTCCGCCTCGTGGAGTTCGTCGACGCGGCGATCGAGCTCTCCGCTGCCTCGCCGTCGGCGGGCTGGGTGGCGGGCGTGATCGGCGTCCATCCCTGGCAGCTCGCGCTCTTCCCCGACGAGGCGCAGCAGGAGATGTGGGGCGAGGACCCGACGACGATGCACTCCTCGTCCTACAACCCCACGGGCAAGGCGCAGCGGGTTCCCGGCGGCTACCGGGTGTCGGGGCGCTGGTCGTTCTCCTCGGGCTGCGACCACTGCCGCGGCGTGAACCTGGGCGCGATTCCGGGCATGCGGAAGGTCGGTGACGCCGACCTCCCCGACTACCGCTCGTTCCTGCTCTTCCCGGGCCAATATCGCATCGAGGACAACTGGAAGGTCGCCGGTCTCAAGGCGACGGGCAGCAAGGACATCGTCGTCGACGATGCGTTCGTCCCGGAGCACCGTAGCCAGTCGCACCTCGACTATGCGCAGAACGCGCCGCTGCCGGGCCGCGAGAAGAACGACGGTGCGCTCTACCGGCTGCCGTGGTCGGTGGTCTTCAACATGGCGCTCGCCTGCTCGACGCTCGGCTCGGCGCGCGGCTTCGTCGAGCTGTGGATCGCGCTGACCCGTGAGCGCAGGCTCAGCATCGGCGGGCCGGCGGCCGACGACGCGCTGATGCAGCAGCGCGCCGCCGAGGCGACCTGGGCGGTGGACGGCGCGATCGCCCGCCTGCGAGCCGACGCCGAGGAGCTGTGGGAGATGGCCGAGGCGCGCGCGGACGTGTCGATGGCCCAGCGCGGGCAGTACCGCTGGAACATGAACCGCGGCTGCCAGGCGGCGGGCGAGGCCGTGCACGGGCTCTTCCACGCCGCGACCGGCCGCTCGGTCTTCCTCGACCACCCGCTGCAGCGCCGCTTCCAGGACGTGCAGGCCGCGCTCGGCCACGCCTTCCTCGATCCCGATCCCGTCGCTCGTGCGGTCGGCGCGACGCTGCTCGGGGCCAGCAAGCAGGAGCTCGTGCTGTGATCGAATCGCTCGCCTACATCGGCTTCGCGTCTCCGAAGGCGGAGGAGTGGCTCACGTTCGGACCCGAGGTGCTGGGCCTCGAGGTCGCCGGACGCGGGCCGGACGGCGCGGTGCGCCTGCGCGTCGACGACGTCGCACACCGCATCGTCGTCCACCCCGGCGAGCGCGACGACCTCGCCTACCTCGGCTGGACGGTCGCCGGGCCGAGCGCGCTCGACGCCGCCGTCGTCGCGCTCGAAAAGGAGGGGCTCAGCGTCGAGCGCGCCGACGCGGAGCTCGCCGCGCTCCGCGCCGTGGCCGATCTGGCGTGGTTCGTGGATCCCTTCGGCTTCCGACACGAGCTCGCGTGGGGCCAGCTCGCGCGGCCGTCCTCCTTCCGCCCGGGCCGCGCGATGTCCGGCTTCCTCACCGGCCGCGGCGGGCTCGGCCACGCCGTGCTGCTCGTGCCGGACCTCGAGCGCGCGCAGGCGTTCTTCACCCGCGTGCTCGGCTTCCGGCTCTCGGACCGCATCGACGCCGGCGTGCACGTGCGCTTCCTGCACTGCAATCCGCGTCACCACAGCCTGGCGCTGGCCGGCGTGCCCGGAATCGTCGGCGTGCACCACCTGATGCTCGAGGTGGCTTCGCTCGACGACGTCGGCAACGCGCTCGATCTTTGCGAGCGGCGCGGGATCCCGATCACGATGTCGCTCGGCCGCCACACGAACGACCTCATGACCTCGTTCTACCTGCGCTCGCCATCCGGCTTCGAGATCGAGTACGGCTGGGGCGGCCGCCTCGTCGAGGACGACGCGAGCTGGGTCGTCGGCGCCTACGACGCGACGAGCATCTGGGGCCACCACCCGCCGGCGGCGCCCTTGCCGCCGGGCATCCTGCGCCCCTTCGTCGCTTCCGTGAAGCGATGAGCGCGATCCACGCCGACGACGTGAAGGTGGGCGCGCACCGCTTCCGCCTGTACGAGAGCGGCGAGCGAGGGCGCGAGGCGGTGCTCTGGCTGCACGGATCGGGGCCCGGAGTCACCGCGCTCACCAACTGGGAGGGCGTGCTGGGGGCGTTCGCGGGCGACTTCCACAACCTCGCGCCCGACGTGATCGGCTTCGGCGACTCGTCCCATCCCGACCCGCCGCCGAAGGGCCTCGCCGCGTTCACGCAGCTCCGGATCGACGCGCTGCTCGGCCTGCTCGACGAGCTCGGCCTCGGGCGCGTGCACCTGGTCGGCAACTCGATGGGCGGGATCGTGTCCGTGCAGCTCGCGATGCGTGCGCCGGAGCGGGTGGCGAAGATCGTGCTCATGGGCACGGGCGGTGCGCCCGTGCCGCCGACGCCCCAGCTGATCAAGCTCATCACGTTCTACGACGATCCGACCGCCGCGGCGATGGCGGAGCTCGTCGGGAGCTTCGTCTACGACCCCGCGTGCCTCGGCGGGGACCTCGCGAAGATCGCCGCGGCGCGCATGCCGCAGGCGCTTCGCCCCGAGGTGCGGCGCTCGCACCGCGCGACCTTCTCGCCCGGTCCGCCGCTTCCCTTCGCGCCGGAAGACCTGGCGCGCGTCGGGCACCCCGCGCTCGTCCTGCACGGCCGCGAGGACCGGATCATCGCCGCCGCTTCCTCCCACTACTTTGCGGCGCACCTGCCGGACGCGCGCCTGCACGTGATGCCGCACGCCGGCCACTGGCTGCAGCTCGAGCAGCCGCGCGCCTTCGAGAACCTCGTGCGTGCCTTCTTGCAGGGAAGGATCTGACCTGAGTGGGCCCCGGCGCATCGACGTGCATCACCACATGGTGCCGCCTGCCTACGCGGCCTGGCTCCGCGACCGTGGCCTCGCCGCGGGCGGCCTGCCGCTCCCGAGCTGGAGCGCCGAGGCGTCGCTCGCGCTGATGGACGAGCGGGGCGTGGAGACGGCGATGCTGTCCGTCTCGATGCCGGGCGTGCACCTCGGCGACGACGCCGAGGCGCGCGCCCGCGCCCGCGAGGTCAACGAGTACGCCGCGAAGGTCGTGCACGACCACCCGAACCGCTTCGGCTTCTTCGCCACCCTCACCCTGCCCGACGTGGACGGCGCGCTCGCGGAGCTCGTCTACGCCTTCGACACGTTGCGCGCCGACGGCGTGGTGCTGCTCGCCAACCACCGCGGCGTGTATCTCGGCGATCGGCGCTTCGACCCTCTCTTCGACGAGCTGAGCCGGCGGCGGGCCGTCGTCTTCGTGCACCCCTCGACCATTCCCGGCCTCGAGCCGCTGCCCGGGGTGCCGTCCTTCGTCGCGGACTTCCTGCTCGACACGACGCGTGCCGCGATCGGGCTCGCGCGCTCGGGCACGCTCGATCGCTGCCCCGACGCGACGGTGATCCTGGCCCACGCGGGAGGCTTCGTGCCGTATGCGGCCTATCGCATCGCGATCGCCGCTTCGGCGGCCGGCAATCCCCTCGAAGGCATGGCGCGGCTCAAGCGCTTCCATTTCGACGTCGCGCTCTCGAGCAGCCCGACGGCGCTCCCGAGCCTTCTCGCATTCGCGGAGCCCGACCACGTGCTCTTCGGCAGCGACTTCTCCTACGCGCCGGCGGGCGCCGTCGCTGCGTTCGCGGGCCTGTACGAGGGCTACTCGCTCACCGAGGCACGGCGCGCGTCGATCGATCGGGGCGCCGCGGAGCGGCTCTTCCCGCGACTGCAGAGGAGGGAAGGTTGAGCCGCTTCGCGCACGCCTTCGGTCCCGGTCGGCCCGAGGCGACCTACTCCCGCACGCGTTCTCCGAGCAGACGTTCGACACGGGCGAGGTGCGGATGAACTACGCAGTTGCCGGCAGCCCCGAGAAGCCGGCGCTGCTGC
>DATKKW010000049.1:0-44509 GCA_035542715.1 Myxococcota bacterium
CCCGCGATAGGAACGGAATGATCGACCCACCACGCGACTGCTTCGAGTCCACGACGGTGACGGCGCACCGGTTCTGACCGGCGCGGAGGAATGCCGATAGCAAGCTTGGCCCGCAGAGGCCGTTGTCAGCGATTGGCTCCCGGCGCGCGGCTTTCCATCATGGCCCGGAGCCCGAGAGGCTCCACACGCGAGGCCGGAGATACGACTGCAGTCGGACCCTCTGCGCCGGAACCGTCGGAAACGAGAATCAGCTTGTGGGAGGAGTCCAGATACGGCTTGTTAGCCGGCGTGCTCGCGCACCCACTCAAGTACCAACGGATCGGATGCCCAGCGCGCGTCATATTCGTCGGCGCGCGCGCAGAGAACCTTGGTTGAGTCTGGGAGGCGTTCCCAGACGTGCGCGGGAATGCCGACGTCTCGCTTGACCTCGTTCCGAGATGCGCCACAGCCGATCGCGAGGAAGAGCCAGAACACGAAGAGCGGATGGTTCCCACCTCCGTGGATGAAGTCCATCCAACCATCCGCGACGACCTTCCTGTCCGGCCCCAGCACTTTGATGCCGGATAGCTCCTCGAGATTTTCCGTCCATATAGGAGGTGCAGTGGCCTTCTTGGCACGCGTCGGCCCAGTCGATCTTACAGGCTCCTGGGTCGATGCCGTAGTGCCGAAGGTCGTCGAGGAGTTGCTGCTCGACGTGCGCACGAAGCTGCGGACCCATCTGCGCGGTTTCACCGAGGGTCAAGCAAACGCTCTCTCCACGCCGACCAACGGACACGCGGATCAGCTGCGAGCCACCGCCGCCACCGTGCTGCGTTGCGCCCCAGCGTCCGCCGCCAGAAGCCTACCATGCCCGACGAAGCACGCGGTGGCTCGTCAGCTGCATTCGCTTGTAGGGCGGCGGGCAACTACCCGTGGCACCTAGGAAGAGTGGCGCACTCATCGCGAAGGAAAGAAGCGACGCATACGCCGTGCACACCACGCGACCGCGCGACCAAGGCTGACCAGGGCCAGAGAGATGCTGCCTAGAACGGTGGCGTATGCCGCGACCGCCGCCACCAAAACGCCGAGCCAGATGAGGTAGACCACAAGGAAGGAAGCGTTGCCTGTGAAGATGCTCGCACCTGCGAGTGCAACGCCCGCGAACCCAACAAACCAGACGACGCCTCGAAGAAACCCCCGCGCGGTCTTCTCTTCCTCGTCCCACGCCACGATCGGCCGCCTAACGGATCAGGCTTCAGCTGCAACGAACAGCGCTGACCGCCAGCGCTGAGGCAGCAACGCCCGCCGCCAGACACTATCACGCACCGATCGGAGCATGCTGTTCGTTGGCAGCTGCAAGCCTTTGTTGGGCTGGGGACCGCCGCGTACGACCTCACGAGCGCTCGTGTTTGCGGGCGTCTTCAGGATGGAGCGCCAGGTGCTCGGCCAGCTTGCGAGACCAGAGTTCACCGTGCTCCGGATTCGCGGGTACGCCGTGCAGACCGCGAGAGTAGAGGTCTGACAGGAGGCGAATGGCGTCGCAGTACCCGCGGTTCGCGGACTGCTCGAGATAGCGAACACCCGCGGAGCGATCTGCACCGGGAAACTCGCCAAGGATGGACATGAAGCCGAGGTCGTACAGGCACTCGGCATCGCCCCGCTTGGCGCCGCGCTCGTACCAACGCGCTGCGGCGGCTGCGTCTTGAATCTCCGGCCACTCTCCATGATCGCCAGTCGCGTAGAGGACGCCGAGATTGTGGCAAGCCTCTGCGTTGCCGAAACCGGCTCGGAGCATCTCGCGCAGCAATTCGATTCGACGAGCAATCAACTTCCGCTGCCCAACGACTCGGTGCTCACCTGCGCGGCCCAGCGGCCGCCGAGCACCGACCGAGGCAGACCCTACGCCGCCAGACGGCACCGTACCACGATGCCGAATCGCTGGGCCGTGTCAGGTGCAGCACCTTGTTGTACAGCACTCTTACGAGCGACGGACTGACGCGAGCCCCGCGCCAGCAGCCACCAGCAGGCCGCCACCAACACGCTCGGCTACGGGCCGGAAGCGCGTTGATACGCCCAGGCCAGCCCGAAACGAGAGCGCCGCGTAGACCGACAGAACCGCGAATTCGATCAGGAAGGAGCTGCATGCCAGAATCGCAACCTGACCCGGAAGTGGATGCGTGGGGTCGACGAACTGGGGGAGGATGGCGGTGAAGTAGACCAAGAGATTGGGATTCGCGCCCTGCGTGACGAAGCCCTGCCATACCGCGCGGCGCCTAGAAGCGCGGACCGGGAGCCCTGGCTCGGGACGGGCCCGGGTGAACGAGCGGACGATCATGCGCATGCCCAGCCAGATGAGATAGGCAGCGCCCGCCCACTTGATGACTAGAAACACCTCCGCCGAGAGAGCATGGAGAGCGATTAGCCCGCTCGCGGAAAGCATGAAGTAGAGGGCGTTGGCCGCGAGAACGCCGACCGTCGCGGAAATGCCAGCGCGTTGGCCGCGAGTGAGCGCGAGCGAAATGACGAGTAGGGCCGAAGGACCCGGGCTCAGACAGAGCAGCACTTCCGTCATGCAAAAGAGCGCCCACGCATGAACGGTCATGTTGACCTCTCTGTGCTGTACAACAGGTCTTCAACCGCCCACGCCGCTCGCATATTCGCACCCCGGCCTGCTGCGTCGCAACACCGCTTACGTGAGCCGTACGCAGTCTCGATCGGTGCCGGAGATGGAGACGCGATGGCGGCGGAGGATCCCCGTGCAGCGTTTGCGCGATACGCTGCGCCGCCAGGCTCAGGGCAGCGAGCGCACGAGACGCGACGATGGGTCAGCGCGCTCGCACAAGAGGTGTCGGCGGGTCGAGGTCGCGCAGCCGGAAGCGCCTCTCTTCAGCGGCCTCGTAGGACCTGGCGAGCCGACCGGCGGCTCTCGGGGTCTCGGCGTGCCGGTCGCCGGTGGTGCTTGCGCTGACCGCCGCTCCCCTCCACGGTGAGCGCGTGACGACGGCGACGCGGCGCGGGCGACACGATCCGCGGCACGCTGAAGCAGGAGATGCGCTACCCGCTCGCGAGCGCTGGGTCCGACCGGCTTCGTCGCCGCGTCGGACGAGGGCCTGCCGCCGGCGTTCCAGCAGCAGCCCTGCAGCGAGGCGAGCTCGGAGCTGATCGACGCCGAGGTGCGGCGGATCGTCGAGGAGTGCCAGCTCGAGGCCGATCGCCTGCTCGCGAAGCACCGCGCGAACCTCGACGCGCTCGCGCACGCGCTCCTGGGGTGCGAGCACTCGCGGACGCAGCCCGCGCGACGCTCGCTGCTCAGAGCGCGTCCTCGGCGAGGTTGCACGACAGAAGTTGGCGCCAGAGATCGCCGAGCGCGGCGAGCTCGGCGCGCGCGATCTCCCGGGCGCGCGGGGCGAGCGCGTCGAGCGTGCGCGGCTCGGCAACGCGCAGCGCGAGCTCGGCGAGCTGCGGGTCGTCGATCGCCTGGCCGATGCGGCTCACGAGCAGCACCTGCGCCTCGCGGACGTGCTCGAGCTCGCGCACGAGCGCGGCCGCGAGGCGCGGCGCCGCGACGTTGTAGAGCTTGCCCACGTGCGTGATGGGGTTCTTGCCCGCGATCGACTCGAGCGTCATCGGGCGGCCGGGGGTGATCAAGCCGTTCGCGCGGTTGCCCCGCCCGGTCTGGCCGTCGTCGCCGGCCTCGGCGGAGGTCCCCGTGACGGTCAGGTAGAGGCTCCCGGCATCGGGATCGTCCGCGGCGTTCGCGCGGACCTCGGCCTCGCCGCCTGCGGCGGCGCGGGCGAGGGCGGCCGCGCGCTCGCGCTTGGCGAGGTAGTCGGCGGCGTCGCGCACGCTGCGGTCGACGAACGCGCACGCGATCGTGAGCTCGATTCGTCCGCCCTCCCGCACGCCCATCACCTTCACGTCCTCGCCGCGCTCCGGAGCCGCGGCGCGCTGCTCGCGCGCGTTCAGCGCGCGCTCGGCGTCGAGCACTGCGCGCTCCAGCCGACTCGACGGGGCGTATCCGACGCCGATGGATGTATCGTTCGCGAGCCGCCTGCCCGTGCGCCGCTGGCGCTCGAAGAGCTCGACGAGCTCTACGGACCCCGGCCGGAGCAGGCAGTGAAGCCGCACGTGACGGTCGGGATCGAGGGCGTGGAGCCGCGAGCGAAGCCAGCTCGTGCACGCGTCTTGGACGAGCGCGTCGACGGGCACGGGCGCGCCCCGGTACTCGCGCGTCGCGCGACCCGCGAGGAAGATCTCGATCGGCTCCAGCACCTCTCCGCCGCCGAACGCCGCGCGCGACGCGCCGCCGCGGAGGAGCACCTTGTCCACGTTGTGGTGCAGCACGAAGCCGAAGCGCTCCAGGTAGTGACGAGAGAGCGCGCGGCTCGCCTCCTCCGCGAGCGCGTCGCAGATCGTGTCGGGGTGCCCGAGGCCCTTCCGTTCCACGACCTCGACCGGGCGCGCCTCGAGGCTCGCTCCCTCGAGCGCGCGGACGACTACGCTCACGTCCGCGCCTCGCCGGCACGGCGCAACACGCAACACGCGTCGGGCCACGGGGCAATGCGCGCGTCGGCGGGCAGGTAGGCGCGCTCGCGAAGGAGCTCGCGCAAGCGGAAGGTTCCGTCGTGCCCTTCGAACGCGTCGAGGCACGCCTCGGGCAGGTCGAGCGCGAGACCGTGATCCGGCACAGCGAGTCGAGTGCGATCCACTCTCCCGCATCTCCCCCGAGCGGTGCCCGAGGCTCGGCGGCGTCGAGCCGGCCGAGCGTCTCCAGGCGCTGCGCGATGCGACGGTAGCCCTGGCGGCGCACCTTGCGGAAGCCCGGGGAGCGGAGCCTGGGGCGAGGCAGCGCTCCCTGCAGAAGCTCGGGCGGGACGACGCTGAACGCATCCCTGGCGGCGCCGCGCTGCCGGCGCATTCGCGCGCCACGCGCCGCTGGGGCTCGCTAGGATGGGCGCGGAGGGCGAGGAGAAGCGCGATGCCGTCGGTCGGGGGGAGGAAGGCGGCTGCACCGCGCAGGCGGAGCTCGAGCGGCTGGCCGCTGCTCCTCTCGCTCTGGCTGCTCTCGTGTCGTGCGTCCGCGCAGGAAGGCACGCTCCGCTTCGCGGAGCTCGGAGACTGCACGCTCGCAAGCGGCGCCGTGATCCACGACTGCCGGATCGGCTACCGCACGTGGGGAGCGTTGAACGCGGCGCGGGACAACGCCGTCCTCTTCACGACCTGGTTCACGGGAACGAGCGCGTCGCTCGCGGACTCGATCGGCCCGGCGAAGCTCGTCGATCCCCGCCGGCTCTTCGTGATCGGCGTGGACGCCCTCGGAAACGGCGCGTCGTCCTCGCCGTCCAACAGCGCGTCGCAGGCGCGGACGAACTTCCCCGTCTTCACGATCCGCGACCTGGTGGAGACGCAGCGCCGGCTGCTCGTGGAGGTGCTGAACGTCACGCACCTGCGCGCGGTGATGGGGATCTCCATGGGCGGCATGCAGAGCTTCCAGTGGGTCGTCTCGCATCCCGACTTCATGGATCGGGCCGTGCCGATCCTCGGCACGCCGCGCCAGACCGCGCGCGACCTCCTGCTCTGGCGCGCGATGCTGAGCGCGATCCGCTCGGATCCGGCGTACCGGGGCGGAGACTATGCGGAGCCGCCCGTGCTCGCGACGGCCGCCGACATCGCCGAGCTGAACCTCCGCACGCCGAAGTACCTGGCCGAGCACGTGCCCGCCGAACGCTACCCGGCCTTCGCCGAGGAGATCGAGGCCCGCGACCGCTTCGATGCGAACGATCGCGTGAGGCAGCTCGAGGCCATGATCGCGCACGACGTCGGTGCGACGGCCGGTGGCTCGCTCGAGCAGGCCGCGGCGCGCGTGAAGGCCCGCATGCTGATCGTCGTCGCGTTGCAGGACCAGATGGTGAATCCGCTCCCGGCGCTCGCGTTCGCCCGCCTCGTGGGCGCGGAGACGCTGGTCCTCGACGACGAGTGCGGGCACCTGGCGCTCGACTGCGAGGGCGAGCGCGTGAACGCCGCCGTCCGCCGGTTCCTTCTCGAGGAGGAAGGTGGCGCCTCGCGCCCTTGAACGTGGGACGCGGGCGCGAGCCGGAGGCCGTCAGCGCGACGTCGCGAAGAACTCGAGAATCTGCGCCGCGACGAAGTCGGGCTTCTCTTCCGGGATGAAGTGCCCGCAGGCCGGGACCTCGCCTCCGTCGACGTGCTCGGCGACGCGGCGCCAGGCGCGCGTGACGTCGCCGAGGAACGCCGAGCTTCCGAACGCGCGCACGGGGATGTCGAGCTTCCGCGTGCAGCCGGCGAGGTTCACGAGGTCTTCCTCGAGCCCCGCACGGTAGTACTCGAAGCCCGCGCGGAGCGCGCCGGGCGCGGAGTAGCAGCGCACGTACTCGGCGATGTCGTCGGCAGCGAAGGCCGACGGGTCGTGGGTGTAGTCGGGCGAGGTGAAGAAGTGCGAGAGGTAGCCCTCCACGTCGTGGCCCACGATCCTGGCCGCGACGTCCGGCCGGCCCGCGTGGAAGGCGATGTGCCAGAACTTCCGCGCGGCGGCGAAGTCGAGCCCGCCGCCCAGGCGCCCGATGCCGGGGTACATGTCGAGCACCATCAGCCGATCGACCAGCCCGGGATTGTCGTAGGCGAGGAAGTACGAGACCGACACGCCCCAGTCGTGGCCC
This sequence comes from Myxococcota bacterium, assembly GCA_035542715.1. GTDB lineage: Bacteria > Myxococcota_A > UBA9160 > UBA9160 > UBA9160 > DATKKW01. The sequence goes on from DATKKW010000049.1 coordinate 6,657, forward strand.
ACGAGCCCGATCCGCTCGATCCCGAGCCCCGCCAGGAGGGCGCGCACGTCGGAGGCGATCGTGCGCTTGTCGTAGCCCGCCGCCGGCTTCTCCGAGTCGCCGAGACCGCGCAGGTCCGGGGCGATCAGGGTGAAGCGGTCGGCCAGCCGCGGCATCACCTTGCGCCACTCGTACCACGTCTGCGGCCAGCCGTGGACGAGCACGAGCGGCGGCCCGCTGCCCGCGCGCACGTAGTGCATGCGGAAGCCGTTCACCGTCGCGAAGCCGTGCTCGCCGATCGTCGACATGCCGCGAGTGTAGTGCGGTCCGCGGTCGCGGCCCGTGCCCCGCGGTCGGTCAGAAGCGGTAGATCGCGCTCAGCCCCACGATGTGCACGTTGTAGTCCTCGATGGAATCGCCGAGGAACACGTTCGAGGTCGGGCTCACCGCCCCTGTCTGGCTGTTGTCGTTGGAGAGGGGCATGAAGGGCTGCGTTCCGTCGTGGCGGAAGTCCGTGATGTCGAAGTGCTCCCAGCGCCAGGCGGCGCGCAGCGTGAGGCTCTCCGTGGCGTGGAAGTCGAGGGCGGCGGTCACGTACTGGAGCTTGTCGTCGTCCGTCGGGTAGTCGAGGGGCACCAGGAAGGGACCGCCGTTCTGGCCGTTCGTCCGGGTCTGGTCGTGCGAGAGCTGGAAGCCGTAGCCGACGCGGGCGTCGAGCCACTTCGGCAGGAGGACCACGTCGAGGCCGGCGTGCACGTCGTGGGCGCGCATGCGCCACTGGCTCCCCCAATCGTTCAGGGGATCGTCGATGGCGCTGGAGACGCCCCCGACGGTCTGCACGTTGCGCAGGCGCTGGAGCTGCTCGGCGACGTTCCGCTCGAAGGTGTAGCCCGCCGTGATCCCCACGCGCTCGCAAGGGTGATATCCGAGGTCGCCCCCGAGGCTCCATTGCTGCCAGCTCTTCAGGCCGTAGCGGGAGGCGTCGTAGCTGTCGTTCTGGAAGTCGAAGGTCAGCGTGGCGTCGAGCCCTTCCGTGATCAGGAGCTGGCCCAGCACTCCCGCCTCGTTCCGCCAGAGGTCGGCCTCGTCGTACTTGCGCAGGTCGGCGAGCTGCCCGACGCGGATCGCGTCGGGCACCTCGGTCGGCTCGAGACGCTGGTCGAGGGGCGCGTAGGGCCGGTAGTCGCTCCCCGTGCGTCCCGACACGGCGTAGTGCGCCCGCAGCTGCACGCGATCCACGGGCTTCCAGTCGAGCGCGGCCTTCCCGGTCTGGCTGCGCGTGTAGATGCGCTCGCGCTCGTCGCTCCGGTTCCACTGCTCGTACGCGTAGCCCAGGGTGGCGCTCAGCGGAGCCAGGAGCCGATAGGTCGCGTCCGCCGAGAGGTTCTGCGTGCGGTAGCTGTTCGGGGCCGTGAACAGCACCTCCGAATCGAAGGTCGCGTCGTTCACGACGTTCGCCGTGAGCTCGGTCGTGTCGGTGCGGTTGTCGTAGCCGTAGTAGCGATAGCGGAGGCGCAGGTCGAGATCGCGGAGCGGGCGCGAGGTCAGCAGGAAGGTCCCGAGCCACGTGTCGACCTGTCCGCCGAGGCTGTCCTTCGGCAGCGCGAGGGCGGGGCCGTTCGCGGCGAGGATCGCCTGGTTGATCGTCTGCTGCAGGAACTTCTCGTCCTGGGTGTGCTGCCCGAAGGAGACGGTGCTGCTCACGCGCGTCGGGGCCGGGACGGGGAGCTTCCAGCTCCCCGTGAGGCTCAGCGCGTACGCGCGATTGTCCGGCGCACGCGAGACGCGTCCCGACTCCGCTCCGGCCGTGGGGCTGTCGACGGCGCGCAGCGGGTTCGCGACGGTGAAGTCGTCGAAGCCGTCGTGGTAGAAGGAGCCGAAGGTGTCGAAGGCGAGGCTCCAGGTGTCGCGGACGTAGCTCAGGCCCGCGGTCAGGTTCTGGGTCCGATCGTCGATGCCCCCGACGTAGTCCGCGAAGTTCCCACCCGGGCTGCCGAAGGCCATCCCGAAGGGCCGATCGCCGTTCCGGTTCTGCAGGAAGTAGCCGACCTTCGCCTCGAGCTCGGGCGAGAGCTGGATCCGGACGTCGGCGCGGCCCGTGCGATACATGGCGTCGAGCTCGCGGAAGGTGGCGGCGTCGAGGGCCGTGCCCAGGGCCGTGGCGCGCGCTGCGCCGGTCAGCGACTGGAGCTGCGTCTGGACGGCGGCCGGGAGCACGAGAGTGTCGGAGCCCTGCGAGAGATACAGGGAGCGGGCGTTGTTCCCGTAGCTGTAGGGGTACTCGTCGAAGGCGAGGTCGATGTTCCAGCGGCCCCATTGGCCGACGCGACCTTCGTAGCGCTGGTCCTGCCTGCCGACGTAGTCGTAGTCGAAGCCGAGGAAGAAGCGGCTCTTCGGCTCTTCGAGCAGGAGGGCACTCCGCCCGAAGTAGCCCGGCTGCTGGTCGCGGTACTCCCGGAACTCCGACGAGCCCCAGTCGCCCGTGATCGTCTTCCCGCCCGACTCGAGCTCGCCGCTCAGCACGAACTGCGAGAGGTCGGTGTCGCCACGTGCCGCAGGGACCGCTCCGGCGAGCCCAGCGGCGCAGAGGGCGATGGCGAATCGCAGTCCCTTCCGTCGTGCTCGCCGCAAGGGCCTCCCTCCCTTCGCCCGCCCTCAGCGCGTGAGGCCGAAGCCGCTGGGATGGTTCGAGCCGTGGATGTTCACGTGGCACTGCATGCAGCCGGAGCCGATCACGAACTGGTTCGTCGGAAGCCGCGGATCCGTGGGGTGGCGCGTGGGATCGTGACAGGTCTGGCAGAGCCGCGGCGGCGACATCCGCAGCATCGCCTCGCGGGAGGAGCCGTGGGGGTCGTGACAGTTGAGGCAGTTCTCGGGCACCGGCGCGTGCTCCCAGAGGAAGGGCCCACGCTTGTCGGCATGGCAGGTGTAGCAGCCTTCGTTGATCGAGTGGGCAGCCAGCAGCGACTCGCTCACCGTCCCGTGCGGATTGTGGCAGGAGAGGCAGCTCATCTTCCCGTCGCGCTCGGGCAGGCTCCCGGCGCGCAGCGGCATGTGGCCGTAGCGCATGGTCTTCGAGCTCTCGAGCAGGTGACACTGGGCGCAGGTCTGGCTCTCGGAGGGACGGGTGAGGAGGCCGTGGGGCGAGACGGCGCGCATGACCGCGTGGCAGCTCGTGCAGGCGACGTCGCGCATCTGGTGGGTGCTTCCATCCCAGTGGGTGCGCGCGCCCGCGGAATGGCAGGCGAGGCAAACGCCGTTCTCGCGCTCGATCGCCTCCGGCCCTTCCGCCCGGAACGTGATCAGGCCGCCGACGCCCTTGCCGCCTCCCGCATCGACATGCGCCGATCCGGGCCCGTGACAGCCCTCGCAGCCGTGGCGCATCGCCTCGCTGCGCGCGTCCTCGTGGAAGAGCTTGCCGTGAACCGTGGCGGCGTAGGGCGCCTGGAGCTTGTCGTGGCAGGCCGTGCAGGCGGCGTCGCCGACGTAGTCGGCGGCGCGCGCCGCCGACGCGGCGCTCGTCACGAGAGCGGCAGCGAGCAGGAGGGACTGGCGAAACGACGGCTCGCGCAACGAAGTCCCCCCAACCTGGCATCCCGTCATATGCCATCGGGGGGCGGATCGACGCAAGCCGAATTCCGCATTCCGCGGCGGGCTTCACGTCTTCGTCGCGGGAGCCGTCGCCCCGCCTTGGCCTCCGGCGGGTCTTGCGTCTCTGCGGTTGCGCGAACCGTCCTCGCAGCGTGTACGATGGCGGGCGCGGTGCGTCTCGTCGTGGGCAAGGCGGCGGTGCACCCGCGGAACAGGAGCTCCCATGTCCCTTCGCGCCGTCCTCGCTCTCGCTCTCCTCTTCGCGCTCGTCTCCGACCCGCCGGCCGCACGCGCCGCCGACGCGGCAAATGGCAAGGCGGTCTTCGACGCCGAGTGCGCCAAATGCCACGGTGCCGACGGCAGCGGCGACACGCCCGCCGGGAAGGCCCTCAAGGTGCCGTCCATGCACGATCCGCGGCTCACGGGGCCCGACAGCCTCGAGACGATCAAGAAGGTCTTCGCCGAGAATCCGAAGCACTCTTCGATCAAGGGAAAGATCTCTCCCGAGGAGCTCGACGCCGTCGCGGCGTATGTGAAGCTTCTCGCGGCGGGCGGTGCGTAGCCGGCGAGCGCGCCGGCTCCGCCTCGAGAGAGAAGCATGGAGGGGGCCCCGCTCGGTCCGCTCTTCGCCCTGCCGCCGTCGCCGCACTACCTGTGGATCGTCGGCCTGGCGTTCGCGGCGGTCGCGATCGTCGTCGCGGGGATCGGCCTCGTGTGGGGGCGCCTGCCCTTCGGGTGGGGCGTGCCGGGGCTCGTGTTGGTCTCGGGCTTCGCGTACGTCATCGGGGCGCTGGTCGTGCTCGAAGAGTCGAAACGGGTCGCGTTCTGCGGCTCGTGCCACGAGACGATGAGCCCGCTCGTGGCATCCCTCGACGAGGACAACGGCTCGCTCGCCTCGAAGCACTGGCGCATCGGCGCCGTCTCTCACGTCGATGCCTGCTTCCAATGCCACGGCGGCTACGGGATCTGGGGCACGGCCGACGCGAAGCTCGCGGGCGTGGAGCACATGCTGCACACCGTCACCGGCCGCTACTCGTTTCCGCTCGTGGCGCGGAAGTTCGACATCGCGTCCTGTCTCGGATGCCACGCCGAGGCGGCGCCCTTTCGTGCCCAGGAGGCGCACCACGATGCGGAGCTGCAGCAGGCGCTGCTCTCGGGGAGCCTCGGCTGCGTCGGCACCTGCCATGCGGAAGCGCATCCCGCCAAGGCGCTCGTGGGCGCGCGTGCCGAAGCGACGGGGGCGCGCTGATGCTGCGCGTCGCTTGTGCGCTGGTCGTGGCCTCGCAGCTCGTCCTCGCGGCGATGCTGCTGGATCTCACCGGCCTCCGGGCGATTGTCTTCTCGTTCGTGGGGGCGCCTCTCCTCCTCGCGGCGGTGATCCTCGCCGCGCTTGCCTCGTGGCGAGGCGACGGCGGCCCGCGCGGCAGCGACGCCGGGGACGGCGCCGGCCGCAGCCCTCCGCCGGGCACGTAGACCCGTCAGACCGCTTCCGCGCGCGTCGCCGCGCCAAGTTGCCCCATGGAGACGCGGACCGTCGAGGGAGTATGCTGGCTGCGAGCGAGCGGTCGCGGGGCAGTGGGTGCGTCGCGCCGTGGCTCGAAGCAGCGAGGTGTCGGCGGATGAGCGATGCGAAGAGCCAGAAGGGCGATCCTGCGGACGTGACGCGTCTCGTGGCTGCGTCTCCGCTCGGTGCCGAGCTCACGAAGGAGCAGTGCGCCGCCCTGGCGGAGCTCGTGGAGCTCCGTCGCGTGGCACCGCGCAGCTTCCTGATCGAGGAGGGGACCAGCGACGACTCGGTGCACGTCCTCCTCGCCGGGGCGCTCGAGGTCTTGAAGAACGCGGGACCTGGGGAGCCCGCCTCCCTCTCGGTCCTGCGTCCCGGGGATCTCGCCGGCGAGATGAGCTTCATCGACGGAATGCGCCACCAGACGGGGCTTCGCGCGATCGCGGAGAGTGAGGTGCTGAGCCTGCGGCGCGAGGCGTTCGAGAAGCTCGTCGCGAAGGATCCGGACCTCGTCTACAAGGTCATGCGCGCCATCATGCGCGCCGCCCACGAGCTGATGCATCGGATGAACTTCCAGTACATCGAGCTCTCGAACTACATCTTCAAGCAGCACGGCCGCTACTAGCGCGGCGTCCCCAGCTTCTTCAGCACGTACTCGCGCTTCAAGCGGAGCAGCGCGCGGATGCCCTGCTCCGCGGCGACCGGATCGCGCCTCGCGAGGGCCCGCCGCACCTTCCTCACCGCGGGCAGGAGCGTCGCATGGGAGGGCCGCAGCCGCTGGAGGAGCGGAACGACCGCGCCGAGGATCGTGAACAGGCTGTTGCCCACCATGCGCAACACCAGATTGTGGCTCGCCTCGGCGATGATCTCGAGGAGCGCGGCGATCGTGCGGAGGTACTCCTCCTCGCTGATCCGCTCCCGGGACAGGGTCGCCAGGAGCTCTCGCGCGCGCCCGAGCTCCTCGTCGCTCGCGCGCTCGACGGCGAGGCGCACGGCGCCGGCCCAGAGGAGCTCGTGGACGTCGAGCAGCTGCGCCAGGAGGTCGGGATCGGGCGCGCCGGACATCTGGAGGACGTGGCCCAGCACCTCGAGGCTCGCCCGGTGGACGGGGATCACGCGGGAGCCGCCGGGCCGGACCTCGATCAGGCGTTGCTGGGCGAGGATCTTCAACGCCTCGCGCGCGGAGCCGCGGTTCGCGCCGGCCCGCTCGGCGAGCTCGCGCTCGGACGGGAGCCGCTCCCCGGGCCGGTAGCGGCCGCGGAAGATGTCCTTGCGGATCTCCTGGGCGATCTCCTCGGGACGCGAGCCCGACGCCGTCATGCGACGCCCTGGCTCGGCGACGGGAGATCGAGGGCCTCCGGCTCGGCGAAGGGACCCAGGCGCTTGCGTCGGAGCTCCTCGGTCATGAGGCGGCGGAACGTAGCATTGCGGCCGAGGACGAGGGGGAAGAGGGCGATGTAGCCGCGAGGCAGGACGGGCGGCTCGGGGTGTACGCGGAGCTGCTGATAGGGCCGCGCGGCGTAGGCGTGGTGATCCGCGTGGCGTGTGAGGCCCGTGAGCGCGTAGTAGGTGAAGCGCGAGTGCGTATCCCACGAGTCGACGGGTCGGACGCGCCGCGAGGTCCGTACGAGCCCCCAGTGCTCGAAGTAGTTCACGACCTCGAGGGCACGCGACGCGAAGAGCGCCTGGAGCAGGAACAAGGCGAAGGACGCCGCGCCGCAGCTCGCGAGGATCGCGAAGGCGAGGCTCCACTCGGCGACGACGCCGTGGAGCACCCGGTTTCGCAGCTGGCGGCGGTCCCAGATCGACATCTCCTCGTCGCCGAGGCGCTTCGCCTCGAGCCGCCATGCGCTGCGGAACTGCGCGGGGACGGTCCGCAGGTAGAAGCGATGGAACGACTCGCCGAAGTGGGCGGTCGCCGGATCCTCGGGCGTGCCGACACGGAGGTGATGCCCGCGCACGTGCTCGGTGTAGAAGTGCTCGTACATCACCGTGCACAGGAGCAGGCGACCGAGGAGCTGCATGCCGCGGCTCTGGCGGTGGATGAGCTCGTGGGCGACGACGATGCCCGAGTAGCCCGAGCTCGCGCCGACGACGAGGATCGCGACCAGCGCGTCGACCGACCAGAAGCTCTCGGCGGCGAAGACGCGCGCGAGGAGGGCGATGCTCAGGAGCTGGATCGCCACCAGCAGGAAGAGCAGGCCGTCGAAGGGCCAGGCCGGGAGGTCGGGCCGCGGCTCGTGGAGCTGCTCCCCGCTGAACCGGTCTGCGAGCTGGATGGCGATGCCCGGCGGTACGACGATCAGCAGGGCGAGCCACCACGGGTGCGGCGCCGTCAGGAGGAATCCCAGGGCGAGGAGGGGGAGGAGGAGGGCGGCCAGGTGGGGCGCCCAGACCCGCAACACCTCGACGGCGGACATCCGGGCGGGCGCGGCGGCGGCCGAGCGCTCGGGGAAGGGGCTGGTCTCGGTCATCGAACCTCCTGGGGCGCGCGAGCTGGACCCACCAATCTGGTCGGACCAATTTCTATCGAGAGCCGAGCCCGGCGTCAACGACGAAGCTTTCGGCTCAAGGGATCCCAGCGCACGGACGATCAAGATTCGAGCGGCGGGAAGGGAGAACCCTCATGGCGGCACCCGGGATCAAGGGGACGGTGTTCTCGGCCATCGTGGAGCACGTGCGCGCCCTGCGCGACGCGGGGAAGATCGACCCGAGCCTCCTCGAGCATCGCCTCGGGGCCAAGGGCGTCGAGGTGCTCGAGCAGAAGATCCTGCCGATGAACTGGTATCCGATCGAGGTCTACGGGCGTCTGCGGGACCTCCTGTGCGAGATCGAAGGCGGCGGGAAGGACGAGTACACGGTCGCGGCGGCGGCCGAGTCGGCTCGGCGCCTCAAGGCCGGCGGTCTCTACCAGCAGCTCAACTACCTGGAGCGCTGGCAGGCCCACGCGACGACGGGCGACGCGGCGGCCGACGCCGAGGCGCGTCGGAATCTCTTCCGCAGCCAGCTCGTCCTCGTGTCCACGATCTACGCGGGTCTCTTCAACTTCGGCACGACGAAGATCGATCCCGATCCCGAGTTCCCCGACCGCTTCCAGCTCGAGTACTGGGACGCCGGCCTGATGCCGCGAGCGGGCCGCCTCGCCGTCCTCGGCTTCTGGAGCGAGATGAGCCTGAGCTGGGTCACGCGGAAGGACGAGCCCCTCTTCTACAAGACCGACCACGCCGACCACTACGTGATCCGCATGAGGCGCGATGTCGCCAGGATGTAGGGCCGCCGGGATCGGCAGGCCGCCAGGGCCCGAGCCGCGGGCCCGTCTCCGACCGACCTCCTCTGGCGACACCGTCGCGAAGGTGCTGTCCTGCCGCGCAGGCGACTGGAGACCTGCAACGGCGCGTGCGGCCCCGAGCGGGAGGCGCGCGACCTGCGCGGAGACGTCGCTGGAGCGCGCCTGTGAAGACCCGCTTCGCTCTCGTCGCTCTGGCGCTCGCGGCCGCGCCGTCCTGCGGGCGGAACGAGCCCGGCCTCGCGCTCGTCGGCTCCGTCGAGCGGACGATGGTGGAGTCCGTCGCCCCGGCGTCCGAGGTGATCGTCTCGATCTCGGCGCGGCGCGGCGACCACGTGACGCGGGGCGAGCTCCTGATCCAGCTCGACACCACGCTCGCGCGCGCCGAGGTCGCCCGCGCCGAGGCCGCGCTGACGGGCGCCCGGACGACGCTCAAGCTCGCCGAGAACGAGCTCCGGCGTCGCACGCTGCTCCGCGGCAGCGACGTGGCCTCGGAGCAGTCCCTCGAGGAGGCGCAGCTTCGCAGGGCCGACGCCGAGGCCAACGTGCTCCAGGCCGTCGCCGCCCTCGACAGCGCACGCAAGCGGGTCGCAGACCTCTCGCTCGTGTCGTCCGTGTCGGGCGTGCTCGACCAGCTCCCGTTCGAGGTCGGCGAGCGCGTGCCGGCGGGCGCGACGGTGGCCGTGGTGCTCGACGACGCCGCGCCGTGGGTCCGGATCTGGGTGCCCGAGGAGCGCGTCGTCGAGGTGGAGCCCGGCACGCCGGCCACGATCCGGATCGACGGCCTCGGGGCCCCGTTGCACGGGCACGTCCTCGACGTCGCCCACGAGCCCGCCTACACGCCGCACTACGCCTTCACCGAGCGCGAGCGCAGCTATCTCGTGTACGAGACGCGCGTCCAGGTCGACGACGCGCCCGTGACGCTCCGTCCGGGGCTTCCCGCGGACGTCTTCCTAGGCCCCGAGGCGGGCGCCGCGGGTGCGTCGAGGTGAGCGCGCCCGCGAACGATTGCCCGGTGATCGAGACGCGCGGCCTCACGCGTCGCTTCGGCGATCTCGTGGCGGTCGATGGGCTCGACCTCGAGGTGCGCCGCGGCGAGATCTTCGGCTGCCTCGGCCCGAACGGCTCCGGCAAGTCGACGCTCATGCGCGTGCTGCTCGGGCTCCTCGCGCCGAGCGCGGGCACGGCGACGGTCCTCGGCTGCGAGATGCCGCGCGACGCGGAGCGCCTGCGCCCCGCCGTCGGCTACATGACCCAGCAGTTCTCGCTCTACGACGATCTCACCGCGCGCGAGAACCTCGACTTCGCCGCGAGCGTCTTCGGCCTGCCGGGACGCCGTCGCCGCGAGCGCGTGGCGGCCGCCCTCGAGGAGTTCGGGCTCGGCCCCTATCGCAAGACGCGCGCCGCGGCGCTCTCGGGCGGATGGAAGCAGCGGCTCGCGCTCGCCGCGGCGACGATCCATGCCCCGCAGCTCCTCGTGCTCGACGAGCCCACCGCCGGCGTCGATCCGCAGAGCCGCCGAGCGTTCTGGGAGAAGCTCTTCGCCCTCGCCGGCGGCGGCACGACGATCCTCGTCTCGACCCACTACATGGACGAGGCGGTGCGCTGCCATCGGCTGTGCGTGCTGCGGAACGGGCAACGGGCCGCCCTCGGCGGCCCGAAGGATCTCCTGCGGCCGCTGCGGGACCGCGTGCTCGACGTGCGCACCGACCGGCCCGAGGCGGCGATCGCGGCGCTGCACGGCTCGCCGATCGTCGCGAGCACGACGCAGCTCGGAGACACCGTGCACGTGCTGCTGCGGCCCGACGCGCCCCGCGCGGCCGCCGCAGGGGCGTCGCTCGTGGAATTCCTCGCGAACGCGCGGTTCCCGAGCAGCCGCGCGGAGCCTGCCGAGGCGACGCTCGAGGACGCCTTCGTGGCGCTGCTCCAGGGGGAGCGGCTCGATCGGGAGGAGGAGGTATGAACCGGCTCGTCACGGGCCTCGTGCTGTCACTGCGCCGGATCGCGGCCATGGTGCGGAAGGAGTTCCGCCAGCTCCTGCGCGACCGGCTCACGCTGGGCTTCATCGTGGGGATCCCGGCGCTCCAGCTCACGCTCTTCGGCTACGCGATCAACCTCGACGTGCGACACATCCCGACGGCGGTCGTCGACCAGGCGCGGAGCGCCCTCTCGCGCAAGATCGTCTCCGAGCTCGAGGCGACGCAGACCTTCCGGGTGGAGGCGCGCGTGGCGAGCCCGGCCGCGGCCATCCGCCTGCTCGAGGCCGGGAAGGTCGGCGCCGCGATCCTGATCCCTCCCGAGCTCGACCGGAACCTCCGGCGCGGCCGCGGGGCCGAGGTGGGGATCCTCGCCGATGCCAGCAATCCGACGCTCGCGAGCGCGGTCGCGCTCTCGGGCCAGGGGTTCGGCGCGAGCCTCGCGGCGCGCATGCAGCCCTTCCGCACCGGCAGCGAGGCCACCACGCCGCAGCTCCTGCCCGACGAGCGGACGACCCAGGGGCCCGAGCGCGAGCTCGTGCATCCGGAGCCCGCGCGCGTGGCGGTGATCCCGTTCTACAACCCCGAGCGTCGCACGCCGGTGTTCATCGTGCCGGGGCTCGTCGGCGTGATCCTCACCATGACGATGATGCTCATGACCGCGCTCGCGATCGTGCGCGAGCGCGAGCGGGGGACCTTCGAGTTCCTGATCGCGACGCCCGTGCGGCGGATCGAGGTGATGGTCGGGAAGATCGTGCCGTACCTCGTGGTGGGACACGTGCAGGTGGCGGTGATCCTGACGCTCGGCGCGTTCCTGTTCGACGTGCCGATGCGCGGCTCGTTCTTCGACCTCGGCGTCGGCGCGCTGCCCTTCCTGGCGGCGATGCTGACCATGGGGCTCGTGGTCTCGTCCCTCGCGCGCACGCAGTTCCAGGCCACGCAGATGTCGTTCTTCTTCTTCCTGCCGTCGATGCTGCTCTCGGGCTTCATGTTCCCGTTCGAGGCGATGCCCGAGCCCGCCCAGTGGATCGGACAGCTCCTTCCGCTCACGCACTTCCTGCGGATCGTGCGCAGCGTCCTCGTGAAGGGGGCGCCGATCGGCGTGCTGCTGCCGGAGGTGGCCGCGATCCTGGGCTTCTTCGCGATCGCCCTGGCGCTCGCCGTGACGACGTTCCGCAAGCGGCTCGGCTGAGGGCCCGTTCGCTCAAGTCTCGGGCGGATCCCCGATCCCTGGCGGCGGGGGGATCCGAGGTGGCCGCCGTCCCGTCGCTCAAGGGCTCCGCGTTCGCGGGCGTGGTCGAAGCGCGATGGAAGCTCGTCGCCGACGGAGAGCTCGCTCGCGCCGCCGACCGCCTCGAGCCGCAGGAGCGCGCGATCCTCGAAGCGCCGATCGTGAAGACGGCCTGGTACGACATCCGCCTTCACGTGAAGGTGCTCCAGCGGATGCGAGACGCGGCGGGAGCCGACCATCCCCGCCGCATGGCCGAGCGGAACGTCGAGCGCCTGCTCCACGCGGGGCTCTACCAGCAGCTCGAGTACCTGAGCCGCACCCAGGTCGAGAAGGAGACCGATCAGAAGGCCCGGTTCCTGGCCTTCGGACGCGACCTCCGCTTGATCACGACGCTCGCCGCCGTGCTCTACAACTTCTCGCGCTGGGAGCCGAAGCCGGATCCGGAGCACGGCGATCGCTACCTGATCGAGGTGTCCGACGCGAGCGCCTTCCACGACCTGAACCTCGATGCGATCGAGGCCTTCATCAACCGGATGTCGGACGAGTTCTTCGGGCCGGATCTCTGGGCCTGGAAGCGCGTGCGGCCAGACGCCGTGATCTTCCGCATGAGCCGCGGGGTGCGCTGACGCTCGGATCTCCCGGCTGCGTCAGTCGAGCCTCTCCGGCGCGGCCTCCCGCGTGGCGCGCTCGTCGTGGGCGCGCTTCGCGTCGAGCAGGGCGGGCATCACGCGATCGAGGTCGTCCTGCAGCCAGAGGTGATCGCTCTCGAAGGCCCGGATCAGCGCGGGCTGCTGCATGATGGCCACCTGGCCGCGGCTCACGTGGAGGATCTGGGCCGTGAACTCCTGCGCCTTGGGCGACGCAAGCCACGTCACGACGGGCGCGATCTGCTGCGGCCCGATCCGCGGGTCCTCGAGGTCGACCTTCGCGCCGCGCCCTTCGAGCAGGGGGATCGTGAGGCGCGTCGCGGCGCCCGGCGAGATCGTGTTCACGGTGCAGCCGAACTTCGCGAGCTCGAGCGCGAGGACGCGCGAGAAGCCGGCGATGCCCGCCTTCGCGGCGCCATAGTTCGACTGGCCGAAGTTCCCGAACAGCCCCGAGACCGACGAGAAGTTCACGATGCGGCAGCCGCGCCGCTGCGTCTCGCGGACGTAGCGCGCGAAGGGCTGCGAGCAGCAGAAGTGTCCCTTGAGATGCACCGCGATCACGGCGTCCCAGTCGCTCTCCTCCAGCGAGAAGATCGTCCGGTCGCGCAGGATGCCGGCGTTGTTCACGAGGATGTCACAGCCGCCGAAGGTCTCGCGCGCCGCCGCGAAGATGCGCTGGCCGCCCTCGATCGTGGCGACGCTGTCGTGGCTCGCGACCGCCTCGGCGCCGAGCGCGCGGAGCTCGCCCACGACGTCGTCGGCCACGCGGCCCGAGCCCGTGCCGTCGGCGGCAGCGCCGAGATCGTTCACCACCACGCGCGCGCCGTGGCGGGCGAAGTCGAGGGCGATCTCCCGGCCGATGCCCCGCCCGGCCCCCGTCACGATCGCGATCTTTCCTTCGAGCAGTCGGGGCATGGCGTCTCCACGGAGGGAAGGTGGGCCCCGACGATATCCGAGGGGGCGTGGTGGAAGGAGGATGGAGCGCTGCGAGCGCGGGCCGACGCAGCGGGCGACCGGCCGCGCGGCGGCGGGCATGACTCGACCGTCATCTCCGCCGCGCGATTATTCCGGGGCGCCGCCCCCCCGACGGGCGTAGACTGGAGCGAGCCCCGCGCCAGGCGCCGCCCCCCCGCGCTGCCGTGGCGCCGCAGGAATGGAGCGCCATCGCGTGGAGGCACGGGCGGATTTCTCCATCGTCGACTGGTTCCGTGCGAGCGCGGCGCGGTTTCCCGCGCGGCCCGCCCTCTGCCTCGCGGGGCGACCGGAGAGCTACGCCGAGCTCGACGCGGCGGTGCAGCAGCTCGCGGGAGCGATCACGCTCCACGATCCCGATCCGACCCTCCCGCTCTGCGGCGTCTTCGGGCAGCGCTCGCGCACCGCGTACCTGGGCCTCCTCGCCGCGCTCGCGGCGGGCAAGGGCTACGTGCCGCTCCACCCGCGCTACCCGGGCGCGCGGACCGCCTACATGCTCGTCCGCTCGGGCGTGCGCGTGCTCGTCGTCGGCTCCGACGCCACCGAGGCCGCCCGCAGCGCGCTCGAGCAGGCGGACGACGGCCTCGTCGTGCTGCTGCCGGACGAGGCGGGCCCCGCCAGCTGGACCCGGGGCCTCGAGAAGCACCGCTTCCTGTGTGCCCCCGAGATCGCGGCGGCGCCGCCGCTCGGGGCGCGGCCTCCGGTCCCCGAGGACGCGCTCGCGTACCTGCTCTTCACCTCCGGCACGACGGGAACGCCGAAGGGTGTCGGCGTGACGCACGCGAACGTCCGCAGCTACGTCGAGGCATCCCTCGAGGTCTATCGGCCGGACGAGCGCGATCGGTTCTCGCAGCATCCCGACCTGACCTTCGACGTATCCGTGCACGACCTCTGGCTCTGCTGGGCGAGCGGCGCCTCGCTCCATCCCGTGCCCGTACGCGCGCTCATGTCGCCCGCGCGCTTCATCCGCGAGCGCGAGCTCACGTTCTGGGGATCGGTCCCCTCGGTGATCGCGTTCCTGCGCGGCCTCGGACAGCTCGCGCCGGGAAGTCTCCCGACGCTCCGCTGCAGCACGTTCTGCGGCGAGCCGCTCCCGGCCGAGGCCGCGAGCGTCTGGCAGCGGGCGGCCCCGGGCTCCGAGATCCACAACCTCTACGGCCCGACGGAGGCCACGATCGCCGTCACGCGCTACCGCTGGCGCGGAGAAGCCTCCGAGCGCGAGTCCCGGAACGGCGTCGTGCCGATCGGGGAGCCGCTGCGCGGAACGAGCTTTGCGATCGTCGAGCCGGAGGGCGATGCCTCGCGCGAGACGGAGATGGGCGAGCTCGTCGTGTACGGAGCGCAGGTCGCGCCGGGCTACTGGCGCGATCCGGCGCAGACGCTGCGTCGCTTCGTGCGGCATCCGAAGACGGGCGCGTCGGGCTACCGGACGGGCGATCTCGTCCGCTACCAGGACGGCCCGGGCCTCCTCTACCTCGGGCGTATCGACGAGCAGCTCAAGGTGCGCGGTCATCGGGTGGAGACGGCGGAGGTCGAGCAGGCGCTGCGGCGGGCCGGGGGCTGCGAGCTCGCGGCGGTGATCGGCTGGCCGCGCACGCTCTCCGGCGCCGACGGGCTCGTCGCCTTCGTGAGCGGCGGCAGCCTCGACGAAGGCGAGCTGCTCCGCTGCTGCCGCGACCTCCTGCCGGACTACATGGTGCCGAGCGAGGTGCGACGCCTCTCGCGCTTCCCGCTGAACGTGAACGGCAAGATCGACCGAGGGGCATTGCGCGCGCTGCTCGAGAGCGCCGCCGAGGGCCGAGATGGAGACGAATGAGCTGCGCGGCCTGATCCTCTCGCTCCTCGGACCGAGGCTCCGCCGCAGCGGGCTCGCCGCCGACGCGCTGCGCGACGACCAGAACCTGCTCGAGTCGGGCGTCCTCGACTCCTTCGCGTTCGTGCAGTTCCTCCAGGTGTTCGCCGACCGCTGCGGCTTCGAGCTCGAGCTCGGCGAGATCGACCCCGCGAGCCTCACGACCCTGCAGGGCCTGATCGACTACGCCCAGGGCCTCCGGGACTGAGCCGGACGGCGGACGGCGGGCGCCCATGGCCTTGAACACCGCGAGCTTCGCCGTGTTCTTCGCCGTCTTCTACGCGGTGTATGCGCTGGTGCTGTCGCGGCCGCGCCACAAGCTCGTCGCGCTCGTGGCGGGAGGCCTCTCGTTCTACGCAGCGGCCGGGATCGAGCACGTCCCGCTGCTCCTGCTCTCGCTCGCCATCAGCTATGGCTTCGGCCTCGCGATCGAACGCGCGCGCGCCGACCGCGCGCGCCGCCGCCGCCGGCTGCTGCTCGGCTGCACGCTGAGCCTCGGCCTGCTCGCCGTCTTCAAGTACACGGGCTTCGTCACGTCGACCCTCGACGCCGCGCTCGAGACGCTCGGCCTGGCCCATGCGCTGCCGGCGCTGCGCGTCGTGCTGCCCGTGGGCATCTCGTTCTACACGTTCCAGTCCGTGAGCTACCTCGTCGACGTGAGCCGACGCGCACGGCCGGCGGAGCGCGACCTCTTGCGCTTCGCCGCCTGGGTCACGTTCTTTCCGCCGCTCGTCGCGGGGCCGATCGTGCGCGCGCGCATGTTCCTGCCCCAGCTCGAGAAGCTCTCGCCGCCGGAGTGGCTCGACGTGCGTCGCGGGATCCTCCTGTTCGCGCTCGGGCTCGCGAAGAAGACGGTGGCGGATCTCGTGGCCCCGACGGCCGACGCGCTGTTCCGGGGAGCGAGCTCGGCGAGCACGCTCGACGCCTGGACCGGCCTCCTGGCCTACGCGGCGCAGATGTACGGCGACTTTTCGGGCTGGTCGGACATGGCGATCGGCTGCGCGGCCGTGCTGGGCTTCGCCTTGCCCCGCAACTTCGACCTGCCGTATCTCTCCGCGTCACCGGTCGAGGTCTGGAGCCGCTGGCACATCTCGCTCTCGACCTGGCTGCGCGACTACCTGTTCTGGCCCCTCGGCACGCGCCATCCGTACCGGAGCCTGATCGTGACGTGGACCTTGTGCGGTCTCTGGCACGGCGCGAGCTGGATGTACGTGGGCTGGGGCCTCTACTGGGGCGTCCTGATCGCGCTCACGCATTGGCTGAACGCGCACCTGGGAGAGCGCGTCGTGCCCCGCGCCGCGGTCGTCGTGCAGCTTCCACTGACCTTCTACCTCTGGCTCGTGGGGCTCGCGCTGTTCGGCGCAGCGACGCCCGGCGACACGCTGCGGATCGTCGCGAGCACGGTCCGGGGAGCCCAGCCGAGCGTCCTCGACGCGGCCGCAGCGCTGAGCCTCGCGGGTGTAGGCCTGGCGCTCGTGGTGCCGCACGCCGTGGATTGGCTCGTCCTGCGCCGGCCCGCGGTCGCCGAGCGGGCGCCGATCCTGTGGGGCCTCGCGCTCGCGGGGCTCGTGTTCTCGATCGCGTTCGGGGAGCCGGGCCAGCAGTTCATCTACTGGCGGTTCTAGGCAGGCGGGAAGGGGAGGACGCTCGCTCGTGACGCCCCATCGGAGGATCGCCCTTCGCACCTTCGCCACGGCGCTCGTGCTGCTGACGCTCGCGTCGCTCGTCGTGCGCGCGGCGACCCGCGCGGTCGAGGCGCGCAACCCCGGGAGCGACGTCTGGGGCACGGCGCGGGTCGAGCAGGCGCTCGAGGCCCTGCCGGTCGTCGCCGCGCGCGACGAGACCCAGGTCCTCCTCTTCGGATCGTCGAACCTCCAGAACAATCTCCAGCGCGAGGCACTCGAGGCGGCGTGGAGCGCGGCCGGCGCGCGCGCGACGGCGTTGAACTTCGGCTTCGGCGGCATCGACGGCGAGGTGCAGCGTCTCCTCGCCGAGCGTGTGGTCGAGGCCTACGCGCGGCACGGCCATCGCCTCGCCGTGGCCGTGCTCGAGCTCGACCCGAGCTTCCTCACGACCCGCCGCAGCTCGGGCCCGTTCGCCCGGCGCTACGACCAGTTCCAGGCGATCGTGTCGGGTCCGCGCGACTTCGCCGCCGCGATCGCCCGCTCGCCGGAGCACGGCGTGCGGATCGCGGCATACCGGATCTTCCTCGGCGGCATCTCTCCCGCGGCGATCACGGCGCGCGCGAGCGGGGTGCTGCGCGCGCGCTTCCTGCCGCACGCCCCCGACACGACCATGCCCCAAGCCTGGCGCCTCGCGATGGCTCGAGCCGCCGAGGCCGAGCGCCGGGCCGAGCCTGCGAAGCGCTACTGGGCCCTCGAGCGGGACGGCTTCCCTCCCGCGAGCCCGGAGCTCGAGGCGGCGCTCGCGGATGCGGCTCGCGTGCCGCTCCCCGATTCGTTCTTCGAGGCGGACGTTCGCTTCCGCGAGGAATGCTGCGACGCAGTCGACATGCGGATCGACGAGGAGGCTCTCTCGGCCTTCATCCTGGCAGTGCGGGACCTCGCGGGAATCTCCCGTCGCGCCGTGCTGTTCGTGAGCCCGCCGAATCGCGCGTTCCTCGTGTCGCCGCCCGAGGCGGAGGCGCGCCTCGCAGCCGCGCTCGCGCGGGTCAGCGAGGAGACGGGCGTCGCGCTCCTTGCGCTCCCCGGCAGCGAGACCCTCGGCCGCGAGGACTATCTCGACTCGAGCCACCTGAACGTCTTCGGCGCCCGGAAGCTCTCGACCGAGCTTGGAGCGGCGCTCGCGCCGCTCCTCCTCGCTGCGGGAAGCGGCTGACGTCGCGCGGCGATCAGGGGTTCGCGGCGACGAGCGAGGCGAAGGCCTGGCGCGACTCCTCGGACACCAGGCCGTCGACGTCGTCGCGCAGCGGCGCGTACATGCGCGCCATCCCGACGGCCGCGTTCGGCGCGACTATTCCCAGAACGCGCCGCTCTCCCCGAGGATCGCGAGCACCTGCGCCTGGAGGTCGAGATCCCAGAGCGACTCGGCGTGATTGATCGAGTTCGTCCGATGCGGCGCGAGGGCGAAGCGGGTGCGGGCGTCCGCCGTGAGCAGGTCTCCGCGGCCGTTCGCGATCTCGTCCACGAGGTTCGGCAGGCTGTCGGCGACGGGCGAGACGAGCGGCACCTCGATCAGCGTGATCTCGTGATGGAAGGGAGGCCAGTGGAACTGGGGGAGCGCGCTCGAGAGCGTGTAGACCCAGCTCAGGACGCGCGTCAAGCGCACGCTGGTCCCACCGAACGTGAAGCAATCGATCCCGGACGGCGGATCCTCTCCGAGGTCGCGCAGGAAGGCGCTTCCGACCGCGAGCTCCTTGTACGCGTCCGAGTCGACGATGTCGAGCAGCCAGCCGAGCGCCGTCGTGGCGACCCCGCCGGCGACCTGCTGTAGATCCTGGATCGCCGCACGCAGCGCGACCGCCACGTTCGCGAGCTCGCTCCCTCCGTGCGGCGTGTGCAGCGTGATCAGCTTGTCGATCCTCGTCGCGAGATCCGGCTCGTCCTTCAGGAACTGGCGGGCGAGGAGCCCGCCGCGGCTCTGCGCGAGCAGCACGAGCCGGGCCTCGGGAAGGTTCTTGCGGAGGATGCCCACGACCGTCGCGAGCTCGCGGACCGGTCGCGCGAGAAAGCCCGTGGAGTCGACCTGCGAGTAGGCGGCGGTGCGGAAGCCGTAGGCCGCGAGCGCATCGCGCCAGCTCCGGACGTCCTTCATCCCGTCGAGCTCGAACGACCACACCCCCACGCCCGGATAGCCTCGCCAGCCCACGTCGCGATCCGGGCGCAGGGCAGCGCGGGAGTCGTAGTTGTGGCCCGGCGAGGCGGCCGGATCGGTCATGTCGCGGATGTCGCCGGCCGTGCCATGGAGCAGGACCACGAGCGGCTTGGCAGAGTCGCCGTCGCTCACGTGCAGGCGACGCACCTCGCCGTCGAATTCGTAGTCGATGTCCACTCATCGCCTCCGCGCGACGAAGACCTCCGCGATCACTTCGAGGCAGTCGGCGGAGCTCGTGGCGACCGTCTGGCTGAGGGAGAGGAGGTGCTCCGCGTCGGGCAGGTCCCGCTCGTCTTCGATCACGACCGTCGGCTGCCCGTTCACCGTCTTCATGTACTTCACGAACGTGATGGTTGCGTCCGGATGGGAGCGCCGGAACGCAGCGAGCGCCTCGCGGACCGGCGCCGGGAAGCGCTCCTCGTCGATCGGCTCCTGGTCGGGCGTCTGGAGTCGGACGCCGGGAGGTGCGCCCGTTTTCTTCCAGAGGCGGTAGAAGTTCGTGTAGCTTCGTCGGAAGCGCTCGACGAAGGCGAGGGGCTCGAGGGAGGGAGCGCGTTGGGAGATTTCGGGCATGGGCGGGTCCTTGGGGGGGTGGATGGATTCACGCACATCCGCTTCCCCGATTCAAGCCTTGGCTTGTGCTCCGACGATTGGGCCTCGCCGGCTCCAGGGTCGGCCGATGACTCACTGCGTGGCTCAAGCGGAATAGAGGGCGCAGTGCCGGGTCGCGTGTGGAATACGGCGAGTGGGGATCGTGCGCCAGTAGTAGGCGGCCCAGCGCTCGGGGAGGGCGATCCGTGTCGGGAAGAGCCTTTCCCGGAGCACGTCCTCGACGCGGAGCCGCCGCGAGAGGAGGCCGAGGCGCTGTGCGGGCGAGGCGTCTTGCCGCCGCTCGGAGAAGCTCTTCATCGTGTTGCGCCAGACGAGCAGGATCGCGAGCCGCTCGGCGGCACTCTGGCGTCGCTTGGAGAAGGCGAGGGTCTCGCGCTTGTGATTGGCGCTCGAATGGCGGATCAGGAGGTCGAGCAGGTTGACCGGGAAGAGCGGATTCTGGGCGGTGCGGGCGGCACGCGAGGGCGTGACCACGTGGTCGAAGGTGCGATCGTGCAGCCGGCGCAGGGCGCGGCGGTAGGCCGGATGCTCGTCCGAGCGGAGGGGGATCGGAGCGTTGCCGGGCGGGACGAGGATCTCGAGCAAGGCGGCCATTTCGCGCTCGATGGACTTGGGATCCGGTCGTCCGAGCTGCGCTTCGAGCGCCGCGCGCCGGCGCCGCTGGCGCTCGGTCATGCGTCCCTTGCGCCGGAGCTCGGAGTCCGTGAAGCCGTAGACGAAGTGGGAGGAGGCGCCGACGGCGAGGTGGAAGTGGATCGGCGTGTACTGGCTGAACTCGAAGGACTCGAAGCCGTCGATCACCAGGGGCTCGGGTGGTGCCGTGCGCGGGCGTAGGGCCTCGTGGAAGAGGAGAGAATGGCGGCCGAGTCGCACTGCGTGGCGGAGCACGGTCGTGGGCGAAACGCGGAGTTCACGGGCGATCTGGCGGTAGGCGGAGCAGCCGAGCAGGCGCAGGAAGATCACCGGCGACAGCGCAGGTCGGCGCAGCCAGTAGGTGGTGGCGAACGTCTGTGAACTGAAGGAACGGCGGCAGCGTGCACAGCGGTAACGCTGGATGCGTCGAGGGGACGCGGCGCGGACGAAGAACCCCTTCTTCTGGAAGCGCCAACCGTGCGGATCTTGGTGGAAAGCGCACGCTTGATTCGGACAGAACGGCGGCGTGAAGGAGGCGGTCCCAGACGACATGCCGCTCCCCACAGCACGGACCATGCCGCGGCCCAATCGAGGGAGCACAACCTGAACGTCCTGATGCTGAGCGAACCCTCCTACCCCCAACACCCCGGCGGCGCCGGCAAGTGCGCCCATCTCCTCGCCGCCGGCCTCGTCCGACGCGGCCACCGCGTCCACCTCGTGTGCCGCACCGGCGGCGAGGCGGTGCGCGAGCGGATCGACGGCGTCCGCGTGCATCGCCTCCCCGAGCCTCGGGGACCGCATGCCCCGTCGGAACGAACCGAGGCGGCGACCGCGCGCGAGTTCCTCGACTACCTCACGCGCCGCGTGCCCCTCGGCGGGATCGACGTGATCCACGACGCCTCGGGCTTTCTCTCCTACTTCTTTCCGGTCGAGCTCGAGCTGAAGCGGCGGCTCGGGGTTCCCCTGGTCGTCCAGTTCCAGCTGCTGCTCGCGGGCTACCTGCGCGCGTGTCGGCCCGATCCCGTTCCGTTCTCCGACGCGTCGCTCGCGCCCGAGGCGACGGTAAGGGAGACGGTGCAGTGCTTCGCGGCGCGGCTCGCCGATCTGATCGTGTGTCTGTCGGAGGACGAGGTGGCGCTCGCGCAGCGGCTGTTCCGCCCCGAGGGCGGGCGGGTGGCGAGCCTGCCGTGCCCGGTGGACGTCGAGCGGCTCGTGGCGAAGGGGGGAGCGATTCCCGAGCTGGCGGGCGGCGGGGCGCGCGGCCCGCGCGTCCTGTTCGCGGGCCGGATCGGCGATCCGATGAAGGGCGCCGACGTGGTGCTGCGCGCGTTCCGTCGGGTGCTGCGCGCCCGACCCGACGCGCGCCTCGTGGTCCTCACGTCGGACCGGGCCGCGCTCTCGCGCTTCGACGAGCTCGGCGACACCGTGGTGCGTCTCGACTGGGTCGCCGAGCCGGAGCGACTGGCCGCGATCTACGGCGCCGTCGACGTCGCGGTGCTGCCCTCACGCTACGAGCCGTTCGGCATGCTGTGTCTGGAGCTCCTCGCGGCGGGGGTACCCGTGATCGCGGCGCCGACCGGCGGGCTGCGCGAGATGGTCGGGCACGGCGAGAACGGCCTCCTCCTCGGACACGACCGGCGGGCGTGGGACGCGGAGCTGGCGCAGGGAATCGTCGCCCTGGTGTCGAATCCGGCGCTCGTCCGGCGCATGCGGGCGGTCGCGCGCCGGCGTGCCGCGGAGCGCTATGCGGTGCCGATCGTGGCGGAGCGGCTGGAGCGGCTCTACGACACGGCGCGAGGTCGCTTCGACCAGGCGCCGTCGCACGCGGTCCGTGCGCCGATCCTGCGGCCCGCCGACCGGCGCCGCTATCTCGCGCTGCTCGAAGAGCTGGCGGGCCCGGCCGCGCGCCGCCTCGGCGACGGCGCCCTCGCGGACCTCCCTTCGTCGATCGAGGAGCGCTGCGGGCGCTGCAGCCGCGCGCGGCTCGCGACCGACGCCGCGCGGCTCACGGCCGTCGGCGCCGAGCGCGAGAGCGCCGACGGGCGGCGGCTCGAGGAGGCCGTCACGTCCGCGTGTCCCCTCGGCCTGCTTCAGCGCGCCTGGCTCGCGCCCGAGCGCGCGAGGCGCGGCGCAGCGGGGGCGCGGGCGTCGCGGAGGAGCTGAGCGAGAGCGCGCGCGGCATGGAGCGCGGGGCGCTCGAGGCGAAGGATCTGCTCGGTCCACGGCATCTCGGGACGTTCGCCAAGCCAGGTGGCGGTCGCGCACAGGGCGTCGGTCCAGTCGTGGTCGGCCTCGGGCAGGTAGCGGACGAAGCGCTCGAGCTCCGGCGCGAGCCAGCCCTTCGGGATTCCGCCGGGAGCCGCGCTCGCGAGGACCGGCGTGCCGACGGCGAGGGACTCGAGCATCTGCTGATAGCCGCTCTTCGCGACGACGATCTTCGAGGTCGCGAGGTAGCTGCGCAGGCGCGCGTCGGTGGGGAGCCCGATCAGGTCGAGCTGGCCGGGTCCGCAGCGCACGGTCCGGATCCGGTCGCCCGCGCGATCGGGCTCGAAGCGACGGGAGAGGAGGCGGGCGCGCGACCCGGGAGGCATGCGCGAGAAGAGCGCGAGGCCGCGCCGCTCCGCGGCGTCGTCGTAGCCGAGGATCGTCAGGTCGACGGGCTCGCGGATGGAATCATCGGCTGCGTCGAGGAGCGGCGGCACGAGCAGCACGCGTGCGGAGATGGGCCCGAAGTCGTCGCCGCGCCCGCCGAGCAGCGGAAGGCCGAGGAGGATCCAGCGGTCGACCCATCCGGCTCCCCGCTCGAGGCGGGGCGGATGGGAGGGCGCGTAGTAGTTCTCGATGCAGACCTGCCGGATGCCGAGCTCGTGGGCAGCGCGGGACGCGGCCCACATCATTCCCCGCGCGGGTCCCTCGCCGAGCACGACGACGTCCGGCCGGATGCCTCGGTACAGCCGTTCGAACGCGGGGCGCGGGGGGCCCTCGGGCAGGCGATGGAGCGCGAGGGTCGGGAGGACCCTTCTCACGAGCGGATCGCGCTTCGGCAGCGCACCGAAGTGGAGGAGATGCGGCTCGATCCCCGCGGCGGCCAGGTGGTCGATGAAGCGCAGACAGCGCTTCAGCACGCCGATCATCGCCGGCGCGTCCGGTCGATCGACGACCACTCCGTAGCTCACGAAGAGCGCCCGGACCATGCCCGTGCAGCATGCCACGCGGCGCGCGGTTGGCCTCGAACTTCTCCCATCGCGTCGCCGTCGTGTTAGCCTGATCGAGCCGATGCCGAGCGCGCATCCCGACCTGCGAGTCGATTGCGACGTCGTCGTCGCAGGCGCCGGTCCGGCCGGCTCCGCGGCGGCCGCCCATCTCGCACGCGGCGGACTGCGCGTCGTGCTCGTCGATCCCGCCCGCTTCCCGCGCGACAAGGTGTGCGGCGACTTCGTCGGCCCGGCCGCGGTGCGCGAGCTGCAGCAGCTCGGCGTCCTGCGCGAGCGGCAGCCGCGGCAGGGCAACGCGATCCGCGACGCGGCCGTCTTCATCGACGGCAAGGCCGCGATCCGCGCTCCGCTCCCGAGAGTGGTCGGAATGCCCGAGCTCGGCCGCGTGATCCCGCGACAGGAGCTCGACGCCGCGGTGCTGCGCCGCGCCCGAGCGACCGGCGTGGAGCTCCTCGAGGGATTCCGCGTCGAGTCGTTCGAGACGACGCCGCGGAGGGTCACGGTGACGGCTCACGCCGGGGGACGGCGCGCGCGCGTCCGTGCGCGGCTCCTGATCGGCGCCGACGGAAGCGCCTCGCTCGTGGCGCGCGCGCTGCGCGGCGCGCCGCCGCCGCCCGAGGATCGCATCGTCGCGATCCGCGCGTACTTCGAAGGCGTCTGCGGTCCGTGCGATCGCGCCGATCTGCACTTCGGTCGCGACTTCTTCCCGGGGTATTGCTGGCTCTTCCCGACGCGCCCCCACGGCGCGAACGTGGGCCTCGGCATGCTGGTCGACACGCTTCCGCCGCCGCCGAAGGAGCTGCGTGCGCTCCTCGAGCGCCTGATCGAGGGCGAGCCCGCGCTCCGCGCGCGCCTCTCGCGCGCGAGGCGCGTGGGGAAGATCGCGGGCTGGCCGCTCACCACGTACGATCCGCAGCTCCCCGTCGTCGGGGAGCGCTGCCTCCTCGTCGGCGACGCCGCGGGACTGATCAATCCGTTGAACGGCGAGGGCATCCAGTACGCGCTCCAGAGCGGGCGCTGGGCGGCGGAGGTGGTGCTCGCGCGCGCGGCAGCCGACGCGTTCTCGGCCGACTCGCTCGCCGCCTACGCGCGGCGCGTGGAGCGGGAGCTCCGTCTCGACATGGCCGTGTGTCGCCTGCTCGTGGAGGCGATCCGGAACCGGAGGCTCTCCGCCGTCTTCCTCGAGAGCTTGCGCGCGATCGCCGAGCGGGCGCAGCGCGACCGCCGCTACGCCACGATCGCCGGAGGCGTCCTGGCGGGCGTGGTGCCCGCGCGCTGGGCGGTCACGATCCTCGGGCCGACGATCGAGGAGATCGTGCGCACGGGCGCGCCGCGCGCCGCGCGCACGATGGTGCGGCATCCGTCGCTCGCGTTCGCCGCGCTGGCCCGCGCGGCGCGCACCGGCCGCGAGCTCGCGACGCGCGAGACGCCGCTGCGCCGCTGGCTCTCGCGCGTCCTCGAGGCGCGACAGGACCTCGCGGAGCAGGTCTCGGCGCTCGGCGTGCCGGGCTGACCGCATGGGGTCCCGCGTGCTCTCGGAGATCCGGGGCGCACAAGCTGCCCACGCGGCGACGGCTGCGGCGCGCGTCGAGGCGCTGATGGGCGCCGCACAGGACGCCTATCTGCGTCTCGTGGACGGGCTCCTCGCCGCCTGGACGCCGGAGCCCCACGGCGCGGCGATCCTCGCGGTGCCCGTCGGAGGATTGTGCGAGTACCTGCGCTGGCTGCGCTGGACGTGCTGGAACTGCGCGCAGCTCGCGCCCCTCGCGCCGGACGACGAGAAGACGACGGCGCGGCGTCTCGCCACGACGATGCTCGCCTACGCGGGCGGGCGGCTCGTCGACGACGGCCTCGACGGGCACCTCTCGTTCAAGGGGCACGTCGACACGCTCGTCGGTCGGCTGCGCGCGGCGCGGCCGGAGCGACCTGCGTACGAGGCGTGCGCCCAATCCGTCTTCGCAGGCTTCATGGTCTCTCGGTTCGCGCTCGCGCGGATGCGCGCGGAGGGAGACGGCGCGCTCGCCGATCGCATCGACCGCATCCTCTCGCGCGTGACGCCGGCGATGCTCGCGGAGTGCAGCCTTCGCGAGCCGGCGGGGCGCGCGACGTACTTCTGGATCGTGCGGCGCAAGGCCGCCGCCTTCAACGCCATGCTGTATCGGGCGGTCCTCGGCGAGGCGCGCCGGGAGGAGGGCGTGCGGCTCTACCGCGCGCTCCACGAGATCGACGAGCTCGCCCAGATCCTGAACGACCTCGGCGACGAAGCGGAGGATCGCGCCTCGGGCCGGATGAACGCCCTGGGGCACGGGATCTACGAGAGCGAATCGATCGACCGCGTGCTGGCCGAGCGCGTGGCCCGCATCTGGCGGCGCGCCGCACGGCTCGACGCGCCGGCGCGCTACGCGGTGGCACGGATGCTCGGCAATCTCGACGCGACCCTCTGGCGCCGCCTTCCCGCGGAGGCGCCGGGCGCGGCCGCGGCCGGCAGGCTCGACGAGGCGATCCTGGCCGGCGTCCGCCACCTGGAGGCGGCGCAGCGACCGAGCGGCGAGTTCCCGACCTACTGGTCCACCTCGCTCGACCTCGCGGACGCCACCTACGCCGAGTCGCCGTTCCTCACGGCATGCGTGCTGCTCGCGCTGCGAACGCTCGATCCCGCAGGACGTCACGCGATCGTGCAGCGCGCGATTCCCTATCTCGCGTCCAAGCGAAGGGAAGGCGGTCTGGTCTCGTTCCTCGAGCAAGGGATCGACCCGGACCTGGACGACGTGGCCCTCGTGAACTGGGTGCTGCAGCAGCATCGTCGCCACGACTTCCGCTACCGCGCCCTCGCGCTCTGGATCGCGGGGCTCCCGCTCGAGGGAGGGCACTTCCCGACGTGGGTCCGCGCAGACCCCGCGGCCGGAAACGAGACCGACCCCTGCGTCACCGCGAACGTCTTGCGTTTCCTGTCGCAGAACGTGGTGCGGGCCGAAGCGCCGGTCGCGGCGGTGCGCGCCGCGTTGCGGGATCCGGCGCAGCGCGACGGAACGCTCTTCTACGTCGCGCCGGCGGCGCTCCCGTACCTGGTGTCGTCGCTCTGCCGGCGGTTGCGCGACGCGGTCATGTCCCCCGCCGAGCGGAACGCCCATGCCCGGGCGCTCCTCGAGCGCTGCTGGCGCGAGGAGCTGGGCTCCGTCCACGACCGGGCGCTCGCGCTCACGGTCTGCTGCGCGGAAGGCGTTCCCTCCGCGTGTACCCGGTTCCTGGCGGAAGGCCTGCTCGACAGCCAGGGCGCGAACGGCGCCTGGCCTGCGCGGGCGGCGTTCCGCGCGTTCAACTTCTGGGGCTCCGCGGAGCTCTCGACGGCGCTCGCCGTGGAGGCACTGTGGGCGTACCGGAGCGCGCTCGGCTGAGGCCCTCCTCGCCGCGGCGCTGCGCGGCCGAGAGCACCAGCGCCGGGAGCTTGCCCTCGAACCGGCACTCGACGTTGCGCGCGCGGCGCGCGGCGGGCTGGCTCCAGCGCAGCCCGAAGGCGGGCTCCCGCAGCCAGCGGAAGATCTCGTACTGGATGCCCAGGAGATCCCCTCGTTCCTCGGGCAGCTTCTCGCGGAAGATCAGCGTCCCGGCCTCGAAGTCGACGAGCCAACGATGGTCCTCGGCTTCGAACAGGTGCTCGATCCAGCTTCGCGGGCACTCGACGTAGCCGCGCGGTGCGACGCGCGAGAGCTCGGCGCACGCGGCCGCCGGATCGCGCACGTGCTCGAGCACGTGCGAGCAGTACACGAAGTCGAAGGCGCGATCGCGGAAGGGCAGCGCCTCGACGGCGCAGCGCACGAAGGGACGCCGATCGCGGGGCGGCGGCCACCTCCGGTCGGCGAGATGGGTGGCGAGCGGGAAGGGCCGTTCCCCGCAGCCGACGTCGAGCGTACGGTCGCCGATCCGTGCGCCGCACCGCTCGAGCCGGGCGAGGAGCGTCACGCGGAGAGGCTCGCGAGCTTCACGAGATCGCTGTCGGCGAAGCGCTGGACGAAGTCCTCGAGGTCCGTCGGCTCGACGGGCGTCTGCTTCGCGGCGGCGGCGAGACGCGTGAAGAAGCGGAGCCAGCGCTGGCAGCGCCCGCGCTCGGGGGAGGCCGCGTGCAACGCGAGCAGGTAGCGCGCGAGCTCGGTGCGGATCGCCTCGATCCGGTCGAGGCTCGCCCCTGCTGCGAGGGCCCGATCGGTGGACGCGACGAGCCCGCCGGCGGCGGAGCGGAGCGCGCGCGGTCGCCGCGCGGGCGCCTCCACGATGCGCGCCACGAACAGCGGCAGCTCGCGTGCCGCCTCGTCGATCGTGGTGTAGAAGGCGTGCCGGCTCGGCACCCAGAAGGCGCGGTTCTCGCGCAGCGCCACGACCACGGTCGGGACGCGGAGGAGGGGCGCCAGGTGCGCCGTGAAGGTGTCGATGGTCACGCACAAGTCGACCTCGCGGAGCACGCTCGCGACCGCGGCGAGGCCGTTCGCGGGGGTCAGCGCACCGCCGTCCGGCGCAGCGAGGAGCTGTGCCGAGACGCGCGGCTCGCGCGCGAGGTGCTCGGTCAGGCGACGCGCCTCTGCGCGTGCATCGTCGTCGACGCCGGTGAACACGTGCACCCGGAGCCTTGCCGCCGGCGGGAGCGCGTCGAGGGCCGAGGAGAGCATCGCCCGCCAGTCGGCCGGCCCGAGCGGCACCGGCTTCGACGAGAGCGGGTTCAAGAGCAGCGCGCGCTCGGCCGAGGCGGGCCTGCCGTGGCGCTCGCCGCTGAGGGGCGCCCATGCGGGCGGCCGATGCTCCGGGCCGAGGAGCGCGCCCGCGAGCTCGCTCAGCATGGTGTAGTGGCTCGCGAAGCGCGGTGCGGGGAAGTGATGGGTCTCGACCCAGGGCGAGTCGCCGCGCCGGAGCCATGCCTTGCGAAGGCCGAGCGCGATCTCGAGCACGTCCCGCTCGGGACGGCGACCGATCACGCGGCCGTGGAGGCAGTAGCCGTCGAAGTCCGCCGCCACGACGAGCGTCGGGCCGCGAGCCTCCGCGCGGCGCTCCCGCTCCAGGAAGCGGAACGGACGCCAGGGGTGGCCGCGGTAGTCGTGGCTGCGCGCGCGGGGTAGCAACAGCGACCAGAGCCCCGGGTACACGTCGAAGATCGTGAGCGCGGAAGCCGGGTAGCGGCGTGCGAGCGCGGCGACGAGGCCATGAAAGGTGATCTCGTCGCCCATGCCGATCCCCGGGCCGAAGACGACCTGGATCGCCGCATAGCGCTCGCGCAGCGGTGCGAGGAGCCGATCGAGATAGAGGGCCTCGGGCACCAGCCGCTCGCCGGCGTCGCGGTGCAGCAGGCGGATGCGGGCGAGAGCATCGCGTGCGACGGCGGCGCCGTTCGCGGGCCCCTGCCGGCGGAGGCACGAGGCGAGGGCGGCAGTCCGAGCGGCGTCGGCGGCATCCTGTGGCTCGACGCGCTCCAGCTCGTCGCCGAGCAGGCGGGCGCTGCGGATCAGCGCCCGCAGGAACCCCTGGTTCCCACGATCGAGCGGGCGCACGGCGATGATCGACTCGTAGACCCAGAGCAGATGGAGGAGATCGTCACGGCCGGGTGTCGCGGGGCCACGGCCGCCCGCGGGACCGTCGTCGGGCTCCGCCAGCCGGATCTCGGGGCGCGCCACCGTCGGCTCCGCGTCAGTACCAGACGGAGAACGGATCGAAGCCGCGATCGGTCGGCTCGCGCACGTCCTTCGGGAACTCGGGCACGGCGCCGGTGGTACCGGGCTGGACGGGCCGGTCGCCCACGGTCATGCCGTGGATCCCGAGCTCGTTGGTCTTCTCGTCGCGGAGCAGGTCGAGACCGAACACGAGGTTGCGCGAGTTCTCCTGCCACGTCTGCTTGTCGACCCACGCGACGTCGACGCCGAAGCTCACGAACGGCGCGCGCGGGTCCGGCTGCACGCGCTCGAGGCCCACGATGTCGAGATAGATCTGGTCCACCGCCTCGAAGATCGCGCGCGCGTTCGCCACGAACTCCGCGACGGTGTAGAAGCGGGCGTCGATGTTGATCTTGGCGTTCTGCCGGAAGAGCTTTCGCAGCGCGTCGGGATCCTTGTCCTCGAACGCCTCCTTCAGGTGGAGCATCACGTCCGAGAGCTCGAGGGTTTCCTTCTCCGTGGCCATCGTGGAGCCTCCGTTCCCCTAGACTTGGAGGAACCTGATCCCGCAAGGGGATGGAACAAGGCGCATGTCACGGGGGCGCACCGTGCGCTCCCAGCGCTTTATCGCCTGCTTCACCTCGGGGATGCCGCAGTAGTCGTGGCAGACGATCACGCGCGGCCCGTCCGGCGCGAGACACGCGTGTCCGTAGTGCAGGTCGAGGTAGCAGCCGAGGAAGGTGTGGTCGCCGTCGACCACGAGCATGTCGACGCCGGGCTGGCCGCGGAGCGATGCGAGACGCCAGCGGGCGGCGCGCGGGAGCGTCATGCGGCCGGCGTCGAGCGGGATGGTCGAGTATCCGCGCACGAAGCGGACCACGCGATCGAGGCCGGCGCGCGACACGGCCTCCCGCGCGATCGCGACGGGCTCCGGCACGCCGAAGTACTCGGGCGGCTCGGGGTCGATCGTGAGCAGCGTGCCGCTCCCGTTGTCGCGGAGCGCGAGCCCGAGCGCGACGCTCGACGTTCCGGCAGCGGTCCCCGTCTGCACCACGATGCGCGGGCGGAAGTGCCGCGCGCACTGATAGAGGAACGTGACGAAGAGGCGCACGTCGTCGTCGGCGACCACGCGCTCGCCGAGCTCACCGTACGCCGCGGCGATGCGACGCAGGAGGGGCGTGCCTTCCCGGGCGGTGGCGCAGAAGGAGCGGAAGAAGACCTCGGTGCGCGCGCGCGCGTCCGGAGGGTCGGCGGTGGCGAGCGCGGCGATCACCTCATCCTCTGGGCGAGATAGCGGGAGATCTGGAGGAAGCGCGCGCGCGCGTCGTTCTCGGGCAGCGCCAGGAGGTGCTGGCTCGCCGACTGGATCATCCGGTTCGCCATCACGTCCGCCGCGCGGACCGCCTCGGTCTTGGTGTAGAGATCGATCACCCAGGCCACGTCCTGCGAGGTCGTGGCCCTTCGGCGCTTCCGCAGGATCCCGAGCAGGCGCTCGCGCTGCGCGGGGCTCGCGCGGTTCAGCGCGTGGATCGCGACGGCCGTGATCTTCCCTTCCCGGATGTCCTCGCCGACCTCGCGCCCCTTCGCCCCGGAGAGATCGAGGAGATCGTCCTTGATCTGGAAGGCGATCCCCGCGAGACCTGCGTAGTGCGCGAGGCTCTCGAGCTGGGCGTCGTCGGCGCCGCCGACGATCCCGCCCCCGACGACCGCCATCGCCAGGAACGCCCCGGTCTTGCGCCGCGTGCAGGTGAGATAGTCCGCCGTGCTCACGTGCTCCGCGGTCCGGAACTCGACGTCCATCACCTGGCCGGCCGCGATCTCGAGCCCGTACTCGGCGATCGCGCGGACGAGCCGCACCTTCACGCTGTCCGGGTAGATCGATCGCAGGATCGTCGTGCAGCCGAGGGCCACGAACACGTCGCCGATCGTGATCGCGTGGGGCACGCCGTAGAGCTTCCAGATCGTGGGATGGGAGCGGCGCTCCGCGTCGCCGTCGGCGATGTCGTCGTGGATCAGCGTGAAGTTCTGGAGGTGCTCGATCGCCGCCGCGTAGGCGAGGGCGCGGATCGGATCGCCGCAGAACATCTCGCAGGAGACGGCGCACAGGGCGGCGCGCAGGCGCTTGCCGCCGGTGCGGATCTGGGTCGAGACGGCCTCGCGCAGCAGCTTCGGCTCGGGAAGCTGGTCGACGGCCTGCTTCATGAACGGGACGAGACGGCGGTCGACGTAGCGCAGGAACTGCTCGACCTCGCGGTCGAAGCCCGGACCGAGCCGGATCTCGCGGAAGCTCATCCGTTGCGGCGCCTTCACGATGGATCTCCGCCTCGCTGTGCAGCGTCCGTCACGTCTCCTTCAGCCGAGCACGAGGCGGAGGGCGTTCCGCGCGAGGCCGAACGTGGTCTGGGTGCCCACGCGGACCGTTCTTCCGCCGATCAGGACCGACAGGAGCGTCGCGCGACCGGCGCCCTGGGACACGACGGGGGTGGCGCGTCGCAGGATCTCGATCACCGCGCGGATCTGCTGGAGGCTCGCGGCACCGCCGCCGCTCCGGATCGCGAGGAGCAGAGTCAATCCCGTGACGTCCTCGAGCCGGAGCATCGCGAAGCGGACGCCGCCCTCGACCGCGGCGGCGGAGAGGAGCGCGAGGTCCGTCTCCGGTCGCGGGCTCCGGAGCGTGGCGCGGGTTCGGTCGACGAGGCGAGAGGCGAAGGAGAGCATCGTCGGCTCCGCGCCCAGCAGCTTGCTCCGTGGGGCGGCACGATGGAACTCAATCGTCTCGTACCCCAGCGCGATGCGCCCTGTCAACCAGGATCGGCGCCTCGCGCGCGGCGATCGTTCGGAGTGGAGCGCGGCATCAGGTAGGGTGATCGCATGTCCTCGCCGGGGCGCGCTCGCTTCACGCTCACGTACCGCGCGGCGGTCCTCGAGGTGCGTGCGGAGATCCGCGCAGGAGGTGACGCCGCTCACACTCCGCTCCGGACACGACGCGGCAGAAGACCACAGGTCGTGTGTGCGCTGGAGCGGCTTCCCTTCGCCGATCGGGCCTTCGAGCGCGTGCGATGCATCCACGCATTGGAGCGAAGCGAAGATCCGGCGGCGGCGTGCCGGGAGCTGATCCGCGTCGCGGCGCGCGGCGAGATCGTGTGCCGCCGCTCCTGGGTCGAGCACGTGTGGCCCTCGGACGCCCATCGCTGGCTCGTCGACTACGAGTGTCGGACGCTCGTGTTCCGCGAGAAGCGGCCGGAAGAGTGTGAGGATCACCTCGGCTTGCGCGCGCGCATCGGCTCCGTGTCGGATCCGCGCCCTCGCGGCGAGTGGAGCTCCCCACGGGGCCTCGCGCTTCGCCGGGTGACGCTTCGCTGGGAGCGCGGCTTCCGCTTCCACGTGCTCCCGCGCGCGGCGCGGGATGCGCGCGTCACGGACGGCCCGTGTCCCAGCCCTCGGCGGCGCAGCATCGCCGAGCAACGGCGCGAGATCGTCTCGGAGCTCGAGCGTCGTCTCGGAGGTCACGACGCGGGGACGGGTCGGCGGCGCCTGGAGGAGTGAGGCAGGAGATCTTCGACGAGCAGCGAACGAGGGACTTCGCGGATCGGAGAGGCAGCGTCCCGCGTCCGGCCGTGAACGCCGCTACGCGCCCCCCAGCCGGCCGAACACGGCGTCGGGCAACGCGGTCGCCGGGGCGTCGTCGCGGAGCTGCGCGAGCGCATCGCTCACGCCGCGACAGACCTGCTCGGGCTGCGCGACCTTCTTGGAGCGAAGCTCCCCCGGGAGCACGCGCTCGACCACCACCGCCATCTCGCGCGCAGAGACCGACGGCGCCTCGAAGCCGGCCTGCTGCAGCGCGAGGCGCAGCGTGAAGCGCGCTTCGGCGCTGCTGAGCGACGCGAGCTTCTCGAGGGCCGAGAACGCGCAGAGGAAGGCGGCCGAGTCCGCCATCAGGTCGTCGCCGCGCGTCCGACGGCGGACGCGGTCTCGAGCACCCGACGCCGGTACCAGGTCGGCGGCAGGAAGGCGAGGAACGAGCAGCTGACGGCCACCAGGCCGAACGCCGCCGTGAGGACGCGGATCGGCGGCGTGATCGCAGCGAGAGTCGCGGTGTCGGCCATGAAGGCGAAGGGAAGGCTCGCGGTCCAGATCGCGAGGGCCGCCGAGATCGAGCCCGTGCCCCAGAGGAGGAACCGGTTCGTGACGAGCGGATCCGCGAGCCCGAAGGCGGCGCGCCGCCGCATGAGCGCCCAGTAGCGGAACGACTCGAAGCCGTTCCAGACGGGATAGAGCCAGATCACGAGCTGCTCCGAGAACCAGGCGACGCTGCCGACTCCCTCGAACCGCAGGCCGCCCTGGGCCACTCCCACCGCGAAGCCCAGCCACAGCAGGCCGCCCGCCACGCCGGCGAGGCCCCACGCCCACCTCGCGCGCGGCCGGAAGACGCTGACCACGAAGACCAGGTAGAGCGACACGCCGAAGTTGTGAACGACCCGCCCGATCGCCGCGAGCACGACCGCGGAGTAGGGCACCTGGTCGGGCGCGACCGTCGCCCCGGCTCCTCCCGCGGCGGTGAACGCGGCGATCAAGAAGCCATAGCCGATCCCGCCCGTGCAGAGGATGGCACCGCCGAGGAGGAGCTCGGGCCTTTGCCCGGTCCGCCGGGCGAGGCCCAGGAGCTTGATGCCTACGACCAGCGATCCGATCACGAGCGCGAGGGTCGCCGCCGAGTGAAAGGCTTGGAGGATGGCCACGTACACTCCGATTGACGCGCGCACGGCCGGGTAGGGGCCGGGCGGCCAATCCGGCGCATCGGCCAGGGAGCGCGGGTTCTTGAGGCCGCTTGGTGCCCGTCCGGCGGGCGCGGGGGAGCGCCTAGCCGC
This sequence comes from Myxococcota bacterium, assembly GCA_035542715.1. Taxonomy (GTDB): domain Bacteria; phylum Myxococcota_A; class UBA9160; order UBA9160; family UBA9160; genus DATKKW01. The sequence continues at coordinate 40,490 of DATKKW010000049.1, forward strand.
GTCCGGAGAGCTCTCGCACGAGGGTCGCCTCGAGGAGCGCCAGCTCGCCGTCGCGTGCGCGGGCGTCCGGGCCCTCGAGCAGGAGGACGGCCGCGAGCCCCGACAGCACCGACACCGTGTAGTGCTGGAGGAGGCGACGGCGCGCGCGGGAGATGGGCGCGTCGTGGAACACCCGACGCCAGACCCGGTCCCATGCCTGGAACATGCGCGCCTGCCACGAGCGCTCGCGCGCGGGCGAGAGGTCGGGACGCCGGACGTGGTCGAGCAGGATCTCGAAGGTCGACGCGTACTCGCGGCTCGAGAAGTGCTGCCACGCCCGGTCGAGGAAGAGGGATGCGCGCTCCGCGAGGCTCGTGCCTTCGAGGGGCACGTCCTCGAGGCGCGCGGCGAAGCTGCGGAACGAGTCGTCGAGCACGGCGAGGAGGATGCCGTCCTTGTCGCCGAAGTGATGCTGCACTGCGCCCCAGGTGACGCCCGCGCGTCGCGTGATCTCCTGCGCGGTCGTGCGCTGGAAGCCGAGCTCGGCGATGCACTCGAAGGTGGCCGCGAGGATCCGCGCACGGGTCTCCGCGGTGCGCTCGGCGTGCGAGCGGCGCCCGTGCGGGCGAGGCCCCGGCCGCGCGCGCACGGGCTGCGCCACCTACTTCGCCTTCGCGGCGTCGCGCTCGGCGCGGATCTGGCGCACGACCTGGCTCGCCACGGCAGCCACGGGCCAGCCGCCGTAGTGCGCGAGGTGGAGCACCAGCTCGTCGATCTCGACGTCGCCGAGCTCCCCGCTGCGGATCGCGGCGCCGAGGTGGAGCTTCAAGGTCGCCTCGTGCCCGAAGCACGCGAGGATCGTGAGCGTGACGAGCCGCCGATCGCGGATCGAGAGGCCCGGCCGCGACCAGAGATCGGCGAACAGATGGTCGAGCGTCACGTCGAGGAAGGCGTCACCGGGGAGCGACGGCGGCTCGAAGCCCATCACCTTCTGGAACGTCTCGAGGCCCCGCGCGCGGCGCTCCGGATCCGCCATGTCACCTCCGTCCTTCGTCGTCGAGCCCGTAGACCCGGGCCATGATCTGGGAGACGACGGCCGCGCCGGGCAGCGCGACGTGATGCTCCCGCGCCAGCGCCAGGGTCGCCGCGAGGTCCTTCTCCGCGAGGTCGACGAAGCTGCGGAGCAGCGCCTGGAACCCTGGGCTCCGGCGGGTGGCCTCGGGCGCCCGGTGGAGCGCGAGGAAGGCCCGCATGGGCTCCGTCAGGTTGCCGTTCGAGCGCGTGACCTCCTCGAACACTTCGTCCGAGAGGCCCGCGGCCTTCGCGAGGGCGGTCGCCTCCTGCGCGGCCGTCCAGGCGAGGTACGTCATCAGGTTGTTGCAGAGCTTGAGCTTCGCGCCCGCGCCGAGCGGCCCGGCGTGGACGACGGTCCGGGCGAAGGCCGCGAGGGCGGGGCGGATCCGGTCGATCGCCGCGGCGTCTCCTCCGATCATCACCGTGAGCGTGCCCTGGGCTGCACCGGGCGCGCCGCCCGTGATGCACGCGTCGAGCACGGCCACGTCGCGGGGCGCCGCCTGCGCCGCGAAGCGCTCCACCGTCCGCGGCAGCACCGTGCTGTGGACGGCGACGACCGTGCCGGGCGCCGCTCCGGCGAGGACGCCATCCGCGCCCGCCATGAGGCTCGCGAGATCGGCGTCGTCGCGCACGCAGATGCCGAGGTAGTCGCTCGCCGCGGCGGCCGCGCGCGGCGTCGCCGCCGCCTTGGCGCCCGCCGCCACGAGCTCGCGCACGGGCGCCTCGGCGAGGTCGAGCACCGTCGTCTCGAGGCCGGCTGAGACGAGGCGCCGGGCCATCGGCTTGCCGATGTTCCCGAGGCCGATGAAGCCTGCGCGCAGCGCCATGCCGCGAGCCTACCGCATTTCCATTGCGAGTGAAATGTAAATGGTGGTATAGAGGAGCGCGGGGGAGCGCATGGCCGGCACGATCGAGTACGACCCCTGCGCCTACGAGGTCCACGAAGACCCGTACCCGCTCTACCGGCGGCTGCGCGACGAGGCGCCCGTGTATCGAAGCGATGCCCGCGGCTTCTTCGCGCTCTCCCGCCACGCCGACGTGCTCGCGGCCTTGAAGGACGTGGAGACCTTCTCCAACCGCAACGGCGTCTCGCTCGACGCCGATGCGTTCCATCCGGGCGCCGACGCGACCATGTCGTTCCTGGCCATGGACCCGCCGCGCCACACGCGCATGCGGGCGCTGGTCTCGCGAGGCTTCACGCCGCGGCGCGTGGCGGACCTCGAGCCCCGCATCCGCAGGCTCACCACGGGCTACCTCGACGCCTGCGTCGAGCGCGGCGGCTGCGACTTCATCGCGGACTTCTCGGGGCGGCTCCCGATGGACGTGATCAGCGAGCTCCTCGGCGTACCCGTGGCCGATCGCGACGTGCTGCGCGGCTGGGCCGACACCGTCGTGCACCGCGACGACGGCGTCGTGGGCCTTCCGCCGGCCGCCGCCGGGGCGGCGCTGCGGATGCTCCAGTACTTCCAGGCCCACGTGGCCGAGCGCAGCGCCCGGCCGCGCGACGATCTGACGGGCGCGCTCCTCGAGGCGGAGATCGACGGCGACCGGCTCTCGGAGCGCGAGATCCTGGGCTTCCTCTTCCTGATGATCGTGGCCGGAAACGAGACCACGACGAAGCTCCTCGCGAACGCGCTCTACTGGCTCTGGCGGAACCCCGACCAGCGCGACCGCCTGCGCGCGGATCCGGCGCTGATCCCGCGCTGGGTCGAGGAGACCCTCCGCTACGACAACTCGAGCCAGGCCCTGGCGCGGATCGTCGTGCGAGACGTCGAGCTCCACGGCGTGCGCCTGCGCGAGGGCGACAAGGTCGTGCTGTTGATCGGCTCGGCGAACCGCGACGAGCGCGTGTTCGAGCAGGCCGATCGCTACGACGTGCTCCGGAACACGCGCGCCTCGCTCTCGTTCGGCTACGGCACGCACTTCTGCCTCGGAGCTGCGCTCGCGCGGCTGGAGGCCCGCGTGGCCCTCGAGGAGGTCTGGCGCCGCTTCCCGGAGTACGACGTCGAGCCCGAGGGCGTGGTCCGGATCCACTCGGTCAACGTGCGCGGCTTCGCTGCGCTCCCCATCAAGTTCTGAGGGAAGGCGATGGCGGAGTCGGCCACACCCCCGGGCGATCCCAGGACGGTCCTCGTGACGGGCGCGTCCTCGGGCATCGGGAGCGCGATCGCGGAGGCGTTCGGAGCGCTCGGCTGGCGTGTCGCCCTCGGCGCGCGACGGCTCGCGCGGCTCGAGGAGGTCGCGGGCCGCGTGGAGGCCGCGGGCGGAAAGGCGATGGCGTTCCGCTGCGACGTGTCGGTGCCGAGCGAGGTCGAGGCGTTCTTCCAGGCCGCGGAGTCGCAGCTCGGTGCGATCGACGCCGCCGTGGCGAACGCGGCGGTCGCGGCGCCGGGGCTCCTGCAGGAGGTCGCGGTCGAGGATCTCGAGCGCGAGCTCCGCACGAACCTGCTCCACCCGATCGTCCTCGCGCGGCGCGCGGTGCCGTCGATGATCGAGCGCGGCCGCGGCGACGTCGTCTTCGTCTCCTCCGAGAGCGCGGTGGGGCCGCGCCCCTACCAGGTCGGCTACTCGGCGACGAAGAGCGGCCTCGAGGCCGCGGCACGTGCGCTCCGCATGGAGCTCGAGGGGACGGGCGTGCGCGTGGCCGTCGTCCGCCCGGGCCCGACCGCGAGCGAGTTCGGACAGGGCTGGGTCGGTCCCCGGATCGGCCGCATGCTCGCCTCGTGGACGCGCTTCGGGCTGCAGCGGCACTACGCGCTGCTGCCGCCCGAGAGCGTCGCGCGCGCCGTCGTAGCTGCCGTGACGGCAGCGCCGGGCACGCAGCTTCGCGAGATCGAGGTCACGCCCGAAGCCCCCAAGGAAGTGAGGAAGTCCTGATGGCGCTCGCCCCCCTTCGTCCCGAGACCCGCAACCTGATCGACGGCCGGCTCGTCGGCGCCTCCAACGGCGCCGTGTTCGAGAACGTGA
>DATKKW010000050.1:0-142443 GCA_035542715.1 Myxococcota bacterium
CGATCCAAGGACTCCGCGCCGCTCGAGACGTCCCGCGCGCGGCGGGGCGAGACGGAGCATCACCGCCCGGATTTCTTCGCACGCCGGGACGCTGCACGGCGTCTGATACGTGGCATCGGTCGTGTCGACGCTCCTCCGGGAGCGTCGGCTTGACTTGTCCTCGCATGACATCCCTAATGACAGCCATGGTGCCGCCGAACCCGAGAGCTCCGTTTGCGGAGGCTGCGTCGGGCATGTCCGTCGCTTCCTCCGCACGAAGCCGACCGGAGCTTTCTGCGCCGCGCCAGGATCTCCAGCCGAAGTCCCGGCTCGAGCCGACGCGCTGGCGACGGCTGCGAAGGAAGATCGGAGGAGCATCGCCATGCGCATTCGAGAAGGAAACGCGAAGCGCGAAGACGGTGAGGTGAGCGCCTGGAGCGAGCGCTTCGGAGGCGCTGCGCTCGTCACGGGCGCGTCCTCGGGCATCGGCGAGGCGTTCGCGCAGGCCTTGGCCGCGCGCGGCATGGATCTGGTTCTCGTCGCTCGGGGCCGCGAGCGACTCGAGGCCCTGGGTCGCGCGCTCGAGGCCGAGCACCGGATCCGCGCGGCGGTCGTGGCAGTCGACCTCGCCCAGCCCGATGCCGCCCAGGCCGTGCGTGCCGGCGCCGAGACGGCCGGCCTGTCGGTCGGATTGCTGGTCAACAACGCCGGCTACGCGGCCTACGGTCCCTTCACCGACCAGAACCCGGCCGAGCTGGCGGGCATGGTCGACCTCAACTGCCGCGCTGTGGTGTCCCTGGCGCGGGAGTTTGCGTCGGACATGATCGCGAGGCGCCGGGGCGGCATCGTCTTCGTCGCTTCCACCGCAGCCTATCAGCCGACCCCTCACCTCGCGGTGTACGCCGCGACCAAGGCGTTCGACTTGTTCCTGGCCGAGGCTCTCTGGGCAGAGCTGGCCCCCCACGGCGTGGAGGTGCTCGGGCTCTCGCCGGGGCACGTGCCGACGGGGTTTCAGGCGCGATCGGGCGACCCCGTCACGAGTCCGCCCGGGGGAGTGGCGCGGCCCGACGAGATCGTGGCCACCGCCCTGGCGGCCTTGGGCCGAAGGCCGTCAGCGATCCACGGTCTGCGCAACGCTGCGCTGGCGGCGCTGGTCCGCGTGCTGCCGCGGACCCTCGTGACCCAACGCGCGCTGCGCCACTTCGAGCACCTGGACGCGACGCGCTCGACGGTCGCGAAAGACCCACGGGTCCGCCCGAGGCCATCGACGCCGGTAGACGACGGATTCACCCGCGCCGTCGCGCGCATGCTCGCCGCCTTCCTGGCCGTGGGCTTCATCGACCTGGTCGTGTGCTCCCTGCTCACGCACAAGCTGCGGTTCTGGTTCCCGGCATGGATCGACGCACGCTGGGACAGCCGCCCGGATTCGTGGGTCACCTACTCGCAGTCCTATGCGGCCGGCATCGTCTTCATTCCGCTGCTGGCTGCCGCGGTGGTGCGCGAGTTCGTGCCACGAGCGGCCGCCGCCGCACGGACCGCCTTCGCGGTGGGAACCGTGAGCCTGCTCGTCTTCATCGCGTGGTGGAAGGGTGGACTGATGCTCCAGTACCACAAGGAGCAGGAGGCGGTGGCCTGGGTCGCCCTCACCGCCGTCACCTGGGGCCTCATTCGCCTGGGTGAGGAGCTGCCGGCGCGCATGGCACGCGTGACGCCGTGGCGGTTCGCGGCTGGGCTCGCGCGGGGCGTGGCCGCCTTCTTTCTCGTGATGGCCGTGCTCGACCCGGTCCTCTGCGTGGTCGTGCAGGGTCTGCCGTGGTCGAGAGGGCTGTCCGTGGAGGTGGGCTTCTTCGTGCCCGCGGGAATCGGGCTGTGGGCTCTGGCGCGCTGGCTTTCGAACGATCCGAGCCTTCGCAGGCGATCGTGACCCGGGAAGCGCTCGGCCCACGGGCCCACGGACACAAGCGCGACTCGCGGATCTCCCGCACCGCCTCGACCGCCATTGCCCGCGGCATCGCCGATGGCATCCGCCGCGACCATCCTGTTCACGATCGCCATGACCGGTTCCCAAGAGACGCCGGTCAACGCGAGCGGGGCGGCAGGGGGCGGGATCGCCCCCTTCGACTCGGTCGCCGACACGATCAGCGTGAGCGTCTTCTTCGCGGGCCTGGCGGCGCCGGCGACGGCCTGGCACATCCACATCGGCGCTCCCGGGGTTCCGGGGCCGGTGATCGTGAGCATCACGCCCTTCACGCCGGCCTCGACCTCGGGCTCGATCGTGGGCGGTCCCCTGGCGTTCCCCGTCGCCGACATCACCGACCTGCTGGCGGGGAACACCTACTTCAACATCCACGATGCCGTGTTCCCGGGCGGCGAGATTCGCGGCCAGCTGATTCCGGCGGTGGTGCCCGAGCCCGGCACGCTTTCGCTTCTCGGCCTCGCAACCCTCGGGCTTGCCGTGGCGAGGCGTCGGTCGGTGAGCGCCGAGTCTCGTCGGTAGCGGCGAAGTCACAGCGCCGCAGCCGCGAGCGGAAGAGCTCTCCGAGCCCGAGGCCCGCCGCGCGAAGCGCACCCTCGCGGCGCGAGCATGAGCCGAAGGCGGCCACGGCGAAGGAGCGAAGCCGCCCGGCTTGGCGCGGCACGGCGACGATCCTAGAGGGGCGCCGGCGGGCGCTCGCCTGGCCGCCGCCACTCTTCGTCTTGGCTCACCCTCGTCGCAGCCGCAGCTAGAGTGTCACCACGCGCGTGAGGCGAGCGATCGCTCGCAGCGCTGAGAGGCACGGGGTGCGGGACATCGGACAAGACGACGCCGCTCCGGGACGCCTCCTCCGCATCGCGCCGGGCCTCCGGACGCTCCGCGCCTACGACCCCGCGTGGCTGCGAGGCGACCTCGTCGCGGGCATCACGCTCGCGGCCTACCTCGTGCCCGCCGGCATCGGCGACGCGTCCCTCGCCGGGCTCCCTCCCGAAGCCGGCCTCTATGCCTGCCTCTTCTCCGGCGCCGTCTTCTGGCTCTTCTGCAGCTCGCAGCAGACCGTCGTCACGGTCACGTCGGCGATCTCGCTCCTGATCGGAACTTCGCTCGGGGCGATCGCGGGAGGTGATGCGGGCCGCTTCGCCGTGCTCGCGGCGGGCACGGCGGCGATCGTCGCGGCGCTCGGGCTCGTGGCCTATTGGGTCCGCGCCGGCGTGCTCGTGGACTTCATCTCCGAGACGGTGATGATCGGCTTCAAGACCGGCGTCGCGCTCGTGCTCGCGATCACGCAGCTCCCGAAGCTCTGCGGCATCGAGGGCTCCCACGGCGATTTCTGGGAGCGCTCCGCGCACTTCCTGCGACACGTCGCGAGCGCGAACCCGGCGTCCGTCGCCGTCGGCCTCGCGGCGCTGGCGGCGCTCCTCGCCGGGAAGCGCTGGCTCCCGAATCGGCCCGTGTCCCTCCTCGTGCTCGTGGCCGGAATCGCGGCGGCGGCGTTCTTCGATCTGTCCGCTCGCGGTGTCGCGCTGCTCGGGGCCGTGCCGCAGGGTCTCCCGCCCCTCCGACTGCCCGCGCTCCACGTCGACGATCTCAACGATCTCCTGCCCCTCGCGATGGCGTGCTTCCTGCTCGGCGCGGTGGAGACGGCCGCGATCGGCCGGACCTTCGCGCGCAAGTACCGCTACCGCCTCGACAGCAGCCAGGAGTTCCTCGCGCTCGCCGCCGCGAACCTCGGCGCCGCCCTGGGACAGGGATTCCCCGTGAGCGGGGGGATGTCGCAATCGCTCGTGAACGAGAGCGGCGGCGCGCGCACGCCCCTCTCGGGCCTGCTCGCCTCGGGGATCGTGCTGCTCGTGGCGCTCTTCCTCTCGGGCCTGCTGCGCGATCTGCCGAAGCCCGTGCTCGCGGCGATCGTGCTCGTCGCGGTCACCGGGCTCGTGAAGGTCTCGGCCTGGCGGCGGCTCTTCCGCTTCAGCCGCTCGGAGGCGGCGATCGCGTTCGCGGCGCTGCTCGGCGTGCTCGGCTCGGGGCTCCTGCGCGGCGTCCTGATCGGGGCCGTGATCTCGCTCCTGCTGCTGCTGCGTCGCGCCGCCTCGCCGGCGACGACGGAGCTCGGGCGCGTCCCGGGGACCGAGTACTGGGCCGACGTCCTCCGCCATCCGGAGAACGTGCGGCTGGGCGACGTGTTCGTGTTTCGCGCCGAGTCCGCGCTCCTCTACTTCAACGCCGACCACGTCCGCGACCGCTTCTTCGAGCTCTTGAACGCCCGCAGCGAGGCCGTCCGGCTCGCGATCTTCTTCCTCGGCACCGTGCCGATGGTCGACCTCGCCGGTGTCGAGCTGCTCGAAGAGCTGCACGATTCGCTGCGCGAGCGCGGGATCGTGCTGCGCCTGGCGGAGGCGCGGGGCAGCGTACGCGAGACGCTGCGCCGCGCGGGCTACGCCGATCGCTGCGGCGCGGTGTTCCCGAACCAGCCCGTGGAGCGGATCGTGGCGGAGTGGCGGAGCGCCCAGGCCTGACGAGGGCGCCGCCGCCGCGGCCGGGTCAATCCACGTAGCGAGGCTTCCGCCCCTCCTTGCGCGCGCGGATCGCCTCGTCGAGGTTCTGGGTCGTCAGGCGCACGAGGAGCTGGTTCCGGCTCTCGAGATCCATCGCCGCGCGCAGGCTCCCGACCTCGAGGTTCGACCAGAGGACGCGCTTCGTCATCGCGACGCCGTGGGCGCTGAAGCCGCAGATCTGCTCCGCGACCGCGAGCGCCGTGTCGAGGAGCTCGCCGTCCGGCACGACGCGCGAGACGAGGCCGATGCGCTCGGCGTCGCGGGCATCGAGCTCGCGCCCGGTGAGCAGGAGATCGAAGGCGTGGGCCGCGCCGACGAGGCGCGGGAGGATCCAGCTCACGCCGAGCTCCGTGCCCGTGAGCCCGTTGCGGATGCCCGCGCCGCAGAAACGCGCCGACTCGCCGGCGAGCCGGAGGTCGGCGCCGGCCGCGAGGCAGAGCCCGCCGCCGTAGGCGGGCCCGTTCACCGCCGCGATCACGACGGGGTTCATCTCGCGCATCGCGGGCACGAGGTCGGCGAAGATCTCCATCGCGCGCGTCGCGATGCGCGAGAGCGGGAGGCCCGCGATGCCGGGAGGGACGCCTGCGTCCTCGAGGTCGAGGCCGCTGCAGAAGCCGCGGCCGGCACCGGTCACGATCGCCACGCGCGCGTCGTGGTCGGCGGCGACCTCGGAGAGCGCCTCGCGCAGGGGGAGCACGGTGTCGAAGGAGAGGGCGTTCATGCGCTCGGGACGATTCAGGGTCACGAGCCGCACGTGGGCGGAGGGCTTCGAGAGCTCGACGAGGGGCATGGTTCCCGGACGCTCCTTGGATCGCAGCGCCGATCGGGCGCGCGTCGGTTCTATCACGGGCCCTCCGTCGCGGTCGAGCGGCGCCTCGCGCCCGCGGGCCCGGCGCGAAACGGCGCGCGGTGGCGGGTGGCTACCCGCTTGGATGCCCACTTGATGCCTCGGTGAGTATCTGTTAGATAGCTCCTACGATGGCGGCGAAATCCTCCTCCTCCGGGCGCCGCGCCCCGGCGCGCCCCCGCAAGGCGGCGGGCCGAGGCTTTCCGCGGCCCGAGCGGATCTACGACCCCGTGGCCCGCGCCCTCGATGCGATCGGGGACCGCTGGAGCCTCGTCCTCGTGGGCCACCTGCTCCTCGGGCCGAAGGGATTCCAGGAGCTGCGCAACCGGACCGGCATCGCGCCGCGCGTGCTCTCGAGCCGGCTGCGCGAGCTCCAGGCGAACGGCTTCGTGGAGCCCGCGCCCGAGGGCTACGCCGTCACCGATCGAGGACGCGACCTCGAGCCGATCGTCGCGGCGATCGCGCGCTGGTTCACGCGCCACGGCTTCACGGCGCTGAACGTGCGCCCCTCGCAGTTCACCGCCACCTCGGCCCGCTCCATCCTCGAGGCGCTGCCGTTCCTGCTGCGCGAGGATCGTGCCGCCGGCGCGGAGGTGACGTTCGAGATCCGGCTCACGGGCGAGGGCGGCGGCGTGTGGGCGGTGCGCATCCAGGACGGCCACTGCACCGTGCGCACGGGCTTCGTCGAGCGCGCCGACGTCCGCTACACCGCCGACGCCCAGGTCTGGTGCGCGGTCGCCCTCGGCCTCGGCAACGCGCGCGACCTCGTGAAGCGCGGGCTCATCACGAAGGACGGCGGAGACGCCGCCATGGATCACTACTTCCACCAGATCGCGCGGACGAGCGGGCCCGAGGCCGCCTCCGCGACGACGAAAGAGTCCCCCACCCGAACCCGACGCAAAGGAGACACCCCGTGATCTCGTTCGGACTGACCGAAGAGCAGGAGGTCGTGCGCGAGGCGATGCGTGACTTCGCCGCGCAGCAGCTGCGGCCCATCGCTCGGGAATGCGACGAGGCGTCGAAGATCTCCGACGCCTTCCTGGACCAGGCCTGGGAGCTCGGCCTCACGAGCACCCAGCTCCCGGAGAGCGTCGGCGGCGGCGGCGAGGCGCGCTCGCCGATCACGAACGCGCTGGTCCTCGAGGAGCTCGCCCACGGCGACGCGACGCTCGCGATCGCGGCCGTCGTGCCGTCGCTCTTCGCGAACTCGATCGTCGACCAGGGCAGCGAGGCGCAGAAGCAGGAGCTGCTCCCGCTGTTCTGCGGGCCGAAGTACCACGCGGCGTCGCTCGCGGTGATCGAGCCGTCCCCGCTGTTCGACGCGGGCCAGCTCCGCACCCAGGCGGAGTCGAAGGGCGACCGGTTCGTGCTCTCGGGCGTGAAGAGCTTCGTGCCGATGGGCGGCCGGGCGAGCCACTTCCTGGTGATCGCGAGCCGCGACGGCGCGCCCGACGCGTTCGTCGTGCCGCGCGACGCCGAGGGGCTCACAATCACGGCCGGCGAGAAGAACCTCGGCCTGCGCGCGCTCGAGACGAGCACCCTCGAGCTCGCGCGCGTGGAGGTGCCGGCCTCGGCGCGGCTCGGCGGCGCGGCGGGCTGCAACGTGCGGCGCCTGCTCGACGGCTCGCGCGCGGCCCTCGCGAGCGTGATGGTCGGCCTCTCGCGCGCGGTGCTCGAGTACTGCGTGCCCTACGCGAAGGAGCGCGAGGCCTTCGACGAGGCGATCGCCCGCAAGCAGGCGATCGCATTCTGCCTCGCCGAGATGCACATGGAGGTCGAGGCCTCGCGCTGGCTCGCCTGGAAGGCGGCGAGCGAGCTCGAGCGCGGCCTCGATGCGACGCGCAGCGCGCACCTCGCGCGAAGCTACGCCGCCGAGAAGAGCCTCTGGATCGCCGACAACGGCATCCAGGTGCTCGGCGGCCACGGCTTCATCCGCGAGCATCCCGTGGAGATGTGGTTCCGCAACGCGCGCACGCTCGGCGTGCTCGAAGGCACCGTCGCGCTCTAGCAGCGCGCCCCCCACGAATCCAGGAGACGACCATGATCGACTTCCGACTCGGACCGAACGACGAGAAGCTCCTCCAGGCGACGCGTGAGGAGGCGCTCGTCGCGCGCAAGTACGCCCGCTACTACGACGAGAACGAGCACGAGTTCCCGCCCGACGAGCTGCCCGAGGCGACCGACCTGCAGCCGGCGCTGGCGCGCATGAACATCGGGCGCACGGCCGAGGACAGCTCGATCCCGGTGCTCGGCATGCTGATCTCGATGGGCCAGACCTGGGGCGACTACTCCGTGCGCCTGCGGCGGCAGAAGGGAGGCCTCGGCAACGCGGCGCTCCAGGCCTCGGGCACGCCGGAGCAGAAGCAGCGCTGGGGCGGCGAGACGCTGGCCATGGCCATCACCGAGCCCGGCTGCGGCTCCGATCCGTCGAAGGTGCAGTGCAGCGCGGTCCTCGACGAGAAGACCAACGAGTGGGTGATCAACGGCGAGAAGATCTTCGTCACGACCGGCTGTCGCGCGACGGGCGTCGTCGTCTGGGCGACGGTGGACAAGCGCGCCGGCCGCGCCGGGATCAAGTCGTTCCTGATCCCGAAGGGCACGCCGGGCTTCGTCGTCGCCCACAAGGAGAAGAAGCTCGGGATCCGGGCGGACGACACCGCGGCCTACGTGTTCCAGGACTGCCGGATCCCGCGCGATCACCTGCTGGGCGGCGACGAGAAGGTCGCGAAGCAGGGCTCGGGCGGCTTCCGCGGCGTGATGAAGACGTTCAACATGACACGGCCGGCGGTCGCGGCGATCGGCCTCGGCATCGCCGAGGCGGCGCTCGACTTCACGCGCGGGGAGCTCGAGAAGGCGGGCGTCCTCGTGGAGTACGGCGGTGGCCTCGCGGGCACGAGCGCTCCCGCGGCGAAGTTCCTGCAGCTCGAGGCGCTGTTCGAGGCCTCGAAGCTCACGGTGATGCGGGCGGCCTGGCTCGCGGGCGAGGGCAAGCCCAACAACATGGAGTCTTCGGTCTCGAAGGCGCATGCAGGGAGCGCGGTGCGGGCGATCACCCAGGGCTGCATCGAGATCCTGGGCCCGATGGGCATCTCGCGCGACCATCTGCTCGAGAAGTGGCTGCGCGACTGCCGCATCACCGACATCTATGAGGGCACGGGGCAGATCCAGCGGCTCATCATGGCGCGCGAGCTCCTCGGCTACGGCCGCGACGAGCTCAAGTAGGCGCGCGCCGCCGGACGGGCGGGTAGGCTCGGGGCCGCCGGCATTCGCGCCGGCGGCCCTTTCCGTTCCGGGGCCGGGGAGGTCGCGCATGAGGGGGGTCCGTCGTCGCCGCCGCGTCGGGCTCGCCGCGGTGCTCTCGCTCGTGCTCGCCGCGCCGGCCCTGCGAGCGGCGTCGGCCGTCGACTGGGCGCCGTTCGCGCGCGAGTCCGTGGTCGAGATCCGGACGCGCGACGAGGACGGGGCGCCGCGCGACACGAACGTCTGGATCGTGGTGCTCGACGAGCGGGGCTACGTCCGCACCAACGACTCGCGCTGGCTCGCGAACATCCGCCGCGGCTCCGCGGTCGCGCTGCGGGCCGGGAGCGTCGAGGCGCCCGTCGCGGCAAGGGAGGTCGCCGACGCCGAGACGAAGGCACGTGTCGAGGATGCGTTCAAGCAGAAGTACGGGGTCCTCCAGCGGATCATGAGCGCGCTCCGCTGGCGCGAGCCGACCGTGCTCGAGCTCGTCGCCGCGTCCCCGTGACACGTCGGCGACACCGCGCCGAGTTCTCGCCGCCCGAGGCGCGCGGCACGCTCCGGATGGCACTCGAGAAGACCGGCTTCGACGCAGCGAGCGTCCGCGCGGACCAGCTCGCGGGGGTCGTGCGGAGCGTGATGCCGCGGGAGCTCCAGATCCGCGGCGTCGACGCTCCGGCCGACGTCTGCGAGTCGATCGTGGACGCCCTCGCGAAGGTGAAGGACGGCGGGCTCGGCCCGGCTGCGGAGCGCTTCCTCGAGCGCACGCGGAGCTAGCCGCTCGCCTCGCCGTTCGACGCGCCGTCACAGCGCGGCGACGAAGGCCGAGAGCTCGTCTTCCCGGTTGTAGAAGTGCGGCGAGGCGCGCACGCCTCCGCGACGCGCCACCACGAAGAAGCCCGCCGCGCGCAGACGCGCGGCGGTGTGGCGCGGGTCTTCGTCGCGCCAGGTGAACGAGACGATGCCGGAGGTCTCGCCGGGGCCGCGGGGCGAGCGCAGCGTCGCGCCGCGGGCCTCGAGCTCGCTCGCGAGCCGCTCCGCGAGGCCGAGCACGCGCTCCGCGATCGGGCCGACGCCGAGCTCGAGGATCAGGTCGAGGGCGGCGCCCAGGGCGAAGATGCCCGGGACGTTGGGCGTGCCCTCCTCGAAGCGGCCGGCGCCGGGCTGGAGCTCGAGGTGGTAGCGGTCGAAGTCTTCGTTGTCGGTGACGCTCCGCCAGCCGACGACGCGCGGCCGCACGCGCTCGAGCACCCGGCGGGCGCAGTAGAACACGCCGCAGCCTTCGACCGAGAGCAGCCACTTGTGGCCGTCCGCCGCCAGGAAGTCGATGCCGCAGACCTCGACGTCGATCGGCAGGCAGCCGAGGCTCTGGATCGCGTCCACGCAGAAGAGTACGCCGCGCTCGCGGCACAGGCGGCCGAGCGCGGCGAGGTCGTGCCGGAAGCCGCTCCCGAACTCGACCGAGGAGAGGGCGAGGAGGCGCACGGCGGGATCGCGCAGGGCCTCCTCCACGCGCTCGAGGGGGAGCCGGCCGGCGTCGCCGCGCAGCATCAGCGTCTCGACGCCGGCCTCGCGCAGCGACCACCACGGATACACGTTCGAGGGATACTCGAGGTCGCAGGTGACGACACGATCGCCGCGCCGCCAATCGAGGCCGGCGGCGACGAGGCCGATGCCCTCCGTCGTGTTCTTCACGAAGGCGATCTCGTCGGGGCGGGCGCCCAGGAGCTCCGCCGCGCGGCCGCGCGCGCGCTCGACCTCGGCGTCGAACACCGCGGCGTAGCGGAACGCGCCGCGCTGCACCGCCTCGCCCGCGAAGCGCGCCAGGGCCTCCTGCACGCGCGTGGAGATGGGCGCCACCCCGGCGTGGTTCAGGTAGACGAGCTCGCGCGTCACGGGGAAGAAGCTGCGCGTCCGTTCCCAGCTCATGCGGCGCGGCTCCCGGCCTGGTCGGAAACCCGGAGGCCCGATCGGGCACCACCCCCGGTCGCCTCCCCGCGGCGAGCCCCTCGGCGACGGGCGCGTTCAGACCGCCGGGCCGCCGGGCCGATGAGAGGGGAGAGGAGGAGCGAGCGTTGAACACGGAGCGTCTGCTCGCGACGGGGGCCCGGGGAGTCCACCTGCTGTTCGATCGCGAGATGATCGCCTCGGCGTTCCGCCAGGACGCGGCGACCCTGCGCCGTGTCGTGGACGCCCGTCTCCCGGAGATCCAGCACGCCGCGGTGCAGCTCCTCGAGCTCGAGAGCGCCGACGACGGCCGCGCGTTCGTCGCGGAGCTGCCGACCGAGGTGCGACACGTGATCGTGCTCCTCTACTTCGAGCTCCTCGACGACCGCCTGCGGCGCAGCGAGACGCGCCACTAGGGCGACGTCGGGCCGGGCGGCGGCCGCGGGGGCAGGTGCGGCCGGACCCGCGCGCCGCTCGCGGCAAAGATCGCGCCGCCGAGGGCGGAGCCGAGCGCCCGCGTGGCGTCCCCCTGCAGGAAGAGGATGCCGAGCGCGATCACGCCGAGCAGCGCCGAAGCGGCGTACGCCACGAGCGAGGCGCGCACCCGCGTGCGCGCCGTGCTGCCCGAGGCGTTCGCCACGCTCCGCGCGGCGATCGCCACGAAGGCGCAGGCCAGGGCGACGTAGAGCCCGACGTTCGACGCGGCGATCGGCGGCGCCGCCGGCGGGGTCGCCACCTGCGTCACGATCGCGCACAGGATCACCCAGGCGAGGACGGCCCAGCGCGCGCGCTCGATCGCCTGGGCGACGCCCTCTTCCACCGGAACCGGATCGCTCATGCGGATGCTCCTCCCCGCAGCGCTCGCGCGCGGCTCGTCCGGCGCTCGCGCTCGCCCTCCCGCGCGCCGCTCCGCGCCCTGCCACGCCGCGCCCGCGCGTGCTCGAGGAGCTCGGGGACGCTCCAGCGCGTCGGCACCCGCACGCGCTCGCCGCTCCGCGTGCGCAGGTTCAGGTGGCCCTCGCGCAGGGCGAAGGTGAAGAGGTCGCGCAGCAGGGCCACGTCGCGCCGACAGTACTCCTCCAGCTCGGCGAAGCGCCCCTCGCGCCACCAGGCGAGGGCCTGGAGGCCGTCGGCGCTCTTCGGGTGGCCGAGGGTCTCGGTCGCGAGGTGCCCGAGCGAGACGCGGAATCCGAGGCGCCCGTGGAGCGCCTCGAGCAGGTCGAAGGTCGGGAGTGCGTCGAGATCCGTGTCGGTGTAGCCGCGCAGCACGGCGTAGTCGAAGCGGCGCACGTTGAAGCCGACCACGAGGTCCGCGGCCGCGAGGCGGTCGAGCAGGCCCGCGACCTCGCGCTCGCGGTACGTCTCGAAGCGGTCGTCGCGCAGGTCGTAGAGCACGCCGAGCGAGACGCGCATGAGGTGCGCGTTGTGCCAGCCGCCGACCTCGTCGGCCGAGCGCTGGGTCTCGAGGTCGAAGAAGACGAGCCGCGGGGGCGGCGGCGCGCTCGCCGGAGCGGGCTCGGCGGCGGGCGCCGCCGCGGCTCTCTCGAGCGGCGACTCGGCCGGGAGCGCGGGCAAGGGCTCGCGGGCGAGCAGGAGGCGCAGCGTCCCGATCGACGCGGCCTTGTCGATCGGGCGGTTCCCGCTGCCGCACTTCGGCGAGTGTACGCAGGCCGGACAGCCCGCCTCGCACGGGCAGCTCTCGACGAGGTCGAGCGTCGCCGAGAGCCAGGCCTCGGCGCGATCGAACAGGCTCGCGGCGAGGCCGACGCCGCCCGTGTGCCCGTCGTAGAAGAAGATCGCCGCGCGCCCGACCTGGGCGTGCCGGACGGTCGAGATCCCACCCACGTCGTGCCGGTCGCAGAGCGCGAAGAGCGGGAAGAGGGAGAGCGCCGCGTGCTCGGTCGCGTGCAGCCCGCCCATCGGATGGAGCCCGCCCGCCTTCTGCGCGCGCGGGACCTCGTCGGGGATCTCGAGCCAGATGCCGGTGGTGTCGAAGGACGTGGGAGGGAGGTCGAGGGGCTCCGTCGAGAGCAGCTCCTGACCCTGCACGCGGCGGCGCTCGAAGCCCGTGAGCCGCGTCGTGACGCGCAGGCGGCCCTGCACGAGCCGGAAGTTCCCGGCCGGGCGCGCGCGGTCGCGGGAGAGGATCTCGGTCTCCTTCTCCGACAGCGCCTGCGTGTAGAACCCGACGTCGACGGCGCGCACCGAGACCGTCCGCTCCTCGGTGTCGAGCTCCGTCACCAGGTACTGGCGGCCACGGTGGAGGTAGATCGCGCCCACGTGGCATTCCGCGAAGACGCGCGACGCGCCGATCGTGCCGACGGTGCGCCGCTCTCGAGCTCCGTCGTCTTCACGGCGCCGCGCGTCGTCGCCGTCCGCGAGCACGATGTCGTAGCTCTGGCCGGCGCCGCGCAGGTCGACTTCGCGGTGGGGGAAGCGGCGGGCGGGGAACCACTCCCCGCCCGACTCGCTGCGCAGGAGCCGGGCCTCGTCCTCGAGGCGGGCGAGGTTCGCCCGCGCCCCGGGCGAGGCGAGCCACGGCTCGCCCTCGCGCAGCGGGATCTCCGCCGCCGCGCAGGGCAGGTGGGCGGCCGCGACGTCGGCGTTGTGGGGATCGAGCACGGCGTGCTCGAAGGCCCGGGAGAAGAAGACGCGCGGATGCGTCACCAGGTACTGGTCGAGGGCGTCGGGCTGGGCGACCAGCGCGACGAGGGCCTCGCGGCTCCGGCCCACGCGTCCGGCGCGCTGCCACGTCGCGATCTGGCTGCCCGGGTAGCCGACGAGGATGCAGACGTCGAGGCCGCCCACGTCGATCCCCATCTCGAGGGCCGAGGTGGAGATCACGCCGACGAGGTCGCCCGAGAAGAGCCGCCGCTCGATCTCGCGACGCTCCTCGGGCAGGAAGCCCGCGCGGTAGGAGCTCACCTTCCCCGCGAGGCCCGGCTCCGCCTCCGTCACCCAGGTGTGGAGGAGCTCCGTCACCCGACGCGCCTTGGTGAAGGCGATCGTGCGGAGGCCCCGCCCGACGGCAGCGCGGAACAGCCGTGCCGCCGCGGTGTAGGCCGAGCCGTCGGGCTGGTACAGCAGCACGTGGCGCCGGGGGCGGGGCGCGGAGTCGGCCTCGACCACGCGGAACGGCCGGCCGGTGAGCGCCTCCGCGAGCTCCCCCGGGTTCGCGATCGTGGCCGACGCGGCGACGATCCGCGGCCGCGCGCCGTAGCTCGCGGCGACGCGCAGGCAGCGGCGCAGCACCTGGGCGATCTGCGCTCCGAAGATGCCGCGGTAGGCGTGCAGCTCGTCGACCACGATCGTGCGCAGGCCGCGGAAGAACGGCGCCCAGGCCGGATGGGTCGGCAGGATTCCGGCGTGCAGCATGTCCGGCGTCGTGATCAGGACGTTCGGCGGCGTCGCGCGGAGCTTGCGCCGCCGCGCCTCGGGCGTGTCGCCGTCGTAGACCGCGACCGTGGGCCGCCGCAGGCCCGCGGGCAGCGCGGCGACGTCGGCCTCGAGGCGCTCGTGCTGATCCCGCTCCAGGGCCTTCAGCGGGAAGAGATAGAGCGCGTGGACGCTCGCGCCGTCGTCGCCGATCGCGTCCGCCAGGACCGGGAGGTTGTAGACCAGCGTCTTGCCGCTCGCCGTGGGCGTCGCGAGCACGACGTCGTCGCCGCGCGAGATCCAGTCGAGGGCGCGGGCCTGGTGCTCGTAGAGGGCGCGGATCCCGCGCGCCGCGAGCAGCGGAGCGAGGTGCGCCAGGGCGTCGGGGACCGGCGCCGTCTCGGGCGCCTGGGCGGCCAACACCTCGTGGTGGCGGAGGGCGTCGCGCAGCGACGGCTCGGCGGCGAGGGCAGCGAGGAGCGCCGGGATCGCGGCGCCGGCTGCGTCGGACGAAGCCGCCGCGCCGGCCGCGCGGGAACGTCGGGAGATCGGGCCGCGGGCGCGCACGCACGATTCCTGTGCCCGGGGTCGCGCCTCGGGTCGTCTTGGAACGGGGAGGGTCGCCGCGCGGCGCCGTTCGGGGTCTTCGACGGAGGGTTCGACCGCAGCGTATCCCGCCGCTCCGGGCGCCACCAGGGACGCGCAGCACCGCACGGGTCGGGCGGCACGCCGAGAGCGGCGCTTCGCCGAGGCGCACCGAATGGCGCGGGGCCGCGCCCTCCCGCAGACTGCGACGCGATGCGCCTCTCGCTCCAGGTGCGCTACGCGATCTGCGGCGTGTTCGATCTTGCGTACAACGCCGACGACGGGCCGGTGCAGATTCGCGTGATCGGCGAACGTCAGGCGATCCCGCCGCGCTACCTCGAGCAGATCTTCCAGCGGCTCCGGCGCGCGAAGCTCGTGCGGAGCAAGCGCGGACCGGGCGGCGGCTACAGCCTGGCCCGGGCGCCCTCCGAGATCAGCCTGCGAGACGTCGTGGAGGCGGTCGAAGGGCCGCTCCGCGGGGGCCCGGGGCGCGCGCAGCGCGGGCGCGCCGCGAAGGCTTCGTCCGGCGCGCCGGCCGCGGGGAGCGGGACGCGGCAGCCCCCGGCCGTCGCGGGCGAGACGGCGTTCCAGCCCGGCTTCCTGTGGGACGCCCTCGCCCAGCAGTTCGGGCGGGTGCTCGCGGGGACCACCGTCGAGGCGCTCTGTCGGGAAGCCGCGAAGGCGCGCGTGCCCCGCGCGCAGCCCGAGCCGCACATGTACTTCATCTGAGCGCCGGGCCGGGGCGGCAGCGAGGCGCGCGGCCGCTAGACTGCGCGCGGTGCAAGGCCGCGTCGAGATGGACGAATCGCTCGAGCCGGTGCGCATCGCGGCGGCGCTGCTGCACGAGCTCTGCCGGCACGCGCTCGAGAGCCAGCCGGAGGAGTGCTGTGGCCTCGTCTCGGGCGACGGCGTGGTCCGGTTCGGGCGCGCCTACCGCTGCCGCAACGACATGAGCGAGCTGCACCGCCTCGATCCGACGAGGAATCCGCGGGACGGGCGCGAGGCGTTCCACATGAACGAGGCGGACCAGCAGCGCGCGCTGGAAGAGATCGAGGGCAAGGGAGAGCGGGTGACGGCGGTCTATCACTCCCACGTGGGCAAGGGCGCGTACTTCTCGGAGCTCGACCAGCTCTACGCCGGGGACGCGGGGTATCCCTTTCCCGACGCGGACCAGATCGTGATCGCCGTGTTCGAGCGTCGCGTCTTCGGGCACGCCGTCTTCCGCCGAAGCCGCGAGAGCGGGCGCTTCGAGGGGCGACGGATCGCTCCGGAGGCGCCGTGACGGGACAGCGCCCGTGGATCGCAGGCGTGCTGCTGGCAGCCACGTGGCTCGCGGGCGGCTGCAGCGGCTCGAGCGTGCTGCACGAGGCGGACCTTCCTTCGGCCCCGCTCGCGATCGTCTACCGCGATCCCGAGACCGCGAGGCGCCGGGCCGAGGCGCTCGGCCGCGACAAGAAGGAGACCGCCGCGGGCATCGCACGGATCGACGACGTCGCGAAGCTCGTGGGGCGCCGGAGCGTGGATCTCTTCGCGGAGACCTCCGGCCGCCTCGCCCTGCTCGATCTGACCACCGAGAAGGTGACACCGCTCGACGTCGCTCCCCGCGGCGCGGACTACCCGCGCTGGTCGCCGGACCATCGCCAGCTCGCGTTCGTCTACTGGAAGGACGGCACTCCCGAGACCCACCTCTACGACCGCGCCTCTGGGACGGTGCGGCGACTCCAGATCGGCGACGAGGCCCTCGTGGGAGCCGCCCCCGGGCCGGACGGCCGGATCGCGGTGGTGTGCGTGCGGCCGCGGCCGAAGCCGTCGCTCCGGGTCTGGGTGCTCGAGGTCGACGGCGGTGCACGTCCCGTGAGCGCGGGGCCCGCGGACGGCGCGCCCGCCTGGAGCCCCGACGGATCGCTCCTCGTGTACGTGCAACGGACGGAGGGAGAGGGCGACACGATCGTGGCGATCGATTCCGACGCGCCGGCAGGCGCGCCCGCCCGCACCCTCGCGCGCGGCAATGGGCCCGCCTTCACGCCGGACGGCGCCTGGATCGTGTACGCGGCGACGACCCCCCACGGGCCGCGCCTCTTCAAGATGCGCCCGGACGGGAGCGGCAAGCTGCGTCTCGGCCGCGGCGTGAACGACGACACCAACGAGATCATGCCGACCGTCTCGCCCGACGGCGTCTACGTGGCCTACGTGGGCGAGGGCAAGAGCCCGGAAGGCAAGGTCCTGTCGCAGCAGCTTCGCGTCCGTCGCTTCGACGGCACGGCCGACGGAGAGGTCCTCGGCGAGGGCGAAGCGAGCGTGCCGAGCTGGTAGCCAGGCCGCGAGCCCGCGAGGCCAGAGGAGAACGTCCCGATGAGTCCGAGCCCGAACCCCCGCGTAGAGGACCTCGTGCCGGTGCACGGCGGCCTCGAGGCGCCCGTCGATCGCGTGGCCTCCCTGAAGGAGCGCAAGCGCTTCCTCGCGGAGGCGTCGCGCCTGCCGCGCCTCGCCGTGACGCGCGCCGACCTCTCGGCCGTGCACCGCTTCGCCGACGGCGGCCTCTCTCCGCTCGAGGGGCCGATGGACGAGGAGACGTGGCATCGCGTGCTCGACGAGGAGTCGATCGTCGGCGCGAACGGGAAGCGCTACGCGTGGACGATCCCGATCTCGCTGCCCGCGACCGACGCCGAGGTGAGCGCGTTGCGCCGCGGCGGCTCGGCCGCGGTCGCCGACGACGCGGGCGAGGTGGTCGCGATCCTCGAGGACGTCTCGGTCTTCGCCTGGGACAAGGCGAAGCAGGTGCGCGCGGTCTACGGCACCGATCGCGTGGACCATCCGGGGGCGCGGATCGCCGTCGACGACCCGCGCACCAAGCTCGTGGGCGGGCGCGTGCGCGCCCTGCCGCAGCGGCTCCATCCCGAGTACGGCGAGTACATGCTCTCGCCGCGCATGACCCGCGCGCTGATCCGCGACAAGAAGTGGGAGCGCGCCCTCGCGTTCCAGACGCGGAACCCCCTCCACCGGGCCCACGAGTACGCGCTCGTGGCGGGCGCCGAGCGGCTGACGCGCGAGGGACACTTCACGGGCGTCGTGCTGAATCCGCTGGTGGGCGAGCTCAAGGGCGACGACGTCCCGGCGGCGATCCGCATGAAGGCATACCGCATGCTCCACGACCGCCGGCTCCTCGGTCAGGGCGACAAGGACGCGGCGCTGTGGGAGCGCGTCGGCTACGACCTCTCCGACGTGTTCGAGCTGATCGGCCTCGACATCAAGATGTTCTACGGCGGGCCGAAGGAGGCGGTGATGCACGCGATCTACCGCCAGAACTACGGCTTCAGCGACCTCGTGATCGGGCGCAAGCACGCCGACGCGCCGTTCGACGACGGCAAGCCGATCTGGGGCGACTTCGACGCCCAGGAGATCTTCGAGGCGCTGCGCGGCGAGCTGCACGTGAAGCCCGTGAAGATCGGCTTCGCGGCCTACTACGAGTCCCTCGGCCGGGTCGATCTCACGGACGCCCACCCCGACGAGAAGCCCGTGACCGTGAGCGGCACCCAGGTGCGGAGCCAGCTCCAGGGCGGGCAGCGCCCGGACCCGCGCATCCTGCGGCCGGAGATCGCGGACGTGCTGATCGAGGCGTATCGGGCGGCGCGTTGAAGCGGGCCTCGGCGGCTGCGAGCTCTACGTCATGCGCGCCGACGGCTCCGACGGCGGGTCGCTCCAGGGCCACGTGGAGCTCGAGGAGGTGACGCACGGCCAGCCGGGGAGCAACGAGTACCCTTCGTGGGGAGGTCGCAGGCGATGAGGATCGGCGTCCCGCGCGAGACCAAGGACCAGGAGTTCCGCGTCGGCATGGTGCCCGACGGCATACGCATCCTCGTGGCGGCGGGCCACGAGGTCGCCGTCGAGCGCGGCGCGGGGCAGGGCAGCGGGATGCGCGACGAGGAGTTCGTCGCCGCCGGCGCGCGCCTCGTCTCGCGCGACGAGGCCTGGTCGTGGCCGGAGCTCGTGGTCAAGGTGAAGGAGCCCCAGGCCGACGAGGTCCCGCGGCTGCGGAGCGGCCAGACGCTCTTCGCCTACCTCCACCTCGCCGCGGCGCCCGGCCTGGTCGACGCCCTGCGCGCGGCCGACGTGATCGCGATCGCCTACGAGACGATCCAGCAGGAGGACGGCGCGTTCCCCGTGCTCGCGCCGATGAGCGAGGTGGCGGGGCGCCTCGCGGTGCAGATCGGCGTCACCCTCCTGCAGAAGGACCGCGGCGGGAAGGGCCTCCTGATCGGCGGCGTGCCGGGCGTGCTCCGGGGGCGCGTGAGCGTGATCGGCGCGGGAACCGTCGGCATCAACGCGGTGCGCGTGGCGCACGCCCTCGGCGCGGAGGTGGACGTGCTCGACGTCGACCTCCGGCGGCTCACCTACCTCTACGACATCTTCTCGGGCGACCTGAACACGCTCTACTCGAACGCCACGAACGTCGCGCGCTCCGTGGAGTCGAGCGACCTCGTGGTGGGCGCGGTCTACGTGCGCGGCCGGCGGGCGCCGCGCATCGTCACGAAGGAGATGGTCACGTCGATGCAGCCGGGCTCCGTCGTCGTCGACGTCGCGGTCGACCAGGGCGGCTGCATCGAGACGATCCGCCCGACGACCCACAGCGCGCCCACCTACGTCGAGGCCGGCGTGATCCACTATGGCGTCACGAACATGCCGGGCGCGGTGCCCCGCACGAGCACCTTCGCGCTCGCCAACACGACGCTTCCGTTCGTGCAGGAGATGGCGTCGCGCGGTGTCGCGGAGGCGGTGCGGAGCGATCCGGCCCTCGCGCTCGGGGTGAACGTCTGGCGCGGCGCGCTCACCTGCGAAGGCGTGGCGGACGCCGTGCAGCAGCCCTGGCGCCCCGTGGCCGAGCTGCTCGGCTAGGCCGGCGCCGGCTCGCGCGGGAAGAGCACGAGCCCGCGTGCCCGCGTGGCGGAGAGCCGCTGCAGGAACTCGGCGCACGGGATCTCGCGCGCTCCGAGCCGCTCGAGGTGCGGCGACATCACCTGCACGTCGATCCAGTCGAGGCCGCGCGCGGCCAGGTGGTCGAGCAGGTGGAGGAGGGCGAGCTTCGAGGCGTCGCGCTCGCGGCGGAACATGCTCTCCGCGGAGAACGCGCCGTCGATGTCGACGCCGTACACGCCGCCGACGAGCGCGTCGCCGCGCCATGCCTCCGCGCTATGCGCGATGCCGAGGCGATGGAGCTCGACGTAGGCCGCGCGCAGGGCCGGCGTGATCCACGTGCCCTCCTGATCCGGGCGCGGCGTCTCGGCGCAGGCGCGGATCACGTCGGAGAACGCGGCATCGAGGGTGAAGCGGAGCGCGCTCCGGCGCCGCGCCCTGGCAAGCGAGCGCGGCACGTGCACGGCGCTCCGCTCGAGGATCGCGCGGCGGCGCGGCCGGGCCCACAGGAGCGTCTCCTCGTCCGGCGGCCATGGGAAGATTCCTGCGCGATAGGCCGCGAGCAGGCTCGCGGGCGAGAGGTCGCCGCCGATCGCGACGAAGTCTTCGACACCGATCTCGATGGCTCCCTCCCGCGCGGCGCGCGACCCGCGAGGGTGGGGGAGACGCCGGCCGGAGTCGAGCGCAGGCAACGCATCGCACGGAGCCCGGCGATGCCGCAGCGCAGCGTCGGGCTCGAGGAAAGAAAAGTCGACGGAGGCGTCGATTTCGTGGCCGGGCTCGAACCGGCGCGGCTATGATGCTCGCGGGGCACGCCGCGAGGAGGCGCTGCACCCGCGCGTCGGGGAGGCTTCGTGAAAGAGCGTCGCTACTGGGGATTCCTCGGTCCGCTGCCGGCTCCCGTGCTCGCCGCGACGGCCCGCCAGGCGGAGTCGCAGGGCCTCCACGGCCTCTTCGCGCCGCAGGTCTACGGCCCGCCCTGGATCCCGCTCGCGGCGGCCGCGATGGTGACCGAGCACGTGAAGCTCGCGAGCGGCATCGCGATCGCGGCGGCGCGCAGTCCGTTCGAGACGGCGATGGCGGCGATCGACATGGACCGCGTCTCGGGCGGGCGCTTCGTGCTCGGCCTCGGCGCGAGCATCCTCGCCTGGACCCGCGGCGTCTTCGGCGCGCCCGACCACACGCCGATCGCGCACCTGCGGGAGACCGTCACGGCAGTGCGTCACATCGTGCGCGGCGCGCACCAGGGCCTCGCGCCCTTCGAGGGCCGCTGGTACCGGGCCGACTTCCGCGAGCTCCAGCCCACGGCGCCGCCGGTGCGCGAGGAGA
This sequence comes from Myxococcota bacterium, assembly GCA_035542715.1. Classification (GTDB taxonomy): domain Bacteria; phylum Myxococcota_A; class UBA9160; order UBA9160; family UBA9160; genus DATKKW01. The sequence goes on from DATKKW010000050.1 coordinate 20,741, forward strand.
TCCCGATCTGGGTCGCCGCGCTGCGGGGCGGCCTCGTGCGCCTCGGTGGCGAGATCGCGCAGGGCGTGATCGGGCATCCGATGTGGAGCGTCGAGTGGGCCGTCGACCGGATCCAGCCCGAGCTCGCGGCGGGCCTTGCGGCGGGCGGGCGCGAGCGCGCCGACGTCGACCTGAACCTCTGGTTCTGGGTGGCGCCCAACCCCGACGAGAAGGAGGCGCTCGAGGACTCCCGCGCCACGGTCGCGTTCTACGCGGGCATGAAGCAGTACGAGTCGTTCTTCGAGGCCCACGGCTTCCTGCGCGAGGCGCGTGCCCTGCAGGAGGCGGTGCAGCGGCGCGACGTGGCGGGCGCGCGCGCACGGGTGCCCGACGAGATGGTCCGCACCTTCGTGCTGTGCGGCAAGCCCGAGCGCGTTCGCGAGCGCGTCGAGAAGGCCTGGAGCGTCGCCGACTCGATGTGCCTCGTGCCGCCGTTCTACTCGGTGCCGCCGGAGAAGCTCCTCTTCTACGGAGACCAGATCGCGAAGACGGTCTACGCGTGACGGTGTGCGGTACGGAGAGGTGGATCGCGCGCCCCGGCTTCCGGGGCGTAGAAAGGGGAAGCCGATGTCGCGAGCGGTGATCGCCGGAGTGGGAATGAGCCGCTTCGGAAAGCACATGGACGAGGGCCTGAAGGCGCTGGGCCGCGAAGCGGTGGAGGCCGCGATCGGGAACGCCGGCGTGCCGAAGAAGGCGATCGAGGCCGCGTGGGTCGGGAACGCGATGGCCGGACTGATCACCGGGCAGGAGTGCATCCGCGGGCAGGTCGTGCTGCGGAGCGCCGGGATCGGCGGCATCCCCGTCGTGAACGTCGAGAACGCGTGCGCCAGCGCGTCGACGGCGTTCCAGCAGGCGTGCGCCATGGTGCAGGCCGGCCTGTACGACGTCGTGCTCGCCGTCGGCGTCGAGAAGCTCTACCACGCCGACAAGAAGCGGAGCTTCGCGGCGATCGGCAGCGCCGTCGACACGGAGGAGCTCGCGCAGATCGTCGAGGGGCTGAAGAAGAGCGCCGCGGCCCAGGGCGCGACCCAGGCCTCCGAGGGCGCCGGCGAGAAGCGATCGATGTTCATGGACTTCTACGCCGCGACGGCCCGCCGACACATGCGCAAGTACGGCACGACGGCACGGCAGTTCGCGGCGGTGGCGGCGAAGAACTCCTTCCACGGCAGCCTCAACCCGAAGGCGCAGTTCCAGAACGAGCTCACCGTGGATCAGGTGCTCGCCGAGCCCATGATCGCCGAGCCGCTGACCCGCGCGATGTGCTCTCCGATCGGCGACGGCTCCGCGGCGGCGGTGATCGTGAGCGAGCGCAAGGCCCGCGAGCTCGGGATCGCGCGGCCGGTCTACGTCGCGGCGACGGTCCTGCGCTCGGGCTGGGACCACGGCGACGAGGAGGAGGACACCGTGCGCCGCTGCGTGCGCGAGGCCTACGAGCGCGCCGGCGTCGGCCCGAAGGACCTCTCCGTGATCGAGTGCCACGACGCCTCGGCGCCGGCGGAGCTCATCTACTACGAGGAGCTCGGGCTGTGCGGCGAGGGCGAGGGCGGGAAGCTCGTCGACTCCGGCGCGACGAAGCTCGGCGGGCGGATCCCCGTGAACCCGAGCGGCGGCCTCCTGCGCAAGGGACATCCCGTGGGCGCCACGGGCCTCGCGCAGGTGACGGAGCTCGTGGAGCAGCTGCGCGGCGAGGCGGGCCGGCGCCAGGTCCCGAACGCGCGCGTCGCGCTCGCGCAGAACGGCGGCGGCCAGATCGCGAACGATGCGGCCGCCATGTGCGTCTCGATCCTCACGGTCTGAGCGAGGGAGGCAGCGGGACGCATGGCACGCCAGCGCAGCGAGACGATCCTCGCGGATCTCGTGGCGATCCGCGCGGACGAGGCCCCCGACTTCCGCGTGCTCACGTTCGAGTGTGCGGGCAAGCCCGACGAGACGCGCACCTTCGCGGAGCTGCAGGAGCGCGCGAACCGCCTGGCGGCGGCGCTCGTCGCGCGCGGGCTCGAGCGCGGGGAGCGCTTCGGGCTCATGATGCGCAACCACCCGGAGTTCGTGGAGGCGATGATCGCCGCCTCGATCACCGCCACGGTGTTCGTGCCGATCGACCCGCGCACGAAGCGCGACAAGCTCGCCTATACGCTCCGCAACTCGGGCTGCCGGGGCCTCCTCGTCGCGGACTACGCCCTCGACGAGGTGGCCGCGGCGCGCCCCGACGTGCCGACGCTCGAGTGGGTGTGGGCGCTCGAGACCGGGGAGGAGGGCGCCCGGCCGCTGCGCGCGCACCCGGGAATCGAGTCGCTGAACGAGGCCTTCGCCAAGCCCGCGGCCGCGGTGGACGTGCGGATCGAGAGCGCCGCCGACCCGTTCCAGATCATCTACACCTCGGGAACGACCGGCGATCCGAAGGGCGTGGTGATGGACAACGCCCGGTTCGGGATGTTCGGCACCCTGGGCCATGCGATCTTCGGCTATCGGGCCGACGAGCGCCTGTACACCGGGCTCTCGCTCACCCACGGCAACGCCCAGGCGGTGACCCTCGCGAACGGTCTCCACCACAAGCTCCCCACCGTGATCAGCCGCAAGTTCACGAAGTCGCGGCTCTGGGACATCTGCCGCAAGCACGGCTGCACCACGTTCTCGCTGCTCGGCGGCATGGCGACCGCGATCTACAGCGAGCCTCCGCGCCCCGACGACGCCGACAATCCCGTGCGCTTCGTGGCGAGCGCGGGCATGCCGCGCGCGATCTGGGAGGCCTTCGAGAAGCGCTTCGGCGTGCAGATCCTGGAGTGGTACGGCGCGGTCGAGGGCGGGCTCGCGTTCAAGCCGATCGGGCAGGGTCCGATCGGCTCCTTCGGCAAGGCGCCCCCGGGCACGGAGATGAGGATCCTCGACGAGGACGACCGGGAGTGCGCGCCGGGCGTGATGGGCGAGATCTGCTCGCGGCCGCAAACCGGCGGCCCGCCGAAGGTCGAGTATCACGGCAACCCCGACGCGTCGGCGAAGAAGACGGCGGGCGGCTGGCTGCGCAGCGGCGACATCGGCCATCGCGACGCCGAGGGCTGGCTCTTTTTCGACTACCGCAAGGGCGGCGGGATCCGGCGCAGCGGCGACTTCATCAACCCGGGCTTCGTGGAGAAGGCCGTGGCCGATCATCCCGACGTGTCGGACGTGTTCGTCTACGGCGTGCCCGCGAAGTCCGGCGCGCCGGGAGAGAAGGACGTGGTGGCCGCCGTGGTCGCGGTCCCGGGACGTCGCCTCGATCCGTCCTCGGTGTTCGCCCACTGCCGGCGGACCCTCGAGCCGAACTTCGTGCCGTCGTACCTGCAGGTCGTGGAGGAGATCCCGAAGACCGCTTCGGAGAAGCCGCAGGAGCGCTTCCTGTTCGACCGCTTCGCCCCGGACGCACCGGGGGTCTACGCCGCGGAGTGACGGCCGGGCCGGGGATCGCCCGGCGGCGGAGGGCGCGAAGAGCGGAGGGGGAGGTGGCCCCGCGCGCCCCGGCCGCCGCCGGGAGGAGCTCAGGCGGCGCTCTTGCAGCTCGGATCGGCGGCGGCGCTCGCCGCGGGCTTCTCGAACACGTCGCGCCGGCCGAGGACGACCGGGGGCTTCACGAGGCGCCGCGCGGGATCGGTCGAGTCGAGGTAGCTGCGACGCAGGAGCCCGATCGCGACGGCGAGGACGAGTGCGGTGACCATGACGACGCCGGGTGACATTGTTCTCTCCACTGCGTGGTCGAGCGAGAATGCTCTTCCCGCCTCCACTGCAGCTCGCGTGCCAGCGGCTGCGCGGCGTCGGTTCGGCGAGAAGGCGAGGCAAATCGGGAAGATCTGCGCAGGCGGCTGCCGGCGCGCTGCCGCGTGGCGCGGCGCATGCCGCCCATGGCTGCACGCTCGCGAGGTGCATCCCGCGAGTCGGGGGCCGCGCGAGGGCGCGAGGAGGACGTCGTGTTCAAGCTGATCGCGTGCTGGAGCCCTCCGCGCCCCGCGGACGTCGCGGCGTTCGAGAAGCACTACCGGGAAGTCCATGCGCCCCTCGCGACGCGGGTGCCCCACCTCCAGCGGATCGTGCTGACGCGCACGGACCTCGGGCTCGAGGGTGGAGCGCCGGCCTTCCACCGGGTGGCCGAGATGTTCTTCGAGAGCCCCGAGGCGCTCGCGCAGAGCGCGCACTCGGCGGCCTGGGCGGCGATGCGTGCCGACGCCGGCCAGATGATCGAGCGCTTCGGCGTCTCGCTCCAGGTGGCGATGGGCCACGAGGAGTCGCCGAAGCCCGACCCGCGCTAGACGTCATCCGCCCGACTCGTACGCCACCCCCTTCGCGAAGAGGTCGTCGATGCGGGCGGGGTCGTAGCCGAGGGAGGCCAGCACCTCCCGCGTGTGGGCGCCGATCTCGGGCGCGACGGTCGGCGGGCGCTTCGTCGCGCCCGCGATGCGCAGCGGGCTGTCGACGGTCTGGAGGCCCGGGTGGGCGCCCCCGTCGATCGGCACCAGCATCTCGTTCGCGATCACCTGCGGGTCTCTCGGCATGTCCTGCAGCCGCCCGACCGTCCCGAAGGTCACGTCGTGGGCGTCGAGGATCTTCTGCCAGTCCGCGAAGTCGCGCTCCGCGAAGGCGGCGTCGAGGATCGAGATCAGCGCGCGCGCGTGCTCGCGCCGTGTCTCGGGCGTGCGGAAGCGCGGATCCGCTGCGAGCGAGCGGCGGTCGATGGCGCCGCAGAGGCGCTCCCAGTCCTTCGCCTCCTGCACCAGGGCGAGCAGGAACCAGCGGCCGTCGCGCGTGCGGTACTGGTTCACGAGCGCGTTCGGCGCGTCGGCCTGCGTGATGCGGCGGAACGCCGGCGCGCCGCAGAGCACCGCCTGCAGGAGGATCGAGTTCGACCAGAGACCGTTCGCGAGGAGCGAGCTCGACACCTTCGTGCCCCGCCCGCTGCGCTCGCGCGCGAACAGCGCGAGCAGGATGCCCGACAGCAGCGCGAGGGAGCTCGGGTGGTCGCCCATGCCGGCCGTGGAGATGGCCGGCTCGTTCTCGCCGGGTCGCACGCAGTCCATGAGCCCCGAGCGCGCCCACCAGGCGGTGGCGTCGTAGCCCGGCTTCTCGCACTCCTCCCCGTGCTCGCCGTAGCCCGTCATGTGCGCGTAGACGAGGCGGGGATGGCGCGGCGCCAGGCTCTCGTAGTCGATGCGCAGGCTGCGCAGCACCGAAGGGTGTTGGTTCACCACGAGCACGTCGGCGTCGCGCAGGAGGTCGAGCAGCGTCTCGTATCCGTCTTCGCTCTTCAGGTCGAGGGCCACGCTCCTCTTGTTGCGGCCGTCGAGGAGCCAGCAGTAGTTCTGCTCGCAGGCCGGGAGCGCCGTGAGCTTGTAGAGGTAGCGGTAGGGATCGCCCGTCCTCGGCGGCTCGATCTTGATCACGTCGGCGCCGAAGTCCGCCATCACGGTGGCCGCCGCGGGCCCGGCCACGTAGGTCGCGACCTCGACCACCCGGATGCCTGCGAGGATTCCGTCGGAGCCGGCCATGGGAGCCCCCTTCGCTAGCGCCCCTGCGTCTTCAGGCGCGTGGTGTCGTAGTACTGCTTGCTCTCTCCGATCGGGAAGCTGATCGCGTTCATGCCGTCGAACTGCCCGAGGTTCGAGGCGCCGCTCTGCACGTTCACGATCATGACCCCCGTGCCGAGGAGCACCTGGCGGCCGTGGTTCTCGGGCAGCGGGCTCGACTCGCTCCACTGCCCGACGCCGCCGATCAGCTTGTAGACCTGCCCCGCCCGGTCGTAGGCGACGGCGAGACCCGGCGACATCGTCTCCTTGTCGTACCAGATCTTCTTGCGGCTGTAGGGATGGCCCTTCTGGCGCGGCACGTCGTCGAGCTCGAAGCTGCGGCGGAGCTGCCAGCTCTCGCCGACCATCGGCAGGGCGCCGTAGGGAGCGAAGCGGCACGCGTACCAGTCCTTCTCGCTGCCGATCTCGACGAACTGGGTCGGGGAGATCTTCCCGGTGTTGCGCGGGAAGCACGTGCGCGTGCTGTTCGAGACGCCGAGCAGCGTCGACTCGCCCTTCCACTCCCACTCGTGGTCCCACACGTAGCCCGAGAACAGGTAGAAGTCCTCGAGCGTGAACTCCGTGCCGAGGAGCGAGTCCGACTTCTGCGTCGCGGCGATGCGACGGACGCGACGCAGCGCCGGGATGTAGGCCCAGGTGTCGTCCTCCTTGTCGGTGCGGTAGCGATAGAGCAGGAACATCGTGCCGCGCAGGTCGAACGGCGTCTTCACGTCGAAGAACTCCGCCCACTCGACGTCGGTGCCGGGCTCGAGCTCCGTGGTCTCCGGCAGGAGGTCGGCGCGCGCGCTGAAGTAGGTGCGCCGGTACTCGCCCTGGGAGATGCGCCACGTCTCCTTGCCCTCGTTGCGCATGTTCGCGAAGCCCCAGTGGGGGATGTTGAAGCCGGAGCCGCCCTGCCAGCGGTAGTTCACGTCCCAGGCGAGCTTGAGGCCGAGCTCCGGATCGTCCTCCTTCAGGTCGCAGGCGTGGTTCGTCGCTGCCTTCGCCCACTCGGAGTAGGGGAACGGCTGCCCGGCGGTGTAGTTCACGAGATTTCCGCGGGCGTCGAGCCGCGCCTGACAGGCGTACTTGACCGTGGCCTCGACGTACTTGGGATGGACCGGGAACTCCTCCGACGGAGCGATCTTCATCTCGAGGTCGGGGAAGCCTTCGATCGCGAAGCGATAGAACTCGTCGGGCACGAGCCCCTTCACCTTCTCCTTGTTGGCGGCGGTGATCACGTCGCCCGGGGCGACCTCGGAGCGCGCGCTCGCGGGCGCGAGGGCGAGCGTGGCGACGAGGACGATGCGCGCGCCGGCGCGCCAGGTGGCAGTCATCGACCCTCCGTGACCGGCGTCTCGAGCTGCGCCGCGACGAGCTCCTGATCGACGGTCCTCATCCAGAACCAGGCCTGGTGGTTGTGGGAGACGCTTCGCACGAGGCCGACGCCGCGCGCGTAGTAGTCCTCGTAGGTGAGCAGCGGCGAGCTCGAGACGGTGGGATCGAGATAGCGCGTGCGCACGAGCAGCACGTCGTCGAACGTGCCGGCCGGGACGCGCACCGCGCCGACCTGCTCGACCTCGGCCTGCCAGTGCTGCTCGCCACCGCGCGACTCGGGGCTCGTGAAGACGTGGGTCGTCTGCTCCCAGCGCTGGCCCGGCCGCGGATCGACCGGGATCACCCAGGTGGGATCGGAGCTCACGAGGCGGACGTGGCCGTCGGCGTCCTCGGAGAGGAAGGAGAGGCGCGCCACGTAGCCGTCGCGCACCAGGTATCCGGCGAGGCCATCCTCGTCCAGGCCGTAGGGCGCGCCCGCGCTCTGCTCCTGCACGATCCAGAGCGGCGTCGGCGAGCCGGAGACCTCGAGGACGCCGCGGGCCGTGACCTCGAGACGGCTCTTCTGGAAGCCCGCGTGCACCTCGTACACCCAGCGCGCGCCGTCGATCATCGGAAAGTACGACTCGCCCGCGGCGCCCGGAGCGCGCGGCGTCTGGCCCGGTGCAGGCGCGCAGCCCGCGCAGAGCGCTGCGAGCACGAGCGCCCCGAAGAGGCCGGAGCGCAGCCGGGGCGCGGGGAGGCGCATCGACGTGGGCGCGGCGAGCGGCATCGCACGCCAGTCTACCTTGGACGGCACGCCTCGGAGCGCTTCCGTCCCTGCCGCTTCGCAGCGTAGACTCGAGCGACACGACGGGCGCCGCGCCGTGGCGCGAGGCGTCGACGATTCCCGAAGGAGGGAGGACGAGATGGAGTTCGGCGTCGTCTTTGCGACCCGGATCGGCGAGCACGACCTCGTGGCCCAGGCGGAGCGGCTGGGCTTCCGGCAGGCCTGGTTCTACGACTCGCAGATGATCTACTCCGACGTCTACGCGACGATGGCGCTCGCCGCGCACCACACGCGGCGCATCCGGCTCGCGACGGGCGTCGCCGTGCCGACGACGCGGATGGCGCCGGTGATCGCCCACTCGATCGCGACGGTGCACCAGCTCGCGCCCGGCCGGGTCGAGCTCGGCGTCGGCAACGGCAACACCGCGCGCCTCACCATGGGCCTGCCCCCGGTGCCGCTCGCGCGGATGAAGGAGGAGCTGCGCACGATCCGCACGCTGCTCGACGGCGGCACCGCGACGCTTCGGGCCGAGGGCCTCGAGCGGCCGATCCGGCTGCTCCACCAGAGCCAGGGCTTCGTCCGCCTCGAGCCGCGCATCCCGATCACGCTCTCGGCGCTCGGGCCGAAGACGCTCGCCTACTGCGGCGAGGAGCTCGACGGGCATCTCACCTGGGGGATCTCGCCGGACGGCCTGCGCGAGGCCCGCACGCTCCTCGCCGAGGGCGCGCGCAAGGCCGGCCGCGATCCCGCGTGCGTTCCGTCGAAGGGCATCTTCCCGACGGCGGTCCTCGCGCGGGGCGAGACGGCGGCGAGCCCGCGCATCCTCGCGAGCCTCGCCTCCTTCATCACGAACTACCTGCACGTCCAGGTCGAGTGGGGCGAAGGTCTCCTGCCCCCGTCGCCGCGCCTGCGCGAGGTGATCGAGCGCTTCCGCGCCCACGTCGAGCGCTATCCGAAGGAGAAGCGGCATCTCCTCTTGCACGAGGGCCATCTCGTGTTCGCGCGGGAGGACGAGCGGGACTTCCTGCTGCCGGAGATCGCGGAGACGGTCGCCATGATCGGCGAGCCCGACGCGCTGATCGAACGGATCCACGCGCTGGAGGCCGCAGGCCTCTCCCACTTCGCGTTCCAGGTGACGGACGATCCGATCCGCCAGATGAACGACTTCGCGGAGCTCGTGATGCGGCGGTACTGAGGCGCGCTACACCGAGCGCTGCCAGCGCTCGGGCAGGAGGCGCAGGACCGCGGGCACGAGGAGCAGCGCCCCGAGCGCGTTCACCCCCATCAGCACGCAGAGGAGGAGGCTCATCTGCGCGCTGAACCGCATGCTCGAGATCGGGATCCAGAACGCGATCCCGAGCACGAGCGTCGTCGCCGTGAAGGTGACGGCGAGGCCCGTGGTGCGGACTGCGTGGGAGAGCGCCTCGGGCAGCGGGAGCCCGCGCCGCTTCTCCTGCCGGATGCGGTCGATCACGTAGATCGCGTAGTCCACCCCGACGCCCACGCCCACCACCTGCACCGGGAGCGTGTTCACGTCGGTCGCGATGCCGAGCCAGGCCTGCACCGCCATCGCCGTCAGCGCCGCCGTGCCGAGGGACGCCAGCAGGAGGGCGCCGACGAGGCCGGAGCGGTAGCTCACGAGCAGGACCAGGAAGGTGCTCGTGAAGGCGACGAGGAGGCCGAGGCGATCGCTCGCGGCGACGGCCTCGTTGCTCGCCGCCTGGATCCCGATGCTCCCGGCGGCGAGGCGCAGCGTGACACCGTCGCGCGTCCAGGCGCCGCCGTCGATCGCGTGCCAGGAGGCGAGGTGGCCGTCGCGGACCCAGAGCTCGTAGGGCGCGTAGAGCGAGCGATGCCGCATCTCCGCGGCGGCGCCGAGCGCCGGATCGGAGAAGGTGGCGACGACGCGGTAGGCGCCGCGATCGTCGCGCCCGTCGAACGGCTTCTCCTGCACGGGAAGGGAGCGGCGGCCGCCGTTCGGAGCGGGGGCCGTCACCACGAGGACGGGCTCGGCCGGAGGCAGGATCGGCGAGAGCCAGCGTCGCGCGACGTCGAGTCGACCCGGCGCGGGCGGCGCCAGGCGGATCGCGAGGCTTCCGTCGAGCCGCTCCGCGGCCTGGAACGATTCGGCGCGAGCGATCGCATCGCTCACCGTGTCGTGATGGTGGTCGGCAAAGAACACCCGCACGGCGAGGGCGAGCCCGTCGGGCGTGCGGTAGGGATCGAGCAGCCCGGGCACGGGTGCCCCGGCCTCGAGCAGGAACAGCAGGCCCGCGATCTCCGCCGGCGTCTGCATCCAGATCGCCCAGCGTGGGTCGTTCTGGTGGAACGTGCGGCTCGTCTGCTTCTGCAGGTCGACGAGGGAGAGGCTTCCACCCACCTCGGGATCGAGCTCGAGGGCACGCTGCAGCGACTCCACGAGCTTGAACGCGTCGGGCGTGATCACGCGCCCGGGGACGCTCGCCTCGGCGATCACCACGAGGTCGTCGAGCCCGAAGAAGTGCTCGCCGACGTGGGCCGCCGCGCGATTGAACTCGGAATCGGGGTAGAGGAGCGGCGAGCCGGGATGGCTCTCCCCGAGCTCCCGATGGCGCGACGCGATCGCCGCTCCGAGCGACGCCAGCGCGAACGCGGCGACCACGAGCGCGGCGGAGCGCGGGCTCGCGACGATCCGTCCCACGAGCTCGAGCAGGCGCGCGAACGCACGCGGCACGAAGTGGCGTCGCTCCCGCGGCGGCGGCAGGTAGAGGATCAGGAGGCGGTTCAGCAGCATCTCGGTCACCGCGATCGACGCCGCCCAGAAGGCGCAGACGAGGCCCAGGTGTCGCACCACGGGGATCGACGCGACGGCGATCGTGAGGAGGCCGAGCGCGTCGGTGAGGATCCCGAGCGTGCCCGGAAGCAGCAGCTCGGCCATGGAGCGGATGCACGCCTCGTCCTTGTCGCCGAGGGCTTCGTACTCTTCGTAGAAGCGCTCGACGAACTGGACCGAGTGACTGATCGCGCGGGCGGTGATGAGCATGGGCACCACGAGCACGAGCGGGTCGAGATTGAACCCGAGCCATGCGGCGAAGCCGAGCCCCCAGATCACGTTCACGACCGCGCCGAGCAGGGGGAGCAGGATTCCGTAGAGCCGGCGGAAGTAGAGCCAGAGGAGGGCGGTCGAGACGGCGATCGTGAGCGCGAAGATCAGCAGGAGCTCGCTCGCGAAGGCGTACGTCCAGCCGAAGAGCACGGGCTGTCCCGTGATCCACACCTCGACCGGGTAGTCGGCCTCGAGCGTGCGCTTCGTCTGCTGCAGGTGCTTGAAGAGAGCGGCGTAGTCGACGCGCGACTCGATGAAGCCGGCGCGGACGAGGGCGGCCCGTTCGTCGGTCGAGACCAGCACGCCGAACACCGCGGGGTTTCGACGCACCCGGGAGCGAAGGTCGTCGAGCCCGTCCTTCGTGGTCGGGATCTCCTCGACGAGGAGCGGCGATTGGAGGAGGCCCTCCTGGGTGACGCGGGGATCGCGGGTGGTGATGTGCGTGAGGCTCGCGACCTGCGCGTGGTCCACGCCGGTCTGTCCCGGCCCGGTCTCTCCGGTCGCGAAGAGATGGTCGACTCCGTTCACCACGGCGTGGACGAGACGGGCCACGGCGCCGGCCGGCGCGACGAAGTCGCTCGCCGGCCGGCGGTTCACCTCCGGATCCACGATGGAGGAGTCGACGAGCTCCGTCGCCCGGTCGACGGCGCGCAGGACCTCCGTCTGGTAGAGGTCGCCCTGCTTCGCGACGACGGCCACCACCACGGTGTTGGCGTTCCCGAAGACGTCGCGGTAGCGGCTGTACGTCTCGACGAACGGGTGTCCGCGGGGCACGAGATCGAGGAACTGGGTGAAGATCTCGAGATGGCGGAGCTGCCAGGCGAAGAACAGCGTCGGCAGCCCGATCAGGAGCGAGAAGAGGTGCTTGTGGCGCGCGAAGGAGCGCGAGAAGCGCTCGGCGCCGCTCATCGTCGCGCCCCGGCACCGTGGACGGGCGTGAAGTGGGCTCCGCCGTCGTCGGTGCGCAGCACGAGGCCGCGGGGCCCGACCACGTAGCCGCGCTCGGGCCCCGCGAAGGCGACACCGAGGAGCGGCGCGGGCACGGGCGGCGCCTGGGCCTCGACGAAGCTCTTCGCTCCGTCCCGCGACGTCGCGACGTAGCCGCCGTCCCCGGCCACGACGACCACGTCGCCCGAGCCGCCGACACCGTAGAGATCCACCCCGGCTGGAAGGCCGGAGACCGCGGTCCACGTCTCGCCGCCGTCCTCGCTGCGGACGAGCGTCCCCGCGACGCCGACGGCGACGCCGACGCGTCCGTCCTCGCGGAACCACACGTCGTGGATCTCGACGTCCTCGGGAACGCCCACGAGCACGCCGCGCCGGCCGGGGAGCGCGAGGCCGTGCAGGCGCTCGATCGTCCCGAACTCGCCGGCGAAGACCGCGTCGGGCCCGGCGGATCGCACCGCCGAGACGATCAGGTCCGCGTCGCGCGGGAGGCAGGTCCAGCGCGCGCCGCCATCGTCGGTGCGGAGCTGGAGCCCGAAGTCTCCGGCCACGAGCGCGCTCCCGGCCGACGGCGCGAGCACGCCGAAGAGGTGGCGCCGGAAGGGCGTCGCGCGGCGCTCGAAGGTCTTGCCGCCGTCGCGGGAGCGGATCACGACGCCGCTGCGGCCGACGGCCCAGATCTCGTCGCCGGGCCCGAGGGCGACGTCGAAGAGGGGCTCGTCGGTACCCGTCGCCGGTGCGCTCCAGGTCTTCCCACCGTCGTCGGACACCAGCACCGCGCCGAGGTAGCCCGCCGCTGCGACGCGCTCGCCGCGGGCCGCGACGCGGAAGAGGTCGGCCCGGGGATGCAAGCCCTCCCGGTCGCCCGCGGTGCCGTCGGTGCGCGACTCGGGAACGTCCTCGTCGAGGCGTTGCGCGAGGTGGTCGAGGCGGGCGGTGTCGCCCTTCGCCGCGGCCGCGCAGCGGATCTTCTGGCCGAGGAGGTCGCGGGCCAGCTCGCGGTGCTCGCTCTTCTCGTCGGCCGCATAGGGCTCGAGCACGGCCGAGATGCCGTCGAGCATGGCGTCGCTTCCGCTCGCGACCGCCGCGGCCACGGCGTCGGAGAGGGTGCGCCGCGCCTCGAAGGCGCTCACCGGGCCGGGGAGCGCGGCCTCGCGCTCGAAGGCTTCCTGCAGGGCCGAGAAGTCGGCGGCGCTCGCCTCGCCTGCCGCGATCCGCGACACGAGCGCGCTCCTCGCCGTGCCTTCCTCGGCGCGGGCGGGCAGAGCGGAGAGCGGAGCGAGGAGCAACACGAGCGCCGCGGCGCGGAACCGGAGGAAGGGCTTCAGTGCATCTCCTGTCCGCCGCTCGTGTTGATCGCGGAGCCGGTGATATAGCGCCCCGACCGGGACGCGAGAAAGAGGGCGAGGTCGGCCACGTCCTCGGGCTTCTGGAATCGGCCCAGTGGGATCTGGCGGAGGATGTCGGCCTTCAAGGCTTCGAGGGGCTGGCCGGAGAAGCGGGCGAGGGACTCCCAGAGGCCGTTCGGCAGCTCGAGGAGAGGCGTCTCGACGGTGCCGGGGCAGATCGCGTTCACCGTGATCCGATGCGCGCCGAGCTCCTTCGCCGCGACCTGCGTCAGCCCGACGATCGCGAACTTCGCGGCGCAGTAGGCGCCGAGGAGCGGCCAGCCCGTCTTCCCGGCCTGGCTCGCGACGTTCACGATCGCTCCTCCGGAGCCCTGGCGGATCATCTGCTTCGCCGCCTCGCGGATGCCGAGCATCGTGCCGAGCGCCATCACGTCGAGGTTCTGGCGCCAGATCGGGACCGTGATCTCGGTGACGGGCACGAGGCCGAGGCCAATCCCGGCGTTGTTCACCATCACGTCGAGCCGGCCGAAGCGATCCACCGCCGCCTGCACGAGCGCGACGACGTCGGCCTCCTTCGCCACGTCCGCGTAGTGGAGGTGGGCCTCGCCCCCACGCTTCTCGATCTCCTCGCGCACGCGCTCGATCTCCGCGCGCTCGGCCACGCGATAGTCGGGGAACGCCTCGAACGGCCGCCCGATGTCCGAGAGCACGACCTTCGCGCCTTCCGCGGCGAGGGCGCGCGCGATCGCAGCGCCGATCCCGCCCACGCGGCCCGCGCCCGTCACGATCGCGACCTGGCCGTGCAGGCCCGCGTCCATCTCAGCGACCCGAGATGCCCGGGTGCGTGACCGGGTGGCGCTTGAGCTCGAGCTTCGCGAGCTGGTTGCGGTGCACCTCGTCGGGCCCGTCGGCGATGCGCAGCGTGCGCTGCATCGCGTACATGCGCGCGAGGCCGAAGTCCTCGGTGACGCCGGCGCCGCCGAAGGACTGGATCGCGCGGTCGATCACGCGCAGCGCCATGTTCGGCACCGCCACCTTGATCATCGCGATCTCCTGACGCGCCACCTTGTTGCCGACGGTGTCCATGCGGTGCGCGGCGTGGAGCACGAGGAGCCGTGCCTGGTCGATCTCGATGCGCGACTCGGCGATCCGCTCGAGCGTCACCGTCTGCTCCGCGACGGGCCGGCCGAACGCGACGCGCGCCTGCACGCGCTGGCACATCAGGTCGAGCGCGCGCTCGGCGACGCCGATCGAGCGCATGCAGTGGTGGATGCGGCCCGGGCCGAGGCGTCCCTGGGCGATCTCGAAGCCCGCGCCCTCGCGCAGCAGCATGTTCGAGGCCGGGACGCGCACGTTCTCGAACAGGACCTCGGCGTGGCCGTGGGGCGCGTCGTCGTAGCCGAACACGGGCAGGTGTCGGACGAGGCGGACGCCCGGCGAGTCCTTCGGCACCAGGATCTGGCTCTGCTGCTCGTGGCGGGGCGCGTCGGGACTCGACTTCCCCATGACGATGAAGATCTTGCAGCGCGGGTCATGGGCGCCCGAGGCGAACCACTTGCGTCCGTTCAGCAGGTACGAATCGCCGTCGCGCTCGATCCGGAGCGCGATGTTGGTCGCGTCCGAGGAAGCCACCGCCGGCTCGGTCATGCAGAACGTGGAGCGGATCTTCCCGGCGAGCAGCGGCTCGAGCCACTGCTTCTTCTGCTCGGGCGTGCCGTAGCGGACCAGCACCTCCATGTTGCCGGTGTCGGGCGCCGAGCAGTTGAAGACCTCCGGCGCGATCGGCGAGCGCCCCATGATCTCGCAGAGCGGCGCGTACTCGAGGTTCGTGAGGCCGGCGCCGTACTCGCTCTCCGGCAGGAAGAGGTTCCAGAGGCCCTTCGCCCGGGCCTTCTCCTTGAGCTCGTCGAGCACCGGCGGGATGGACCAGCGGCTCGGCGCGGCCGCGAGCTCCTGCTCGAAGCGCCGCTCGTTGGGATAGACGTGCTCGTCCATGAATTCCTGGACCATGCGCATCAGACCCTGGACCTTGGTCGAGTGCTCGAACTCCATGGCACGCTCCTCAAGAGACCGCGAACGCGGTGCGCACGCGGGCGGCGACGGCGTCCGTCGCCTGCTTCGCCTGGTCCATCGCCTGGGGCATGAGCACGAAGCCGTGGATCATGCCCTCGTGCCGCGCGAGCGTCGTGGGCACGCCCTCCGCCTCGAGCCGCCGCGCGTAGGCCTCGCCTTCGTCCCGCAGCGGGTCGTACTCGGCGGTGATGACGAAGGCGGCGGGCAGCCCGGACAGGCTCTCCGCGAGGGCCGGCGCCGCGTAGGCGTTCGGCGCGCGGCGCTCCGCGCCGAGATAGTGGCCCCAGAAGTAGTGCATCGAGGAGAGCGTGAGGAGGTAGCCCTCGGCGTTCTCCTTGCACGAGACGGTGTCGCACGCCGGGTCGAGGGCGGGATAGATCAGGACCTGGAGCCGGAGCGCGGGGCCCTCCCGATCGCGCGCCATGAGCGCGACGGCCGCGGAGAGGTTCCCGCCCGCGCTGTCGCCGGCGACGGCGAGGCGCGTGGGGTCGAGGCCGAGGGAGGCGGCGCGCTTCGACACCGCGACGAGGGCCGCGTAGCAATCGTCGGCCGCGGCCGGGAAGCGGTGCTCCGGTGCGAGGCGATAGTCGACCGACACCACGGCGCAGCGGGCCCGGTTCGCGAGGCTGCGACAGAAGCCGTCGTGGGTCTCGAGGTTCATGATCACCCAGCCCCCGCCGTGGAAGAACAGCACGCACGGCAGCGGGCCGTCGGACGCGGGCGCGTAGAGGCGCGCGCGGAGCGAGCCGGCGGCGCCGTCGAGCGAGAGCTCCTCGACGCGCGCGACGGGCTCGCGCGCGTCCGGCGGCGTCGCGAAGGCCGCGTCGAACACCTCGCGCGCCTGCACGGGCGGCAAGGCATCGAGCGGCGGCAGGCCGAAGCTCTCGAGCTGGCGCAGCAGCGCCTCCGCCTGGGGATCGAGGGGCATGCGCTTCTCCTTCTCCGACGCCGACCCGCTCCGGCCGGGCGAGCGCCCGGTCGCGCGCTCGCAGCGTACCACCGACGCGCGCGACGCCAACGCGTGCGCACCTCGAGCGCGCGCCGCCGAGCCCCGCTCCTCGCACGAAGTCGACGCGCGGACCGCTCGGTCGGGGCGTCGACTTCGGCGACGCCGCGCGTCGTCGGGCCTCGGTGTCGGGCCTCAGCCGTTGCGCAGGGCGAAGACGCGGTACTCGACGCCGCCCGGGACGACCCGCCCCTCGGCCACCGTCACGAGGCGATTCAGCCAGGCGTAGCGCGCGTCTCCGGTCTCGATGCGGGGGGTCGTGAAGAACTCCGTGTCCCCGAACTCCATCGGCGCTCCTTTGGCGAGGGCGTCCTGGGCGGTCTGGTTCATGACGATCACGCCGTGGTACTGCACGTACAGCCGGGCGCCGTCGTCGGTCTCGAAGGTGGCCCGCACGTCGAGACGGCCCACGCCCTCGGCGTCGAGCAGGATCCAGTCGCCGCCGCTCGCGACGACCTGCCCGCGGAGCCGGGGCCCTTCGAAGCTCCCGCCGGTGACGTCGAAGATGCGGCGTGTGCCGAACGGCCCCGGACCGACGTCGACGGGCGGCTTCAGCGTGGCGCGATACGTCATGAGCGGCTCGAGCTTCAAGGCCGGGCTCCTCGTGCGCGGGGGATCCGCTTTACAGGGTCGGCGTCGCGGGCCTAGCATGACACGACGAGATCCAACGAAGGGGGAAAGACGATGGGCCAGGACGACAGCGCGAACGAGCTGCGTGGAATGCTCGAGGGCTCGGCGGGCCTGTTCGAGGCGCTGCGCACCGTGCGCAGCCGGCGCGTGGGCCTCGGCTACCGCATCGACTCGGGCACCGTGGAGACGCATCCGTCGACGGGACGGAAGCTCCCGCTCCAGGAGGAGGGGCCGCTGAAGTTCGTCTCGGAGAAGGAGCCCGTGGCGCTCACGGAGGCGCAGGAGGCGCTGCTCTGCTGGGCGGCCTGCGGTCCGAACGGCATCGCGAACTGGGACATCTCGATGTGGGGCGGGTTCCACGAGCTGACGCACATCAGTGGACGCACGGTGCCGGCCGCCGGCAACTCGATGGCGACCGACCTGCTCGTGATCAACGACCAGGGCGCATTCATCTACAAGCCCGGCCTCGAGCGCAGCGCGAACGTCGAGATCCAGGGCGCCGCCGACGGCGCCTCGAAGATCCTCGACTGGTACCGCAAGGGGATGATCCAGATCCTCGACGAGCGGCCCGACATCGACTACTCGCTGCGCGCGCCCGGCGCGCCCCACGCCACGCTGATGGGGCCCTACCAGCACAACATGAACAAGCCGGGTACGACGTGGTTCATCCCGCTCACCGACGTGGGCTGGCTCAACTCCGCGCTCCTCAACTTCTTCGACTTCTGGCACATGTACCCGATCGACGAGTGGAACGGCGGCCGGCCGGCCGGCGTCGAGAAGTGGGTGCGCGAGGGCATGCTCGAGCTCGGCACGACGATCGCGGCCGAGGAGCAGCTCATCTTCCAGGTCGAGCAGTACCCGACGGGCATGATGGTCCAGAACATCCGCCTCGCGGCGGAGTCGATGGGCCTCGGTACCTGGTGCTACTGCGGCTTCAACCCGGACCTCCTCATGGGCGCGATGCCCGAGGTGGCGCGCGGCCTCGGCTTCCACGTCGAGGCGCCGAATCCGAAGGCGCCGGTCTCGACGGGGCAGATCAAGATCTTCGGCATCGAGGGCGTGAAGGAGGCGACCTACGTGCCGTCGCCCCGCTTCAAGAACGCGGAGCAGCTCGTCGAGCACTGGTACGCCGAGAAGTACGGCCCGGGCGGGCCGTTCCACCGGGGCGAGGAGAACTACCTCAAGAAGGGCCGGACGCCGTGGAAGCCCGGGCCGACCGGCGTCATCGCCGAGCACCCGCGCACGATGCCGGCGCCCTGGGTCAAGGAAGCCCTGATCGCCTACATCGACTACTGCGTGCAGAACTTCGGCCAGTGGCCGGTGACGGTGAACCCGATGCAGGCGCACTTCGGTGTCGTCGTGCACCAGATCGACGAGGCGTTCTACGACCGCTACTACCGCGACGGGATCCTGACGCCGCGGCATCGCGCGGAGATCGCGCGTCGCGGTCGCTAGCGGGTCGCCCTCGGGCTAGCGCCCGAGGCGCAGGAGCGCCTCGGGCGTGAAGTCGTTCGGGGTGAGGTCGCTCCCGTCGATGGTGTAGCCCTGGCCCCACTCGGACGGGCCCGGCAGCACGTACGTCAGATGGCCGTTCTGGAAGTCCGTGGCGACGGTGCCGCCCCAGACGGGCCCGACCTGTCCGCTCGCGACCGGCCGCTCCGCGTAGCTCGAGACGAATCCCTTCCAGTAGACGTCGTTCGGGTCGTACGCGTCCGCGTAGAGCACCTGGAAGCTCTCCTTGTCGACCCACATCCGCCGGCGGCCGTAGCAGTAGCCCGAGTCCTTCGGCGTGCCCTCGACGATCCAGACGTCGCGCAGCTCCCACTCCTCGTCGACGGGCCAGGCGCCTCGCTCGTCGAGCTTCGGGGGGACGTTCTTCTGGTGCATGACGGCGAGCGTTCGGCCTTCGCCCACGACCTTCCAGGTCTGCTCGAACACGCGGCCGTCGAAGCCGAAGAAGTCGTCCGGCGTCAGGTCGGAGCCGCGCACGGGCGAGCAGCGCTGCCCGCCCTGCACGCGGAGCACGCGACGGGTGGAGGGCAGGTACACCCAGACGTCGTCGTCGCGCTTCGGGTCGAGGTAGCGGTAGGCGAGGGTGGTCTGGTAGCGCGACGCGTTCGGGTGGGTGAACACGATGCGTGAGACCCAGCGCAGCCGTCGCCGGTTGTCTCCGAGCTCGCTGGGCTCGCCCTCGGCGCGCGTCGTGCGGCCGGCGAGGGCCAGCAGCTGGAACACGCCGCGCGTCTCGCGGCGGTTCCCGAGGCGATCGGTCTGGCTCGTGCGGTAGGTGTCGAGCACGTAGTCGTCGCCGCGCCAGCGGTAGTCGTGGTTCCACATGATCTTCGCGCCGAGCTCGGGCTCGCGCGGAGCAGGGAACGGGAGCCCGGCCGTCCAGCCCGTGACCTCGCCGTCGCTCGTGAGCGTCACGCGATCGGCGTATCGGCGCGAGGCGGCGAGGTAGCGCTCGGGAAGCGGCGCGGGCCTCGTCTCGCCCACGCGCATCGAGACGCGCGCGCCCTCGCCGAGGAAGCCGCCGTCGCGCAGCCAGCGCACGGCCACCTCCGGCAGGAGCGCCTGGTACTCGCGGTAGTTCGTGTGATCGATCACGTCGCCGGGCTTCGGGAGCGCACCCTCGGCCGCGGCGGCGTGGGCCGCGACGAGGAGCAGGGCGGCGAGGAGCCTGCGCGCCATGGCTAGAACGAGTACCGCAGCGCGAGCATCGCGAAGTCCTTGCTCTGGAAGAGGCCGAGCCCGTCGAAGTGGCTCCTTCCGCCGACCGCGACCCAGCGGATCTCGGCGGTCAGGTCCTCGTCCCAGGGCGCCTGCAGGCCGAGGGCGGCGACGGTCGCCCAGGCGCCCTGCTTGGGCTGGACGATCACGGTCAGGCTCGGCTGGAGGCTGTTGTACCAGTAGCTCGTCGAGCCGCGCAGGGAGAGCGTGTCGGTGACCGCGTCGAGCGCCGTCTCGTAGACGCCGGCCCGCATTCCCTTCACGTGATCGAAGATCACGTTCTGCGTGTACTCGAGGCTGAAGGAGAAATCGGAGGTCGGGTTGAGCCAGTGCCAGTAGAGCCCGCCGAGGTCGAGGGCGAGCTGCCACTCGAGCTCGTCGCGGCGCACCAGGCCGTCGTGGTCGGTGATCGCGCCCGTCGCGCGGTCGAAGCCGTCGATCTGGAAGTGACGCTGCGGCCGGTAGGCGACCTCGAAGCGCGTCACCCCCTTGATCCACTCGAGATAGGCGTTGCCCGTCACGCCCACCACGTTCTGGCGCGGGTAGAGGTACTCGAAGGAGTCGAGCCGGAAGGAGGGCGGGACGTGCAGCGCGTGGTAGACGTTCGCGAGGTCCGGCCGACCGAGCACGGTGTCGTACTCGCCGACCGTGCTCTGCTCGAGGCCGCGGTCGCGGACGACCGGGAGCAGCTCGTAGCCGTACCAGTCGAAGAAGGCGAGCTCGACGGGCCCCACGCTCACCTTCATGCGCCCGCCGACGCTCGGATCCTGGGGGAAGTCCTTCTGGCCGTCGTCGAGGAAGCGGAAGTCCACCGCGGCCGGCGTGCCGGCCGCGCGTCCGTTCAGCACGGCGCGCTGCACCGTCCAGAGCGCGGGCTTCCCGGGGACGGTCTGGAAGACGGGATAGGTCGACTGCCGGCTCTCGGGCGGGATCGCGAAGCGCGAGCCCGTCGGCGCGAGGTCGTTCACGCGGCGCGATTGCGTCTCCCACGCCGGCATCACGATCCACTCGAAGGCAGGAGACCCCGGGAGCCAGGGAAGCTGGTGGATGCCCTGGGCCATCCACTGCGGGATCCGCGACTCCTCGGGATCGACGAAGAAGAGATTGAACGTGGTGTCGTTCGGGTTGATCACGTCGGCCACGCGGAAGGCCAGGGACTCGCCCCAGTTCACGATCTGGCGACCGATCCGGATCGATTGCCCGTCGAGGATCTCCTGCTGGATCCACGCCTCGCGGATCGGCTCCTTGTTCCAGTCGGGCTCGTTGTAGAAGCTCTTCGACAGCCGGTCCTCGCCGAAGCTCGACTGGGGCGAGGCGTAGCGGTCGACGGGATAGCGCGGCTCGTAGACGGCGCGGAAGACCGCGTGGAGGTCGGTGCGCCGCGTGGGCTCGGCGTCGAGCTCGAGCTGGAAGGTGTTGCGGAAGACGGCGAGGTCGTTCCCCGGTGGCGTGCCCGTGATGCCCGGGAAGTGGATCGGCGCCGTGGGATCGTCGTGGAGCCACATGCCGACGCGGCTCTCGAGATAGCCCGAGAGCTGGATCTCGTCGGCGAGGGGACCGAGGAGGTCGCGCAGGCGGGAGCGCACGGACGAGTCGCCGGGCGCGGCGGCATCGGCAGGCGCCGGCACCTCGTCGGCGGTCGCGACGCCCGCGGCGAAGACAAGCGCCAGCGCGGGCGGAGCGACCAGGCGGAGGCAGGCGCGGAGCCGGCGCGCAAGCGAGGCTCCTCGGTACCGCATGGTCCCCTCCGCGTCGCCGGACGGCACCGGAGTTAACACAGCGCGACGACGCATGGAAGCCGCTCGGCGCGCGCGAGGGCCACGGCGCGCGGTAGACTGCGGCCATGGAGCTCATCGTTCCCGCCGTCTTCGCGCCGTCGTTCCTCGATGCGATGGCGACGCTCCCGATCGGTCACCTCTACGGCTCTCTTCCCGAGGATCCCTCGCTCCGCGCGAGCGGCTGGCTGCCCGACGCGCGTGGAGATCTCCTCGAGCGCACGGTGGCCGAGGCGCGCCGGCGCGGGCTCGCGTTCTACTACGCGCTGAATGCGCACTGCCTCGGGAACCGCGAGTTCTCCGCCGAAGGGCAGCGCTTCCTGGTCGAGCGTCTCGGCCGCCTCGTCGAGGCCGGCGTCGAGGGCGTGGTGCTCGCCAATCCCTACCTCGTGCGTTTCGCGAAGCGTCGCTTCCCGGAGCTCCGCGTCACGGTCTCGACCGCGACGGCGATCGACAGCGTCGACAAGGCGCTCTTCTTCGAGGACTGCGGCGCGGACCTCCTCTACCTGCCGGAGTTCGTGAACCGCGACCTGCGGCTCCTGCGCGAGGTGCGCCGACGCGTCCGCTGTCGCCTCGCCTTGCTCGCGAACGTGGGCTGCCTCCTCCACTGCCCGCTCCGGAGCTATCACGTCGACCTCGTCTCCCACAGCGGAGAGAGCCAGGAGCTCGGCACCTACGTCGACTATCCGCTCCTCTGGTGCACGAAGGAGAAGAGCCGGGACGGCGCCCAGATGCTGAAGGCGCCGTGGATCCGGCCCGAGGACCTCTCGCTCTACGAGGAGCTCGGATACGAGGAGTTCAAGCTCGCCGGCCGCGAGATGGACCCGATCTGGATCGAGCGCGCGGCCCGAGCCTACGCCGGGCGGCGACACGAGGGCGACCTGAACGATCTGGTCCTCGGCTTCGACCATCTCGAGCCCTTCGGCAAGCTTCCGAACCGGATCCCGAACCGCGCGCTCGACGGCTTCGTCCAGTACTTCCGCCGGAAGCACGACTGCCGCCTGGGCTGCCGCGACTGCACCTACTGCGACGAGTTCGCGGAACGCGTGCTCCGCCGCGAGGGCGATCCGCGGGCGTTCGCGGACCGCCTCGAGCGCAGCCTCGAGCGTCTCGAGAGCGGCGCGTTCCGCAGCGCGAGCGGTCGCTAGGCGCCGGGCGCGATCGCGAGCGGACGGTCCGCCAGGAAGTAGAGCCCCGTCGGGTCGGTGTGGGCGCGCCAGCGCGAGCGGAGCCACTCGTTCACGAGCTCGCCGCCGGCCGGCGCGAGGGACGACTTCACGCCGAGCTCGGCCTCCTCCACCGCGTCCCAGCCGATCGCGAGGCGGCGGCCGTCGGAGGGATCGAGGGGCTGGGCGTCGACGTTCGGCAGCGGGATCCCCGCGGCGGCGTCGAGGTACCAGGTCGGATGGCTCGCGATCACGGGCCCGAGATCGTTGCGGCCGAGCACCGCGAGGGCCGCCGTGCCGAGGCGCCGCGCGAGCTGGCGCCGCCGCGAGACGCGGAACGGCCCCTCGATCCCGAGGATCGCACCGACGCCGATGCGCAGGTCGCGGAGCGTGGGCGTGGCGCCGAGATAGCGCTCCTCGGCGCTCGCGAAGCGCGACACGGCGTAGTGGCACGGCGCGCCGAGCAGGCGCGCGCCCTCGGGCCCGTAGGCGGCGCGGACGCAGGCGCCCTTGTGCAACGACCCGAGGAGCGCCGCGAGGGCGAGCCAGTGATCGGGCGGCTCGAGCAGCACGAGCTCGGCGCCGGGCTCGAGCAGGAAGAAGCTTCCGAACGCGATCGCCGTCGAGACGAGCGTCTTGTGGTTGTGCAGCACCTCGCCCCGCCCGCCCGGCGCGGGGAGGGCGAGCACCGGATTGCGCAGGTTCGGGCGCGGCCGCGAGGCCTCCGGGTCTCCCTCGCGGAGCGCCGCCGGCGCGAGCGCCTCGTGGCCCGGCGGCGGAGCGTCGCCGACGACGAGCGCCGGCGCGAAGGCCGAGAGGGCCGCCGCGTCGGGCGCGGCGCCGGCGAGCCACGCCGTGCAGTCGGCCTCGAGGGCCGCCAGGAGACACGGGATCGCGACGGCGGGATCGTCGGCCAGGATCGCGATCCGGGCGCCGGCCGAGACGCGCCCCGAGAGGACGCTCGCGCCCGCCTTCGTCTCGCGCGAGAGCTCGCCGTAGCGGATCGTGCGCGACGGCGTCACGAGCGCCGGACGATCGGCCTCGGCCGCGGCCGTGCGATGGACGCAGTACTGCGTCGAGCGCTCGAGGGGCACGTGGGCGTAGCGGGCGGTGCCCTCGGGCCAGTAGGCGGCGAGGAGCCCGAGGGCGCCCTTGCTCACGGCCGGTGCCCCGTGTCGGCGCCGGAGAGCACGGGCGGCACGCCCTTGAACTGGACGGGCAGGTGGTCGGCCACGCGCGCGGAGACCGCGACCCCGAGCCGCGCCCGGAGGCGCTGCGCGAGCCGATCGGCGAGGCCGGCCGGCGCCCCCGCCTCGGGCGGCGGCAGCACGAGGTCGAGGCGCCCCTCGGCGAGGCCGTCGCGCAGGATCACGGCCGGGCTCCCGACGAGCTCGGGAACCTCCTCCTCCATCGCGAGCTGTACGTCGTACGGCAGGAGCGCGCGCCCGCCCAGCACGAACGCATCCTCGTGTCGCCCGAGGAGCTTGATGCGGGGCGAGGGCAGGCCGCACGGGCAGGGCGAGCGATCGATCACGGCAGCGTCGCCTCCGTCGTAGCGAAGGTACATCGATCCATGGGCCACGACGCAGGTGTGGACGGCGCTGCCGCGGCCGCCCGGCGCCACGGGCTCGCCCGTCCGCGGGTCGAGGACCTCGACGTAGCAGGTGTCGGGCACCACGTGGAGACCGGACTCGGCGGTGCACTCCACCGCGAGGAGGCTTTCGCTCGTGCCCGCAATCTCCACGAGACGCCGGACGCCGAGCGTCTGCGCGACGTGGGCCCGCATGCCGGGCGTGACCGGGGCGCCGGTCACGACGAGCGCCTCGATCCCCCCGAAGAGCTCGCGCGCCGCGATCCCGCGGCGCCGCGCCTCGCTCGCGAGCGAGAACACCATGGGAAGGAACATCGTGAGGAAGCGCGGGCGGAAGCGCAGGATCGCCTCGACGATGCGGCCCGCGAAGCGGGGAAGGTACGTCCCGGCGATCACGACGCAGGGCAGGCCGAACTGCTCCGCGATGAAGGTCTGCACCGCCGCATAGCTGTGCCAGGCCGGCGCGGAGAGCAGGAAGGGCGTGCCGGGCCGAAGCCCCGCCCAGAAGTGCGCGCGCAGGGCCGAGCGTCCCTGGCTCCGCCGCCAGCTCGGCGGATGGGCGAGGAAGGTTGTGCCCTTCGTGCCGGAGCTCGAGCTCAGCACGATGGGCTCGTGCCCGGCGAGGCGCTCGACGCCCACGTCCCAGCGGCCGAGGCGCGCCTGCGCCGCGAGCACGTCCGCCTTCGCGAAGCGCGGCACGCGGGCGAGGTCGGCGAGCGTGCGGAAGCTCGCGGGATCGAAGCCCGCGGCGTCGAAGCGCGTGCGGTAGAAGGGCAGCTCGGCATGGGCGAGCGCGAAGAGCTCTCGCATGCGACGCGCCCACCAGGCGTCGAGGCTCGCCGGCGTGCGACGGTCGAGGGCGTCGAAGGGCTCCCGCGGGCCGGCGGGCGTCATGCCCGCGTGATCCGAAGCCAGCGCCGCCCGGAGGCATCCCGGCCGCTCGCGACGGCGCCGGGCCCGAGGCGGTAGCGCACGGCGGGACAGCTCCGCGCGAAGCGCGCGCTCGCCGCGAGCTCGCCGTCGGCGAGGGTCTCGATCGTGTGGAGCGCCGGATCGACCAGGAACTCGTCGCTCCCGTGGAGCGCGAGGCCGATCAGGTAGGCGGCGTCGGCGCGCAGCACGCGATGGACGGGGACGCGCCACGCGGCTGCGTAGCGCTCCGCCTCGCTCCGGCTCGGCGCGTCCTCGGCCTCCGTCACGGCGACGAAGCGGCACGTCTCGGCGAGCTCCAGGCCCACGACGCGCAGGGCCTCGGCGAGCGGCGCCAGGACGTCGCGCCGGAGCACGAGGCCGGCCGGGCGCACGAGGCGCACGATCTCGGTCATGCGCCCGACGAGGCTCGCGAGCCCGTCGTTGCAGATCGTCGTGAGCCCCAGGCGGTCGGCGGCGCCGCGGCCGAGGTGCGCGGCGTGGTTCCCCGACGACAGGAGCACGAGGGGGCTCGAGCCGAAGTCGAAGAACGCGAGCGCCTCGCCGGCGCGCAGCGCGAGGAGACGCAGCAGGCGCTCCAGGCCGCGCGACCAGGCGGCGAGCTCGGCCCGCGAGAGGCCGATCCAGAGCGGCTCGTCCTCGCTGGCCTCGATCTGGAGCGAGAAGACGGGCTCCGCGCCGGGAGCGAGACGCCCGCCGTACGGGTCGCCCGTGCGCGCGGCGAACTCCTGGAGCGCCAGCAGGTCCCAGGGCTCCGGGCGCCCGTCGCGGCCGAGACGCTCGCGGTAGAACGGGAGGGCCGCGAGCTCCACGCCCGGCTCAGACTCCGGCCCGCAGCAGCGCGCCGCCCAGCGCGGCGGCGATCGTGAGCGAGAAGTTCACGTAGGCGAGACGGTCCTGGATCGCCGAGATCCGGGCCTGGGCCGCGCGCCGCTCCTCGAGGTCGCGGAGGCCTGCCGAGAAGGGGAGCTTCCGGGTGAGGACCGTGCGGTACCAGTAGGCCGAGAGCGTCCCGGTGACGACCAGCGCAAGCCAGCACGAGATCATGAGGGCGAGGCGCCAGCCGTAGGGCGACGTCCAGAAGGCGAGGCTGCGGCCGCTCTCGAGGATCCCGTAGAAGTAGAGGCGCGTGAGGCCCGAGAGACCGAGCACGGCCAGGCTCACGGTGCCGAGCCACATCAGGCCCTGGCCGACCTTCTCGGCCACGACGGCCGACTGGGCCGGCGGGATCTGCTTCAGGGCGCGGATCATCACGAGGGTGTTGAACGAGACGCTCCCGACGAGGGCGATCGCGCCGAACACGTGGAGCACGACGGCGACCTTGAGCGCGATGAGCGAGAGCACGTCCCCCCCGGCGCGAACGATCCGCAGCAGCGTTAGCACACCGCAGGGTAGAATCTCGGCCGATGGATCATCCGTCCGACGGCCCGCCGGCGTTCCTATCCAGGAGAGCGACGCGTCGCGGCGGACGCCGCCCCGAGCGATCGGGGGGTGGCGCCGGCCGCTCCTCCCCGGGAGACCCGATGGCGAGCCCCCGTCCTCACGTTGCTGCGCCGGACGCCGCGGGGCGTCGCGTGCGCCTCGCGGACGGGGCGGGGGGCGGGAGCGAGGAGGCGCGGCTCCTCGGCCGGATCGCGGCCGGCGACGAGGCAGCCCTCGTCGCGCTCTATGCGCGGGTCGGCGGAGCGGTGTATGCGACCTGCCTGCGCATCGTCGGCGACCCCGACGACGCCCAGGATGCGACGGCCGAGGCCTTCTGGCGCTTCTGGACGCGCTCCGACCGCTTCGATCCCCGTCTCTGCTCGGCGACGGCGTGGATCCTCACCGTCACCCGTCGCATCGCCCTCGACGCGCGAAGGAGCCGGACCCGCCACGGCGCGGCATTGACCCGCTTCGGGCGCGAGCTCGACACCGCTGCAGGGAGCCCGGAGGAGCGCGCCCTCGACCGCCACGACGTGGCCGACGTCTTCGCCCGGCTCGCGCCGGGCGACCGGGCGCTCCTCGAGGCCGCCTACTTCGAGGGCCTGTCGGGCGCAGAGATCTCGACGCGCGACGCCGTCGCCCTGGGCACCGTGAAGTCCCGCCTGCGTGCCGCGATGGCGCGCCTGCGCATCGCCTGGGGAAGGAGGGAGCCGTGAGCGACGCGCGCATCCTTCCGCTCCGGGCCGACTGCGAGGCCACCCGCGCGGCGCTCGCGGCCCTGGTGTTCGACGTGCTCCCTTCCGACGAGGCCTCGCGGATCGGCGCCCACCTCGAGGCCTGCGCCGCGTGCCGCGCGGACGCCGCGCGCGAGCGTGATCTCGCGTCGCTCGTGCCGCTCGCCCTCGATGCGCCGCCGCCGCCGCCCGAGGTCCTGGCCCGCGTCCTGTCGCGCATCCATCGGGGTCGTCGCTTCGGCTGGCCGCGCCGCGCCTGGGTCGCGCGCGCCGCGGTCGTCGCGGTGCTCGTCGGCTTCTTCGCGCTGACGCGGCACGCCGTCACGCTCGAGTGGAGCCTCGATTCGCCGGACGTCGCGGTCATCAACCTCTTCGCCGCGATCGACTCGCCGATCTCCTCCCGCTACGAGTACGCCGCCGAGCCCGTGCTCCGCTTCGACCGCAGCGTGGGTCGGCTCATGGTCAACACGCGTACGGACGAGTGGCGGCTCGTCGTGCACGGCCTCCCGCGCCCGCCGCGCGGCGGCCACTACGTCTTGACCGGCACCTTCGGCGACAAGGAGGTGTCGCTCGGGCGGATCGAGCGCTGGGAAGAGGGCGTGGCCACGCTCTCCGGCCAATCGGACTTCGATCTGCTCGCGATGAAGCGCCTCTCGCTCGAGCTCGTGACGCCGCAGACGCGCGTGCGATTGCTCGACGCGGTCGACGGAGCGTGGTGAGACGCGAGAGCCCCTACCGGCTCATTGGCTCATGTGCCAGCCACCGTTCGGCGACAGCACCTGTCCCGTCACGAACTTCGCCTCGTCGCTCGCGAGGTAGACCGCGGCCCACGCGATGTCGTCGGCCTCGCCGAAGCGGCGCATCGGCGTCTGCAGCTCGAGGACCGGGCGGAGCGGCGCGAGCGGCGCGGTCATGCTCGACTCGATCCAGCCCGGCGCGAGGGCGTTCACGCGGATGCCTCGGGTCACGACCTCGCGCGCGACGGAGCGCGTGAAGCCGAGGATGCCGGCCTTCGCCGCGCAGTAGGCCGGCGCGCCCGCGCCTCCGGCCGTGCCCATGATCGAGCCCAGGTTCAGGATCACGCCCGAGCCCTGGGGGCCCATGATCTTCAGCGCCTCGCGCGTGCAGAAGAACGTGCCGTTCAGGTGCACGGCGAGCATGCGCAGCCAGTCCTCGTCGGAGAGGTTCACGGTGGTGTCGCAGTGCGTGCGGATCGGGCCGCCGGCCGCGGCCTCCTGCATCTGCGCGAGGCCCACGCGCGCGAACTCCTGGGCCACCTGCGGATTGCCTTCGTGGCCGCCGATCCCGGCGTTGTTCACGAGGACGTCGAGGCGGCCGCAACGGTCGGCGACCTCCTCGAACATGCGTCGCACGGCCGCGGAGTCGGAGACGTCGGCCACGAGGGCGGTGCCCCCGACGGCGCTCGCCACGCGCTCGGCCGCCGCCTTGTGGAGATCGTTCACGAGCACCTCCGCGCCCTCCCCGTGGAAGCGCCGGGCGATCGCCTCGCCGATGCCTGCACCGCCGCCGGTCACGAGCGCGACCTTTCCCCGCAGCCTGTCCGCCATCGTGTCGTCTCCTCTCGGGTGGTGGCGCCACGCTAACACGCCGCGGGGGACGCGCGCGGCCTCGCCCCGCGCCGGCCCGGGAGATAGGCTCGGGCCCGTGCGCCGTGCCGCTCGTCCCTTCCTCGTCGCCGCCGCGCTGCTCGCCGCCGCCTGCGCGCGCTACCAGCGGCTCCCGCCGCCGCCGCCGCTCCCGGAGCCGGTGCAGCGTGTGGTCGCTCCGGCGGACGAGCCGCGCCTCTCGCACATCCGGATCCAGCTCGGCCCTTCGGACCAGCAGCTCCTCGAGCGCACGCTGGATCTCCTCGCCGCCGATCCCCGCGTGCCGCCCGAGGCGACGCGCGAAGCGGTCACGCGGGCGCTCGACTCCGTGGGATCCGCCGAAGGCTTCTGCGATCGGCTCGTGGTCGAGCTCGCGAGCTGGCAGCTCCGCGGCCAGCCCGCCCAGGCGCCGGCCGAGGTGGCGGTG
The DNA here is from genome assembly GCA_035542715.1 of Myxococcota bacterium. Lineage (GTDB taxonomy): Bacteria > Myxococcota_A > UBA9160 > UBA9160 > UBA9160 > DATKKW01. Next base: position 49,882 of record DATKKW010000050.1, read on the forward strand.
GCCGTTCCGATCGCCGACGCCTACCGGCGCTTCGTCACGGCCGCGGGTCGCTCGCGCTACGCGGATGCGATCGCCCTCTCCCGCGCCGTGCGCGATGGCCAGCTCCAGCCCGACGACTTCGGGCCCGACGTGTTCCTCGTCGCGGGCGACCGCCCGACGATCGTGACCGACGCGATCGTGTTCATGCAGCCGGTGCCCGGAGCCGGCGGCGCCGGCGACAAGCTCTGCCTCTCGGGCGCGCCGACGGAGAGCTACCTCATCGCCTACGTGCCGACGTCGCGCCTCGCCGCGCCGCCGCGCGTGCCGACGGCCGCGGACGGCGCCTGCCGCCCGAAGTTCACGCCCGCGCCGCCCGACGCGACGATGGGTCACACGTGCACGGGCAGCCCGGAGTTCGCAGTGCCCGCGCTGCGCGTCGGCGACGCGACGCACTTCAGCCTCTCGCGCTGACAGACGAGCCGACTCGACGCCGCGAGCCCCGCGCGCAGCGAGCCGCAGGCGAGCGGAGTCAGCGGTGCGAGCCTTGCGCGCAGCGAGCCGCAGGCGAGCGGAGTCAGCGGGCCTGGTGCTTGAGCGCCTTCCGCCGCTCGAGCCAGTCGCGGCGCTTCTCGAAGGGCTGCGCGACGTAGGCCTTCATCGTCGCGAGGCCCTCGTCGGAGAACATCGTCGCCATGAACGCCTCGCCCTCGATCGTGAGGCCCGCCTCGAGGTGGAGCTCCGATCCCTGGTAGACGGCGCGCTTGATCTCGGCGATCGCGACGGGCGAGAGCTCGGCCAATCCCGCGGCGAGCTCGCGGGCGCGAGCGAGGGCATCGGGCGCGACCTCGTGCACGATGCCGAGCGCGAGGGCCTCCTCGGGCCGGCAGATGCGGCCGCGCAGGATGAAGTCGATCGCCCGGCCGGCGCCGAGGAGGCGCGAGAGGCGCTGCGTACCGCAGCCGCCCGGCAGGATGCCGAGCGTCACCTCCGGGAGCCCGTAGCGGTGGTCGCCCGACGCCGCGATGCGGATGTCGCACGAGAGCGACAGCTCGAAGCCGCCGCCCATGGTGTCGCCGTTCATGGCCGCGACGACGGGCTTCGGCAGGTCGCGGAGCGAGCGCAGGAGCTCGTGGTAGCCGTGGTTCAGGGCGAGGCCGAGCTTGCGCATCCCCGGGCGATCGGAGGCGAGGCCGACCAGCTCCTCGACGCTGTAGTGCGTGATGAACTTTCCCGGGATCGCGCCGGTCAGCACGACGGCGCGCACCGACGGATCGCCCCACTCCGTGATCAGGGCGCCGAGCTCCCGGGTGCCGTCCGCGCAGAAGTAGTTCATGGGCGGGTTGTGATAGGTCGCGACCACGACGCCGTCCGGGCCCCTCTCGACGCTCCAGAGTGTCATCCGTACCTCCCGTGGCGCGCGGCGCGCGCCCACCCCCAGCATACGGGACCGGGCGCCCGTTCTGGGGCGCCGCAGGGGCGGGGGCGTGCGCTGGCGCGACGGCGCGGCGCCGCGCCATCATGGCCCCATGCAGTGGCAGCAGACGGAGGGGCCTCTCGCGGCAGCCCTCCTGCTCTCGCTCCTCCTCCACGCGGCGGCCTTCCTCGTCTGGAACCGGACGCTCCTCTCCGCGCCCGAGCCGCAGCCGATCCCGGTCACCTTGATCCCGCCGCCCCCGCCGCCTCCGCCGCCCCCGGAGCCCGCCGCGACGGAGCCCCTCGAGTTCCGCCCCCAGCAGACTCCGCCGCGCGAGCCGCTCGCCCTGCCGAAGCCGCCCGATCGCCTGCGCGCCCTCGCGCCGCCGCCGCCCGATGCGGTGCTCCAGGCGGCCGGGGCCGCCGGCGGCCTCGCCGTCGACGTGACCGCGCCGAGCGCCATCGGCGGCTACACGCTCGCGGGCGAGGGCGGCGGCACCTCGGGCCTGGGCTTCGGTCGCGGGAACGCCATGGGCACGACCGGCGGGTTCACGGAGTACCTGGGCTCGGTGCGCGAGGTCGGGCTCGACGTCGTGTTCGTGATCGACGCGACGGGCTCCATGGGCTGGCTGATCGATCTCGTGAAGCAGCGGGTCGAGGGCCTCGCGGCGGCGATCCGGCGGCTCGTGCCCGTCACGCGCTTCGGAGTCGTGGCGTATCGCGACTACGACGATCCGGAGTTCGTGACGCGCGTCGAGTCGCTCCATCTCTCTGCACGGCCCGTGCGCGGGTTCCTCGAGGCCCTCGAGGCCCGCGGCGGCGGAGACATCCCGGAGGCCGTCGACGCGGGCCTCGAGACGGCGATCGCGAGCAGCGGATGGAAGGCGGGCTCGAAGCACGTGATCGTGCTCCTCGGCGACGCGCCGCCCCATCCGGAGCGCATGGCGCGCACGCTCCAGCTCGCGCAGGCGTTCCACGCCTCGGGCGGCACGGTCACCGCCGTCGACGTGAGCTTCGACGCGAACCCGCACATCGCGGCCGCGCGCCTCGGCAAGACGGTGGAGGAGCTCACGACGGTGAAGCCGCGCGGCGTGCTGCCGGAGTACAAGGAGATCGCGAGCGCGGGCGGCGGCGAGGCGGCGACGCTCGAAGGCGATCGCCAGGCCGTGCGCCAGATCGGCGTCCTGATCTTCGGCTCGCGCTGGGCGGAAGAGGTGCGGCCCTTGCTGGGAGATCTGTGACGCGAAGCCGGGGCCTCGGCGCGCTCGTCGTGGCCGTCGCGCTCGCCTTCCCGGGAGCGTCCCTCGCGGCCGATGCGCCCCTCGGCCCGGAGATCGATCGCCTCGCCGCGAGCGCCGCGGCGCTTGGCGCCGGCACGCCGCCGGCGCAGCTCGAGGCGAGCGTCGAGCGGCTCGGTGAGCTCGTGTCGCGCGCACGCGCCGAGGGAGCTCCGCCCACGCAGCAGCAGCGCCTGCTCGAGACCGCGGAGCGACTCTCGAGCGCGGCGGAGAGCGCGCGGCACTCGATGGAGGCGCGCGCGGGCGACGACGAGGCGGCGCTGGAGGCGCTCTACCGCTCGACCGACTGGCAGCGCCTCGACTACGTCGACGGCCTCCTCGGCTACTGGCGCGCCTGGGCAGCGGCGGGACGCGCCCAGGCGCTCCCCGCCGGCCCCGAGCGGAAGAAGCTCCTGCAGCAGGCCGAGCGCGGCTTCTCGCGGAGCGCCTCGGAGCTGCGCCTTCCCGGCCTCGCGCGCTCGAGCCTGCTCGGGCTCGGCGCCGTGCGCCGCGAGCTCGGCGATCGCGACGGCGCGCGCGAGGCGTTGACCCGCTTGGAGAAGCTCCTGGGAGACGGCTCCGATCCGCCGACCTTGGCGTCGGTGCGCTTCGAGCTCGCCGTGCTCGCGTTCCAGGATGGCGACCTCGCCCGCGGCCGCGCGCTCGCGGCACAGCTCGCCCAGGGCGGCCGCCTCACGCCCGCGCAGCAGATCGGTCTCGCGCGCGTCGAGGCCGAGGCGTTGCTCTCGGCGCGGCGGGCGGGCAAGGCCGGCCCGGAGGCGAGCGCGGAGGCTGCGGCGCTCCTGCGCCAGCTCTCGTCGGGAGGCGGAGTTGCGGGCGACGAAGGCGGCCGTGCGGCGATGGCGCTCCTGCTCGCCTACCGCCACGAGCTCGAAGGGCAGGACGTCGGCGCTGCCGGCGCGCTCGTCACGGCGGAGTCGGCCTTCGAGGCGAAGCGCTGGGCCGAGGCGCGCGATGCCTACGCCCAGGCGCTCGGCGGCGGGGCCGCGCTGCCCGAATCGGCGCGGGACGTGGCCCGCTACAAGTACGCGGTCGCCCTTGCGCAGACGGGCGCGCGGAGCGAGGCCTCGAGCCAGCTCGAAGGCCTCCTCGCCGGCGGCGCGAAGCGCCTCGATCCGGCCCTGCGTGCGCCGGCAGCGCGTCTCGCCTTCACGCTCGCGCGCGTCGAAGCGTCCGAGAGCAAGGACGCGGCCGCCGAGGCGCGTCTCGCCGCCGCGGCGGACCGGCTCCTCGCGCTGGCGCCCGACGCGCCCGAGGCGGCCGACGCGAAGCTCGTGGCCGCCCTGTCGAAGGGTGAGGGCGCAGCGGGACGGCGCGCCGCGCTCGAGGCGGTGGCGCCGGGAAGCGCGGGCTATGGCGTCGCGCGCTACGAGCTCGTCCGCGACCGCGCCGCGGAGCTCGGCCGGCTCGAGGAGCAGGGCCGCGTCGAGAGCGCCGAGGGTCGACGGGTCGCCGCTGCCCTCGCGGCCGATCTCGACACGGTGACGCGCCTCGCGGGCGAGGGGAAGCTCGACGCCGCGCTCGCGTCCGATCCCACGCTCGCCGTGCTGCGTGCCAGGGCCGCGTCCTCCGACGGCGAGGCCCCCGACGCGGTGCTGGCGCGCATCGCGGCCGCCGAGGCCAGGCCCGGCCTCGACGCCGGAGAGCGTCGCAGCCTCGCACGGCTCCGTGCGAAGACCCTCGCCCGGGCGGGGCGCTTCCCGGAGCTCGAGGCGACGCTCGCGCGCAGCGACGCCGCGGCGCTCGCCGACGACGCAGCGGGCTGGCTCGCCGTCCTCCAGGAGCTCGATGCCCAGCGCTCGCCCGCGCCCCCGCCGGCGCTCGTGATCGGCTTCGCGACGCGGCTGCGCGAGGCGACGAAGGGCGCGGTATCGGAGGCGGCGGGCATCGTCGAGACGCGCGCGCTCGTGCGCGCGGGGAAGGCAGAGGATGCGGCGCGTCTCGCCGAGTCGCTGGTCGCGGCCGATGCGGCGTCGGGCGACGCGCGCGTCGCGCTCGCCCGGGCCTTCGACGCGAGCGGCGACGCGGCCTCTGCCGCGCGCGTCTGGGGAGAGGTCGCCGGAGGCGTGGAGCGCGGCTCCGGGCGCTGGCTCGAGGCGACCCTCGCGCGTGTCGCTGCCCAGCGGAAGGACGGCGACGCCGCGGGCGCCTGCGCCACGCTCTCGGCGGCGCTCGAAGGGGAGGGCGGCGACGCCGCCGCCCGGAGCGCGCTCGCGCGGGCGGCGGAAGGCTGCCCCTCCGCCGCCCGCTGAGCGCTAGATCACGCCGAGCTGCATCAGCACGCCGTTGTGGATCAGGAACGAGCAGACGTCGCTCTGGCGCCTGCGGCCCTGCATCGACGCGCCTCCGCTCGCCGCGCGGAACTGCTTGATCAGCGCGGCCATCTCCTCGCGCCGCTTCACGCTCCCGAACTTCTCGCCCGTCGCCTTCTTGCGCAGGAAGCAGAACGCGACGATCTCGTCGGGATCCTTGCCCGTGAACTCGCAGAAGGCGGCGAGGGTCTCGAGCTTCGACGGATCGTCGGCGAGCGGGTCTCCGCCCCATTGCTCGCGCAGGCCACGGGCCCAGCTCGCGACGCTCTCGTAGTCCGCGATCGGCTTGGCGAGGCCCATCGCTACTCCGGAAGGCCGAGCTTCCGCGCGATCTGGCGGATCTCCTCCTTGCGGCCGGGGAGGGGGGCCGGCGCGGTGAACATCTTCTCCCGCTCGAGGTCCTTCACCACCGCCGGATCGCGCCGGAACGGATTTCCGTAGCGCCCTTCGTGGTAGAGCTCCTCGAAGGGCGGGCGCGGGCGCTGGCCGCCGGCCTCGCGCGACTCCATGGAGTAGCCGACGTTCATGCAGTAGAGCGGGATCCATTCGTCGGGCACGCCGAGGAGCTTCTTCGCCGCCTCGGTGTTGAACGCGGTCCAGCACGCGCCGAGGCCCAGCTCGAACGCCATGAGCAGCCCCTGCGTTCCCGCGCCGCCGCAATCGAACGCCGCGACGATCGGGTAGCCCGGATTGGTCGTGAGCGGCTCGAGCACCTGCGGGTAGACGAACTCGTCGACGAACTTGTGGCTCCAGCCGTGCGTGGGATTGAGCGCGCCGGCGTCGACGAGCTCCTTCAGCCGCTTGCCCTTGTTCCGCCGGACGACGGTCGGGTCGAGGTAGCAGTAGATGTGGACCGGGGCGAGCTCTTGCACGAGCGCCGCCACGGGCATCTTCAGCTCCTCGAGGATCTCCGGCGGGATGTCCGCGCGGTTCACGACGATCGCCTGGTTCCAGTGCGCGTTCACCGCGCAGGAGGCGATGCGCATCGCCTCCAGGATCTTCTGGATCTTCTCGCGCTCGACCGGTCGCTCGGGATCGAAGTACCGGATCGAGCGCCGGATCCCGATCAGCTCCTTGTACTCCACGGCGGGCACCTCCCTCGTTTCACGTCTTCAGGGTTGAAGCACGACCTTGAGCACGTCTTCCGCGTGCGTGTCGAAGACCTGGTAGCCGCGCACGCCCTGCGCGAGGGGCAGGCGGTGCGTGATGATCTCCGTCGGGTCGAGGCGGCCGCTCTCGATCGCCGGCAGGAGCTTCGGGATGTGGCGCTGCGGGTTCACGAGCCCCGTGCGGAACGTCAGGTTCTTCAGGAAGAGCGCCATGTAGTTGAGCTCGAAGGGCGCGAGCACGACGCCGATCGCCGCCACCCGGCCGCCGGGCCGGGCCAGCTCGAAGGCCCGCTGGACGAGCTCGGGGCGCCCGACGGCCTCGATCACGGCGTCGGCGCCGCGCCCGCCGGTGCGCTCGAGCACGTGGGCCTGGAGGTCGGTCGTGCCGGGATTCACCGCCTCGCAGCCACGCGCTCGCGCGCGCGCGAGGCGGCCTTCGTCGAGGTCGACCGCGATCACGCGGGCCGCTCCTCGGAGCTGAGCAGCGCGCTGCGCGAAGGTCCCGACCGGGCCGCAGCCGAACACCACGACGGTGTCGCCCGGTCCCACCTCGGCCCACTCCGCGCCCATGTAGCCCGTGGGCAGGATGTCGGTCAGGAACAGCGCGTGCTCGTCGTCGAGGCTCGCGGGGATCGCGAAGAGGTTCGCGTCGGCGAAGGGCACGCGCACGGCCTCGGCCTGGCCGCCCGGCAGCGCGGACGAGAAGCCGAACACGTTCTGGGCGCCGCCCGCGGTCATCACGCTGCAGCCGCTCCACAGGCCGCCCCGGCACGAGGCGCAGAGGCCGCAGCCCGTGGTGCAGGAGGCGAGGACGCGGTCGCCGCGGCGCAGGCCGCGCACGCTCGAGCCGACGTCCTCGACCACGCCCACGAACTCGTGGCCCACGGCGAAGCCCACGTCGGGCACGGGGAAGCCGTGCCAGAGGTGGAGGTCGGAGCCGCAGATCGCGGTGCGCGTGACGCGCACGAGGGCGTCCGTGTCCGCGAGGAGCTTCGCGTCGGGAACGCTCTCGAAGCGGAAGTCACCCGGCGCGTGGTACGCGATCGCCTTCATGGCTCCTCCTTGCCGACGCGCCGCAGCGTCACTGCGGGAAGTGGTACTCCTTGAGCCGGATCTCGATCGCCTTCTTCGGATCCCCCGACGGGTCGCGGGTGACGCTGCGCACGAGGCCCACGCCGCGTACGTAGTAGTCGTCGTACTCCATCGTCGGCTTCTCGCCGGCGTCGATCTCGCGGTACTCGGTGTGCACGGGGAGCGCCTCGGCGAACTTCCCCGCCGGCACCTCGACGCTCGCGATCTCGAGCACCTCGCCGTCCCAGGTCATCTTGCCGCCGGGATTCTCCGGCGTCGCGAAGAGCTCGTTCTCCTGGTGCCACTTCATGCCCGTCTTCGGATCGTTCGGCAGGAGGCGGGTGGCCGCCTTCTGGCCGAGCAGGCGCAGCTTCCCGTCCGGGTCGTAGTCGACGGCCTGGTAGCGGCCGAGGTAATCGCGGTCGCGCTCGTAGGCGACGGGCGCCTTCTCGACGAAGCCGAGGGACGGCCCGCGGTTCGTCTCCTCCATCACGAACAGGCTCTTGCCGTCCTCGCCGCGCACGGGGACGTCGCCCCGCGCGGCGACCTCGAGGTCGAGGCTGCCGAGCTCGGTCCGCACCTCGTACACCCAGCGCGCACCGGGCTGCATCGGGAACCAATCCTTCGCGAAGTCGCCGCCGGCCGGCGTTCCGCCGGTGCGGCGGCAGCCGGCGCAGAGCAGGCAGAGCGTCGCAACCGCGAGCGCGACGCTGCCGATACGAGAACGACGTCGAATCATGTGCGTGCTCCCGCGCGGACGCCGAGGCGCCGCGCCGTCAGCTCTTTCCCATCATCGCCCGTGCGCGCTCCTCCGCCTTCTCGAGCGCTTCCTCGCGGCCGGCCGTGGCGAACTTCGGCTTGAAGAGCGAGGTGAACGCCGGCACCAGCAGGATCGCCCCGACCATGTTCACCGAGAGGACGACCGCGAGCAGCAGCGCCATGTCGGCCGCGAAGCGCAGGCTCGAGATGAAGTACCAGAAGATCACGCCGCCCACGAGCGTCGAGCCCGTGAAGAAGACGGCCATGCCGGTGGTCTTGATCGCGATCTGGAGCGAGTCGTCGAGCGGATGGCCGCGCTGGCGCTCGTGCACCACGCGGTCCATCAGGTACAAGGCGTAGTCGACGCCGACGCCCACGCCGAGGGCCTGCACCGGGAGCGTGTTCACGTCGAAGCCGATGCTGGCGAAGTACATGTAGGCGAGGGAGACGAGCGTCGCCGTGCCGAGGGAGACGCAGAGCAGGGTCGCGATCGCCCAGGATCGATAGGTGATCAGGATGATCAGGAACGTGACGCTGAAGGAGGCGATCAGGGTGGCGTTGTTGCTGCCCTCGACCTCGTCGTTGCTCGCCCCGAGCACGCCCATGAGCCCCGAGGCCAGGGCGTAGCTCGGTCCCTCGGACCAGTTCCCGGACTCGCGGCGGGCCCAGTCTCCGTCCTGGTACTTCACCCAGAGCTCCGGCAGCTCGTAGAGCCCGCGCCGGCGCACCTCGGCGTGGATGCCGCGGGCCTCGTCCTGCCACTCGGAGGTGACGGTGTAGTGGCGCCGGTCGAGCTCGGCGGCGTTCTTCAGGGCGTAGGCCGTGACGAGGTCGAAGCCGGGCACCTTCGCGAGCTCCTCGAGGTCGGAGTCCGCGATCTTCTGGACGCTGTCGTAGCCCTTGGCCGTGAGCGCCTCGAGCAGCTCCTTGGTCATCCGCGGCAGCGTCAGGACCCACTTCGTCGAGTCCTCGGGCGGCGGCTCGCGCCGGTCGGGCCGCGTGACGGTCTGCTTCGCGTACTGGCCCTCGTCGCCGCGCGTGAAGACGACGAGCTCCGGCTCCCGCGGCGGAAGCAGGGGACCGAGCCACCAGTGGAGCCGGGCCACGAAGTCGTCCTGGGGCGTCTCGATGCGGATCGCGACGCGCCCCGTCGGCCGCTCGTGGATGAACTTCTTCACGCGCTCCGCCGCGTTCCGGATGGTCTCGGCCTGGTGGTCCTTGTAGAACACGCGCACCGCGGCGTTCTGGCCCTCCTGGTCGCGGTACGGGTTCAGGATTCGGGGATCCGGCGAGCCCGCCTCGTAGAGGTAGAGGAGGCCGCCGATCTCCTGATCGGTGTATGGAATCTCGAGCCAGCGCGGATCGGCGTTGTGGAAGGTCCGACTGATCGCCTTCAGGTAGTCGACGACGGACACCGACCCGCCGACGTTCTGGTCCTGCTCCATGTAGCGCTGCAGGGCCTCGATCTCGTGCATCACCTCGGGGCGATGCACGCCCGCCTCCTTCTCGGTCTCGAGGATGATCGTGAGATCGTCGGCGCCGAAGAACTTGGAGCTGATGAGCGCCGCGGACTTGTTGAACTCGCTGTCCTCCCAGAGGATCGGCGTGCCGGGCCGGGCCTCGCCGACCTTCACCTTGAGGGCGACGGTCGCGCAGGCGATGACGAGCAGCACCCAGCCCGCGAACAGCACGCGCTGGAACGTGCGGTTCACCACCAGGGCGGCGATGTGCTCGAGCACCCATTCGATCGGTCGCGGGATGTAGTGCGTGGTGTCCTTCGGCGCGGGGAGGTAGGCGATCATCAGCCGGTTCAGGAGCATCTCGGTCACGATGATCGACATCGCCCAGAAGAAGCCGAACAGCGCCACCTTCTTCATGAGCGCGATCGACGAGACGCCGATCACGAGGATGCCGAGGGCGTCGGTGAAGATCGCGAGGAAGCCGGGAACGATGAGCTCCGCCATCGAGTGGACGATGGCCTCGTGCTTGTCGCCCCGGAGGCGCTCGTACTCCTCGTAGAAGCGCTCCACGAACTGCACCGAGTGGCTGATCGCGCGCGCCGTGATCAGCATCGGGATCACGAGCACGAGGGGCTCGAGCTGGTAGCCCATGAGCGAGATGAAGCCGAGGCCCCAGATCGCCGAGACGACCGCGCCGGCGAACGGCATCACGACGCCGTACCAGCGCCGGAAGTAGATGCCGAGCATGACCACGAGCACGCCCAGCGAGAGTCCCAGGATGAGGACGATCTCCCAGGCGTAGTGGAAGGTCCATCCGATCAGGATCGGCTGTCCCGTGAGGTGCACCTCGACGCTGCCGTCGGCTTCGAGCTCCTTCTTGACCGAGTAGATCTCCTCGAAGATCTTCGAGTAGTCGAGCCGTCCCTCGAGGAAGCCGGCCATCACGAGGGCCGATGAATCGTCGAGGGAGACGAAGCGCCCGTACACCTGCTTGTTCTGGTGGATCCGATCGGGCAGGGTCTCCATCACCTGCTTCGGGAGCAGGCTGCCCTCGGGCCCGATCAGACGACCCCCCTCGAGCTTGAAGCCCGGCGGCAGCTCCGCGAGGCGCAGCTTCAGGAACTCGAGCTCGGCGTTCTCGCGCTGGGCCTGACGCAGCTCCTCGGCCTTGTCGCGATCCCGCGCAGCCGCCTGCTCGAGCGGCGAGCCGGTCGCGATCTCGCCTTCGAGCACGGTCTTGCGCTTGGCGATGAAGTCCTGGAAGCCGGCGAGGTCGCCGGGCGGCGTCTCGCCCCGCTGCTTCGCCCGCGAGAACGTGCGCCGCGTGAAGAACTGCGCCTCGAGCAGCGCGAGGGGAGCGTCGCCCACGATCTGCGTCGAGCGCATGATGCCGGACTGGTCGATCGACGAGTCGCGGATCGTGATGCTCATGATCGAGGAGACCTGGCCGTGGTCGACGCCCTCGACCTTGTCGATCTGGTCGGTGAAGGCGTAGACCTTCTCGAGCACGTTCTCGTCGTAGATCGAGCCGCTCTTCGAGACGATCGCCGCCACGACGACGTTCGCGCTGCCGAACTGGCGGTTGTACTTCTCGTAGACCTGGATCCACGGGTGGTTCCGCGGGAGCAGGTCGATGAACTGGCTGAACACCTGGAGCTGGAGCGCGTGGTAGGCGAAGAAGATCGTGAGGCCGCCGATGATCAGCAGATTGAAGAGGCGGTGCTTGATGAAGAATCGGGAGAACTTGAGGGTGAGCTCGTCCATGGATCCTCATGCCGTGGGAGAGGAGAGGCGATACATCGGAGACGGCCGCGAGGCGGCGCGCGTCACGAGGCCGCCGCCGACTCCACAGGCGCCGCCGCCGCGGCCGGGGCCTTCTCGCCCGCGGTCAGGAAGCGCGGCTTGAACAGGGACGCGAACGTCGGCACCAGCAGGATCGCGCCGACCATGTTCACTCCGAGCACGACGGAGAGCAGCAGGGCCATGTCCGCCGCGAACCGGAGGCTCGAGATGAAGTACCAGAAGATGATGCCGCCCACGAGCGTCGAGCCCGTGAAGAACACCGCCATGCCGGTGGTCGTGATCGCGATCCGGAGCGAGTCGTCGGGCCCGTGCCCGCGGCGCCGTTCCTGGACCACCCGGTCCATCAGGTAGAGCCCGTAGTCGACGCCGACGCCCACGCCGAGCGCCTGCACCGGCAGCGTGTTCACGTCGAAGCCGATGTTCGCGAAGTACATGTACGCGAGCGAGACGAGGGTCGCGGTGCCGAGGGAGACGCACAGCAGGAGCGCGATCCCGAAGGAGCGGTACGAGATCAGGATCATCAGGAAGATCGCCGTGAACGAGGCCACGAGGGTCGCGTTGTTGCTGCCCTCGACCTCGGCGTTGCTGGCGCCGAGGACGCCCATCAGGCCCGACGCGAGGGCGTAGCTCGTGCCCTCGGCCCACTGGCCGGACTCGCGACGCACCCAGTCGGCGCCCTGGTACTTGACCCAGAGCTCCGGCAGCTCGTAGAGCCCGCGGCGTCGCACCTGGGCGTGCACGCCCGCCGCCTCGTCCTGCCACTCGGACTCGACCGTGTAGTGGCGCCGATCGAGCTCCGCGGCGTGCTTCAGCGCGTACGCGGTCACCAGGTCGAAGCCTTGCACCTTCGAGAGCTCGGTGAGGTCGGCGTCGGCGATCTTCTGCACGTTGTCGTATCCCGCGCTCACGAGCACGTCGAGCAGCTCCTTGGTGGTGCGCGGGAGCGTCAGGATCCACTCGGTCGAGTCGGGGGGCGGCGGCTCCTGCCGATCGGGCTGCGCCACGGTCTGCTTCACGTACTTCCCGGCATCGTCGCGCTCGAGCACGACCAGCTCGGGGCGGCGCGGCGGGACGAGGGGACCGAGCCACCAGTGGACGCGCGCCCAGAAGTCGTGGCGCGGCGTCTCGAGGCGGATCGCCACGCGCCCGGTGGGACGCGCGAAGATGTAGTCCTCGGCGCGCTTCACCGCGTGCTCGATGGTCCCGGCCTGGTGGTCGCGATAGAAGATCCGGACGGTGGCGTTCTGCGCCTCCTGATCGCGGTAGGGGTTCAGGATGCGCGGATCGGGCGAGCCCGCCTCGTAGAGATAGAGCAGGCCGCCGATCTCCTGGTCGCTGTAGGGCGTCGAGAGCCAGCGCGGATCGGCGTTGTGGTAGGTGCGATTGATCGCCTTCAGGTAGTCGACGATCGAGACGGAGCCGCCGACGTTCTCGTCCTGCTCCATGTAGCGCTGGAAGGCCTCGATCTCGTGCATCACCTCGGGCCGGTTCACGCCCGAGGGCTGCTCGGTCTCGACCACGACCGTGAGGTCGTCCGCTCCGTAGAACTTGCTCGCCACCACCTTCGCGGACCGGTTGAACTCGCTGTTCTCCCAGAGCACGGGCGTGCCCGGGCGCGACTCGCCGATCTTCACCTTGAGCGCGACGCTGGCCGCGGCCACGACGATCACGACCCAGGCGCCGAAGATCAGGCGCTGCGAGGTGGGATTGGTGGAGAGCCAGGCGATCCGCTTGAGGCACCACATGATCCCGCCCGGCACGTAGTGGGAGGTGTCCTTCGGCGCCGGGAAGTAGGCGATCATGAGCCGGTTCAGCAGCATCTCGGTCACGACGATCGACATCGACCAGAAGGCGCCGAAGATCGCGACCTTCTTCATGAGGGCGATCGAGGAGACGCCGATCACGATGATTCCGATGGCGTCCGCGACGATGCCGATGAAGCCGGGGAGCAGCAGCTCGGCCATCGAGCTGATCACCGCCTCGTGCTTGTCGCCGTTCATGCGCTCGTACTCTTCGTAGAAGCGCTCGACGAACTGCACCGAGTGGCTGATCGCTCGCGCCGTGATCACCATCGGGATCACGAGCACGAGTGGCTCGAGCTGGTACCCCATGAGCGAGATGAAGCCGAGGCCCCAGATCGTGCAGGCGATCGCTCCCGAGAACGGCATCACGACGCCGTACCAGCGCCGGAAGTAGATGCCGAGCATCACGACGAGGGTGAGGAGCGAGAGCAGGACGATCAGGATGATCTCGGACTTGTAGAAGAAGGTCCAGCCGACGAGCACCGGCTGGCCGGTGAGGTGCACCTCGACCGTGCCGTCGGCCTCGAGCTCCTCCTTCAGCGAGTGGAGCTCGTGGAAGATCTTCTCGTAGTCGAGGCGTCCCTCGAGGAAGCCGGCCATCACCATCGCCGCCGTGTCGTCGAGGGAGACGAAGCGGCCGTACACCTGCTTGTTCTGGTGGATGCGGTCGGGCAGGGAGGCGACGACCTCCTTCGGCAGGAGCGTTCCCTCGGGCCCGACGAGGCGCTCGCCATCGAGCTCGTAGCCCTCGGGCAGCTCGCCGAGGCGGAGCTTCAGGAACTCGAGCTCCGCGTTCTCGCGCTGGACGAGACGGAGCTCCTCGGCCTTCGCCGGGTCGGTCGCAGCGGCCTTCTCGAGCGGGGAGTCCGCCTTGAGCTCGTCCTCGAGCATCGCCTTGCGCTTGCCGATCAGCGCCCCGAGCGCCGCGAGGTCCTTCGGCAGCTCCTCCCCCCGCTGCTGGGCCCGGTGGAGCGTCCGGCGCAGGAAGAACTGGGCCTCGAGCAGCGCGAGCGGGGCCTCGCCCACGATCTGGTGCGACCGCATGATTCCCGATTGGTCGATCTCCTGGTCGCGCTGCGTGATGCTCGTGATCGAGTTGATCTGGCCGTGGTCGACGCCCTCGACCTTGTCGATCTGGTCCGTGAACGCGAAGACCTTCTCGAGCACGCGCTCGTCGTAGATCGAGCCCTGCTTGGCCACGATCGCCGCCACCACGACGTTCGCGCTGCCGAACTGGCGGTTGTACTTCTCGTAGACCTGGATCCAGGGATGGTTGCGCGGCAAGAGGTCGATGAACTGGCTGAAGACCTGGAGCTGCAGGGCGTGGTACGCGAAGAAGATGGTCGCCGCGCCGATCAGGAGCAGGTTGACGCCGCGCCACTTGATGAAGAATCGCGAGAAGCGTTCAGTGAACTCCTGGACGGTCATCGCTGCGCCTCATGCTCGAAGGAGGTCGGTCGGAGGATCGCTCTCGCGCGACGGGACGAGGCGACGATCACGGCGCCTTGGCGGGCTCCTGCCCGGCGGCGGGCGGCAGGTTCTTCCGGCCCGGCTCGGTCGACCGGCCGGGCTCCGGCACCGACACGCCGGCCCGCGGCGTCGGCGTCTGGCCGCGCTCCTGCGTCCAGTGGAGCCCGCCGTCCTCGCTCGCCAGGACGAGCCCGCGTTCCCCGACGGCGTAAGCGTGGTTGTGGTCGGCGAAGGTGACGCTGCGGATCCAGTTGAAGAGCTTCGGTCGCTCGGGCCGCTGCCAGGTGGCGCCGTCGTCCAGCGTCAGGAACATCTCGCCGCGGTCGCCGATCACGATGCCGTTCGAGCCGGACCAGGCGACGCCGAAGAGACCGGCAGCCGTCGGCGCCGTGTGGGGCTCCCAGGTGGAGCCGCCGTCGCTCGTGAGCAGCACGCCGCCCGCGAGGCCCGTCGCGGCGGCGCGCCCTTCCGTCTGGGCCGAGAGGTCGAAGAGGTAGAGATCCTCCGCGGTGTCGACCAGCTTTCGTTGGCCGACCCACGTGGCGCCGCCGTCGGTCGTGCGCAGGGTGGTGGCGAACTCGCCGGTGATCCAGCCGTGCTGCGGATCGGTGAAGCGCACCGCGTTCAGGATGCGCTCGGGGAAGTTCTCGTCGGCGAACGACTCGGGCGGGATCGGGCTCGAGACCCAGCTCGCTCCCGCGTCGGTCGTGTGCAGCACCACGCCGAGGTCGCCCACCGCCCACGCTTCGCTCGGCGACACTGCGGAGATCCCGAAGAGGTGCGTGTCGAGAGGCCGGTCGCCGCCGCCCGCCGGATCGGCGACGGTCGCCGACTGGGGCGTCCACGTCTTTCCCCCGTCGTCGGAGCGGAGGATGGTGCCGCGCTCACCCACCGCCCAGCCGTGCTGGGGATCGGCGAAGGAGACGCCGAAGAGCGTCGCCTCGGTCGGCGTGCCCGACGGCGCCCAGGTCTTCCCGAAGTCCTCGGAGTGGAGGGCGGTGCCCCAGTAGCCGACGGCCCAGGCCGAGTCGCCGATCGCGGCGACGCCGTAGAGGTCTGCGCCGGGGAGCTGCCACGTGGAGGCCTTGCTCGGGTCGAGCCCTTCGGCGATCTCGCGGGCGCTTGTGCCGGTGGCGAAGGTGAAGGCGGCGAGCGCCAAGGCGAGGCGCGGTCCGCGCCCATTGCGACGCAGTGCGTTGAGCAAGGCTCCCCCCAGAAGCTGGCGACGAGACAAGATGATCGCCGCGCGATGCGCGCACATCATCCGCCCGGAGGGGCAGCGGCGTCAATGGAGCAGAGGCTTCGTGAGCACGATTTCGTGAGGGGTTCTCGCGGGTTCGGACCGCAGGCCCCCCGCAAGATCGACGCCTGCGCGAAGCGTGACGGGATGACTGGCAAATCCGCCGAACAGCAAACACGGCAGGGAGGACTCATGCGACGACTGGTTTTGGCCTCGACGCTCGTCGGCCTCGCGGCGACGGCGATCGCGCCCGGGGCACGGGCCGACGTGAAGGTCGGCGACGTGATCACGTCCGCGAACAAGGACCAGCTGAAGGGGGCGATCCCCGACGACCTCACGCCCTGGGTGATCGACAACAACCCCGACCTGAAGATGACGATCGTGGCCACCGAGGACTACCCGCCTGCCCCCAAGTACGTGGAGGCCACGGTGAAGTTCGCCTGCCAGCCGAGCCTCGACGCACAGGGGAACCTCGTGCACTTCACGGCGGGGCAGCCGTTCCCGTACTCCGAGTGGGCGAAGAAGGCGACGAACCACGCCTGCGACCTCAAGGAGAGCGATCCGCAGTTCGCCCTGAAGCTCGCCTGGGACGTGAACTACCGCTGGCAGGGCGGCTCCGGCCTGAACCTCCCGCACTGGGGGTTCTCGAACATGCGGAACTTCGGCAAGGAGACCTGGCGCGTCTCCCAGGGCGAGTACCGCCGCACGTACTTCAGCGGCCGCGCCGACCTCCTGCCGGAGCAGAGCCAGCTCGAGCCCGGCACGGACATCGAGTGGGCCGAGTTCTTCGACGTGAAGACGCCCTACGACCTGCGCGGCACGATGTTCCTGCTCTACCGCTACAACACCACGGCCAAGGAAGACGATACCTGGGCGTACATCCCGGCCCTGCGCCGCGTGCGCCGCATCGCCGCGACCCAGAAGTCGGACTCGCTCCTCGGTACCGAGTTCACCCTCGAGGACTTCTACATCTTCTCGGGCTACGTCTGGGACCATCAGTGGGAGTTCAAGGGTGACACCACGGTGCTCGGCGCGATGGACTCGAAGCGCAAGTGCTTCCCGCGCGACTTCGAGTCGACGGCGTCCACGGCGTTCACCCGCCTCGGCACCGACGAGGAGTGGAACGCCTGCCGGTTCGGCCCCTACCGCGCCCTCGCGTTCGTGGACGAGACCTGGCAGAAGCGCTCCGCGTTCGAGCTCGACGACGTTCCCCGCCAGAAGGGCCATCCGTACAGCCGCAAGAAGATCTGGTACGACAAGGAGACGATGATGCCGCTGTACTCCCTGATGTACGACCGCGCCGGCAAGCCCTACAAGACGATCAACTCGATCTTCGTGTGGAGCGAGACCAGCGGGATCGACGGCAACAAGGGCAAGAACGTCCTGAACTACGCGCACATCCTGATCGCGAACGTGCAGAACAACAACTCGCACTCCGGTCAGTTCGACACCGCGAATGCGGTCGGCTTCTCGGTGGACGAAAGCAAGAACTACTACGACACGACCCGGCTGAAGACGCTGGGCCACCGCTAGCCGTACGCCTTGCGACTCCGGCGTCCGGTCCGTCCCCGAGCGGGACGGGCCGGACGCCTCGTCTCGTGCTTTCCTGTCTTCATCGCGCCGGCGCGTCGCCGGCAGGGGAGGCTTCGGCATGGCGAGCAACACGGTGCAGACGGTCACGGGGACGGCGCGGGTCGAGGAGCTCGGGCGGACGCTGATCCACGAGCACGTGCTGGTCGGCTACCCGGGCTGGGAGCTCGATGCCCGCGCGCCGAAGTTCAAGCGCGCCGACGCGATGGCGCGGGGCGTGGACCAGATGCACGCCCTCCAGGACCACGGCGTCGGCACGTTCGTCGACCCCTGCCCGATGGACCTCGGCCGCGACGCCGAGTTCCTGGCCGAGCTCTCCCAGAAGAGCGGCATGCGCATCGTCTGCACCACGGGCGCGTACTTCGAAGCGGAGGGCAACACCTTCACCTTCCGCTCGCTCCCGGCCGAGGAGATCGAGGCGATCTACGTCCAGGAGATCACCGAGGGCATCGGCGAGACGGGGATCAAGGCGGGCGCGATCAAGATCGCGACCGGCTCGCGCGTGGTCTCTCCCTACGAGAAGAAGCTCGTCTCGGCGGCGGCACGGGCGGCGAAGGCCACGGGCGTCCCGATCATCTCCCACACGCAGGACGCGAGCTGCGGTCACGACCAGATCGACCTGGTCACCGCGGAGGGCCTGCCGTCGAGCCGGCTCCTGGTCGGGCACTCCGACGGCACCGCGGACCACTGGTACCAGCGCTCCCTCGCCGAGCGCGGGAGCTACGTGGGCTTCGACCGGTTCGGGATCACGCTCTTCCAGAGCGACGAGGTGCGCGTGCGCAACGTGATCAAGCTGGCGAAGTCCGGCCACACGGAGCGCATCCTGATCTCCCACGACTCGATCGTGTGCTGGCTCGGACGCCCCTATCCCTTCGCGCCGAGCTGGGACCAGCTCCTCGCCATGCTCCCCGACTGGCGCTCGACCCACATCTTCAAGAAGGTCATCCCGCAGCTCCTCGAGGGCGGGCTCTCGAAGGACGACGTGGAGACGATTCTCGTCGAGAACCCGCGGCGCTTCTTCGCCGGGGCCTGATCGGGCCGTGTCGGCGTTTCTCAGCGCGGATCGAAGGCCTTCGCGCCGTCCGCCCAGCGCCCGATGGTCAGGCTGGGCTCGTCGAGCTGGCTGAGCTCGGCGTGGGTCCGGTAGCGGATCCGCGTGTCGAGGGTCGCTGCGCCCTGGCCCGCACTCCACTCGGCCCGCACTTCGTCCTCGAGCACGTAGCGGCGCACGCGACGCGTCGCGAGCTCGACGTAGCCGTCGCCCTTCACGGTCGCCGTCACGCGCGAGAACCGGAGCCCGCCCGCGCTCTTCAGCTCTTCCGAGTCCACCTTGGAGCTGACGCGGATCCACGCGCAGGGCACGCCGTCGAGCTCCTGGAAGCCCATGAGCTCGTAGCGGATCGGCAGCTCGAGGCCGACGCCGCCGGCGGGATCCGCAGGGAAGCGCGGCATCTCCCAGACGGATCCCGCGTGGACCTCGCCTTCGGGAAGGCCGATCCGCGTCCAACGCAGGATGTCGACGAGGCCGAACGGGCGCAGGAACTTCTTCGCCGGCGGGGTGCCTCGGAGCGTCGCAACGACGCGGTCGCCTTCCACCACGGGTTGCAGCACCGCGAACGGCTTCTGCAGCAGGATGCGGGGCGTCAGGTTCTCCTTCGGCTGGGCGCCGCGCAGGTCGAGGCTCGGCTTCTTCTGCGAGAGCACACGGAGCCGATCGCTCGCGAGCTCCACCTCGCCCTCGCGTGCCGGATGCCCGGCCGAGATCTGGTGGTGGCGGAAGGCGTCGAGCAGCAGGAGCACGCTCTCCGGCCCGGGACCGCCGCCCTCCGTGGGCGGGAGCGGGAGCTCGCGGTAGTCGAGCTGCAGGTCGATCTGTTCTCCCGCAGGCTCGGTCTGCTCGCTGCCTCCCGACATCGTGGCCTCGCGCTGTCCCTCGAGCCGGATCACGATGCGATAGGGGACACCCTCGGCCGGTGGAACCTCGGCGGGACGCAGCAGCACGGCGCTGCCCGGAGCCGGAAGCGACGCCGACGCAGCCGCGTGACGCGAGCCCTCGTCGTGGGGCTTCGTCGCTGGCGCGGAAGAGCAGGAGGGAAGGGCGGAGGCGACGAGCGCGACGAGGAGCGACGAGGGGAAGCGCTTCATGCGGCGCGCAGGGTAGTGGCTCCGAAGCGGTCCCGCCGCCGTCCGCACCGCGAAGGCGGCGCGGACGGCGGCGGGAGTGTGGTCGCTTCTGGCTCTTGGGTCAGAACTGATAGGTCACGCCGACCCAGACCTCGTCGCGATGCTCCATGAACTTGTCCGCGAAGCTCTCCTGGTTCCACCAGGGGGCCCGCGCCGTGCGCTGGAAGTTCTCGTTCAGCTCCTGCCAGTTGCCCGCGTTCCAGGTATTCGGGTTCGAGAGGCACGACAGGCTGTGGTCGGGGCAGAGGTCGGTGATGTTGTGGCTCTTCTCGTTCTTGCCCCAGAGCATGTTGAGGCCGATGTCGAAGGACAGGTGCTCGTTGTACACCCACTTGAGCGACGGCCCCGTGATCAGCGCGTTGTAGTTCCAGTCGTAGGCCACGAAGTTGGTCAGCACGAGCGAATCGTTCCGCCAGTAGTTCTGCATGAACGCCGTCGAGATGATGGACGTCTCGGGAACGATCATTCCGTCGCCGATGCCCGTGCCCTTGTCGTAGTCGATCACCTGCTCGACGAAGGTCTGCGCCGAGAGGAAGGCCGTGCGGTCCGGGTTCAGGAACGGGATGTAGGTCGGCCGGTCGAGGCCGATCGCCGCCTGGAACACGGGGCTGCTGTCGCGCAGGTTCGACTTGGCGGTGTTGACGATCCGCCGGTTGCCGTCCCACGCCATCTCCAGCCGGAGCACCGTGTCCGTCGCGGGGATCTGGTAGTCGAGCGAGCCGCCGAGCGTCAGCACGCGCGGATAGTCGAGCTCGAACTCGCTCGCCGACCAGGGCAGGCTCAGGGCCTGGGTTCCCGCCAGCGCGGCGAGGGGACCGGACTTGATCGAGCACGCGGCCGCACTCGACAGGCAGTTCGCGATCTGCTGGTTGTTCAGGCCCGCGCTGGCGAAGGCGCCGACCAGATTCTGCCAGGCCGTGAGCGCGAGCTGGTTGGCGACCGCGGCGGCGCTGGACGGGTTCACGAAGGTGCCGTCGGCGTTGCGCGGCTCGTAGGGATCGAAGCCCGTGGTCCAGGGCGAGGTCCCCACCGTGCCGGTCAGGTTCTCGATCACGAAGCCGAGGCCGAGGCCCTGCAGGAACAGCATGGAGGCCGGGTTCGGATTCGCGGCCGAGTACTTGACCGCCGACTTCGCCACGGGGAGATCCTGGAAGCCGTAGTACGCGGACAGCGAGACCGCGAGCGAGGGCTCCGGGATCCGGAACTCGAGGCGTGCGCCGGGCTCGGTGTTGCGGAACGTCCAGTTCCGCTCCTGCACGTCCGCGAGGGAGAAGTTGAAGAGCTGGTGACCGCCGGCATCGGCGCGGGCCTCGCAGGCCGCGGTGAACGCGTAGGGCTCGCCGCACTGGCCGAACTGGAGCGGCAGGAACTTGTCGAAGTTCCAGACGAACTCCAGGGACACGTCCTCGAGGTAGCCGACCTTCCCGAAGGTGTGCGTCACGTCGAGGGCGAGCTGCGGGATGCGCCGGTCCTCGAGGCTCGGGTAGACGTTGTGGTAGCCGATGTCGAGCGGGTTCACGATGTCCTGGAGCCGGAAGGCGTCGGTCTTGCCCCAGACGATCTGCTGCTTGCCGAGCCGGACGTGGGTGCTGCCGAAGTCCATGTCGAAGTAGAGCTCGCGCACCGGGCCCCAGTAGTGGGCGTTGTCGCGGAAGTCGAACTTGAGCTGGTTCTCGGTGCGGTTGATGTCGACCGGCGCCTGCTCGAAGGAGTTCTGGTCGCCGATTGCGCCCTGGTAGTAGTTGAGCGGCGTCCCGAGAGGTCGCGAGGCCATGGCAAGCGAGTTCGCGAGGGCGGCCGTCCCGACCGGCGCGGCGAGCGGCGAGCCGAACGGGCGCAGCGGCGCGTTCAGGTAGTCGCGATAGGTGATGCCGGTGGCGTTGCCGCCGATCTTGCCTTGGCGCGAGCCGCGGGGCACGACCGGGGCCGTGATCGCACCGAAGAACACGACGTCGTCGATGAGCATCGCGGGCGAGAGCTTCCCGTCGGCCTTGAAGAGCGAGCCCGTGTCGGCGTTGCCGAGGCAGAACTCGTTCTTCACGCAGTTGCCGTTGCCCGGGCCGAACGGCGGAGAAGAGATGTGCTTGCCGCGGCCGAGGGCCGACGCGAACTCGGCGCCGCCCGATCCGAAGCCGCCGCCGCCTGCGCGATTGCCCCAGGTGTGGGTGTAGAGGTCCATCGCGGCGTCGTAGGTCGGCGTGAACACGCTGTAGAGTCCGACCTTGATCCCGTCCGAGTCCCAGAGCTGGAAGGACGGCTCGAGGTCGAGCTCGGTCCGCCACGACGAGATCTTCATCTCGTCGGCGTAGTTCAGCGACGAGCTCCGGAAGTACATCTTCGACGTGAGGTAGCCGTGGACCTCGAAGTTCTCGGAGAACCAGTCGGCTCTCGCGGCGCCCACGAAGGGAACCGTCAGCAAGGCAGCGGAGACCAACACTTGAAGCGCGAAGCGCAGCACGCGAGTCCGGATCATCGACCTTCCCCCAGCGGCGCGCGGACTGGTCAAGAGCCCGGCGCCGGTCACCCCTGTCGATGCCGTGCGGCCCCTTCCCCTGGGACCGCCGACCTTCTCGCGCCGGTCGTCCCGCCCCTCCACTCTTCCCGAACCTTCGTCCGGGAGGCGCGGCAGCGCGGGCCGATCCAGCGCGGCGTCCCTATGTTGCATGAGTCGGCACACGAACCGGAAGCAGAATCGCAACTCGGGAGCAAACTATTTTTCGGAGCAGGGGTTCCTCGACTTGAGGGCCGGCCGGGCCCGACGCCGCGATGATGCGACGCGTCGGGCGCAGGCCACGCGGGGACGCGGGGATGAAGTCGACGCGCCGCAGGGCGGCGACGCCGGCAAGGAGAAGTGTCATGGCGGAGGCAAGGGCCGCGCGGAACGGGAGGCTCGCGGGGCGCGTCGCGCTCGTCACCGGCGGAGGTCGCGGGATCGGGCGCGCGATCGCTCTCGAGCTGGCGCGCGAAGGCGCGAAGGTGGCCGTGAGCTCGCGTACGCCGCGCGAGCTCGAGGCGGTGGTGAAGGAGGTCGAGGCGCTCGGAAGCCAGGGCTTCGCTGTGCGGGCCGACGCCCTGAGCCGCGACGAGACGAAGTCCGCCGTGGAGTCCGTGATCGCGCACTTCGGGCATCTCGACGGCCTCGTGAACAACGCAGGCGGGGTGATCGCCCCTCGCGGCCTCGAGGAGCTCCTCCCGTTCACCCACGACGATCACCTGTTCGAGACGAACCTCCGGCTGAACCTGACCTCGGCCTACTGGGCGACGCGCTACGCGCTGCCCCACATGCGCGATCGCGGCTTCGGCCGGGTGATCACGATCGGCTCGGGCTACGCCAAGAGGAGTGGGGGCATGATCGCCTACAGCGCGGCGAAGCACGGCCTGATCGGCCTCACCCGCGCGCTCGCCGCCCAGGTGGCGCCCTTCGGCATCACCGTGAACTGCCTCTGCCCCGGCTGGACCAACACGAGCCTCGTCGACTGGGACGTCCTCGCCGTCGCCTACGGCACCACGCCCTCGGGCGCGAAGCAGCTCGCCGAGAGCGAGAACCTCCAGCACCGGATCCTCGAGCCCGAGGAGCTCGGCCCGATGGCGGCGCTCCTCCTGTCCGAGGAGGCGAAGGGCATCACCGGCCAGGTGATCAGCGTCGACGGGGGCTACAAGGTCTGAGCGCGCTCAGACCATCCGGATCCGCGGCACCGTCGCGCGGGCCATGATGGCGTCTCGGGAATCGGCGAGGCCGGAGGCCAGCGCGTAGCCGAACGAGAGCGCGATCGGCGCCGGCTCGTTCAGGCGCTCGTCCTTCCGCACCTCTTCGGCCACGTGGCGCGCGAGCGTCGAGATCCGGTCCTCGGGATTGCGACCGGGATCGGGCAGCAGCACCGCGAGCTCCGCGTCGTCCCAGCGCGCGAGGACGTCGAAGTCCCGCAGGTGAGCTCGCAGGGCGTCGGCCACGGCGCGAAGCGCCCGCGTCGCGAGGCCCGGCGCCCCTTCCTGGACGAGCGCGGCGAAGCTCTCGATGCGACACACGACGAGGGCGAAGGCGTCGGCCCTCCCGTTCCCGCGGGCGATCTCCTCGTCGAGCCGACGCGCGAGGTAGCTCGCGTTCGGCAGGCCCGTCTCGTCGTCGAAGCTGCGGTGCTGCCGCGCATGGGCGTGCTGCAGCGCGCTCGCGAGGGCGCGCTCGACCATCGCCACCAGCCGGGCGAACAGGGACTGGTCGTCGTCGTTGAAGACGCCCGGGAAGAAGCGGTCGCTCGCGACCTTGTCGTAGACGCAGAGCGTCCCGATCGGCCGGCCGTCCCGCTTGAGCGGCGCCGCGAGCGCCGAGCGCACGCCGCGCGCCGCGTCCCGCAGGGCCGGATCCGCGGCGAGGTCGCGCACGCAGAACACGCTGCGGCGCTTCGCCGCCTCGAGGGAGACGTGGCGATCGAGCCGGAAGATCTCCTCCTGCTGGCGTCCGTCGGCCGGGCCGAAGTAGGAGCGGATCACGAAGCGCCCGCTGGTGTCGTCGCGCAGGCGAAGGACCGCATGGTCGGCGTCGAGCAGGAGCGTCGCGGCAGAGGTGGCGAGGCGCGCGACCTCGCCCGGATCGTGGGTCGCGATCATCCGCATCCCGCTCTCGTTCAGCGCCGAGACCTTCGTCGCGCGCGTGGCGAAGCGGGCCTCGCGCTCGGCCTGGGCGATCTCGTCGGAAGCCACCGCCGCGATCTCCTGGAAGGTCTCCTCGGCGCCGCGGCCGCGCGGCGCCTGCCGGCCGAACTGGATCGAGAGCAGGCCCACGAGCTCGTCGCCCGCCACGAGCGGAAGGGACGCGTAGCCCAGCAAGCCGCCGGGCCCGGGGTCGCGCCGCAGGAAGCTCACGCGGCGCTCGGCGGCCGCGAGCCCGTCGATGCCCTCGCCGAGCGCGATGCGCTGCTCGCCGGCGAAGCCGCCGCTCGCGAGGGACGTGGCGGCGAGGCGCAGGGCGTTCTCGTCGCGCTCGAAGAGATAGAGATGGACGATCCCGCCGCCCGCGCGCTCCGCGAGGGCCTGACACAGGCGAGTCATGCGCTCGGGCAGCGGTGCGCGGTCGGCGAGGAGCGCGCGCGTCTCGCGCACGGCCTCGTAGCGCTGCGCCTGCTGCTTCAGGGACGCGTGCTCCTGCGCCCGCGCGATGATCTCGGCGTCGAGGCGCGCGAGCTCCTCCACGAACGAGACGTCTCCGTCGGAGAAGACGTCGGGGCGCGTGCCGTGGTGGAGGTTCAGGACGCCGAGCACGTGTCCCTGGTGGACGAGCGGCACCGAGAGCGCGCTCTCGACGTCGAGCCGCTCGCGCACGATCTGGAACGCCTGGCGATCGGCCCTGCCGCGCAGGCGGACGGAGCGCGCCTCCGCCGCGACCCGCCCCGCGATCCCCTCTCCGAGGCGCACGCGCACCTTCGGCCAGAGCTCCGGCTCGAGGCCCACCGCGACGCGCACGGTCAGGAGCTGGCTCTCGGGATCGAGCAGCATGAGCGAGCCGCGATCGGCGCCCGTGACGCCGAGCGCGATCTCGAGCATGCGCGCGAAGAGCTCGTCGGGGTCGACCGTCAGGTTCACCGACTCGACGATCTCGTGGAGCGCCTGCAGCAGCTCCGCCTTGCGGTCGCGCGCGGCGACGCCGTAGCCCCAGAGGAGCCGCGCGGTGAGGGGAGACACGATCTGCACGCCGTGGCTCGCGACGCCCGGGAAGCGCTCGGCGAAGGGCGTGTCGCGCCCCGCGTCGATCACGGCGTGGAGCGCGCTCTCCCGCTCGAAGCGCCCCGGGTCGTCGGTGACCTTCCCGTCCCAGGCGCTCGGGCGCTCGGAGGTCGAGTGGGGATCGAGCGCCGCCAGGCGCTCGCGCGCGCCCAGCCGGTCGTCGTCGAACAGGAAGGCGATCTCGATCTCGGCGTTCGCCTCGAGGAGCGGCAGCAGGGCGAGGCTCTCCTCGCTCGCGCCGTAGAAGGCGACACGCCGGCGCGTCATTCGCCCGGCGTCCGCCCCGGAGCGCTCCTCGCCGCGGCGGCCGCGGCAGCGCGAAGGTCGGGATCGAGCTGCAGGGTGAGCACGAGCCGGAGCTCCTGGCCGGCGGGATCGAGCAGCACGAGGGGCAGCTCGACGCTGCGCGGGCTGCGGACCCGCGCCTCGCCCGTGGCGACGATCGCGAGCTCGCCGCCGCTTCCCGCCGCCTGGAGCGCCTCCGCGTGGAGCGCGTTCGCGGTCTCGCGGAACGCCGCTGCGCCGGCCGGACCCTCGAGCGCGCCGCGCGTGCGGCCCAGCGCCTGGTCGGCCGCGCCGGGCGCCTCGCGGAGGGTCTCGAGCGGCAGGCGCTCCGAGGCGGCGAGGGCGGGGCCAGCCGCGGCCGCTCCGACGACGGCGGGCGCAGGAGCGACGGCCGACGCAGCGGAAGGTAGCGGCGCGGCGGGCGCCTCCGGCGCACGCGCGCGGGCGAGCGGCGCAGTCACGCCTTCGGCGGGCGCGCGGGGCGGCGCCGGGCGCGCAGCCGGCTCCGCCTCGCCCGGGTCGCGCCGCGTCCGCACGACCTGCTTCGAGATCGTCGTCAGGGTCTGGAGCACGCCCGTTCCGCCCGTGGCCACGGCCTCGAAGGCGGCCACGCCGCGCATGTCGAGCTTGCGGTGCAGGTCTTCGAGGGCGAACGGATCGGCGAGGTCCTGCTTGTTGTACTGGAGCACGATCGGCACCTCGGCGACGCCGCGCCCGTAGTCGGCGAGGAAGCCCCGGAGCTCCTCCAGCGCCGCGAGGTTCTCGTCGAGCCGGTCGCGCTGGGCGTCGACCACGAACACGACGCCGTCGACGCGATCGAGGAGCTGCTTGCGCGTGAGCGCGTGCTCCTCGCCGCCCGGCACGCTCACGATCTGGAGGCGCGTCTTCACTCCCTGCACCTCGCCGAGCTCGATCGGGAGGAGCTCGTAGCAGACCGTGGGATCGAGACGCGTCGGCATCGAGCGCAGCGGGCCCCGATGGTCGGGCCGCAGGCGCTGGTGGATCGCGCGCAGGTTCGTGGTCTTGCCCGCGCCGGCGATGCCCCAGTACACGATCCGGGCGTCGACCTCGCGCTTTCCCGCGCCGGAGGCCCCGTCGGTCATCACAGCTTCCCCTTCTTCGTCAGGATGCGTCGTGCATGGGTGGAGATCGCGCTCGGAACGTCCTTGCTGCGCATGATCGCCCGCAGGTCCTTGTCCTGCAGGTAGTTCAGGAAGCGCATCGCGGTGGCCTGCGGGCAGCGCGGATTCATCACGAGGTTCATCTTCACGCCGTAGCCCTTGGTCCAGTCGCGGTTGCCCGCGATGATGCGGAGCACCTCGTCGGAGATGTTCCGCGCCTTCGCGAAGCCCTCGACCTCGTTCTCCGAGATCTTGGGGCTGCGGATCGCGGCGGTCGCGACGATCTTGTTGCGGTCGCGCACGAGCAGCGCGCGCGCCTCCTTGTTCCCGTTCCGCGCGAGCTTCACCTTCTGGAACACCGAGAGCGTCTGGATCAGCGCGTACAGGCTCCCCTGCGCCTCGGGGTCGAGCTCGCCTTCGCGCTCCTCGATCAGCTCGCGCGCGAAGCCGTCCATGTCGTCGCCGAGGATCGCGCGCAGCGCCTGGAGCGCGGCCGCGTCGGTGATCTCGGTCTGCTCGAAGGGCGGAAGCCTCTCCTCGCCGGGCTCCGCCTCCTCGCCCGCGGCCTTCTCGATCCCGAGGAACGAGAGGATGCGGTCGATCACCGAGCGGCCCGTGAGCGGGTTCGAGCCGAGGGCCTCCACGATGTCCGGGCAGCGCAGCAGGCGTTGCTGGTTCTGGGCGACGATCTCGACGACGCGCTTGTGGGGCTGCGCCGCGAGCCAGACCATCGTCGCGTCCTCCGCCGCGGCGTTCAGCGCGAGCTTCTCCAGCAGATCGCCGTCGTCCTTGTGGACGCGCCCGAGGTACGAGAGGAGCGCCGGATGGGCGGGCGACGAGAGCACGGTCGCCACGAGGGGCTTCGGCAGCGCCTCGAGGCTGTCGCGGGCGCGCGACTTCGTCTCGTCGTCGGGATCGTGCAGGAGCGCGAACAGCACCGTGGCGAGGTCGACGGGCGCGAGGGGCAGGGCGCCGCGGGCGGCCATCCGCCGCACCTCGACGGGACCGTCCCGGCGCACGTAGCGCTCCGCCTCGGGCGCGAGCGTCAAGCGGATCTTCTTCGACTGCTGCGGCTCCGACACCGGACTCGGTCTCCACGGACGGCGCGCCCCTAGCTCGCCTGGGGCGCCCGCGCCTTCAGCTCCGCCACGAGTCGCTCGCGGATCTGCGCGGGCACCTCGTCGTAGTGGGAGAAATGCATCTGGAACGAGCCCGTGCCGCCGGTCAGGCTGGTGAGCGCGTTCGAGTACTCGAGCAGCTCCGCCATCGGGGCCTGGGCGCGGATCACGTGCGCGTGGCCCCGCGCGTCCGTGTGCTGGACGCGGCCGCGACGCTGCGAGAGGTCGCCCATCACGTCGCCGACGTGGCTCTCGGGGGTCTCGATCTCCACGTCCATGATCGGCTCGAGGAGCGTCGGCCGGGCGCCCTCCATCGCCGCCTTGAAGGCATAGGAGCCCGCGAGCTTGAAGCTCATCTCGTTGGAGTCGACGGGGTGGTGCTTGCCGTCGATGCAGCGCACGCGCACGTCGACGACCGGGCTCCCGGTCAGCGGCCCGTGCAGCAGCGCCTCGTGCACGCCCTTCTCGACGGCCGGGATCAGGTTGCGGGGGATCGCGCCGCCGACGATCGCGTCGACGAACTCGAAGCCCGCTCCGCGCGGGAGCGGCTCGACGCTGAGATAGCAGACCCCGAACATCCCCTTGCCTCCGGTCTGCTTCTTGAGCTTTCCTTCGACGTTCTCGACCTTGCGGGTGATCGTCTCGCGGTACGGCACCTTCGGCTTGTCGAGCTCGACCTCCACCTCGAACATCCGCCGGAGCCGCTGCACGGCCGTGCGGATGTGGAGCTCGCCCATCCCGGTGAGCAGGAACTCGCCGGTCGAGGGCTCCCTCCCGAGGTGGAGCGTCGGGTCTTCCTCTACGAGTCGGCCGAGCGCCACGTAGACTTTATCCTCGTCCCCCTTGGCCTTTGCCCGGATGGCGTAGGAAAGTGCACCCTTGGGAATGGAGAGCTCCGGCACCCGGACGCCCCCCTTCTCGGCCGTGAGGACGTTTCCGGTGTGGACGTCCTTCAGCTTCGCCACGGCGATCACGTCGCCGGGCTCGGCCTCCGGCACCTCCACGTGCTCGCCGCCGCGCAGCACGAAGATCTTGCCGATGCGCTCCCGGGAGCCGGTGCTCGCGTCGAGCACCGTCATCTCCGGCCGGGCCGTCCCCGAGACGATGCGCAGCACCGAGAGCGTGCCGGCGTAGCGGTCGATCACGGTCTTCAGCACGACGGCCGCGAAGGGCCCGTTCGGGTCGGCCGGAAGGGGGTGCTCCGCGCCGTCGGCCACGTCCTTGCCGGGCCAGTCGGCGCGGTCGGCGGGGGAGGGGAGGCAGTCGATCGCACGGTGCAGCAGCGTGTCGACGCCGACCTCGAGCAGCGCCGAGCCGCACACCACGGGCAGGATCGCGTGCTCCCGCACGCCCCGGGCGAGCCCCTCCCGGATCTCCTGCTCGGAGAGCTCGCCCTCGGAGAGGTACTTCTCGAGGAGGCCGTCGTCGCACTCGGCCACCGCCTCGACGACGCGCTGGCGCTCGAGCGTCGCGGCCTCGGCGAGCTCGGGCGGGAGCGGGATCTCACCGGCCGGCCCGAAGGCCTTCTGCTCGAGGAGATCGACGACACCGCGAAGCTCCTTCTCGTGGCCGATCGGGAGCGTCAGCAGGACGGGCTTCGCGCCGAGCTTGCGCAGCGAATCGAGGGCCGTCGCGAGGTCGGCGCGCTCCTTGTCGAGGCCGTTCACGAACGCGAGGCAGGCGTCGCCCGCGAGCCCCGCGGCGCGCCACATCCGCTCCGTCCCCACCTTCGCGCCGCCCGTCGCCGAGACGACGAGGACGGCACCGTCGAGCGCCGGCAGCTCGATCTCGCCGTCGGCCAGGAAGTTCGGGTCGCCCGGCGTGTCGACGAGCGTCACGTGCTTGCCGCTCCAGTCGAACGCGTAGAAGTGCGAGGAGAGCGTGTGGTGTCGCTCCTTCTCCTCCGGCATCGGGGAGAGCACCGACGTGCCGCGGTCGACCGAGCCGAGCGTCGTGGTCGCGCCGGCGCGGTGCAGGAGCGCCTCGCCGAGCGAGGTCTTGCCGTCTCCGGCGTGGCCGATCAGCGCGAAGTTCCGCGTGTCGCGGACACCGACGTCCTTCATGGCTCACCTCTCTCCGTGGCGGGCGATCATCTCTCCTTGCGCGGGACCTCCCCGCGCTCCCCCCGATTCTTCTCGAACAGGATGCGAAGGCCCTCGAGCGTGAGGAAGGGCTCCACGCGCTCGATCGTCGACGACTCGCTCGCGACGCGATGGGCGAGCCCGCCCGTTGCGATCACGCGCGCATCCTGGCCGAGCTCGCCGCGGATGCGCTCCACCATGGAGTCGACCATGCCCGCGTAGCCGAAGAGGAGCCCCGACTGCAGCGCTCCGGTGGTGGTCTTCCCGATCACGCTCTTCGGCCGCACGAGCTCCACGCGGTGGAGGAGCGCCGTGCGCTGGAAGAGCGCGTCCATCGAGATCTGGATGCCCGGGAAGATGGCGCCGCCCATGTACTCGCCCTGGCCGGAGACGCAGTCGAAGGTCGTCGCCGTGCCGAAGTCGACGGAGATGATCGGGCCGCCGAAGAGCTCGAAGGCCGCCACCGAGTTCACGATGCGATCGGCGCCGACCTCGCGCGGGTTCTCGTAGCGCACGGGCATGCCCGTGCGGATGCCGGGCCCCACGACGAGCGGGTCGCGGGAGAAGAGCTTCTCGCACACGCGCTCCCAGATCGGGAGCAGCGGGGGCACGACGCTCGAGACGATGCCGTCGGTGATGTCGCCCGTGCGGCTCCCGCTCTGGTCGAAGAGCGCGCGCAGGATGACGGCGACCTCGTCGCTCGTGCGGTCGCGGTGGCTTCCGATGCGCCAGTGGTGGGCGAGCGTCGGCTTCTCGCCGGCGTACTCGAAGACCCCGAGCGTCACGTTCGTGTTGCCGATGTCGATCACGAGCAGACGCACGTCCGTCACGCCGAGCCGCCTCCCCCGTCCCGCAGCGCGCTCCCGCGAGGCGGCTTCACGATCGTCACGTCGCCCGCGACGACGCGCGCGCGCGTGCCGTCCTCGCGCCGCAGGAGGAGCGCGCCGTCGGCGCCGATCCCCTCGACCACGCCCGCCGTCTCCGCGTCCGGCGCCTCCGGCCGCGTCGCGTCGCGCACGCGCACCGGCCGGCCCGCCATCGCGAAGCGCCGCTCGAAGCGCGGCCGCACCGCCTCGAACCCGCCCGTGGCGTGGGCGTCGAGGAGAGCCTCGAGCCCATGGTACATCCGCCGCACGAATGCCAGGCGATCGACGGACGCGCCCCGGAAGCTGCGCAGGCTCGTGGCCAGCGCACGGAACTCCTCGGGGAAGGCGTTCCGGTCGACGTTCAGGTTGACCCCGATGCCGAGCACGAGGAACGCCACGCGCGAGCCCTCGGCGCCGAGCTCCATCAGGATGCCCGAGGTCTTGAGCCCGCCGACGAGGACGTCGTTCGGCCACTTGAGCTCGACCGCGTCGTCCTTCTCGAGGGTGGCGGCGACGGCCTCCGCCACGGCGACGCCGGCCGTGAGGATCAGCGTGGGCGCGTCGGCGAGCGACACGCTCGGGCGCAGCACGATCGAGGTGTAGAGGTTCTGGTAGGGCGGCGAGAAGAAGCTTCGTCCCAGGCGCCCTCGGCCGGCGGTCTGGGCCTCGGCGATCACCGCCGTGCCGTGCTCCGCCCCGGCGCGCGCGAGCTCGAGGGCCACCCGGTTCGTCGAGTCGATCGTGTCGAAGTAGTGGATCGTGCGGCCGAGCCAGCGGGTCTCGAGCTCGCGCCGGAGCTCGACCGGGTAGAGGCGGTCGGGAACGCCGGCCAGGCGATAGCCGCCGCCCGGCTCGCCGTCGATCCGGTAGCCGAGGGCGCGCAGCGCCTCGACGTGCTTCCAGACCTGGGTGCGCGACACGCCGAGGGCGTTGGAGAGCTCCTCGCCGGAGCGGGAGGACGGCTCGGCCGCCCGCAGGCCGCGCAGCACCGCCTCCTGCGCCGGCGTCGGGCCGCCGCCGGCCCCGGCGAGCGTCTCGCTCATGTGTCGTCTCCGCCGGGCTCGAGCTCGAGCGCGACGTCCGCGCAGGGCGCGGAGTGGGTGAGGGCGCCGATCGAGATCCGCTGCACGCCGCTCGCCGCGATGGCGCGAACGTTCGCGAGCGTCACGCCGCCCGACGCCTCCAGCAGCGCCCGCCCGCGCAGCTCCGCCGCGATCTCGGCGAGCTCCTCGGGCGTCCGATTGTCGAGCAGCAGGAAGTCGGCCCCCGCCTCGACCGCCGCGCGGGCCTGGTCGAGGGACTCGACCTCGATCTGCACGCGCAGGTGCGCGGGCGCCGCCGCGAGGGCGCTCTTCAGCGCGGCGGCCACGCCGCCGGCGGCGGCGACGTGGTTGTCCTTCAGGAGCACGCCGTCGAAGAGGCCCATGCGGTGGTTCACGCCGCCGCCGACGGCGACGGCGTACTTGTCGAGGGCACGCCAGCCGGGGAGGGTCTTGCGGGTGTCGACGATCGCCGCGCCCGTGCCCCGCACCGCTTCGACGAAGCGCCGCGCCTGGCTCGCGACCCCGCACATCCGGCCCAGGAAGTTCAATGCCGTGCGCTCGCCGGCGAGGATCGGACGCAGCGCGCCCGTGACGCGCGCGAGCGTCGCGCCCGCGCGGACGTCGTCGCCGTCGGCGGCGGCGGGCTCGAAGCGGAGCGCCGGATCCACGGCGGCGAAGGTCTCCCGGGCGAGGGGGAGCCCGCAGACGCGGAGCGCCTCGCGGGCCTCGATCCGCGCGACACCCCGCGCCGTCGCGTCGATCGCGATCGCGCTCGTCACGTCGCCCGCGCCGAGGTCCTCCGCGAGCGCCAGGCGCAGGAGCGGCTCCCAGGCCGTCCGGGGCGGGAGCTGCGGCGGGAAGCTCACGCGTCGCCACCGACCAGCGGGCGCAGACGCTGGATGCGCTCTCGCGTCGCGCGCTCCTCGGCGGCGAGGCGCGCGTGCTTCGCGCGCTCGGCCTCCACCACCTCGGGCTTCGCCCGCTCGAGGAAGCTCGGGTTGTCGAGCTTCCTCGACGCTGCGGCGAGGTCCTTCTCGAGGCCCACGAGGACCTTCTCGAGGCGCCGAAGCTCGTCGGCGAGGAGACGCAGATCGTCGAGCTCGACGCGCACCGCGAAGCCGGCGGCCTGCGTCACCGCGGCGCTCGCCGCGGGCGGCGCGTCGTCGAAGCGGAGCTCGCCCGCGCCGGTGAGCGCCCGCAGGCCCGCCTCGTGACGCTCGACGAGGGCGCGCGCCGCGACGGGGAAGCCGAGGCGGACCTTCGTGCCGGTCGCGAGGCCGAGCTCGCCGCGGACCTGGCGCACGCGGCTCACGATCTCGAGGAACGCGTCCATCTCGCGCGCGTCGCCGTCCGCGAGAGCCGGCCCCGCCTTCGGATAGCCGCGCTCCAGGGCGAGCCTCGACTCGCCCGTCGGCAGCGCGGCGAGGATCTCCTCCGTCACGAACGGCATCACGGGATGCAGCGCCACGAGCGCGCCCGCGAGCACCTCGACGAGGGTCTGCTGCGCCGCGCGCCGCGCGCTCGCGTCGTCTCCCTGGAGCGCCCGCTTGGCGAGCTCGATGTACCAGTCGCAGAGCTCGCCCCAGACGAACTGGTAGAGCGCGCTCGCGCCGTCATTGAAGCGGTAGGCGTCGAAGGCCGCGTGGGCCTCGCGCAGCGCGGCGTCGAGCCGCGAGTGGATCCACCGGTCGTAGAGGGAGCGCGCGGCGGGCTCGACCGGCGCCGCGGGATCGAAGTCGCCGAGATTCAGCAGGGCGAAGCGCGAGGCGTTCCAGAGCTTCGTCACGAAGGCGCGGCCTCCCTCGACCACGCCCTCGCCGAACCGGATGTCTCGGCCCTGGGCGGCGAGCGACACCAGCGTGAAGCGCATCGCGTCGGCTCCGTGGACCGCGATCACGTCCATCGGGTCGATCCCGATGCCCTTCGACTTCGAGAACTTGCGCCCCTCCTCGTCCCGCACGAGGGCGTGGATGTAGACGTCGCGGAACGGCACGTCGCCGCGGAAGTGGAGGCCCATCATGATCATCCGGGCGACCCAGAAGAAGATGATGTCGAAGGCCGTCGAGAGCACCGAGGTCGGATAGAAGGTGCGCAGCTCGGGCGTGTCGTCGGGCCAGCCCAGGGTCGAGAACGGCCAGAGGGCGCTCGAGAACCAGGTGTCGAGGACGTCGCGCTCCTGCACCAGCGCTCCGCTCCCGCAGTGCGCGCAGCGCTCGGGATCGTCCACCGTCACCGTCCAGGAGGAGCACGCGTCGCAGCGCCACGCGGGGATGCGGTGGCCCCACCAGAGCTGCCGCGAGATCGCCCAGTCGCGGATGTTCTCCATCCAGTGGAAGTAGGTGTTCTCCCAGCTCTTGGGATGGAACGTGATGCGGCCCTCGCGCACGGCGGCGAGGGCGGGCTCGGCCAGTGGCTTCATGCGCATGAACCACTGCTCCGAGAGGAGCGGCTGCACGAGCGTCTCGCAGCGGTCGCAGTGGGGGACCTCGTGGGGGTGGTCCTTCACGCCGACGAGCAGACCCCGGGCCTCGAGATCGGCCACCACGCGCTTGCGCGCGCTCGCGACGTCGAGGCCGGCGTAGGGCCCGGCGTTCGCGTTCAGGGTCGCGTCGGGATTCATCACGTTGATCGACGGCAGGCCGAGCCGGCGACCGCACTCGAAGTCGTTGGGATCGTGGGCGGGCGTCACCTTCACGGCGCCGGTGCCGAACTCCCGATCCACGAAGGTGTCGGCCACGATCGGGATCTCGCGCCCGAGGAGCGGGAGCCGCACGCTCCTTCCGACGAGACCGGCGTAGCGCGGGTCGTCGGGGTGCACCGCCACGGCGGTGTCGCCGAGCATCGTCTCCGGCCGCGTGGTCTCGACCTCGATCGCCCCGCTGCCGTCCGCGAGCGGATAGCGCAGGCGCCAGAGCTTCCCGGCGACGGGCTTGAAGGGGCTCTCGAGGTCCGACAGCACGGTGCTGCAGCGCGGGCACCACGAGACGAGGTACTCGGCGCGATAGACGAGCCCTTCGTGATACAGCCGGACGAACACCTCGCGCACCGCGCGCGAGAGGCCGGGATCCATGGTGAAGCGCTCGCGCGACCAGTCGCACGAGGCGCCGAGGGCCTGGAGCTGCTCGAGGATGCGAGCGCCGTACTGCGCCTTCCACTCCCAGACGAGGGCCACGAACGCTTCGCGCCCGAGCTCGTGTCGCGTCTTGCCTTGCTTCGCGAGCTCGCGCTCGACGACGACCTGGGTCGAGATGCCGGCGTGATCGGTGCCCGGGACCCAGAGCACGTTGTAGCCCTGGAGCCGCTTGTGGCGGGCGAGGACGTCCTGGAGCGTGCTGTTGAGCGCGTGGCCGAGATGGAGCGACCCCGTGACGTTCGGCGGCGGGATCACCATGGAGAAGCGGGGGCGGGGATCGGGCGCCTCGTCGGGGCCCGGCGCGTGGGCGCGGAACAGGCCTCGCGCGAGCCAGACCCCGTACCAGCGCGCCTCGGCGGGGCGCGGATCGAAGCGTTTCGGAAGCTCGACGGCGGCGTTCGACACGAGACGGGCCAGTCTATCAGCCCGACGCCGCGCGCGGCCAGCCGCGGCGGCGCGCCCCGCCCCGCGCGTGCTACTCCACGTCGCCCTTCATGCGTCGGATCTCCTCGCGCACCAGGGTCTCGGCCATGGCGGGGATCACCTCCCAGGCCACCGCCTCCACCCGCGCGAGCACCTGCCGCACGATCGTGTCGGAGAGATCCGCGAACGCCTCCCACGCCACCTTCTCGAGGGTGTCGTGGATGCGCTGGCGCATCATCGGCGAGAGGTCGGGGAGCGACGCCGAAGGCGCGGCGGCCGCCGGCTCGCTCGCGCTCCGCACCTCGGCGACGGGCGCCGGCTCGCTCGCGGCGCTCCGCTCCGCGAAGGAGAGCGGCTCGGCGAAGGCGAGGGGCTCCGGCTCCGGGAGCGCGACGGGCTTCGCAGCGTGTGTGGCCTCGGCCGGCTTCGGCGCGAGCTCGCCTCCGAGCGGACCGAACGGGATCGCCTCCTCGAATCCGGCTTCGTCCTCGTCGTCGACGAAGGCGGCCTCGAGGGGCTCGGGGCTCGCGACGGGCGGCGCCAGCGGAGCGATCGCCGGCTCCTCGCGCGGGGCGAGGACGGCGGTCGGCGCGGTCGGCTCGAAGCGCGGCTCGAGCCCCTGCTCGCCCACGGGCTCGAACCGACGCTCGCCCACGGGCTCGAAGCTCGGTGCCGTCGGCGTGCGGTCGGACGCGCCGAGGTCGAGGCCCGAAGGTCCGAAGCCCGTGCCGGCCTCGGGCCGCGGCGAGGACGTCCCGCGCTTCGAGTCCTCGAACTCCTGGATCGACATGCCGAGGTCTGCGTCGGGGAGGTCGCGCCACGAGCCGGCGTTCGGATCCGGGCCGCCGACGCGGACCTCGACGGCGCGCGCGCCGGGCATCGCGCCGAAGTCGGGCGCGGAGACGTCCTCCTCCGTGCGCGCGCCGGCGGGCGGGCGCACGGGGCTCATGCCCTGTCCCGTGCGCGCGAGGGGCGCCAGGGGATCGCGGGCATCGTCCGAGAACGGATCGCTCGCGCCCGCCACGCGGGTCGCGACGGCGGGCGGCGTTCCCTCCTGCAGGCCGAGGTCGAAGGGCTCCTCGTCCTCCTCCATGGCGGCCACGACGGTCGAGCCGAGGTCGGCGTCGTCCTCGTAGAGCGCGTCGGTCGCGGCCTCGACGTCGGAGGTCTCGTCCTCGTCGATCGCCGCCTCTTCCGAGAGCTCGAACGCCGTCTTCTCGTAGGGCGACTCCTCGATCTCCGCTGCGCTCTCTCGCGCCTCGGGCTGCACGGTGGTCGTGAGCGTCGCGCCAAGGGAGGACGCGGCCGCCGGCGGCTGCGCCGCCTGCGAGCCCTCGCCGAGCAGGTCGTCGTCGAAGAAGTCGAAGCCCGCGTCGGCTCCGCCGGCGGCGGCGGCCGCCACCGGCGCCGGCGCGGCAGGCGCGGGGGGCGCCGAGGCGCTCTGGGCGAGCAGGCGGTGCACCGTCTCGACCAGGGCCTGGGCCTCGAAGGGCTTCGTGATGTGTCCATCGGCGCCGGCGCGGCGGGCCCGCTCGTCGTCGAACGCCTCGAAGGTGCCGGAGAGCAGCAGCACCGGAACGTGTCGGAGGGACGGGTCGGTCTTGATCGCCTCGCACACCTCGTAGCCGTTGCGGCCGGGCATGACGACGTCGGCCAGCACCAGGTCCGGGCGCATGCTCTTCGCGCGCGCGATCGCATCGTCGCCGTTGTCCACGGTCACGAGCGTCACGTCCTCGTTCGCGAAGGTGAGCCCGACGACCTTCTGGATGGTGACGCTGTCGTCCGCGAGGAGCAGGGTCTTCGGCATCGATCCCCCGGCGGCGGACGCGACGGGCGCCCGCGGCGACTGGTGCTGAGTGCTGGCGACCACGGCGCGCGCAGCTTCCGCTGGGCGTGCCCCTGGGCTGGTCTCCGGGCCCCCCGACCCGGCAATCCACCCGCCGTATCGACCGCCGGCCTCCCCGAGTTGAATCGAGTCGGCGCGAAATCGCCCGTGAAGGCGGCGCTGGCGAGGGCGACTTGCACGCTACGGCGCGGGCGAAGGCGGATCAAGTCGCCGGACCAGGGTTCCGATACGATCGGCGAGGTAGGGCGCGCGCGGGCGGCGTCCGGCGCCTCACGAGAGGGGTCAGCCGATGCAGCTCCGGGCCGCCGCCGCGACGGACGTAGGACGTCGCCGGCGCAACAACGAGGACAGCTTCGCGGTCGCGCCGGAGCACGGTCTCTTCCTCGTGGCGGACGGCATGGGCGGGCACACCGCGGGCCAGGTCGCGAGCGACACGGCCGCGAAGGAGGTCCTCGCGGCGATCGCGGCGGCGGGCGCGGGCCCGACCAGCCCGAGCGAGCGACTCCGGGCCGCGGTCACGAGCGCCAACGATGCGATCTTCCAGATGGCGAAGCGCAAGCCCGAGCTCGCCGGCATGGGCACGACCCTGGTCGGCCTGCTCACGATCGGGGAGCGCGCGGCGCTGGCGCACGTCGGCGACAGCCGGGCCTACCTCGTGCGGCGCGCGCGGGTACGACAGCTCACCGACGATCACTCCCTCGTGGGCGAGCTGCAGCGTCGGGGAGAGCTCACGGCCGACGCGGCGCAGCGTCACCCGCACCGTCACGTGTTGACGCGCGCGCTCGGCGTGCGTCGGGGCGTGGAGCCCGATCTCGCGGAGCTCTCGCTCACGCCGGGGGACGTCTTCGTGCTCTGCACCGACGGCCTCACGACGCACGTGCGCGACGAGGAGATCGCGGAGATCGTGGAGGCCGAGCCGGACGAGCAGGTCGCGGCGAAGGCCCTGGTCGACCTGGCCAACGAGCGTGGCGGCGAGGACAACGTGACCGTCGTGATCGTGAAGTGTCGCGAGTAGCGGTCGCGACGCCGACCCGTGCGCCGCGACCGGCGACGGATGCCTAGCGCTCCGTCAGCCCCTTGAGCTTCGAGCGCAGGCGCAGCACGGCCTTGGTGTGGATCTGGCAGACGCGCGACTCGGTGATGCCGAGGATCGTCCCGATCTCCTTCATGTTGAGATCCTCGTAGTAGTAGAGCGAGATCACGACCCGCTCCTTCTCGGGCAGGGTCGCGATCGTGTCGCCCACGATCTCCTTCATCTCGGACAGCTTGAGATGGGCGTAGGGATTCTCGCTCTGCGCGTCCTCGACGATGTCGGCGTAGCTCCCGGTGCGCTCGCCCTCGCTGTTGCCGCCGCGGATCTCCTCGAGGTTCACGAGCGAGATGCCGCGCACCTGGTTCAGGAGCTCGTGGAACTTGTCGATCTGCAGCCCGAGCGAGTCGGCCACCTCGTCCTCGCTCGCGGAGCGGCCGAGTCTCTGCTCGACCTCGCCGTAGGCGCGCTCGAGGCGCCGGCTCTTCTGCCGCACGCTGCGCGGCACCCAGTCGAGCGAGCGGAGCTGGTCGAGGATCGCGCCCTTGATGCGGAACTCGGCATAGGTCTTGAACTTGCAGTTCTTGTCGGGATCGTACTTCTCGATCGCGTCCATCAGGCCGATCACGCCGGTGTTGTGGAGGTCGTCGAGGTCGATGTGCGAGGGAAGGCGGACGGCGATGCGGTTCACGATGTAGCGGATGAGGGGCGCGTGCTCGAGGACGATCTGCTCCTTCAACGTCGCCGGGATCTCGGTGCGGGTTTCCTTCAGCTCCCGGAGCATCGTCTCCATCGTCCCCTCCTGGTGATCGTCCGCCATGTGCGTTCGCCGTCTCTGACGCTTGCGTCGCAGTTCCTTCTGCGTGCGCGTTGCGGGATGAAGCACGGCGCGTGCCAAACGACCCCGTTTCGCGGGTGTGGGACGCAACGCGTCGCCCGGTGCCGCGCCGGGCCTCGGCGAATCCCTGGAGCGACGCAGGGTTGTGCGAACGTCGTTGCGGGGCGCGCGAGCCCCCGCCGCGCGCTCCCCCTGCCGCCGCGCACGGCGGCAGCTTCAGGAGCCGGCAGAAGCGTCAAGGATCCGACGAGGCGAGGGTGACGGGAGTTACGGAACCGTCACCCCAGGGCGCCGGTCGAGCCCGGCGCCTCGAGCCCGAGCTTCTTCATCTTCTCGAGCAGGGTGGTGCGGTTCAGGCCGAGGAGCTGCGCGGCCTGGTTCTTGTTCCATCCCGTCCGCGCGAGCGCCTGCTGGATGAGATGGACCTCGAGGTGGCGCACGGTGTCGTTGAAGGCAAGGCCCGAGGCGGGCACGTCGGGCAGGCCGACCGGCGTCGAGTCGGACGTTCCGCGGAGACCGGGCGGCAGGTCGTCGACGTCGATGTCGCCCTCGCCCCGCAGCACCACCAGGCGCTCCACCAGGTTCTCGAGCTCGCGCACGTTGCCCGGCCAGCCGTAGGCGCACAGGCGCTCGAGGGCCGCGCTCGTGATCCCGATCGGCTTCTGCCGGCTCTGGTTCGCGCGGTCGAGGAAGTGGTGGACGAGGAGGGGCACGTCCTCCCGCCGCTCGCGCAGGGGCGGCGACTCGATCGGGATCACGTTCAGGCGGTAGTAGAGATCCTCGCGGAAGCGCCGCTCGCGGATCGCCTGGGGCAGGTCCTGGTTCGTCGCAGCCACGACGCGGACGTTCACCCGCACCGTCTTCGAGGAGCCGACGGGCTCGAAGGTGCGGTCCTGCAGCACGCGCAGGAGCTTCACCTGGAGGTTCGGGCTCATGTCGCCGATCTCGTCGAGGAAGATCGTGCCGCCGTTCGCCAGGGAGAAGCGACCCTCGCGGTGGGAGACCGCGTTCGTGAAGGCGCCCTTCACGTGGCCGAAGAGCTCGCTCTCGAGCAGCTCCTCCGGGATCGCGCCGCAGTTCACCGTCACCAGCATGTGATCGGCCCGGCGGCTGTTGTAGTGGAGGGCCCGGGCGATCAGCTCCTTGCCCGTGCCGCTCTCGCCGGTGATCAGCACCGTGCTCTCGGTGTCGGCCACCTTCTCGATCGTGTCGAGCACGCGGCGCAGCGCGGGGCTGTGCCCGACGATGTTGTCGAACTTGTACTTCGACCGGAGCTGGTTGTGGAGCATCCGGTTCTCGGCCCGAAGGCGTCCGTGCTCGATCGCCTGCTCCACGAGGCGCCGCACGACGTCGAGGTGGGAGTGGTCGAAGGGCTTCTCGAGGTACCAGAACGCGCCGGCACGGAGCGCCTCGACCGACGACTCCGCGCTGCCGTACCCCGTGATCACGATGCACGGGAGGTCGGGCTCGAGCTCGTGCACCTGGCGCACCAGCTCGAGGCCGTTGATGCCCGGCATCTTCACGTCGCACAGGACGAGGTCGACGGGCTGCGAGGCGACGATCGAGAGCGCCTCGCTCGCGTCCCGAGCCGCCGACACCGTGTGGCCGCTGCGCGCCACGATCCGCTCGAGCGCGCGCCGGTAGAGCTCCTCGTCGTCGACGATCAGGACGTGGGACTTGCGCAGCGCCGTGCCTCCCCGCGAACGCGCCGAACCGTTCGCCGGAATGGGCGGAGCATACGAATCGGCCCCGCGGGTCGCCATGCCGCCGGCGCGCCGCGCGGCGGCCGTGCGCAGGATCGGGCTCGAGGCGGGGCCGAGCGGGCACGGCTGCGCCGCGCACGCGATTCCTCTCTTGGAACGCCGTGCCGCGTCGAGTAGAGTGCGCGGCGATCCACCCCCGACTCGAGAGCGTCCCGTGGAGCCCGCCGTGAGCCAGTCCGCTCCGCTCGTGCGCATCATCGTGGCGCAGCCGCGACATCGTCTGGGGAGCCCCGGGCCCCTCGGCGGCACGGCGCGGGTGCTCGAGCACCTCGGCCGCGAGATGGACATCGCGATCGTCCACGATGCCGAGACGTGCCTCGCCCGCGCAGCGGGAGCGCCGACCGATCTCGTCGTCCTCGACGCGGGCCTCGAGGCGGAAGGCGACCGGATCCTCGAGGCGCTCCGGGCGAGCGGGCCGCCCGTCGTCGTCGTCACCGACCGGCCCGAGGACGAGCGCATCCACGCCGCGTTCCGCAACGGCGCCGCGGACTGCGTCGCAGCGGGCCAGGACTACGCCCGCGTGCTTCCGATCGTGGCGCTGGAGCAGATCCGGCGCTGGCGGGAGACGGTCGAGCGGGGCCAGGTCGAGCAGCGGCTGCGCGACCTCGAGCGCCTGGGCGACGCGATCGTCGAGGCGATCCCTGCGCCGATCGCGGTCCTCTCCGCCGAGGGCCGGGTCGTGAGCGCGAATCCGGAGTTCGCCCGGGCCTTCGGCGTCTCGCTCGACGCCGTCGCGGGGAAGCCCCTCGAGCACCTCGTGCCCGAGGAGCTGTACGAGAGCGGCGTGCTGCGGCTGCTGATCGCCTCCGCGGCGCGTGCGGGCGGAGGCAACGGCGTCGACCGCGGCACGGTGGGGCGGACGCGCCGCTTCGACGTGCGCGTCCGCCGGCTCGGCGAGGGCGGCGGCCTGCTGGTCGTCCTCTGGGACGTGACGGAGCGCGATCAGCTCGCGAAGCGCCTCGCGGATCTCACGCGTTACAACGAGAACGTCATCCAGAACCTGAACAGCGCGCTGATCGTCGTCGACCGCGCCGGCGCGATCACCTTCGCGAACCAGGCCGCCGAGGGGGTCTTCGCCGCGGAGCCCGGGACCCTGCGCGGGCAGCTCCTGTGGGACTGGTTCCCGGGCACGTCGCCGGAGAAGCTCCTCGTCGCGCGCACGCTCACGGAGGGCGTCCGCCATCGGAACGCCGAGACGGTGATCACGCGCCGGGACGGCTCGCTCCTCCCGATCGGCGTCTCCTGCGCCCCGCTCACGGACGCGGCGGGCGAGCGCATCGGCGCCGTGGCGATCTTCGAGGACCTGTCCGAGCTGAAGGAGCTGCAGCGGGCGGTCCTGCAGAACGAGAAGATGGCCTCGATCGGCCAGCTCGCCGCCGGCGTCGCCCACGAGATCAACAATCCGATGGGCTTCATCCACGCGAACCTGTGCCAGATGACGGAGTACCTGACCGACGTGCGCCGCGTCTGGGACGAGGTGGTGCGGCTGCAGGAGTCGATCGCGGGCGGCTCCCTGGGAGAGATCCGCCGCCAGTCGCTGGGTCTCTCGCAGCTCGTGCGACAGCTCGACGTCGAGTACCTGGTCGGCGATTTCGCGAAGGCGCTGCGCGAGTCCCAGGAAGGCTCGGAGCGCATCCGTCACATCGTCCAGGACCTGCGCAGCTTCTCCCGTCACGACCCGGGCGAGCGCACGCTCGCCGACCTGAACGAGTGTCTCGACTCCACGGCGAGCATCGCCTGGGCCATGATGAAGCACTCGGTCGTGCTCCGGAAGGAGTACCGCGACGTGCCCCGCGTGCGCTGCTATCCGATGCAGCTCAAGCAGGTGTTCATGAACCTGCTCGTGAACGCCTACCAGGCGATCCAGGAACGCTTCGCCCAGAGCGGCGAGATCGGCGAGATCCGGCTGCAGACCGCGGAGCGACACGGGGGCGTGACGGTGACGGTGACCGACAACGGGATCGGCATCCGCCCCGAGCACGTGAACCGGATCTTCGACCCGTTCTTCACGACGAAGGAGGTCGGGATCGGGACCGGCCTCGGTCTCTCCACGTCGTTCAGCATCGTCCAGCGCCACGGCGGCACGCTCAAGGTGGAGAGCAAGCCGGGGGAGGGATCGAGCTTCGAGCTCTTCCTGCCCCTCGCGGCGGGAGACGAGACGGGTCCGGCGGACGGCGGCACCAGCGCAGCGGGCGGCGCGGGCAGGGCGTGAGCGTGGAGCCGCGGCGCGCCACGGTCCTCGTCGTGGACGACGAGGTGCGGATCCTGTCTGCGGTGCAGCGCTCCCTGCGCCGCGAAGGCTACGAGATCCTGATCGCCGAGACCCCCGCCGAGGCGCTCGGCATCCTCGCGGAGCGCGAGGTCGACCTGATCGTGTCCGACCAGAAGATGCCGGGCATGAGCGGCCTCGAGTTCCTCGCCCGCGCGATCCGCATGCGTCCGCAGGCCGCGCGCCTCCTCATCACCGGCTGGACCGAGGAGGTGCCCCGGGAGGAGATGGAGGCCCTCGGCATCCGCACGCTCCTTCCGAAGCCGTGGGACGACGGCGCCCTGAAGCAGGCGGTGCGCGAGGCCCTCGGACGCTGAGCCCGGCCGGGATCAGCCGAGCCGGCTCAGGTACTCGAGGTCCTGCTTCTGGGAGTTCTTCGCGCCGACCGTGAGGATGCGGAAGCGCCGGACGTCGCCCTTCTGGTAGTAGATGCGACCCTTCCCGGCGAATCCCAGCTCGAAGATCGAGAGCTGGGGCGGGAGGCCGCCGACCTTGCGCCGTACCGCCGCGGTGTCGGGCTCGTCGGAGAGCCGCTTCAGCGCCTCCTCGGCCTTGAGCTGCATCTCCAGGTCGCGCAGCGCGACCAGGTCGTCGATCGCCCGGTCGTCGATCTCGAGGTTCTTGTAGAGGGTGCGCAGTCGCCGCGCGAGGTGCTCGCCCTCCCGGGCGCGCGCGCCGCTCGGCGACTCCTTCGCCGCGCGCTTCAGGCGCTGCTCGAGCTGCGCGATCTCGTCGTCGCGCTTCGAGACGTCGCGCACCGCCTCGTCGAGAAGCTCCTCCAGGGTACGCCGCTCGGCGTCGAGCTCGGTCGCCTTCACGGCCTGGGCGCGAAGCTCCCGCTCGCGCGCCTCGAGGCCCTGGAGCTTCTGGGCGAGGGCGGCGCGCTCCTGCTGGAGGGAGTGGATCTCCTCCCGGTGCAGCTCGTCCGCAGGCTCGACCTCGTCGAGCCGCGAGCGCACCGCCTCGAGCTCCCGTTCGATCTGGGCGGCGCGCGCGGCCATCGTCTCGCGCGCGGCGAGGGCGGCGTCGAGCCGCTCGCCCTCCCGCCGGGCGATCGCGCGCTGGAACGCGAACAGGACGGTGAGCAGCACGGCCGCGTACAGCACGAGGAGCGCATTCGCGGCCG
The DNA here is from genome assembly GCA_035542715.1 of Myxococcota bacterium. Lineage (GTDB taxonomy): Bacteria > Myxococcota_A > UBA9160 > UBA9160 > UBA9160 > DATKKW01. The sequence continues at coordinate 94,032 of DATKKW010000050.1, forward strand.
GCGCGTTGTGGGGCACCGATACCGTGAGATCGATCCGCGCCGGGAGCAGGCGCTCCGCCTCGCGCAGCCACTCCCAGGGATCCGTGAACTCCGGCGAGGGCGGCGGGGTGCGCCCGTCCACGTACAGGGGCGTGCGCCCGTCGCGCGCGAAGGCGAGCACCGTCACCTTCACTCCGCCGAGACGGATCCAGGGCGAGTCGCGCAGCACCCCGTCGATCCGCTGCTGGATCTGGGTGGGCACGGGCCCACCGCTCGGGTCCACCGCCACGGCGTCGGCGAGGCGGCGCTCGAAGTGGACGTAGAGGGCGTGCTCGAGCGCCTTCACCGAGAACACGTAGAGGATCACGAACAGGAAGAAGGCGACGTAGGTCGAGCGGAAGCTCGTGATCCGGTCGCCGCCCAGGAGCCCCTTGCGCGGGGCCTCCGGAGGAACCGCGTTTCCCTCTTTCGGCATCGGAGCGGCCATCTGCGACGGAAGATACCGCCGCAAGAGCCCGGAACCACGACGGCGAGCCATGGCGCTGCTGCGCATGCTTCTTGCAGCGGCGCTGGCCATGCCGATCGGCGCCGATGACAAGTCCGAGCGTCGGGTCGCGCGTGCTCCGTTTCGCGGCTGGGTCGAGCTCTGCGTGGCGGGCGACCGCCGGCGCGCGGCCGGTCTCGACCTGTCGCCGCACGGCGTCGGCGTGAGCCTCGCGGAGCCGTGGCCCCGCGCGCGCGAGCGGGTCGAGGCGGAGTTCGCGCTGCCGGGCATCGGCCTGCCCCTCGTCATCGAGGGACGCATCGCCTGGTCGAGCCGCGACGGGAGGCGCCTCGGCATCGCCTTCCACGACGTCGATCCCGGACTCACCGAGCTGCTCGAGGGCTTCGTGAGCGGACGGCTCGGCTAGATCTCCGCGCGCCCGTCGTCCGGCCGCGTCCGCTACGCTGCGCGCCGCCGTGCGCGTCGTCGACCTCGACCGGGACATGAGCGACGTGATCCCGACCGGGACCACGCGCGACAGCCAGCACTTGTTCGATCGGATGACGGAGCGCACGCTGGCGCTCGCACGGCCCGCCCCGGGCGCGCGGGTCCTGGACGTCGCGAGCGGGTTCGGCCAGGACACCCGGGCGCTCGCGGCGCGGGGCGCCAGCGCGGTCGGTGCCGAGCCGTCGTCCCGCATGCTCGGCTGGGCGCGCCTCGTCGACGCGAGGGAGCGCGAGGAAGGCCGGCCCGGACCGCGGCCGCGCTGGGTGCAGGCCTGGGGCCACCGGCTGCCCTTCGCGGACGCCTCCTTCGACGCCGCGCTGTGCAAGGGCGCGCTCGATCACTTCGACCAGCCGGAGGCGGCGATCGCGGAGATGGCGCGCGTCGTGCGTCCCGGGGGCCGCGTGGTGCTCGCGATCGCGAACTTCGACTCGCTCGCGTGTCGCGCCGCCCGGGGCCTCGACGTCTTGCGCGAGGACTGGCTCGCGCACCCGGCCCGGCGCGGCCGCCGACACTACGACGTCCCGGCGGACCACTTCACCCGCTACGAGCTCGGGCTGATGCGCGAGCAGGCCGGGCGCCATCTCGTGCTGGAGCAGGTGGAGGGCGTGTCGCTCGCGTGGGGTCTCCCGGGATGGACCCGATTCGTGGAGGCGCTTCCGCCTCGCGCGGCCCGCGCCGCGCTTCAGGCGGCCGGGTGGGCGGCGCGCCACGCGCCGTCCCTCGCGGACGTGGTGCTCCTCGCCGGCCGCCCCCGCGCACGCTCCGCCAGCACCTCGCGGTAGGCCTCGACCGTACGCTCCGCGATCCGCGCCCAGGAGTAGGCCGCGACCACGCGCGCCCGGGCTTCGCGTCCGAGGGCGGCCCGCGCGTCGGCGGAGCGCGCGAGCAGGCCGCCGATCGCGGCCGCGAGGGACGCCGGATCGGCGACACGCGAGAGCGTCCCGCCGCCGCCCGCACGCAGCAGCTCGGGCAGGGCGCCCGCCGCGCTCGCCACGACGGGTGTTCCGCACGCCATCGCCTCGGCGGCAGGCAGCCCGAAGCCCTCGTAGCGCGACGGCACCACGACGAGCGTGGCGCGGTTGTAGAGCTCCACGAGGCGCGCCTGGGGCACGCGTCCCGTGATCGTGACCCGCTCCGCGACGCCGAGCTCCCGACCGCGCGTGCGGGCGAGGTGCAAGGGATGGTCCTCGTCCACGAGGGTGAGCCGCACCTCGGGCGGGAGCAGGCGGAGGGCTTCGAGCAGCGTGTCGATGCCCTTGTTCGGGTCCGAGGCGCGACCGACGCAGAGCAGCTCGTGCGAGGCCCGGGGGACGGCCGCGAGCGGACGGAAGAGCTCGGTGTCGAGGCCGTTCCCCACGTTGCGGATGCGCGAGTCCGCGACGCCGAAGTCCTTGCGGATCTCGCGACGCGAGAGCTCGGAGGAGGTGAGCACGCGGTCGAGCCGTCGCGCCACGAAGGCCTGCATGCCGACGGGATAGAACTCCATCGTGCCGAGCGCCTCGCGCAGCGTGCGGTCGCGCGCGAAGGAGGCCCGGCGGTCGACGGAGAGCGGATGGTGGATCGTCGTGACGAGCGGCAGGCCGATCGCGCGAAGCGCGAGGAGGCCGTAGCCCAGGGACTGTACGTCGTGGAGGAGGTCGAAGCGCTCGCCCGCGCGCAGGCGCGGGACGAGCGCGCGCAGCGCGCGCACGCTGAAGGTGAAGGGCTCGGGCAGGAAGCCGAAGTGCGTCGCCGCGAGCTCGTAGAAGTAGAGCGGCTCGAAGGCCCGCAGCGGTCGCGGCCAGGGCAGGAGGACCGCGGAGTCCGGATGGAAGCGCTTGCCCCAGAGCTGCGGATTGGGGAGGCGCGAGAGATCGCGCGCGAAGGGCATCGGATCCGGGTAGGGCGGGCCCACGAGCACGCTCACCGCGTGGCCGAGCCGCGCCAGCTCGCGCGCGAGGAACCACAGGTAGATCCCCTGGCCCCCGCTGTGCATGTTCCCGCGGTAGGCGAGGAAGCAGATGCGGAGGGGACGCGAAGCCTCCGCTCCGCAAGACGCAGGCTCGGTGGCTCCGCTCAAGCGCGGGCCCGCGCCCGCTTCTCGGCGTAGAGCACGACGCTCTTCGGGAACACCCAGTTGAGGGCGCGCTCGACGCCGCCCATGAGCCGCGACTGCGTCGCCCGGAGCAGGAACACGCGATAGGCGCGCACGAGGGCGTTCTCGTCGGCGCGCCGAAGGCCCGCCACGGAGCGCAGCGCCCAGTAGGGCGTGTGCAGCGCATGGGCGAAGCCGACGCCCGTCGTCGCGAGGCCCGCACGCCCGAGGGCCGCGGCGAGCTCCCGCGGCTCGAAGATGCGGATGTGGCCCCCCGGGCTCTCGAAGTAGTCGTCCCCGAGGCGGAGGTAGAGGTGCTCGCTCGTCGCGGTCGGGATCGTGACGGCGACGCGCCCGCCAGGCTTCGTCACGCGCGCGAGCTCCCGGCACGCGGCCGGATAGTCGTGGACGTGCTCCATCACCTCGGAGCAGATCACGCGATCGAAGCTCGCGTCGCGGAACGGGAGGTGGAACGTGTTGCCCTGGAGCACGATGCCGAAGGACCCGACCTCCTTCGCGCGCGCGCGCAACGGGCCCGACGCCCGGTCGAGGGAGGCGCGGTCGAGGTCGAGGCCATAGACGCGTGCCCCCCGGTCGAGGGCGCCGAAGCAGTGCCTCCCCTCGCCGCAGCCCGCGTCGAGGAGGCGCTGCCCGGCTCGAACGTCAAGCCGCTCGAGATCGACGGTGAGCAGCACGGATCGTCTCTTCGAACACGGCGACGAGCTCCGCCGCGGCGCGCTCCCAGCGGAAGAGACGCGTGACGCGCGCCCGCGCGGCGGCGCCCATGCGCGCCGCGCGCTCGGGCTCGGCGAGCACCTCCGACACCGCGGCGGCCAGCGCGCACGGATCGCGCGGCGGCACGAGGCGGCCGGCCTCGCCGTCGGTCCCGACGACCTCCGGCAGCGCGCCCACGGCGTTCGCGATCACCGGGAGCCCGCAGGCCATGGCCTCGCTCGCCGGGAAGCCGAAGCCCTCGAAGAAGCTCGGCACGACCGCGACGCGTCCGGTCGAGTACTCCCGCACGAGCTCCGGGACGGTGAGCATGCGCTTGTGCACGATCACCCGGCGCTCGAGGCGATGCTTTCGTACGAAGCGCGGCACGAGCCCGTTCTCGGGGATGCGGCCGTCGACGATCTTGAGCGTCACGTGCTCCGGAAGATGCGTCATCGCCTCGAGCAGGGTGCCGATGCCCTTCTTGCGGTCTTCCGTGCGGCCGACGAAGAGGAGGTCCGCCTGCTTCGCCACCTCGGGCGTGGGCCGGAAGAGGTCGAAGTCGGTGCCGTTGTAGACGACGGACACGCGCTTCTCCGGGATGCCGAAGTAGCGCCCGATCTCGCTGCGCGAGGCCTCGCTCACGGTCACGACGCGCGCGAGGCGCGGCGCGACGATCTGCTGCATCAGCAGCGGGAAGTAGAGCGTGCGCCGGATCTTCCGCTTGAGGGAGGGATCGATCGCGAAGTCCGCCTCCCGATCGATGTGCAGCGGATGATGGATCACGGACACGACGGGCGTGCCGGCCGCCTGGATCCCGAGCAGGCCCCACGAGAGGCACTGATTGTCGAACACCACGTCGAAGCGGTGTCGCCGCTGGAGCTCGCGCCAGCGCAGGAAGAGGCGCAGGCCGAAGGTCTGCATCTCCGGGAAGACGCCCATCTGCGAGACCCCGAGCTCCCACAGATTCACGGGCCAGAGGAGACGGAGCGGTCGCTCGCGCCGCGCCCAGTCGGGATGGGGCAGGCCGAAGACGTTCTCGTTGGGGATCCGGTGCAGCGGGATTCCGGACTCGAGCTCGGGGTACGGCGGGCCCGCGATCACGTGGACCTCGTGGCCGGCCCGCTGCCATTCGCGCGCGAGATGGGCGGCGTAGATGCCCTGGCCGCCGCAGAACATGTTGCCGCGATAGGTGAGGAGGGCGATGCGCATCGCGGCGCGGCCCTAGCGACCGGCCTGGCCGACGGACTTCGCGTCGGCCTCGGGCTCGGGCTCGAGCTCGGGCGCGGGCTCGGGCTCGACGCGGATGGTCGCGATCGTCCAGCCGACCCAGAACGCGAGCCCGAGCAGGAAGAAGGTCACCGCGGCGACCGGGATCGCGAGGGCGAGGTAGCTCCCGCGCAGGAGACCGATCAGGAACAGCAGGGCGACGGCCGCGACGCCGACGCAGATCAGCGCGCCCTGCTTGCGGGAGGTGTCGGTCATGGGCTTGCATCCTTCTCGCGCCGTGGCGCGGGGGCTCGGTTCTCACGGAACCACGGGGACGACGCCCGGGCGCGGGGCCCGGGCGCGAAGAGTCGGAACCACCCTGGCCGTCGGGGAGGGGGCTCGATCCCTGGAAAGTCCAGGTGGGCTCCGTACGGCCGGAGCGAGCGAGGTCGCGTCTCGGCCGGGAACGGATCCCGCATCGAAGGCCCCAAGCGGGTCGAGCGTTCGCTCCCGCACAACGCACCGGGCAGAACCGGCCCGGATGATGAGGAGATCGCTGCAGGCAGTCAACCCGCCGTCGCGCGGGCGCCGCGGCCGACGCTTTCCCTAAGATGCGCGCCGTGCGGGTGATCGGGCTCATGTCGGGGACCTCGGCGGACGGGATCGACGCCGCCCTGGTCGAATGGCCGTCGGGCCCGTCGCCGCGCCCGTTCCGCCTGCTCGCCTTCCGGGAGACGGCCTTCGAGCCCGAGCTGCAGGAGCGCATCCACCGCCTCGCCGCCGCGGCCGTCCCCGGATCGGAGGCCCTGCGCGAGCTCGGACGTCTCGACGTGCTCCTCGGCGAGCGGTTCGCCGACGCCGCGCGCGAGGTGGCGGCCGCCGCCGGCGTGCCGCTCGACGACGTGGATGCGATCGCGTCCCATGGGCAGACGGTGGCGCACCATCCGGCGGATCGGGCGACGCTCCAGATCGGAGATCCCTCCCTGATCGCGGAGCGCACCGGTGTGACGACCGTCGCCGACTTCCGTGCGCGCGACGTCGCGGCCGGGGGCGAGGGTGCGCCGCTCGCGCCGTTCTTCCACTACGCGGCCCTCGGCGATCGCGACGAGGCGCGCGTGGTGCTGAACCTCGGCGGGATCGCCAACGTCACGTGGATTCCGAGAGCCGCGCGTCCCGAAGACGTGCTGGCCTTCGACGTCGGGCCCGCGAACGCGCTGCTCGACTCCGTGGTGCAGATCCTCTCCGGAGGCGCCGAGCGCTTCGACCGCGACGGCGCGCGCGCGCGCCGCGGGCGGCCCGACGCCGCGCTCCTCGCGAAGCTCCTCGACGACGACTTCCTGCGCCGCGCGCCGCCGAAGTCGACCGGGCGCGAGCGCTACGGGACGCGCGAGGCCGAGGCCCTCGCCGCGGGGTGGCGCGCGGCCGGGCGCGACCCCGACGATCTCGTGTCGACGCTCGCCGCGTTCACGGTCGAGGCCGTCGCGCGTGCGTGTCGCGACTTCCTGGGCGGCGGCCGCGTCGAGCGGCTGCTCGTCGGCGGCGGCGGCGCGCGCAACGCGGCGCTGATGGAGGGCCTCGCACGGGTCCTCCCGGGCAGCGCCGTCGAGCCGATGGACGCGGCCGGCGTGCCGAGCGCGGCCGCCGAGGCGATGGCGTTCTCGCTCCTCGGACGCAACGCGCTGCTCGGCGTCCCGAACCATCTGCCGCGCTGCACCGGCGCCGCGCGCGCGGCCGTGCTGGGCGAGATCGTGCCCGGCCGCAGCGGACGCATCGGGCGCGTCTAGCCGCGCGGCGTCCGCTCCACCCTCAGAGGCGGACGAGCATTCCGTCGTCCGCCGTCTCGAAGTCGCAGCGGCCGCGGCGGGCCGACATCGCCGAGCCGAGGTGCGTGAGCAGGATGCGGCCGCAGTCGAAGTCGCCCTTGTGGGCGGCGAGCTCTTCGAGCGAGAGGTGGTAGTTCCAGCCGCGGCTCTCGAAGGTGCACTCGCAGATGAAGAGCTCGGCTCCCCGGGCGGCCTTCGGCAGGCCGTCGAACCAGCCGGTGTCGCCGCTGTACACGATGTGGCGTCGGCCCGCGCGGAGCACGAAGCCGTGGGGGCAGGCGTCGGGCTGATGCTGGGTCTCGAAGGCGCTCACCCGGACCGGCCCGACCTCGGCCTCCTCGCCGGTCGCGAGCTCCTGGAAGACGAGCGGGAAGGGAAGCGTGCGGGCCGCGAGATCGTGGCCCAGGGCGCGCGCCGCGGCGTGCACGCGTAGCTCGACGCCGGGCGGCCCCGCGATGCGGAGCGGCCGCGTGCGCCGGTCCTCCCAGACCGCGGCGAGGAGGAGCTGGGGCAGGCCGCTGAAGTGGTCCGCATGGAAGTGGGAGATCAACACGGCATCGATCTCGGCGCGGGAGATGCCGAGGGCGTTGAGCCCGCTCGCGGTCGTGCCGCCGCAGTCGATCAGGACGGCGCCGTGGGGCGCCCGCAGGAAGATCGCCGACTGCCGGCGGCCGCCGGCGCCGAAGGCGTCGCTCGTGCCGACGAAGACGAGCTCGCTCATGCCTCGCCGCCTTCGGCATCGGGCGGACACGCGTGGAAGGCGCCGCCGGCGAAGACGCCGTCGTGACCCTCGAGCCCGTCGGGCACGCGCTCGCCGTCCCATACCACTGCGCGCGAGAGGCGCACGCCGCGTCCGAGGATCGCCCGGGCGCCGATCACGACGTCGCCCTCGAAGCGGGTTCCTTCGGCGCGCGCGACGGCGTCGGCGTCGAGATAGCGGAGCCGCGCGGGAGCGACGTTCGCCGCCAGGTACTCCGCCGGCGTGCCGACGGGCTCCCACACGCTGTCGGCCTCGGTCGCGATCACGCCCCGCACGTCGCGTGCTCCACGGGAAAGGAGAGGAGCGATCCACCCGTCGAGATGGCTGAACACCTCCTCCTCCGGCAGCGCATCGAAGGCGCGTGCCGAGACCACGTTCGCCCAGGCGTACAGGCCGGACGCGACTTCGCCCCCGAGATCGAAGCGGCGTCCGATGCGCCGGAGCCGCCCCTCGGAATCGACGCCGATGCTACCGAAGGCTTCGGCCCGTCGATCCTCCCGCAAAAGGAGGGTGAGCGCGTCGCCCCGCGCCCGGTGGCCGGCCACGAGGCCGCCGAGGTCGAAGTCGAGCAGCATGTCGCCGCCCAGGATCAGGCACGGATCGCTCTCGCGCAGGAACGAGGCTGCGCGGCGGATCCCGCCCCCGGTGCCGAGGAGCCCTTCCTCGTGGGAGAACCGGAGGTCGACGCCGGGCGGGCAGGAGCGTCGTGCCGCCGCGACGAGCTGATCGGGCAGGTGATGGGTGTTGATGATCACCTCCCGCACGCCGTGGGCCGCGAGGAGCGCGAGCGGATACGCGACGAGGGGCAGCCCGCGCACGGGCACGACGGGCTTGGGCCGGAGGTAGGTCAGGGGACGCAGGCGGGTCCCCAGCCCCGCGGCGACGATCATGGCGCGCATCGGCTCTCCGGGAGCTGCGATACGAGCTCGGCGAGGCGCGCGAGCGCGGGGTCCCGCGCGGCGGCGCGCGCGGCGGCGGCGCGCAGGTAGCGCACCGTCGCGGGGAGGTACGCGAGGTAGCTCCGATCTCCGCGCGTCTCCGCGGTGTAGACGAAGAGCGCGTGGTCCTTCCCCTTGCGCGTGAGGGTGAGCAGGTCGAAGCGGCGCGCGAGCTCCGTCTCCGCCGGTGCGTCGGGGAGCCGGAGACGCGTGCGCGCGACGTGGTGCGCGACCTCGTCCTCGGGCAGCTCCACGTAGGAATCGCGCAGGAGACACACGAGGTCGTACTCGGGCGGTGCCAGGAGGGCTCCCTGCACGTCGAGCACGACGAGGCGCTTGCCGCGCGGCGCGCCTTTGCGGACGTGGAGGTTCGCGCTCTGGTAGTCGCGGTGCGCGAGGCGATGGGGCGCGCGACGAAGCTCCGCCGCGATCGCCGCGAAGGCCTCGTGCACCACGGCCCGCTCCGCGTCGCGCGCCTCGCGCCGGAGCGCGAGGGGCAGGCTCCAGCGCGCGAAGAAGTCGGCCTTGTACGCGAAGAAGGCCGCGTCGAGCCGACGCGAGAAGGCGGGCAGGCCGTCTCCCGGATCGCGCGATTCCTGGAAGCGCGGCACGAGGTCGCACGCCTCCTCGTACAGCGCGAGCCGCTCGTCCGGCCGTGCCGCGACGGCGTCGCGCAGCGACGTCGGGCCCGCATCCTCGATCAGGTGGATGCCGTGGGCCGCGTCGCGTCCGTAGCTCCGCGGCACGGGGATGCCTCGGCCCTCGAGGAAGCGGCGGAGCGGCTCGAGATCCGGCTCCGGCGGGAGGCCCGTCGGTCGTCGCGCGGGATCTTCCTCGGCGTCGATCCGCGCGACGAGCGTCGCGGGAGTCCCGTCGGTGTGGAGGCGCAGGAAGCGCCGGCGACCGAGGCCCCCGGCGAGCAGCTCGCTACGCACGACCTCCGCACGGAGCTCGGCGCGGACGAGCCGGCGCAGCGCCGCCTCGAGCTCGCCCGGGAGTGCCACCCCCGGATTCGGGTCCCCGGGGCCTGCCGTCATGCGGAGAAGAAGAGATGGCAGGCGGCCGTGGCCATCGCGAAGCCGGCGAGGTCGCCGAGCAGGCAGCAGGCGAGGGCGTGCCTCCCGTCCTTCACGCCGGCGGCGCCGAAGTAGACCGCGAGCACGTAGAAGGTCGTCTCGGTCGAGCCCTGGAGCGTGCTGACGAGCATGCCGACGAAGGAGTCGGGGCCCTGGGACTTCAGGATCTCGCTCATCACCCCGAACGCGCCGGAGCCGGAGAGCGGACGCAGGATCGCCATCGGCAGCGCCTCGGCCGGGAATCCGATGCGGCTCGTCACCGGGTCCACCACGGAGATCAGGAGGTCGAGGAGGCCGGAGGCGCGGAACATGGCCACCGCGACGAGGATCACGACGAGGAACGGGGCGATGCGCGCGGCCACCTCGAGGGCCTCCTTGGCTCCTTCGACCGCCGCCTCGTACACGCGGACCCGGCCCGCGAGGCCGACCAGGACGAGCGCGACGACCACTCCGGGCAGGAGCCAGTTCGACGCGACGTCGGTCAGGACGTCGAGCGGCGGGCGCCCGGCGCGCAGCACGAAGAGGACGAGCGCCGTCACGAAGCCCAGGGCGACGCCGAGGATCACGAGTCGCGCGACGGGGCTCGCGGGCGCGGGCGGCTCCTTCGGCCCGGGCACCTCGGGCACTTCGGCCATCACGGCAGTCGCGGCCGGCGAGGGCGCGCCCTCGCGGATCGGAAAGCGCTCCGCCCGGTAGCGCGGCAGCCCACGAAGCAGGAAGTGCGCGCCCACCGCCGTCGTGCACGAGGCGAGGGTCGCGAGAAGGGTCGGGATCCAGATCGCCGCCGGCGTCACGGAGCCCGCGCCCGCCCGCACGGCGATCGTGCCCAGCGGAAAGAGATGGATCACGGTCGCGTTGATCACGACGAAGAGCACGATCGCGTCCGTCGCGACGCCCGGCCGCGCGTTCAGCCGCTCGAGCTCCACCATCGCCTTGAGCCCGAACGGGGTCGCCGCATTGCCGAGGCCGAGCATGTTCGAGGCGAGGTTCATGATCATCGCACCCATCGCGGGATGATCCGGCGGGACGTCGGGGAAGAGGCGGCGCAGGAGCGGCGCGAGCGCGCGGGAGACGGCGAGCAGGAGCCCGCCGTCGCGCGCGATCCGCATCAGGCCCAAGAAGAACGCCATGATGCCGACGAGGCCCAGCACGAGGTCGATCGCGCTCTTCGCGCCATCGAGCATGCCCTTCTGCAGGGCCTCCATGCGGCCCGTGAAGCCGGCCCAGAGCACCGAGCCCACGACGAGCGCGAGCCAGATCGCGTTCAGCAACCTTCCCCCCAGCGGTTGCGCGATTGCCGCGCGGCAGCCTCCCGGATACGGTGCCGCGCGTCAACGGCCGGCCGCGTCCCGCCGAGTCTCCTTGCGGGCGCCCGGCCCGGAGGCTTGACTGCCGCGCATCCCGGCACCGCTGGTCGCGCTCCTCCTCGCCTCGAGCGTCGCGTCCGCTGCGCCCGTGGCCGAGGAAGCGCGGGCTTCCTCCGGCGACGTCTGCGCGCTCGCGAGCGCGCTCTCGGCACCGGAGTTCCGCGGGGCGCGCGTGGGCGCGCTGGTCGTGCGGGCGCGAGACGGCGAGGTGCTGTTCGCGCGCGATGCGGACGCGACTTTCACGCCGGCCTCGAACCAGAAGGTCCTGACCGCTCTCGCCGCGCTCGCGCGGCTCGGGCCGGCCCATCGATTCGTGACCGAGGTGCTCGCCGACGCGGAGCCCGATGCGGCGGGCCGGGTGGGGACCCTCGTCCTGCGCGGCGGAGGAGATCCTGCGCTCGTCTCGGAGGAGTGGTGGCGGCTCGCCGCGGATCTGCGGCGAGGGGGCCTGCGGCGTGCGGGCCGGCTCGTCCTCGACGACGGCGCCTTCGACCGCGAGCGCTGGAATCCGACCTGGGCGCCGGTCGGCACGCGCGCCTACGAAGCGCCGATCGGGGCGCTGCAGGCGAACTACGGCGCGGTCGTGATCGAGGTGCGACCCGGATCGCGGGCCGGCGCTCCGGTCCAGGTCGCGGTCGACCCGCCGGTCGACGCGCTCTCGGTCGTCGTGCGCGCCGTGACGGTGCGCCCGGGCATTGCGCCCGGGCTCGAGGTGTCCCGCGAGCGCGACCCGCGCGGCGAGACGATCGTCGTCACCGGGCTCCTGCCGGAGGACGCCGGCGTGCAGCGCATCGCGCGGAGCGTCTCCGATCCGACGCTCTATGCCGGGAGCGTGTTTGCGGCGAGCCTCGCCGCGAACGGCATCGTCCTCGACGAGCGCGCGCCCACGTCGGGCGAGACGCCGCCCGGCAGCGTGTCGCTGCTGGAGTTCGAGGGCCCCACGCTCGCCGAGACCGTGCGACGCCTGCTCAAGTACAGCAGCAATCCGATCGCCGAGGGATTGGTGAAGGCGCTCGGTCGCGCGGAGACGGCGCGCCCCGGCTCGTGGGAGAGCGGCACCCGTGCGCTACGCCGTGCGCTCGAGTCGCTCGGACTCGACCTCCGGAGCGCCGTCCTCGTGGACGGCTCCGGCCTCTCGCTGCGCGATCGCGTGTCGCCCCGGCTCCTCGTGGCGGCGCTGCGCAGCGCACGCGACTCGTTCGATCTCGGGCCCGAGCTCCTGGCCGCGCTTCCGGTCGCGGGTCGGGACGGCACGCTGCAGGAGCGCGCGAGCGGCGCGGCCGGGCGGGTGCGCGCCAAGACCGGAACCCTGACGGGCGTCCTCGGGCTCTCGGGCTTCGCGCAAGCGGCCGACGGAGAGGAGCTCGTGTTCTCGCTTCTGGTGAACGGCGCCCGCACCCCGAGCGTGCGCGGCGTCGACGGATTCGCGGAGGCGCTTGCCCGCTGCAGCGGAGGAGGCGGAGCGGGATGAGCATGCGGCCGCGGAGGATGCGGCGCGACCCGCGCGGAGGGCGGCGCCGCGCCGCGACTCCGCGCGGACGTGCGAGGCCGCTAGCGCGAGCCGCGCTTGCCCTTGCCGAGCAGGAGCCAGTCCAGGGAGACGTTCTCCTTGAGCGCGAGCGTGATGAGGAAGTCGGTGTGAGGCGTCGTGCCGCTCTCGTAGCGATTCACGTTCTGCTGGAAGACGCCGAGATCGCGCGCGAACTGGCGCTGGGACCGGTCGGCCCGGACCTCTGCCAGACGCTTCGGAAGCTGCTTCTTGAGACGCTCGACGGCTGCGGAGGCCATGCTTTCGCTCCTTCGTCGTGGATCCATCGAGAGAGGAGCCACCGCCCACCCAGGACGGCGGCCGCGCGACCGGGAATCCACCGTGCCGTGTCGCGCTGCGCCTGCTTCGTGGGAAGCCCAACGTTCGTGAGCGACCCTAGCACGCGCCTCCGAGGTGTCACACGCGGGCGCGTCGCCGGGGACGCGCCCGTGGCGCCGCGCGTTCCCGCGGCCCTGCTGCTCGGACGCCGCAGCGACCGCGGAGGTTTCCCATGCGCGTGATCGCCGGGCGCTTCGGGGGACGGCGTCTGCGCGCGCCGCGGGGCGCGGGCGTGCGTCCGACTTCGGAGCGGGTCCGCGAGGCGCTGTTCTCCGCGCTCGAGCCGGTCGAGGGCGCTCGCGTGCTCGATCTGTTCGCCGGCACCGGCGCGCTCGGCATCGAGGCGCTCTCCCGCGGCGCGTCGCGCGCCGTCTTCGTCGAGTCGGCCCACCACGCGCTCGAAGTGCTCCGTGCGAATCTCGCGAGCCTCGCCCTCGGGGAGACGGAGGCGCGGGTGTGCCCGGGCGACGCCCGCGCCGCGCTGCGCCGCCTTGCGGCTTCGGGCGAGCGCTTCGACCTGGTGTTCATGGATCCGCCCTACGCCGCAGGCCTTCTGGCATCGGTGCTGCAAGCTGTCGTCCAGGCCCGGATCCTCGCGGCGGGAGCGCGAGTCGTCGTGGAGAGCTCCCGACGCCATCCGGTGCCGGCGGTGGAGGGCCTGTCGCCGATCGACGCACGGCGCTACGGAGATACGACCTTGACGCAGCTCGCGGCCGCCGGCTCACCGCCGGTCTCCGCAGACGAAACCGGAGGCCCGCCTCACGCATGACCCCCGACAGCCCGCGCACGGTCGCCCTCTTCCCGGCGAGCTTCGATCCCGTGACGAACGGACACCTCGACATCATCCAGCGTGCGAGGCACGTGTTCGACGAGCTCGTGGTGGCGGTCGCGACGAACGTCGACAAGCGCGGTGGCCTGTTCTCGGTCGAGGAGCGCATCGAGATGCTGAAAGAGGTCCTCGACGGCGCTTCGGGCATCCGCATCGCGTCGTTCGAAGGCCTCCTCGTCGACTACGCGCGGCGCATCGGCGTGCGCGTCGTGCTGCGCGGCCTGCGTGCGATGAGCGACTTCGAGTACGAGTTCGAGATGGCGCTCATGAACCGCCACCTGAATCCCGACGTCGAGACCCTGTTCATGATGACGAGCCAGCAGTTCTTCTACGTGAGCTCCTCGCGGCTGAAGGAGCTCGTCCAGTTCGGCACGCCCGTCAGCGACTTCGTGCCCGCCGGCGTCGAGCGTCGGCTGCGCGAGAAGCTCGGGCGGGGCTGAGCGCGGCCGGCGCAGGCGGAGTCCGGTCGCATGGCCGCAGAGGCTTCCTCTCCGCGCGCGATCCGCTTCGGGTCGGGCGGGTGGCGGGGCCCGCTCGCGGAGGAGATCACGCTTCCGCGCGTGCGCGTCGCGGTGCGCGCGATCGCCGCGTTCCTCGAGGAGAGCGGCGCGGAAGGGCCCGTGCTCGTGGCGCACGACCGACGCTTCCTCGGGCCGCGCCTCGCCGCCGAGGCAGAGGCGGTGCTCCGCGCGGCGGGGCGTCGCGTGCTGCTCGTCGAGGGCACGACCGCTACGCCGGTGGTCGCGTGGAGCGCCCCCCGTCGACGCGTGGCCCTCGCGCTCGTCTTCACGGCGAGCCACAACCCTCCCGAGGATCACGGTCTCAAGCTCCACGGCCCGGACGGCGCGAGCCTCTCCGCGGACGCCACGCGCCGGATCGAGGCCCTCGCAGCCGAGGCGCTCGCGTCGCCGAGCGAGGATCCTCTCGCGGCGCGCTCCGCCCCGGCCGGACGCGCGGTCGATCTGCGCACGCGCTATCTGGAAGCGCTCGGCCGAGAGCTCGATCGGAGGGCGCTCGCGCGCGGCCGGATGAGCGTGGTGTACGACGCGCTTCACGGCGCCGGCGCCGGCTGCCTCGATGCGGTGCTGCGGCACGCTGGCGTGCGCGTGACGACGCTCCACGGCGAGGCGGATCCGACCTTTGGCGGCGTCGCCCCCGATCCGACACCCGAGCGGCTCGTGGCGCTCCGGGCGGCGGTCCGGCGTGCCGGGCGGTCGGCCCTCGGTCTCGCGACGGACGGCGACGGCGACCGCCTCGCCGCGGTCGATGGCGACGGCCGCGTGCTCGGCGAGCACGAGCTCCTCGCGCTCCTCGTCGATCACGCGGCGGCGACGGGGCGCATCCGTCGCGGCGTCGCGCTGTCGATCGCGAGCGGGAGCTTCGTGTCGCGGGTCGCCGCGCTCCACGGCCTTTCGGCGAGCTCGCGGCCCATGGGCTTTCGCCAGCTCGCCGCCGAGATCGACGCGGGCCGCGCGGACGCCGCGGGCGACGAGAGCGGCGGCTTCTGCCTCGCCCGCTTCTCGCGCGACAAGGACGGTCTGCTCGCGGGCTGCCTGCTCGCCGAGCAGGTCGCGCTCTCGCGGCGACCGCTGCGCGCGCGTCTGCGCGAGCTCGAGCGTGCCGTCGGGCCCTCGCCCTGGAAACGCTTCTCGGTGCCGGCGACCGCCTCCTGCGTCGCGGCCCTCGAGGCCCTGCACACGGCCCCGCCGGAGCGCCTGGCCGGCGCAGCGGTCCGCGAGGCCGACCACGAGTCGGGCCTGCGCCTGCGCTTCGACGACGGCTTCGTGCTGGTCCGCGCCTCGAGCACCGAGCCGCGGATCCGCCTGTACGTCGAGGCCGGGAGCGAGGCCCGGGTCGAGCGCCGGGCGCGCGCGATGCTCCGACGGATCGGCGCCCGCTCCGGCTAGCCGACTGCGCCGCGCGCCTCCCGCGGGCGCGTGGACGGCCCGGGAGCCGACGGGTACCGTGCTTTGGAATCCACGATTTCGCGGGGAAGTTTCCGATGGCTCCGGAGTCGGGCACGAGCGGAGGGGGCGAGGGCCACGGCGCGGCGGCTCCGCGCCGCGCCCGCGTGCTGCTCGCGGTCTCGGGCGGCATCGCGGCCTACAAGATCCCGGAGCTCGTGCGCATCCTCGATCGCGCGGGGCACGCGGTCCGCTGCGCGCTCACCCCGGCGTCCGAACGCTTCGTCTCGCCGCTCGTGCTCCAGACCCTGACCCGCCATCCCGTGCGCACGAGCCTGTTCGATCCGGGCGAGGAGAGCGAGATCGACCACATCGCGCTCGCGGACTGGGCGGAGCTCGTGATCGTCGCGCCCGCCACGGCCCACGTCCTCGCGCGCATGTCGCATGGGCTCGCCGACGATCTCGTGACGACCCTGCTCCTCGCGACGCGGGCGCCCGTGCTGGTGGCGCCGGCCATGAACGTCCACATGTGGGAGCACGCGGCGACGCAGGAGAACGTCGGTCGCCTCCGCTCCCGCGGCGTCCACTTCGTGGGTCCGGAGAGCGGGTCCCTGGCGTGCGGCTGGGAGGGCCGGGGCCGGATGGCCGAGCCCGTGGCGATCGCCTCGGCCGCCGAGCTCCTGCTCGGGCCGAAGAGCCTCGCCGGCGAGCGCGTGCTCGTCTCTGCCGGCGGCACGCGCGAGCCGATCGACCCGGTGCGCGCGATCACCAATCGCTCGTCGGGGAAGATGGGCTTCGCAATCGCAGGCGAGGCGGCACGGCGCGGCGCCGACGTCGTGCTCGTGGCCGGGCCGAGCGCCCTCGCGACACCGCCCGGCGTCCAGCGGATCGACGTCGAGACGGCGCTCGAGATGCGGGAGGCGCTCCTCCGCGAGCTCGGCCCGGCCCGTGTCGTGGTGATGACCGCGGCCGTCGGCGACTTCCGGCCCGCGCGGCCCTCGGACCGCAAGATCAAGAAGGAGGCCCTGCCCGAGGGCGCGGGGATCTCCCTCGAGCTCGTGCGGAACCCCGACATCCTGGAAGAGATCGGGCGGCGCAAGGGCGACCGGCTGGTGGTGGGCTTCGCCGCGGAGAGCCACGACCTGGTCGCGGCGGCGCGCCGCAAGCTCGCGCGCAAGGGCTGCGACCTGCTCGTCGCGAACGACGTCTCGCGGGAGGGTGCCGGCTTCGAGGGCGACACGAACGCGGTCGTACTCGTCTGGCCGGGCGGCGAGACCGAGGAGCTGCCGCTCCTCCCGAAGGCCGAGGTCGCGGCGCAGCTGTGGGACCGGATCGAGAAGCTGCGCGAGGCGCGTGCGTGAGGGCGCCGGCAGCGGCCGTCGCGTTGCTCCTCGGGCTCTTCGGGAGCGCACGCGACGCCGGAGCGGAGCACGTCGACCTCGCGACGATCTCGGGCACGATCAACCCGGCCTCCGCCGACTATCTCGTGAACGCCGTCGCGACGGCGGAGCGCGATGGCGCCCAGGCGCTCGTGATCGAGCTCGACACGCCGGGCGGCCTCCTGGCCTCCACCAAGGACGTGATCCAGGCGATCCTTCCGGCGCGGGTACCCGTGGTCGTGTACGTCGCGCCCTCGGGCGCCTGGGCCGGGAGCGCGGGCACGTTCATCACGCTCGCCGCCCACGTGGCGGCGATGGCGCCGGGCACGAGCATCGGTGCAGCGCATCCGGTCGGGATCGGGGGCCCGCCGGGCCTCCCGGCGCCCGGCGGCGGCGACGGGAAGGAAGAGAAGGGAGGGAGCGGCGCGCGCGACATCGCCGCGGAGAAGGCGGAGAACTTCACCGCGGCCTTCATCGAGTCGATCGCGTCGGAGCGCAAGCGCAACGTCGACTGGGCGGTGAAGGCGGTGCGCGAATCGGTCGCGATCCCCGAGAAGAAGGCCCTCGAGCTCGGCGTGATCGACCTCGTGGCCGTCGACCGGGCCGACCTGCTGCGGCAGCTCGAGGGACGCGAGATCGTGATCGCGGGCGAGAAGCACGTCCTCGCCGTGACCGGCGCCGAAGTTCGGCCGCTCCAGATGAAGCTCGTGTCGCGCCTGCTCGACGTGCTCGCGAATCCGGACATCGCGGTGCTCCTGATCCTCGGCGGCCTGCTCGGGCTCTACGTCGAGATCACCACGCCGGGCGTGATCCTGCCCGGCGCGCTCGGGGCGGCGAGCCTGATCCTCGGCTTCTTCTCGCTCCAGATCCTTCCGTTCTCCTGGCTCGGCCTCGTGCTCTTCCTGGCCGGGATCGCCTGCATCGTGGCCGAGGCGTTCGTCACGTCGTACGGCCTCCTGTTCGCCGTGGGCGCCGTGTGCTTCCTGCTCGGCGGGTCGCAGCTCTTCCAGCGGCCCGACGTGTCGGACCTCGACGTGTCGTGGCGCACGCTCGTGTCGGCGCTGGTCGGCATCCTGCTGTTCGGCGCGATCGTCACGATCGCCGTCGGGCGCTCCCTCGTGCGCCCGGCCGAGGCGGGCGTGGGCGAGCTGGTCGGCCACCGGGCGCGCGCCACGACGGCGCTCACGCCGGAGGGCACCGTCTTCGTGCGCGGCGAGTACTGGAGCGCGACGAGCTCCGCGCCGGTCGAGGTCGGGGCCGAGGTCGAGATCGTGGCCGTGGAGGGACTTCGCCTCCGGGTGCGTCCCCGCGGCAAGTAGCGCGCCGGCCGAGCCGGCGCCGGAGGAACCATGCTCTCGACACCGCTGATCGCGATTCTCGTGCTCCTGGCCCTCGTCTTCTCGGGGCTGCGGATCCTGAACGAGTACGAGCGCGGGGTGCTCTTCCGACTCGGCCGCTACGCCGGCACGCGCGATCGCGGCCTGCGCTTCATCGTGCCGGGGATCGACCGGATGGTGAAGATCAGCCTGCGCGAGATCGTGATGGACGTGCCGTCGCAGGAGGTGATCACGCGCGACAACGTCTCGGTGAAGGTGAACGCCGTGCTCTACTTCCGCGTGCTGCATCCCGAGCGCGCGGTGATCTCCGTCGAGAACTACCTCTACGGAACCTCGCAGCTCGCGCAGACGACGCTCCGGAGCGTCTGCGGGCAGGCCGAGCTCGACGAGCTCCTGGCCGAGCGCGAGAGCCTGAACCGCAAGCTCGCCGAGATCATCGACCAGCAGACGGAGCCCTGGGGCGTGAAGGTGCGCGCGGTGGAGCTGAAGCAGATCGACCTGCCCGAGGAGATGCGGCGTGCGATGGCGAAGCAGGCCGAGGCGGAGCGCGAGAAGCGCGCGAAGCTGCTCCATGCACAGGGCGAGCTGCAGGCGTCACAGACCCTCGCCGACGCCTCGCGCATCCTCTCGAGCGAGCCGGCCGCCATCCAGCTGCGCTATCTCCAGACGCTGACCGAGATCGCCACCGAGCGGAACTCGACGATCCTGTTCCCGCTCCCGATGGACCTGGTGAAGCCCTTCCTCGACGTCGCGGCCGCGGCGGCGAAGCGGCTGGAAGGGCGCGAGGGAGCCGCCAGCCGATGACGACCGAGCCCGAGAACGTGCCCGCGGACGAGCGGGTGCGGCGCAGCGTACGCCGTACGGTGGCGAACGTGGCCGCGGTCGGCCTCTCGATCGTGGTGCTCGGCGCGTGGGCGTGGTTCGGCTTCTACCAGCTCGACCCGGGCCAGGCCGCGGTGATCCTGCGTCTCGGCCGTTACTCCCGGACGATGTCGGAGCCCGGTCTCCGATGGCACCTTCCGCCGCCGCTCGAGGACCACGAGGTCGTGAACGTCGGCTCGATCGAACGGGAGGACTTCTCCGGATCCGCCGCGGACGACGGCGGCGGCGCGAAGACCGCGGCCGGCGCCGCCGGGGCCGCGATGCAGACGAGCGACAACAACATCGTGAACGTCGGCTTCGTGGTGCAGTACAAGGTCAAGGACGCCTTCCTGGCGCGCTACCGCGTGGCGAGCCCGAGGGCGACGCTGCGCGACGCCGCCCAGGCCGCGATGCGCGAGGTCGTCGGGCAGCACACGATCGACGGCGTGCTCTCGGAGCAGCGGGGAGAGGTCGCCGAGCAGACCGAGGAGATCCTGCAGAAGATCCTCGACGGCTACGAGACGGGGCTCGCCGTGATCTCCGTCCAGCTCCAGGAGGCCCAGGCGCCCGCCGAGGTGCGTGCGGCCTTCGACGACGTGATCGCTGCCGGCCAGGACCGGAACCGCGCGGTGAACGAGGCGGAGGGCTACGCCAACGAGGTGCTGCCGAA
The DNA here is from genome assembly GCA_035542715.1 of Myxococcota bacterium. Taxonomy (GTDB): domain Bacteria; phylum Myxococcota_A; class UBA9160; order UBA9160; family UBA9160; genus DATKKW01. The sequence continues at coordinate 113,807 of DATKKW010000050.1, forward strand.
GGCGGAGGGCGAGGCCGCGGAGCAGCGCAAGGCGGCGGAGGGCTACCGCGACGCGAAGATCGCCACTGCGCAGGGAGAGGCGCAGCGCTTCGAGGCGCTGCTCGCGGAGTACCAGAAGGCGCCGGAGGTGACGCGCGAGCGGCTCTATCTCGAGACGATGGAGACCGTGCTGCCCCAGGTCGAGAAGGTGATCATCGAGCCGGGCACCGCGAACGTGCTGCCGTACCTGCCGATCGGGCGCGAACGGGCGGTGTCGGCGCCGCCGCCCCCGCGTGCGCCCGCGTCCGGCGGGTCGGAGGGCGCCCGGTGAGGCGACTCCTCTTCCTCGGCCTGGTCGCGCTCGCCGTCTTCGCGGCGCTGGTCTGGGCCGGGAACGTCGGCCTCGGCCCCCTCGTCATCACCCGCGAGGGCGAGCAGAAGATCGTGCTCCGTCTCGGCGATCCCGTGGCGGTCGTGACGGAGCCGGGCGTCTCGGGCCGGATTCCGCTCCTCGACGACGTCATCACCTACGAGAAGCGCCGCCTCTATCTGAACGGCGAGCCCCTGCACGTCCAGACGCGGGACCAGGAGCCCCTCGACGTCGACAACTACGTGATCTGGCGGATCGCCGACCCGCTGCTCTTCCGGCGTTCCTTCCCGCTCGGCAGGCAGGCAGCCGAGGAGCAGGTGGACCAGGTGGTGCGCTCGGACCTGCGCGACGTGATCGGCCGCTACACGCTCCAGGAGGTCGTGACCGGAAAGCGTGTCGAGATCATCCAGGAGATCACGGAGAAGAGCGGCGCGACGCTCGGGGCCTTCGGCATCCAGATCGACGACGTGCGGCTGAACCGGACCGAGCTCCCGGCCGCGACGGAGAAGAACGTCTACGCCCGCATGCGCACCGAGCGGGAGCGGCTCGCGCGCAAGGCGCGCGCCGAGGGCGAAGGGGAGGGCAGGCGGCTGCGGGCCGACGCCGACCGGGACGCCCTCGTCATCGTCGCCGAGGCGAAGCGCGACGCCGACGTGCTGCGCGGCGCGGGCGACGCGGAGGCGGCGCGGATCTACGCGGAGGCCTACGGCAAGGACGCCGACTTCTACCGCTTCGTGCGGAGCCTCGAGGCCTACCGCAAGACGATCGACGCGCGCACCACGCTCGTCGTGCCGCCGCAAAGCGAGTTCTTCCGCATCCTGGGCTCGGGCCGCGAGGGACGGAGCGGGCCGTGAGCCTTCGCGAGCTAGCGCGGCACCTGTCGCAGACGCACGCCGCCGTAGGTGGCGAAGAGCAGGAGGATCGCCCAGGGCGTGACGGCTGCCGGCGTGGCTCCCTGCGCCGCGAGCGTCGACCCGAGGTTCCGCAGGAAGAAGAACGCGACGATCACGAGCACGCCCTGGAGCGCGGGCGCCGCGAGGCTTCGGGTCTCCTCGACGCGCAGGGCGAGCGGGATGGCGAGCCACGCGAACAGCAGCACGGCCACCGGATCGGACAGCCGCTCGTGGAGCAGGGCCTCGAAGCGGCGCACCTCGCCGCCGCTGCCCGTACGGGCGCGGATCGCGCTCTCGAGGTCGGCGATCGAGAGCGTGGAGGCCTTCTCGTCGAGGAGCACCTTGTCGGACTTTCGCGGCGCGGCGATCTCGAGCATCGCCGCGCGCTCGGTGGCCGGCGGATCCAGGGCCGAGCCCTCGAAGCGGCGGACGAGGGCGTCCTGCAGGATCCAGCGTCCGTCGCGCTCGACCCGGGCGCTCGGCGCCTGCACGCTGCGCCGGAGGCGTCCCGTGGGCGTGAGCTCGAGCACGGTGACGCCGACGAGCGTTCGCGTCGCGGGATCGCTGTCGCGCACGTTGAAGATCGTGTCGCCGGAGCTGTGCCAGAAGGATCCGCTCTCGAGGGCGAAGCCGCGCCCGTGATCGAAGCTCTCGACGGCGCGAGCGGCCCGCAGCACCACGGTCTCGTCGAGCGCCAGCGCGACGCCGGCCAGGGCCGCCGCGGCCGCGAGCACCGGAAGGATCGCGCGCAGCGGAGAGATGCCACCCGCCTTCATCGCGGTGATCTCGAAGGAGCGCGCGGCGCTGCCGAGCGTGACGAACGCCGCCGCGAAGGAGGACATCGGCAGGAGGATCGGCAGGTAGCGGGCCGGCGTGTCGAGCACCATCGCGAAGAGCGCCTGCGCGAGACCTTCGTTCGCCTTGTCGCCGAGCAGGTCGCCGAGGTCGAGCAGGAGGTCGCCGACCAGCACGGCGAGCAGCAGCACGACGAGGATCGCCACGAAGCTGCGCAGGAAGCGCGCGAGCAGGTGACGCGAGAGGATCTGCATCGCGCGGAGACTACCCCGTGGAGGTGAAGCTCGGTAGCGACGCGCTCGCCGCGCCGCCCGCGCGCTGCGTGCTCACGGTCGGCACGTTCGACGGCCTCCACGAAGGGCACCACGTCCTGATGCGCACGGTCGTCGAGCGCGCGCGCGCGCTCGACGGACACGCCGCCGTCTACACCTTCGAGCCGCATCCGCGCAAGGTGCTCGGAGGCCCGAGCGCGCCGGGCCTCCTGACGACGCTCGAGCAGAAGCTCGAGGTGATCGCGGCCTGCGGCGTCGACGTGACGGTGGTCGAGCGCTTCACGCGCGAGTTCGCCGAGACTCCGCCCGAGCGCTTCGTGCGCGACATCCTCTGGGCGCGCTTCCGGCCGCGCGAGGTCTACGTCGGCTACAACTTTCGCTTCGGTCATCACCGCGAGGGGTCGATGCGGCTCCTGGTGGAGCTCGGGCCGGAGCTCGGCTTCGAGGCGACGATCATCCCGGAGGTGAAGGTGGGCGGATCGACGGTGAGCTCGACCGCGATCCGGCAGCACCTGGCCGCGGGCGAGGTGGAGGCCGCCGCGCGCCTTCTCGGGCGGCCCTACGCGCTGCGCGGACGGGTCGCGACGGGCGACCGTCGCGGCCGAGCCCTCGGCTTCCCCACCGCGAACCTCGAGAGCGAGAACGAGGTCCTGCCCGAGGCCGGCGTGTACGCTGGACGCGTGCGCTTCCTCGACGAGGGCGATCCGCCCCGCGGCGCGGAGCTTCCCGCCGTCACCAATCTCGGACGCAGGCCCACCTTCGGCGAGGACCTCGGGCTCGTCGCCGAGGCGCACCTCCTCGACTTCTCCGGCGACCTCTACGGCCGGCGGGTCGACGTCTCCTTCGAGTCGCGGATCCGGCCCGAGCGGCGCTTCGAGGGCGTCGAGGCCTTGCGCGCCCAGATCGCGCGCGACGTCGCCGAGGCGCGCCGCCGCCTCGCCGGGCCCGCGCGATGAGCATGGCCGCGACTCGGCCCCAGCGCCCCGGCAGCGCCCCGCGGCGCCGGATGTGGCGGAGCCCCCTCCTCTGGCTCGGGATCACCGTCTCCCTCGCGAGCCTCTGGTGGGCGTTCCGAGACGTCGACCTCCGAGAGGTCGCGCTGCAGGTGGCGCGGGCGCACTGGGGGCTCCTGCTCGGGATCTCGCTGCCGACACAGGTCGCCGCCGTGCACCTGCGGGCCCTGCGCTGGCGTCATCTGACCGACCCGATCGCCCCGATCGGGACGGGCCCTCTCTTCCGCGCCACGGCGGTCGGGTTCATGGCGAACAACCTCTTTCCGCTCCGGCTCGGCGAGATCCTGCGCGCCTGGTACCTCGCCCGGGAGACCGGGACCGACGCGCCCGCGATCCTCGCCACGGTGCTGCTCGAGCGCGTGATCGACACCGTGACCTTCCTGCTCATGGCCGCCCTGCTGTTCTCGGCGATGGGGGCGCGGGGCGGGCCTTCCACGGAGATGCTCGTGCTCGGCCTCCCGGCGCTCCTCCTCGCCGCCGTGCTGCCCCTCGCAGCGATGGTCGCGCTAAGGATCGCGCCGGATCGGGCCGTCGCCGTCGCGGGCTGGTTCGGCCGCTTCGTCCTGCCGGCAGGGGCCGTGGAAAGGCTGCAGGCGCTGCTCCGGCGTTTCTCGGAGGGGCTCGGCTCGATCAAGGGCGGCGTCCATCTCTTCTGGATCGCGCTCCACTCCATCCTGATCTGGTTCGTGTTCTCCATGCTGCCCTTCGCCGCCGCGATCTGGGCGATGGACATCGACCTCGGCTCGCTCGAGCGAACCCTCGAGGCCTCCTACGCGACGCTCGTGGCGGTCGGCCTCGCCGTGTCGCTCCCGAGCGCGCCGGGATTCTTCGGCCTCTATCACACGGCGTGCCGGATCGCGCTCGGCCTGTTCGGCGTACCGTGGGATCAGGCCGTCGCCCTCGGAACCGTGGCCCACCTCACCTTCTGGGTCAGCATGATCGCCCTCGGCCTCGTCTGCCTGCGCTTCGGCCGCACCTCCTTCGAGGCGGTCACCGAGGCGGCCAGCGAGGGCGGTCAAGTCGAGTCCGAAGACCGCCGATAACTCAGCGAGCTTGGACGGGTTTCCTGCGTGCGCAGAGGCGCCGCGCAAGCGCTCGTGCCGACGGCGCGAATGCGACGCGGCGCTCGCCCGCGGGCGATGCCGACGGAGGGTCTGCGGGTGAACGAGCGGATCGGGGAGCTTCTCGTCCGAGAGAACCTCCTGACGGCGGAGCAGCTGCGCAAGGCCCGGGACGAGACGAAGTCGAAGGGCGGCCGTCTCGGCGCCCAGATCACGAAGCTCGGGTTCCTGCAGGAGTCCGAGCTCACGGACTTCGTCGCGAAGCAGTACGGCGTCCCGTCGGTGAACCTCGACGAGTTCGAGATCGATCCGACCGTCATCAAGCTGATCCCCGAGGAGGTCGCGCAGAAGCACACGGTCATCCCGGTGAACCGCGCCGGCTCGACCCTCGTGCTCGCGACCGCCGATCCCTCGAACATCTTCGCGATCGACGACATCAAGTTCCTGACCGGGTACAACGTCGAGGTCGTGGTCGCGGCGGACGACGCGATCAAGCGCGCGATCGAGCGCTACTACGACTCGTCGTCGTCGATCGACGAGGTGATGCAGGGCTTCGACGACTCGGACATCGAGCTCGTCGACGACCAGGACGACGTCGACGTCGGCGAGCTCGCGAAGGCGTCCGAGGACGCGCCCGTCGTCAAGCTCGTGAACCTGATCCTGACCGACGCCGTGAAGCGGAACGCGTCGGACATCCACATCGAGCCCTACGAGAAGGAGTTCCGGGTCCGCTACCGGATCGACGGCGTGCTGTACGAGGTGATGCGGCCGCCGATGAAGCTCAAGAACGCGATCACCTCGCGCATGAAGATCATGGCCGAGCTCGACATCGCGGAGCGACGGCTCCCGCAGGACGGCCGCATCAAGCTCAAGATGGGGCGCGGCAGGGAGATGGACTACCGCGTCTCGGTGCTGCCCACGCTGTTCGGCGAGAAGATCGTGATGCGGCTCCTCGACAAGTCGAACCTGCAGCTCGACATGACGAAGCTCGGCTTCGAGGTGGAGCAGCTCCACACCTTCAAGGACTGCATCCACCGGCCCTTCGGGATGGTGCTCGTGACGGGGCCCACGGGCTCCGGCAAGACCACGACACTCTACTCGGCGCTCTCCGAGCTGAACCAGATCAGCGAGAACATCTCCACCGCCGAGGACCCGGTCGAGTTCAACCTCGCGGGCATCAACCAGGTGCAGATGCACGAGGACATCGGATTGAACTTCGCCGCGGCCCTGCGCTCCTTCCTGCGCCAGGACCCGGACATCATCATGGTCGGCGAGATCCGCGACTTCGAGACGGCCGAGATCGCCGTGAAGGCCGCCCTGACCGGCCACATGGTGCTCTCGACGCTGCACACGAACGACGCGCCGTCCACGGTGAACCGCCTGCTCAACATGGGCATCGAGCCGTTCCTCGTGGCCTCCGCCGTGAACTGCATCCTGGCCCAGCGCCTCGCCCGGCGCGTGTGCGAGGCGTGCAAGGAGCCGGACGGCGACGTCACGACGCAGATGCTCGTGGACGCCGGGATGGACGAGGCCGAGGCCAAGGGCGTGCAGCCCGTCCGGGGCCGCGGCTGCTCGACCTGCTCCAACACCGGCTACAAGGGCCGGATCGCGCTCTACGAGGTGATGGAGCTCGGCGAGGAGCTGAAGGAGTTCGTGCTGAACGGCGCCTCCGCGGCGGAGATCAAGCGCGAGGCGATCCGGCTCGGCATGACGACGCTGCGGCGCAGCGTGCTCAACAAGGTGCGCGAAGGCACCACGACGCTCAAGGAAGTGTTCCGCGTGTCGGCGGCCGACCGCTAGAGGGGTGCGACGGAATGGCGAACCTTCACCAGCTGCTGAAGGCGATGATCGAGAAGGGGGCGAGCGACCTCCACATCACGACCTCGAGCCCGCCGCAGCTCCGGATCGACGGCAAGCTGCATCCGCTCAAGATGCCGCCGCTCGCGGCGCCGGACACGAAGCAGCTCTGCTACTCGATCCTGACCGACGCGCAGAAGCACCGCTTCGAGGAGCAGAGCGAGCTCGACCTCTCGTTCGGCGTGCGCGGCCTCTCGCGCTTCCGGGCGAACATCTTCATGCAGCGCGGCGCCGTCGCCGGTGCCTTCCGCGCGATCCCGTACCAGATCAAGACCTTCGAAGAGCTCGGCCTGCCGAAGGTCGTGAGCGATCTCACGAAGAAGCCGCGCGGCCTGATCCTCGTGACCGGCCCGACCGGCTCCGGCAAGTCGACCACGCTGGCCAGCATGATCGACCGGATCAACAGCGAGCGGCAGGAGCACATCATCACGATCGAGGACCCGATCGAGTACCTGCACCCGCACAAGTCCTGCGTCGTGAACCAGCGCGAGGTCGGCGCCGACACCAAGAGCTTCTCGGCGGCGCTCAAGTACATCCTGCGCCAGGACCCGGACGTGGTGCTCGTGGGCGAGATGCGCGACCTCGAGACGATCGAGGCGGCGCTGACCGTCGCCGAGACGGGCCACCTCGCGTTCGCGACGCTCCACACGAACTCCTGCGTGCAGACCATCAACCGCATCGTGGACGTGTTCCCGCCGTACCAGCAGGCGCAGGTGCGCGCCCAGCTCTCGTTCGTGCTGGAGGGCGTGATGTGCCAGTCGCTCCTGCCGCGGGCGAACGGGCCGGGGCGCGTGATGGCGATCGAGGTGATGGTGCCGAACCCGGCCATCCGCAACCTGATCCGCGAGGACAAGATCCACCAGATCTACTCGCAGATGCAGGTGGGCCAGGACAAGTTCGGCATGCAGACCATGAACCAGTCGCTCGCCGCCCTGTTCCAGCGGCGGCTGATCACGCTCGAGGACGCGCTCGGTCGCAGCTCCGACGCGGAGGAGCTGCGGAACCTCATGGCCTCGGGAGCGGCGGGCTCTCCGAGTTCGCGCCGGGTGATGGGCGCGGCGTAGCGCTCGTGGACCGGAGGCCCACGGGGCCCGCCGGGAGGGAGGGGTGAGATGGCGGTGTTTACCTGGGAAGGGCGGACGCGCCAGGGGCAGGTGAAGAAGGGCACGATGGAGGCGGTGAACGAAGCCGCCGTCATGGCCCAGCTCCGCGCGCAGATGATCCAGCCGACGACGGTCAAGTCGAAGGCGGACGCCAAGCGCGGCTTCGCGCTGCTCAAGCCCGGGATCAAGACCCGGGAGCTCGTGATCTTCACGCGGCAGTTCGCGACGATGATCGACGCCGGGCTGCCGCTCGTGCAGTGCCTCGACATCCTCGCCGATCAGCAGCCCAACGTGACCTTCAAGGCGGTGCTGAAGACGGTGAAGTCGGACGTCGAGCAGGGCAGCACCTTCGCTGACGCCCTGCGCAAGCACCCGAAGCCCTTCGACGAGCTCTACGTGAACCTGGTCGCGGCGGGCGAGGTGGGCGGCATCCTCGACACCATCCTGAACCGTCTCTCGGTCTACCTCGAGAAGGCGGATGCCCTCGCGCGCAAGGTGAAGGGCGCGATGGTCTACCCGATCACGATCCTCGTGGTCGCGATCGGCGTGATGGCCCTGCTGCTCGTCAAGGTGATCCCGGTCTTCGAGAAGATGTTCAAGGACTTCGGCGGCGCGCTTCCGGGCCCGACGCAGATGGTGCTGAACCTCTCTCACTTCATGCAGTCGTACATCCTGTACATGATCGCCGCCGTGGTGGGCGTGATCTGGGGCTTCCGCGAGGCGCGCGCGCGCTCGGCGCGCTTCCGCTTCCAGAGCGACGCCGTGTTCCTGAAGCTCTGGCTGTTCGGCCCGCTGCTGAAGAAGGTCGCGGTCGCACGCTTCAGCCGGACCCTCGGCACGATGATCTCGAGCGGCGTCCCGATCCTCGACGCGCTCGACATCTGCGCACGCACCGCGGGGAACAAGGTGATCGAGGCGGCGCTCCAGCGGACGCGCTCGGCGATCTCCGAAGGCAAGACGATCGCCGAGCCGCTGGGCGAGTCGCGGATCTTCCCGGGCATGGTCGTGCAGATGGTGGCGGTCGGCGAGCAGACGGGCGCCATGGACTCCATGCTCAACAAGATCGCCGACTTCTACGACGACGAGGTCGACGCCGCGGTGTCGGCCCTGACCGCGATGATGGAGCCGCTGATGATGGTGGTCCTCGGCGGCTCGATCGGCTCGATCCTCGTCGCGATGTACCTCCCGATCTTCAAGATCGCGGAAGCCGTGAAGTAGGGGGTCCAGGCACGGGGCGGCGATGATCCGCGGTGAGGAGACGGAGCTGGCCGCCCGGCGTCAGGCCGGGCGGCTCCTCGCCGCACGTTGCGCGACCGCCGCCGCGCTGCTCGGCGCGACGCACGCCTTCGCCGCCGTCGGGCGCAGCCTCGCTCCGGCCGCAGCCCGCGGCTTCGACGCGACGCTCTGGATCGTGCTCGCGACGGGCGTGCTCGCCTTCGCAGCCCTGCGTCGGCTGCGCCGGCCGGCGTGGATCGTGGGCGCGTTGCTCGCCCTCGACGTCGGCCTCGTCTCCGGTCTGATCCACTTCTCCGGCGGCATGGACTCCGTCTTCACGCCGCTCTACGTGCTCGTCGTGCTGAGCGCGGCGGGCGCCCTCGACCGGCGGGGCGCCTACACCACCGCGGCGCTCGCCGCGATCGCCTTCGGCGCCGTGATCGGCGCCGAGGGCCTCGGCCTCCTCACGAGCTACGGCGAGGCCGAGGAGACGGCGCTGCCCGTGGTCGTCCTCCACTGGGCCGTCCACGCGGCGGCGATGCTCCTCGTGGCGCTCCTCGCGAGCGTCCTCTTGCGCGATCTCCGCCGCACCGACGAGGACCTCGCGAAGAGCCGGCTCGATCTCGGACGCCTGCGGCGGCTCCACGAGCGGACGGTCGGCAGCCTGCTCTCGGGTCTCCTCACGACGGATCGCGAAGGCCGCGTGACCTCGTTCAATCCCGAGGCGGAGCGCATCACCGGCCGCGACGCAGCCTCGGTGATCGGGCTCTCGCTCGACGAGGTGCTCCCCGGCGCGCGCGCGCGCGTCCTCGCCGCGAGCGAGGACCCGTCGGGGATCCGTCTTCGCGCGCGCATGCCGTTCCGCAACCCGCGCGGCGAGACGCTGCACCTCGGCCTCTCCGGCTCGATCCTGCGCGAGCTCGACGGCTCGCCGGGCGGCCACGTGGTCATCTTCCAGGACGTGACCGACGTGGTGCGCATGGAGCTCGAGCTCCGGCGCTCCGAGCGCCTCGCGGCCGTGGGTCAGCTCTCGGCCGCGATCGCCCACGAGATCCGCAACCCGCTGGCCGCGATCTCCGGCTCGATCCAGATGCTCCACGCGACCGCTTCGCCCGCGGGCGACGACGAGAGCCGGCGCCTCATGGAGATCGTGCTGCGGGAGACGCGCCGGCTGAACGCGCTCATCACCGACTTCCTCCAGTACGCGCGACCCGGGCCCGCGAAGCTCGAGCGCGTCGCCCTGGGCGAGCTCGCCGAGGAGATCGTGAAGATGCTCGAGAACGCCCGCGCGTCGGGCGTCGAGATCCGCTGCGACGTGCCTGCGGAGCTCGCCGTCCGCGGCGACGCCGGGCAGATCCGCCAGGTGCTCTGGAACCTCTGCCGCAACGCGCTCCAGGCGATGCCCGAGGGCGGTGCCCTCGAGATCTCCGCGCGGGGCGACACGGCGAGCGCGGCTCAAGCGTCCGACGAGGAAGGCCGAAATGCGCGGGACGAGGGGGAGGGGGCGATCGAGATCGTGGTGCGCGATGCGGGCGTCGGCATGCCGCCCGAGGTCCTGGAGCGCATCTTCGATCCGTTCTTCACCACGAAGACCGAGGGCACCGGGCTCGGCCTCGCGACGGTGCACCGCATCGTGGAGGCCCACGGCGGGTCGCTTCGCGTCGAGAGCGCTCCCGGCCTCGGCAGCACGTTCCGGGTCCGGCTGCCCCGCGCGGGAGAGCAGGCGTGAGCGCGACGACGACGCACAAGGCCCGAATCCTCGTCGTCGACGACGAGCGGAGCATGCAGGAGTTCCTCGAGATCTTCCTGCGGCGCGAGGGCTACGACGTGGCGACGACGGGCGACGTCGACGCCGCCGTCGCGCTGCTCGAGTCCGACGACTTCGACGTCGTGATCTCCGATCTGCAGATGCCGGGGAAGACCGGTCTCGATCTCCTGCGCGCGATGCGCCAGCTCGCGCCCGAGACCCTCGCGATCGTGATCACGGCCTACGCGACCACCGAGACCGCAATCGCGGCGATGAAGGAAGGCGCGTACGACTACGTGCTCAAGCCCTTCCAGGTGGACGAGATCCGCCTCGTGCTCGAGAAGGCGCTCGAGAAGAAGCTGCTCGATCGCGAGAACAAGCGGCTGCGCAGCGAGCTCCGGAGCCGGGTCCGCAGCCGCGCGCTGATCGGGAGCTCGGTGGCGATGCAGCGGGTGTACGAGCTCGTGGCCCAGGTCGCCGAGACGAAGACCTACGTGCTGATCTACGGCGAGAGCGGCACCGGCAAGGAGCTCGTCGCGCGCGCCGTGCACGAGGCGAGCGACCGGCGCGATCGTCCCTTCGTGGCGGTGAACTGCGGCGCGATCCCCGAGAACCTGCTCGAGAGCGAGCTCTTCGGCCACGTGAAGGGCGCGTTCACCGGCGCGGTCTCGAACAAGGACGGTCTGTTCGAGACCGCCGACGGCGGCACGCTCTTCCTCGACGAGATCGGCGAGCTGCCCCAGGGCCTCCAGGTGAAGCTCCTGCGCGTGCTCCAGGAGAAGACGATCCGGCGCGTGGGAGGCACGAGCGATCGTCCGGTCGACGTCCGCATCGTTGCGGCGACGAACCGGCGGCTCGAGGAGGAGGTCGAGAAGGGCCGCTTCCGCGAGGACCTCTACTACCGCCTGAACGTGATCCAGATCGTGCTGCCGCCGCTCCGCCAGCGGCTCGAGGACGTCCCCCTCCTGGTGCACCACTTCGTCGAGAAGTACGCGCGCGAGCTCGGTCGGCCGATCGAGGGCGCGAGCGAGCAGGCGATGCGACACCTGCTCGAGTACGCCTACCCCGGCAACGTGCGCGAGCTCGAGAACGTGATCGAGCGGGCGGTGGCGCTCTCGCGCGGGCCGTGGATCGAGCCCGAGGCGCTCCCGCCCACGGTGCTCGGCCAGGGCGACGGCCCTCCGACGAAGGGCGTGGCGCTCCCGTCCGACGGCGCGACGCTCGACGACCTGGTGAACGACTTCGAGCGGAACCTCCTGCTCGAGGCGTTGCGTCGCGCCGGGGGAATCAAGAAGCGCGCCGCGAAGCTCCTCGGCGTGTCCTTCCGCTCGTTCCGCTACCGCCTGCAGAAGCTCGGCCTCGACGATCCCTCCGGCGAAGAGCAGTAGTGGTGGCGCGGCTCCGCGGCGGAGAGCGCGTCGGCGCGCCCCGTCGGCCCCGCGGCGTGATGGCCGAGATCCTGGCGAGCCTCGCGCTCGTGATGCTCTCGGCGACGCTCGTGCTCGCCCTCGTGCTCGCGGGTCATCAGGAGAGCGCGACACGGGCCGTGATCGCCCAGGCCCTCGCGGCCGAGGCGCACGCGAGCGCGCGTCGGCTGCTTCCGGTGTTTCCGGGCACGAGCTGGGTCGAGCTCGATCCGGGCGGCGCGGTGGCGGAGGCGGAGACGGGGGAGCAGCGGGTCACGCCGGAGGGACGCGCGCTCGCGGCCGAAGCCCGCAGCGCGGGCGCGACGCTGATGCGGATCGACCGCGCGGGAGAGGCGCTCCTCGCGGCCGTGCCGCTCGACCTCGGCGGCCGGGTCGCGCTCGCGAGGGTGCCGCTCGACGAGCTGCCGCTCGCGCCGCGCGGCACGGGAGCGGTGGCGCTCGGCGTCGCGCTCGGCAGCGCGGCCGTGTTCACGGCCTTCGGTGCGACGCTCCTCCGTCGCCGGGTGGTGTCACCGCTCGCGCGGCTCGCCGCCGCCGCGCGCGCGATCGCCGGGGGCGCGCGCGGGGCTCGCGCGCCGAGCGAGGGCACGTCCGAGACGATCGAGCTCGCCGCGGCCTTCAACGCCATGACCGACGCGCTCGAGGGTCGGACGGACGAGCTCGAGAAGGCGGTGCACGAGCTCCGGGAGGCGAACCGGAGCCTGCGCAGCGCGGAGGCGGGTCTCGCACGCGCGGAGCGCCTCGCGGCCGTGGGACGTCTCGCGGCAGGCGTCGCTCACGAGGTGGGGAACCCGATGGGCGCGCTCCTCGCCTTCCTCGAGCTCGTGTCGCGCGACCCCGGCCTCGCCTCGGCCTCGAGGACGAGCCTCGGCCGCGCGCGCGAGCAGGTCGAGCGCGTGCGGACGATCCTGCGCCAGCTGCTCGACTTCTCGCGCCCGGCCTCCCACGCGCTCGCGCCGACGGATCTCGCGGCCGTGGCCGAGGAGGCCCTCGCGCTGGTCCGGGCGCAGCCTCGCTACGCGGGGCTCTCGTTCGAGGTCGCGCGGCAGGGCGAGCCGCCGCTCGCGCTGGCCGACGCGGGCGCGCTGGCCCAGGTGGTGCTGAATCTCGTGCTGAACGCGGCCGACGCGGTTCGCGGCCGGGGAGAGGGGCAGGGGCGGATCCGGATCTCCGTGCGGGCCGGGGCTCTCGCGACACGCGGGGGCGACGCGGCGGGAGAGGCCGCCCTCCGTCGTCTCCCCGACGCGGTCGAGTGTCTGGTGGAGGACGACGGTCCGGGGATCCCCCGAGAGGACCGCGAGCGGGTGTTCGACCCCTTCTTCACGTCGAAGCCTCCGGGCGAGGGCACCGGGCTCGGCCTCGCCAACGCGCTGCGCCTCGTCGAGGAGCAGGGCGGGAGCCTGTCGCTCCTCGAGTCGTCCTCGCTCGGGGGCGCGGCGTTCCTGCTGCGCTTCGGCGCGGCCCGCGGCGCCCCCGCAACGGGCTGCGAGGTACGCACGGAGGTGCGCAGCCCGGGCGCCGCCGCGTTGCCGCTGGCCTCGGAGGAATCTCAAGCAAACCGGTGAGTTGGTCGATTTGTGGAGCACGGCACGGGGCTTGCTCCAAGAGCGCCCGGCGGAGGCACACATGCGACGAGGGCCGAGCGGCGGGTTCACCATGATCGAGCTGATGGTCGTGGTGGCGATCATCGGCATCACGATGGCGCTCGCGATTCCGAACGTGATGCAGTGGTTCGCGGACCAGCGGCTCAAGGCCGCGGCGCGCTCCGTGGCCGATGCCTTCTCGCTCGCGCGCACCGAGGCGATCCGCACCGATCACGTCTTCCTCGTCTTCTTCCAGGAAGAGCGGCCGGGAGTGCCGCTCGTCGACGGCAACGGGACGCCCATCCCGGTCGAGATCCTCGACGACGGCCGCCAGGGGAGCGCCGGCCAGAACTGCCAGATCGACGCGGGCGAGCCCGTCCGGTTCATCCCCGCCGAGGCGGGCGTCTCCTGGGGCGCGAGCTTCGCGGGCTCGAATCGCGCGCCGGAGGACCCGGTTCCCGACGGGACGCCCGTCGGCGGCGGGATCAGCCTGCTCGATCCGACCGGCGCGAGCGTGACCTGGGTGGCGTTCCTGCCGAGCGGCGTACCCGTCGGTGCGACCGCCGGCTGCAACCTCGGCACCACGGGATCCGGATCGGGCGCGATCTACGTGTCGAACGGCGTGCGCGACTTCGCGGTCGTGCTCTCGCCGCTCGGCGCGGTGCGCGTACACGCCTTCGACCGCAACGCGAACAACTGGAGGAACTGAGCGATGGAGCGGACCTGGATGCCGAAGCGTCCCGCGGCCCGTGCCGCCGCGCGTGGAGGCTTCACCGTGATCGAGGTCATGGCGGCGCTCACGATCCTCGCGGTCGGCGTGCTGGGCCTCGCCCTGATGCAGCTCCACGCGATGCACGGAGAGCGGCTGGGTCGGAACACGACCGCCGCTGCCCTCGTGGCGCGGGACCAGATGGAGCGCTTCATGCGCATGAAGTGGGCCGACCTCCCGCCCGTCGGCGGCGGATGGGTCGCCCAGGCGCCGGTCTCCACCACCGTGCAGTCCGCACCCGCGAACTTCGTCGAGCAGACCTTCACGGTCGCCGCGCAGGTGCGCGACCTGACGGTGGGCTGGACGCGCCAGGTCGACGTGCGCGTGACCTGGAACGAGCCGGAGCGGCCCAACAAGACGCTCGTCCTCTCGAGCATCAAGTACAAGCAGGAGTAGCGCCGTGAGGACGCGACACGCGAGCGCGCAGGGCTTCACGCTGACCGAGCTCATGGTCTCGGTCGCGGTGATGGCGATCGTGATGATGTACCTGATGGGCAGCTTCACGACCCAGCACCACACCTACGTGATGATGGATCAGGTGAGCGAGGCGCAGCAGAACCTGCGCGCGATCAACGACCTGATCGAGAGCGAGATCCGCACCTCGGGCTTCATGGTGCCGGAGCAGGCCGCCGTGTGCGGCAAGGACAATGCCAACGCCCCCGACGTGCTCCTCGTGAGCGATGCCGGCGCGATCGACCCGACCGGCCAGAAGAAGGCCAACCTCGGCGCGGACGTCGTGAACGGCACGCCCGGCACGGGCTCGGGAACTGCGATCGTCGTCTCGAACCTGGTCCTCGACGGCGCTCCGGCCTACGACACGGACGGCAACGGAGTCGCCGACAGCGACTTCCAGTGCGTGACCGGAAGCTGCACCGCGGCCGGCAGGCTCGCGGGCGGGGTGATCGTGGTCGACGCGGCGAATGCGCCGCGCGGGGCCGCCTGCGGGATCATTCAGCGCATCCAGGGCACGACGATCGTCGCGAACATGCTGAACACGCTCGGCGGGGCGATCACGAACACGCCGCAGCTCAAGGCCATTCCGGCGCACGTCTACCAGATCGACGCCCAGAACCGTCTGCTGCGAGACAACCTCGTGCTCGCGAACGACGTCGAGGACCTCCAGGTCGCCTGGTTCTTCGACCTCGACCAGGACGGCCAGGTCGACCCGGGCGAGTACCGGGGCATCGGCGGCGGCACGGCGTACAACCCGGCGGCGGTCGACGGCACGTTCCTGCGCGAGGTGCGCGCGAACGTCGTGATCCGCACGCGCACGCAGGACGACCGGCTGAGCGGCGGAAAGTTCCAGGCCACGGAGAACCGCGGAGCCGTCGCGGCGCAGGACGGCTTCCGCCGCCGCGTCCTCACGACGACCGTGCGGCTCCGCAACGTGGGGACCCGAGGATGAAGACCTGCCACGTCTCGACCACGCCCGCGCCGCGCGCGCGGCGACGCGAGTCCGGCGCCGCGCTCCTCGTGGCGGTGATGATGCTCGTGCTGATGGGGCTGATCGGCCTCGCGGCCCTCGACACGGCCACGCGGGACCGCCAGACCGCCGGCCTGCAGAGCCGCGGCCGGTCCGCGTTCTACGCGGCCGACGCGGGCTTCGCGGTCGCGATGAACCTCGTCCGCTCGGCGGACGAGCGCACCGACAAGCCGCCGCTCGCCCAGACGCAGATCGGCGACGCTCCGAGCTATGCGATCTACGGCGGCCAGCCGACGTACCAGGGCGATCCCAGCGCGGCGGACCCGATCGTCTACGTGATGGACGCGGGCCCGCCGGAAGGGATGAGCCTGCAGGTGCCGCCCCAGTTCGTCGACACGCTCTGGCACATCCAGGTGCAGGGCCAGACCGCCGACGGCGCCGTCGGGCGCGTGGACGCGATGGCGAAGAAGATCCTCGACTCGGGCTTCTGAGCGGGCGAGGCCTCGAGCACGCGATCGGATCGAGATCGGAACGGCCGGAGGGCATCGGAAGGAGATGGACATGATCGAGCATCACACCTCGCACCGGAGCCTGCGCACGATCGGCCTCACGCTGGCGCTCTGCGCGCTCGCCGCGGTCGTGGGGCCGGCGAACGTCCGCGGCGCGGACGACACGGCGATCTTCTCCACCTCCGTTCCGCCGAACGTGCTGCTCATGATCGACAACTCGGGCTCCATGAACGAGATCATGTGGCACCCGAACTTCTCTCCCGGCCCGCCGGCGTCGACCTGCTCGATCTTCGGCTGGTTCGCGCCCGGCACGGGCGGCTCGTATCCCACGAACGGAAGCGCGAACCTGAACGATCAGAACAGCAAGGCGACGCCCTACGTCTGCGACTCGACCTCCCACGATTGCCGCTTCCAGATCACCGAGTCCACGACGGGCTTCGTGCAGACCGGCTCGCTCACGTGCCCGGCGTCCTCGCAGTGCGGCCGGGGCGGCACGGCCTCCGCGAGCTGCAAGGCGGGCTACATCACACGCCAGTTCTGCGGAAAGTCGCGCAGGATGTACGTCGATCCCGACACGGCCTGCAAGAACAACCAGACGTGGTACGGCGAGGAGTACTCCGAGTGGTACTTCAGCCCGGCCGCCGACCCGTACTTCGGCGGCCTGGCCGAGCCGAACACCAACACGAGCCCCCTGCTGATCGACGCGGAGCAGAACGGCACGCACTACATCGACGGCTCCAAGTTCGGCCTTTTCCAGCGCAGCCGCATCACGGCGGCGAAGGAGATCGCGCGCGACGTGATCTTCCAGATCAACACGAACTGCCCGCCGGGCGTCGGAAATCTCGCGACCCTCGACTGCCCCGCGGCCTACGGCGGCAACAAGGACGCCGTGCGCTTCGGCGTGTCGCAGTTCGACGCGAACGCCCACGGCGGCTTCGTGCGCGCGGCGATCGACAAGTACTCGACCAACCGCCTGCAGCTCGATGCCGCGATCGATGCGCTCGACGCGCAGACCTCCACGCCGCTCGCCGAGTGGTTGTTCAAGTCGTACACGTACTTCATGAGCCGCACCACGGCGGACATCCCGCTCGGGAAGGACAACTTCACGCGGTTTCCGGCGTACCAGTACAGCCTGACCAACGGCGGGAACACGGCGAGCCCGCCGCCCTCGCCGCTGGACTGCGACGATGCGACGGCGGGCGCCCAGCCGTGCACGTGCCAGAAGAACTTCGTCATCATCCTGACGGACGGCGAGCCGACGAACGACAACTTCGCCTGCGAGTCGACCTGCAGCGGAGATCGGACCGTCGGCTTCAACAACTTCGCGAGCAAGCTGATCGGCGACTACGCGCCGCAGCCCTCCGGTGGCGACGAGGTCGAGGTCGGCTACGCGGCGAGCGGGAACGGCTCGAAGTACCTCGACGACATCGCGCTCTACATGCACACGAAGGACTTCCGGCCCGACCTCTCCGGGTCCCAGGTGATGGACGTCTACACCGTGGGCTTCGCGACCGGGGGCGCCGGGTTCGCGAACAGCCTGCTCCAGCGGACGGCGCAGAACGGAAACGGTCTCTTCTTCACGGGCACCCAGGCGCAGGAGATCACGGACGCGCTCGTCACGTCGATCAACGACATCATCCAGAAGTCGCAGTCGTTCACGGCGGCGACGGTCCCGGCGTCGCGCACGGCGGACGGCGGGAACTTCTACATCACGGAGTTCGTGCCCTCCAACACCGATCCGTTCTGGAAGGGCCACCTGATGAACTTCCAGGTGACCGCGGACGGACAGATCCTCGACGCAGGCGGCAACTGCGCGGTGAACGACCCGAGCGGAAGCTGCACGTCCGGCACGATCAAGTCGAACGCGGTCCCGTTCTGGGACGCCGCGTCGCAGATTCCGTCGCCCTCCGGACGGACGCTCTTCACCACGCTGAACGGCGCGACCGCGCCGTTCGACATCACGCCCTCGCCGGGCATCCAGGCCGCCGACCTGGGCGTGACGTGGCCGACGGTCGCGTACCCGGGCGACCAGGCGGCGACGCTCGGCGGCGCGACGAACGCGAGCAAGGCCGAGTACCTGACGGACGAGATCGTGGAGTACGTGCGCGGCTGCGTGCTCGGCACGGGTGTCTCGAACGCGTGCGTCACGCGCCCGACGCTCCTGGGCGACATCTTCCACTCGAACCCGGTGGTCGTCGGGCGGCCTGCGTCCTACATCAACGAAGCGACGTACAAGGCCTTCGCGGCGAACTGGGCGACGCGCGACCGCGTGATCTACGCGGGCGCGAACGACGGCTTCCTTCACGCCTTCCACGCCGGCGACTGGAACGGCTCGGCGACTCCGCCGGCCTACGACCGTGGCACGGGCATCGAGCTCTTCGGGTTCATGCCGTGGACGGCGCGCCAGAACATCAAGCAGCTCCCGATCGACACCAACGGCCGCGACTACTACTTCGTGGACGGCTCGCCGCGCGTTGCGGACGTCTGGTTCTATCCGACCCCGACGACCGCGACGAAGAGCTCGCCCAGCGAGTGGCACACCGTGCTCGTGGGCGGAATGCGCCAGGGCGGCGCGAGCTACTACGCGCTCGACGTGACCGATCCGTCGTCCTTCGGGCCGAGCATGTACCTCTGGGAGTTCCCGCGGGAGAGCGACCCGACCACGATCAAGCAGTACGTGGGCCAGACGTGGTCCGAGCCGGTCATCACGAAGGTGCGGGTGGACGTGGGCGGCAACAACAACGGCGGCCAGGGCTTCGAGCGCTGGGTCGCGATCGTCGGCGGAGGCTACGACCCGAAGGGCGACCCGAACTCGCTCAGCACCTACGACGGGACGACGACGTCGACGACCTCGACCTCGGGTCGCGCGATCTTCATGATCGACATGAAGACCGGGCAGATCCTCGCGGAGAAGAAGTTCATCTGGAACGCCGCCGCGAGCGACCCGCAGTCGCAGATGAAGTACGCGATCCCCTCGATGCCCGCGGTCTTCGACCTCGACTTCGACGGCTTCGCCGACGTGGTCTACGTGGGCGACCTCGGTGGCAACATGTGGAAGTGGACGATCCACGACGTCGGCGTCGACAGCGACAGCGACGGGAAGATCGACACCTGGCCGTTCCGGAAGTTCTTCGACGCGCCGGAGTTCCCGGCTGTGGGCGTGGCGACGCACTTCAAGAGCTTCTTCTACCCGCCGAACGCCACGTTCAAGAACAACACGCTGTGGCTGGGCTTTGGAAGCGGCGAGCGGGCGGACCTGCGCTGGGCGGGCATCCCGGACAGCCCGAACGATCCGACGGAGCTCGAGAACAATCGCTTCTACGCGATGACGGACATCGACCCGCTGGAGCAGAGCGTTCCGGCACAGACGACGCTCACGGAGTCGAACCTGCTCGACGTGTCGGGCAGCGAGACCTGCGCGTCGATCACGCCGCCGCTCCGGGGCTACTTCTTCAAGGTGGGCCGCACGGACGCGAACGGCGACGGCGTGGACGACGAGGGCGAGAAGTTCGTGACGGCCACGGCGCTCTTCTCGGGCTACGTGTTCGCCTCGACCTTCACGCCGACGCAGACGGGCGGCGACCCGTGCATCTCGGGCGGCACCGCGCAGCTCTACGTCTTCCGCATCGACTGCAGCGAAGGGTTCTTCACGCAGCCGAGCGGATCGGGCCCGAAGCGGACGCTGAGCCTCGGCACCGGCATGCCCACCGACCCGCGCATCTCGATCAGCGCGGGCGATTCGGGCGGCGGGGGCGGCGGCGGCGGGCCGTGCCCGTGCGGCGGCGCCAACAAGGTCTTCGTGATCACGAGCGACAACAAGGTGCAGAACGAATGCACGCCGTGTCCGTCGGGCGGCGGCACGCGCACCCAGTACTGGCGCCCGCGGCAGTAGCCGACGCGAGGGGAGGGGAGCGATGACGGGGATGAGGAGCGGAGCGTGGCCCCGGGTCACGCGTGCGGGGCGGCGATGCGGGAGCTTCGCGGTCGCCGCAGTGATGGCCGGGCTCGTCGCCGCGTGCGGCGGCGACGAGTCGGCCGCGCCGAGCGGGGCGTCGATGAGCGCGCCGACACCTGCGGCAGCCTCGAGGGCCACCAACTCGCCGCCGGTGATCGAGCGCGTGGACTTCTCGCCCGCGCAGCCGGTCGCCCACCAGCGCCTCGAGGCGCTCGTCCAGGCCTCGGATCCGGACGGCGACGCCGTGCATCTCGGCTTCGCGTGGCGGATCTCGGGCCGTGCGGTCGACGCCGACGGGCAGTCGATCGTGCTGCCGGACCTGCGCAAGGGCGAGACCGTCGAGCTCACGGTCACGGCGAGCGACGGCACCGCCGAGAGCGCGCCCGAGGTCGCCCGCGTCCGCATCGGGAACCAGCCTCCCGAGCTCGTGGCCGTCGGCCTCCAACCGACGGGTGGCGTGACGCGCGGCCAGCCCCTCACGGCCCAGCCGGCGGCGACGGATCCCGACGGCGACGCCATGACCTTCCGCTACGGCTGGAAGGTGAACGGCAACGACATCGCGGAGACGGGCCCGACCCTCGACACGTCGAAGCTCGTGCGCGGCGACACGATCCGGCTGCGCGTCGTCGCGAGCGACGGCGAGCTCGACAGCAACGCGATCGAGAGCCCGGAGATCCGCGTCGGGAACGCGGCGCCGGTGATCAAGTCGACGCCGCCGAACTTCGGCCCCGACGGCACGTTCCACTACGCCGTCGAGGCGGTCGATCCCGACGGCGACCACACCCTGCGCTACAGCCTCAAGAACGCGCCCCCGGGCATGACCATCGACGCCATGAGCGGCGTCGTCGAGTGGAAGCCGGGAACGAAGAACGTCGGCAAGTTCCCCGTCGAGCTCGTCGTGGACGACCTCCAGGGCGGGACCGCGAGCCAGCCGTTCGAGCTGAGCGTCGCGCTCGGGCCCGCCGACGAGAAGGCCCCGGTGGCGGCGAAGCCGCAGCCCGCCAAGGACGACGACGAGGACGCCACGGCCGAGAGCGGTGCGAAGTCTTCCGACAAGGGCGTCGCGAACGGGGGTCGCGGCCGCGGCCGCGGCAACGCCACCGCGAAGCCGAGCCCCGCCAATCCCGGCGACGAGGACGACGCGAAGTCGAGCGACGGGAAGGCCGGAGACGAGGCGCCGCCGGCGGCGCCAGCAGAGAACGGCGACGAGACCGAGAAGGAGTAGGCCCGCGAGCTAGTCGCGGATCCCGTACTCCTTGAGCTTGTACAAGAGCGCGCGGTGGCTGATGCCGAGGAGCTTCGCCGCGTGCGTGCGGTTGCCGTCGGTCGCGCGGAGCGCGTGGCGGATCAGCTCCGACTCCGCGGCGCGGCGCGCCCGGCGCAAAGAGAAGTCGTGGCTCGGGGAGCGGTCGCCGTCGGGATCGCCGCCGCCCACGACCTCGGGCGGCAGCTCGCGCAGGCCGATCTGCTCGCCGTGGGCGAGGATCACGGCGCGCTCGACCACGTTCGCGAGCTCCCGCACGTTGCCCGGCCAGCGATAGCCGGCGAGCTTCGCGAGCGCGTCGTCGCCGATCTCGCGCACGGGACGGCCGAGGGCCTCGCGGAAGTACGCGAGGTAGTGGTCGAGCAGGAGCGGGATGTCCTCGCGTCGCTCGCGCAGCGGCGGCACGTGCACGCGGAGGACGTTCAGGCGGTAGTAGAGGTCTTCGCGGAAGCGACCGGCGGCGACGTCGGCCTCCAGGTCCCGCACCGTCGCCGCGATCACGCGCACGTCCACCCGCCGCGACTTCGACTCGCCGACCGGCCGCACCTCCTCCTCCTGCAGCACGCGCAGGAGCTTGGCCTGGAGGGCGATCGGGAGCTCTCCGATCTCGTCGAGGAAGAGCGTCCCGCCGTGGGCCTCGACGAACAGGCCCCGGCGGGCGCGATCGGCGCCGGTGAAGGCGCCGCGTGCGTGGCCGAAGAGCTCGCTCTCGAGCAGCGCCTCGGGGATCGCGGCGCAGTTGATCGCCACGAACGCCTCGTCGCGGCGCGGGGACTGGGCGTGGATGGCGCGCGCCAGCACCTCCTTGCCCGTGCCGCTCTCGCCCGAGAGGAGCACCGTCGACTTGAACTCGGCGGCCCGCTCCAGTGTTTCCAGGACGCCGATCATCGCGGGGGACGCGCCGACGATCGGGCGATCGCCGACGGCGCGCTGCACGTCCCGGCGGAGGAGCTGGTTCGCCCGCCGCAGCCGCTCGCGCTCCTTCGCCTTGCGGATCGCGAGCAGGAGCTCCGAGGGCGCGAAGGGCTTCGCCAGGTAGTCGTAGGCGCCCCGCTTCAAGGCCTCGATCGCGAGCTCGGCGTTGCCGTAGGCGGACATCAAGAGGAGGGTCGCCCCCGGGAGCTTGCGCGCGAGCTGCGGGAGGAGCTCGAAGCCGTCGCTGCCGGGCATGCGCAGGTCACACAGCACGACGTCGATCCCGCCGCGCTCGGCCTGGCGCAGCGCCTCCTCGGCGCCCCGCGCGGCCGCGACCTCGTAGCCTTCCTCCGCGAGGAGCAGCTCGA
The DNA here is from genome assembly GCA_035542715.1 of Myxococcota bacterium. Classification (GTDB taxonomy): domain Bacteria; phylum Myxococcota_A; class UBA9160; order UBA9160; family UBA9160; genus DATKKW01. Next base: position 136,325 of record DATKKW010000050.1, read on the forward strand.
GGCTCTCCCGCAGGGCGTCGTCGTCGTCGACGATCAGGACCCGCTCGCTCACGCGCGCCTCCTCCGGGGCCTATCGGCGCACGGTCGGCCCGGCGTGAGGCGAACCCCGCGGATTCCCGGGCGCGCGCCGGGGCGCCGTGACCGAAGTCACGGCGCGTCGGGGCCGCCGCGCCGATGTGTCATCGGGCGGGAGGGCGCTGCATCGGCCCTGCACCTCAAAGCGCCGCAGTTCGCTGACGCGTGCGCAGGCGGACGCCGCCTCAAGTCCCTGGAAGCGCGGTCCGATACGCCGGACGACCAAGCTGTGGGAGCCTGGGCCGGGGTCCCGCAGCGGAGGAGCGATGCCCCGAAACAACGTTCAACGGATCCGCGAGGGTCTGATGATGAGCAAGGCGGAGCTGGCCCGGAAGGCCGGGCTCTCGACGCTCACCATCGATCGCCTCGAGGCCGGGCGTCCGTGCCGTCTCGATACCAAGCGCAAGGTCCTGCTCGCGCTCGGGCTCAAGGTGTCGGACAAGGACAAGGTCTTCGGCAGCGCGGACGACGCCGGCGCCGAGCCCAGCACGCCGACTTCCGGCGTGCGCGGCCAGCTCTAGGGCCAAGGAGGACACGTCGTGCAGCTTCCCTTCTCGGGCCTGCGCCGCAACAAGTCGGTGGTGGGCCTCGACATCGGATCGAGTGCCGTGAAGGTGGTCGAGCTCCACGCGAAGCCCAAGGGCTTCGACCTGGTCCATCTCGGTGTCGCCCCGCTCCCCCCGGAGGCCATCGTCCAGGGCGCGTTCCTGAACTCCGCCGCGATCGTCGAGGCGATCCGCAGCGCGGTCTCGCGCGGCGGGATCAAGGCGCAGAACGCGGTGGTCGCGGTGTCCGGACACTCCGTGATCGTGAAGAAGATCAGCCTCCCCGCGATGACGCGGGAGGAGCTCGAGGAGTCGATCCGCTGGGAGGCCGAGCAGTACATCCCGTTCGACGTGAACGAGGTGAACCTCGACTTCCAGATCCTCTCCCAGGCGTCGACCGAGGGCCAGATGGACGTGCTCCTGGTCGCGGCGAAGAAGGACCTGATCGACGACTACACCTCCGTCGTGACGGAAGCGGGACTCAAGCCCGCCGTGATCGACGTGGCGGCCTTCGCGGTCGAGAACGCCTTCGAGGCGAACTACGACGCGTCGCCCGACGACGTGGTCGCGCTCGTGAACCTCGGAGCCCAGACCGCGAACATCAACATCCTCTCCGGCGGCGTGCCGTGCTTCACGCGTGACATCTCCGCGGGCGGAAATCAGTACACCGAGGAGATCCAGAAGGCCCTCTCGATCGGCTTCGAGGAGGCCGAGCGGATCAAGCTCGGCGGCTCCGGTGCGGAGGACAGCCAGGAGGTCGTGCCCCAGGAGGTGGAGCAGGCGATCCGCGTGGTGAACGAGGCGGTGATCGCCGAGATCACGCGCTCGCTCGACTTCTTCGCGGCGACCTCGGCGGACATGCGCGTGAACCGGGTCGTCCTCGCGGGCGGCGGCTCCATGGTTCCGGGCCTCGACACGATGTTCCACGAGAAGACCAACGTGCGCGTCGAGCGGATGAACCCGCTCGCCCGAATGGTCGAGAGCGACCGCCACGATCCGGCGATGCTGCACCAGCTCGCGCCGGTGCTCGGGGTCGGCGTCGGTCTCGCGCTGCGGAGGATCGACGAGCGATGATTCGCATCAACCTTCTCCCGGTTCGCGAGGCGCGCCGCAAGGCCGACCTCCAGCAGCAGGCGGTGCTGTTCGGCGGCGCCGTGGTGACGAGCCTCGCGATCGCGGCGGTCGTGCACGTCACGATGCTGTCGCGCATCGCGAGCGCCCAGAGCCGCGTCAGCTCGCTCAACGCCCAGATCGAGAAGTTCAAGCCGCAGCTCGCCGAGGTCGAGGCGTTCCGCAAGAAGAAGCAGGACACCGAGCAGAAGCTCGGCGTGATCCAGCGCCTCGACAAGTCGCGCTCCGGCCCGGTGCACGTGCTCGACGAGATCGCGACCCGTGCGCCCGAGCGCCTCTGGGTGACGGAGCTCGAGGCGGCCAAGGGCATGATCAAGCTCAAGGGCTACAGCCTCGACAACGAGGGCATCGCCGACTTCCTGACGGCGCTCAACGACTCCGACTACTTCGACGGCGTCGAGCTGCTGTCGACGGAGCTCGCGGAGCGCGACGGCCTGAAGCTCAACGCATTCGAGCTGGCCGCTCGAATCACCGTCCCGGGCACGGAGGAGCCGGCGCCTGCCGCGCCCGCGGGACCGAAGGCGACCGGGGCGAAGACCGCGCCGGCGACGCGGTAGGAGGGCGCGATGGATCTGGGACTCGAAAAGCTTCATGGCGGTCTCGAGCGCTTCGCGAAGCTCCCGAAGAGCACGCGCCAGGGCGTGGTCGCCGGGGTCGTGGTGGCCGTCCTCCTGCTCTACGCCTGGGTGTTCTACCTGCCGGCGAACGGCCAGCTCAGCGCGGCGAAGGCGCAGGAGCTCGAGCTCCAGCGGAAGCTGAACGAGGTGCGCTCGGTCGCGGCGAACCTTCCGAAGTTCCAGGAAGAGCTCCAGAGGCTCCAGCGCGAGTTCGAGGTCGCGCTGCGCCAGCTCCCGAACAGCAAGGAGCTCCCGGTGCTCCTCACGGACGTGAGCAGCATCGGCAAGAACGCGGGCCTCGAGTTCAAGTCGTTCAAGCCGAAGAGCGAGGTGCCGCGCGAGTTCTACGCCGAGGTGCCGATCGAGATCGAGTTCTCCGGCTCGTTCCACGAGATCGCCTCGTTCTTCGACAACGTGGCGAAGCTGCCGCGCATCGTGAACGTGAGCGAGATCAAGATGTCGATCGCCAAGGAGACGATCGACGGGACGCGTCTGCAGGTGACGGGGAACGCGACGACGTTCCGGTTCCTCGACAGCGTGGGTGCGAGCACGGCGCCCAGCGCGCCGCCCGCGAAGGGCGCGACGCCGCCCGCGGCGCCCCGCGCGAACGGAGGAGGACAGGCGTGAAGCGCTTCATCGCGGTGACTGCGGCGACCCTGGTCGCGAGCGCCCTCGGAGGGTGCGGCAGCGACCAGCAGGGCCAGACCGTGGCGAGCTACGAGCAGCAGCGCCAGGCGGCGCAGGTGCGCAACGCGAGCCAGGGGGGCGCGAAGCCCAGCAAGGCCGGCGCGCCCGAGAAGGCAGCGGAGGGCGGGACCCTCGGCGGCAGCGACAAGGGCTACACGTACGTCGCCGCCGGCAAGCGCGATCCGTTCCGGTCGTTCGTGCTCGAGCACGCGAAGGACCGGATCCACGATCGCGGGCCCCTCGAGCAGTTCGACCTCGCGCAGCTCTCGGTCGTGGCCGTCGTGTGGAACACGGAGCGGCCCCGGGCGCTGGTCCTCGATCCGTCGGGTCGAGGCTACGTGGTGGCCGAAGGGACCATGATCGGGAAGAACGACGGTCGCGTCACCGACATCAGTGACAACACCGTCGTGGTTCGCGAGACCTACGTGGACTATCTCGGCGAGCGCACCGAGAAGGACATCGAGATGCACGTGCGCCAGAGCCAGGGGGGGTGAGGGCACATGATTCCCAAGAAGCGTGAGCGGAACGGCCAGGCCGGACGGTGGACGTCGCGGCGGGCTCTCGGCGCGATGCTGTGGGCGGCGGTCGCCATCTGCACGGGCGGCGTCGCCATCGGCGGAGCAGAGGAGGCGGCGAAGCGTCTCCTCTCCGTCGAGGCCCGGAACGCCGACGGCGCCACGGTGCTGGTGCTCCAGGCCGACGGCCCGATCCAGTCGCCCAAGACCTTCGTGCTGGAGCAGCCGGCGCGTCTCGTGGTCGACCTGAAGGGCGTGAAGAACGCCGTCGCCAAGGGGCGGATCGACGTCGGCAGCGCGCAGGTGAAGACGGTGCGCGTGGCCCAGCACGACGAGAAGACGCGCGTCGTGATCGACGGGGCGGCCGAGGGCGTGTTCGTGGATCGGGGCGTCGCGACGAGCCCGGACGGGCTCGTGGTGGCGATCGGCGCGAAGGCCCAGGAGGTCGCGGAGGCGACCGCGCGCGAGCGCGGCGCGGCGCCGGCGATGGCCGACGCCGCCCCGGCTCCGGGCGGCCAGGATGCCGCGGCTCCGGCCGCGGCCTCGCCCGCTGCCCCTGCGGAGGCCGACAAGGGCGTGGTGCTGCGCGGGATCCAGCTCGACACGGCCGCGAACCGCGAGCGTGTCGTGCTCGTGAGCGAGGGCTCCCTGCACTACGAGGTGACGGAGCCGGACGCGGAGAGCATCGTGCTGCGCCTTCCGGGCGCGACGCTCGCCCCGGAGGCGGCGCTCAAGGTGCAGCCGGAGAAGCCGGGCACGGTGTCGCTCGTGTCGGCGTACGTCGACGGTGACGCGAACGGCGAGGTGCGGGTGCTGATCCGCCGCACCGCGGGCGTCGCGCCGAAGATCCGCCAGGACGGAAGCGCCGTCCTGATCGACTTCCCGCACGGCGAGGACACGGCGGGCGCGCTGCCGCTCCTCACCCCCGCCGAGAACGCGGTCGCGAAGGGCGCTGCGAAGCCGGCCGCGGCCAAGGCGGAGGCCTCGGCCGACAAGGGCGCGCCGGGTCCGGCCGCGCCCGCGGCGGGCGGCTCGAGCTCGATCCTGAAGGAGGGCGGTCTCCTCGCCGGCAAGCAGTACACCGGCCGGCGCATCTCCCTCGACCTGAAGGACGTCGAGATCGACGACGTGCTGCGCCTGATCGCGGAGGTCTCCGAGCTGAACGTGATCGCGGGCGACGACGTCTCTGGCAAGGTGACGATCCGTCTGGTGGACGTCCCCTGGGACCAGGCGCTTGACGTGATCCTGCTGACCAAGGGCCTCGGCTTCGTGCGCGTCGGCAGCGTGCTGCGGATCGCTCCGCAGACGCTCCTGCAGCAGGAGGAGGAGGCGCGGCTCCAGGAGCGCCGGGCGAAGGAGAAGCTGGAGGACCTCCAGGTCAAGCTCCTGCCGGTCAACTACGCGAACGTCGAAGAAGTCGAGAAGATGGTGAAGAAGATGCTGTCGAGCCGCGGCATCGTGAACACCGACAAGCGGACCAGCACCCTCATCGTGAAGGACATCCCGAGCGTGCTCAACGAGGCGACGAACCTCGTGACGTCGATCGACACGCAGACGCCGCAGGTGCTGATCGAGACGCGGATCGTCGAGGCCAACCTCGACTTCTCGCGCGAGCTCGGCGCCGAGTGGGCGGTCGGCTCGAACCCGCCGCAGAAGGGCGGCGAGGGCAGCGACGAGTTCACCGTCGGCACGACGAAGTACACGACGGCCCCGAACTCGACCTGGCCCTTCCAGAGCCCGAACAACGTGGTGGTGTCGAACCCGATCACGAGCGTGGCGAACGGTCTCTTGAACCTCTCGGGCTTCGTGCTCGACGACCGGTTCAACGTGGCGCTCCAGATCCAGGCGGCCGAGAGCAACGGCGAGGGCAAGGTGATCTCGAGCCCGCGCGTCGTGACCCTCGACAACCGCGAGGCGAAGATCGAGCAGGGCCTCTCGATCCCGTTCCAGACCTTCGAGAACGGGGACGCCCAGCTCGAGTTCATCGACGCGGTCCTGTCGCTGCTCGTCACGCCGCACATCACGCAGGACAAGAGCATCATCATGAAGATCGAGGTCACCCGGAACGCGCCGGACGACACGGTGCCGACGCCGACGGGCTCGCCGGCCATCTCCAAGAACGAGGCGAAGACGGAGACCCTGGTCAAGAACGGGCAGACTCTGGTGCTCGGTGGCATCTACGTGATCGACAAGTCCGAGCGGCAGACCCGCGTGCCGTACCTGCACCGGATCCCGCTGCTCGGCCAGGCGTTCAAGAGCAAGTCGGTCGCCGACAAGCGGAAGGAGCTCCTGTTCTTCGTGACACCGCGGATCGTCGAGAGCGCGGTGGCGAGCGCGCAGCAGCCGTAGCGGCAGGCGCGCGCGTTTGGGTCGGGAGGGGGAGCCTCGAAAAGGGCTCCCCCTCTTCCGTTGTGCTCCCCGGATTGGGTCCGCCCACGTCGTAGCTCGTTGGGAGCGCGCCGGGTGGGGGATTCACAGGGCGTAGGTCGCGCGATGGGTCCTTGCGTTGGGGATGCGCCGGGTCGGGACCTGACGCCAGTAGTAGCGGG
>DATKKW010000051.1:0-13848 GCA_035542715.1 Myxococcota bacterium
CGTCCGACACCGAAGTCGTATCGGCCGTGGCTCAGGATGTCGAGCACGGCGGCGACCTCGGCCGAGCGCGCCGGATGGTTGAAGGGAGGCGGGAGGAGCCGCACGCCGCTCCCGATGCGGATCCGCTGCGTCCGCTGCGCCACCGCGGAGAGGAACACCTCGGGCGCCGACGAGAGCGAGTAGCCCTCGAGGAAGTGGTGCTCGACCTCCCAGACGTAGTCGAAGCCCAGCCGGTCGGCGAGCACGCACTGCTCGAGGGCCTGCCAGTAGGTCTCGGCCTCGGAGAGGAAGCCGTCGAAGGGCTCGGGGCGGCAGATCTCGTAGATGAGGCCGAACTTCAAGGGCAGCTTCCTCTCTTCAGCGTCGCTCGGGACGCAGGTTCGTCTTCAGCAGGATCACGGCGTACGGATTCCATGTCGAGGCGTTCCAGAGCATGTCGACGCCGCCGTGGCCGTCGGGCCGGGTCCACGCGTCGATGATGTTCGCGCCGTAGAAGCGCCCGATGTCGAAGCCGGCCGAGACCGACGGACAGCCCGGGAGGAAGGCGTCGAACGGGCGGCTCGGGTCGGTGCGCGCACAGGGCGCTCCAGGCTGATCCACGCAGGCGTAGTGGTAGAGCACGCCGCCCGGGCCGTAGGGCGTGCCTGGGGCGTCGGGGCTCCCCGGCCCGAGGTGCGGCTGCGGCGGCGACCACGGTCCCCAGGGATGATCGGCGAAGCGGAGCTGCATCGCGCCCGGGACCGGCCCCGGCCGCGCGTGGGCCGGATCGATCAATCCGAAGTCGTTCACGTCGCCACCGTAGAGGAGCACCCACTTCTTGATCGGCTCGCCCACGTAGCTCACCGCGAGCTGCGCCACGATCGGATAGGGCTCGTGCGGATCGCCGCCGACCACGCCGTCCATCGCGAGGGGCTGGGCCTTCGACTCGAGGGGCGTCCAGCGCGGCCAGCCCGTCTTCGGATTCACGCCCGCGTAGAACCAGGGCCGGAAGCGCGCGTGGCCCGACGCGTCGAGCTTCATCGGAAGCGCGTGGACCATGAGATAGAGCCGCGCCTCGCGTCCCTGCTCGGCGACGTAACCCGGACGTCCGAAGACGAGGAGCGCGCCGCCGCCGGGACGGTAGTCGTTGCCCCGGGGCCCGAAGGCGAAGCGGCGCACCGTGCGCGCCGTGAGATTCAAGAACTTGTTCGTGCGCCAGGTGGCGACGGAGCGGTAGGTCGTCGGATCGTCCGGGTCCTGGAAGCCGAAGTCGATCTTGTGGGCGACGAGGAGCGGCGCCGTCTCGGGCCGGCCGTCGTTCTGCGAGCTCGTCGGATCGACGCAGTACCCGGTCGCGGGCGTGCACGTCTGCGTCGGGAGGCAGCCGGCCTTCGTGCCGAGATCGCAGAGGGAGTCGATGCCCTGGAGCAGCGGGAGGCACTCGCCCACGCTCTGCTCGCAGCGCAGGCCGCCGCCCGTCGCCGAGTCGAGCACCGCGTGGCGATCCTCACGCGGCGGCGTGCACGCCGGCTCGGCGCCGGGCGACGGCGGTTCACAGCGCACGAAGTCGCCACGGCCGAAGATCCCGACGGCGTGATCGCCGTCGCTGTAGGCGGTGATCGGCACCTGCCCGTACCCCATCGAGAGCGACTCGCCGTCGCGGTAGACGAAGAGATGCGAGAGCTGCGTGGGGTCGCTCTTCTGCGTCGTGAAGACCACCGACGGCACGGCATCGCCCGGCGGGCGGAGCGGAATCGTCCCCTGCGAATCGTCGTGGGTCGGAACGCCGTTGCAGACCGAGCGCGCCGTGGCCCACGTGTCGCCGAACAGGATCTGCTGCTCGCCGCGGTGCACGAACGTCCAGCCGAGGTCGGCGCCGTAGAAGCCGACGCCCGCCGGAAGGTGCGTCGCGCCGGGGCCGACGAGCGTGCCGAGGATCTCAGGCGGCGAGACGGTCTGCGCGCGCGCCGGCGCGAGCGCGAGCACGAGAGACACCGCAGAGAGGCAGAAGGCGCGGAGTGCGTACTTCATCGCTTCCTCCCGGTTCGAGGGGGTCGGAGACCCGACACCACGAGCTCGATGGCGCTCCGGAGCAGCGCCTCGGCATCGCCCCGCACCACCCCGCCGTGCCCGACGAAGAGCTCGCGCACGAGCGCGTGGTGGAGGAGCCAGATCGTCTCGGCCGTGCGCGCCACGTCGAGGTCGGCCCGCAGCTCGCCCGTCCGCACGCCGCGCGCGAGGACGGGCTCGAGGCGCTCGCAGTAGAAGCGGGCGAAGGCCGCGACGCCCTCGCCGCCGTGGGGCGTCAGGCTCGCAGGATCCTGGGCGAGGATGCGCAGCAGGAACGGCGTCTCCCGCACGTGTCGGATCGAGGTCGCGATGCCCTCGCCGATCGCGTCGGCGACCGCACCGTCGGCGAGCTTCGTGCCGCGGATCACCGTCTCCCACGACGCCACGAGCCGCTCCCACACCGCGCCGAGGAGATCTTCCTTCGACTCGTAGTGCGCGTAGACCAGGCCCTTCGAGACGCCGGCCGCGCTCGCGATCTCGTCGACCGTGGTCTTCGCGAAGCCGTGGAGCGCGAACAGACGCTCCGCCGCGTCGAGGATGCGCGCGTGGCGCCGCTCGCGTCCGGCGGCGCGCGCGGTCGCGGGGCTGGAGGTGCGGCGGCGGGCGGGCATGGAGGCGTGCCTCGGCCGGATGCCCGCCCTCATCCGACACCGCCAGATTGACTGGAATGACGGATCTGGTCAAGAAGAACACTCTTGGGAGGGCGCGGAAGCGCAGCCCTCGGTCCGGCCGCAGCGACTCGTCGCGGCCTTGCGCTCGATCGCGTCGAGGAATGGCACGAGCGCCGACCCGCGACACGCCGCCGCGACACCCAGGGTCACGCACTCGAGACCGGCACCCGCGCCGCGCGCATTCCGGTCAATTGCGCGGACGCGCCCGCGCGGCGAGGAGCGCGAGACCGGCCAGCACGAGCGCCGACGTCGCCGGCTCGGGGACGGCGAAGTCCGGCCCTGCGGAGCCGAGCGCGTACACGTTGGCCAGCGCCGAAAGGGACCCCACGCCGGTCTTCAGGTCGTATGCCGCACTCGTCGTGCCTCGCGCTCTTCCGAGTTGGTCGTACTGCGTGTACGTCATCATGATTCTCCCGTAGGAGAAGGCGCCATCGAGCTCGAGCCGGGCGTTGCCGCTCGATCCGAGGTGGAGGCTCGAGAGATACACGTCGCCAAACTCGAACTGGAGATAGGTCACGGGCTGTTGCCCCCCCGGCGGCGCCGCGATGAAGTCCAGCTTCACCTCCGGGATCAATCGGCCGCGGGTCATATCGTCGAAGAGGAGAGGGATGCTCTTGTCGGTCGGCTGGGTCCAGGAAAGGTCGGAAAGCTGTACCCCCGGCGCGCCGCCGCCGCCGACGGGACGCCTTGCCGTGATGCTCCAGTCCACGGAGTCCACTTCGGACCAGTCCTTGTGATTCTTCTCGGTGGCCTCGCCCTTGATGCCGCTGAACTGGATGAAGATCGAGGTTGCGCTCGCCGCGGACGGCGTGACCCCGAGCGCCACGACGAGGCACACGAAGACTCCACGGCTACGGGAGCCGAGGCTGAGCGTAGGGACCTGGAGGTACATGACGATTCCTTTCGTCTCGCCCATGAGACCGCATGCCGGTGCGCACCGGAGCACGTGACCAGGCGGCGCGCGTCGCGATGGCACGGGCGCGGCGAGCATCGCTCGTGCACTCAACCCCTAGGTGGATGCGCCGCCAGGAACGTGGCAAGCGAGTAGCTATTTTTTGGGCGCGACGAGCGCTTCGCGGCTGTCTGCGCCACGAAGTCGGGCGTCCGAGGCGCTGAGGCGCTCGGGCTGACGCTCGAACACACGGGCCGGTAGGCAGATCGACGAGCGTGGCGTAGGGCGGCTGCGACCAGTAGTAGTAGACGAACGTCCCGCGACCGCTCGGGGACTTGTTCTCGGCCGAAGCGCCGGGGGCCGAGACGAGCACGGTGAGCAGGCTGCCATGCCACACGACCGTACGTAGACCGAGCGAAAGGCGAGTCCGCCTACAGCCTCCGCACCCCGATCGTGTAGTTCCCCCCGGCCTTCTTCTGGTAGTGGCGCACCTGCACGTAGTACTCGCCTTCCGGCAGGTCCGACGCGATGCGCGCGTTGAGTCCCGCGCCGCTGTCGTCGTCCTCGGCGATCACGGCCGTCGTGCTGTTCGGGCCGAAGAGCTTCATGACGACGTCGGTCGGTCCGGAGGTCTCGATCACGTAGCGGCCGTCCTTCGTCGCGCTGAAGTGGTAGAGATCCTCCTCGCCGGCCTTGCCGAGGGCGGCGCGCGTCTTCTTCGTGGCGTTCACCTTGAGGTCGGTCGCCTCGACGGCGGTCGCGGCGGTCTTCGGATACATCGCGGCGCCGGCCACGAAGCTCTTGTCGAGCGCCGAGAGCGTCTCGTTCGCCTTGGTGCCGATGCCGCTCTTCGTCCAGGTACCGGGGAAGAAGTAGAGCATGATCGAGTCGGGATCGAACTTCGTGCCGTTCACCTGGTCGACGCTGTACTTGCGCAGGATGTTGAAGCGCGTGGTCGCCGCGTCCCAGAAGTTCGGCGACTTCGCCATCTCCTTGATCACGACGTCCTCGTTCCAGGCGATCCCGCCGAAGGGGCTCTGGTGCTCGTGGGCGAGCCCGATCGCGTGGCCGAACTCGTGGGCCGCGGTGCCGCCGTCGAGGAAGCCCAGGTTCATCGTCGGATCGTTGGCGGCGATGTTCCGGCAGTCGGTTCCGATGTACGACCAGGCGCCGTCGTTCGGATCGAAGCGGATGCGGATCTCGGCATCGGGCGCGTCGTTGAAGTCGAACCGGACGTTCGCGACCGCGGACCACCAGGCAGCCTGCTCGCGCGCGATCGCCTGCTCGCCGGGCTTCCCGTCGAGGAAGCGCACGCGCAGCGTCGACCCGTTCATCCAGGTCTTGCCGCGTGGCGAGATGGCACGCACGCGGCCCAGCCGTCGCTCCGTGCGCTGCACGCGCATGATCTCGCGCGGAAGGACCCGATCGATGCAGACGTGGGGTCGGTCGCTCACCGCTCGCTCCCTTCTGGGTCGGCGACGGCACGCAGGCGAGGCGGCGATGCCGTCGCGCGGAGGTTGCGCGTCGAGTCTCGGACGAAACGCCGGCGAGGGTCAAGCGCCCGCTTCGAGGGGCCCCAAAACGTGGGGGGCCTGGCGCGGACGCGCCTTTCGCCGAATCTTCGATGCGCACCGAGGGGGAGACCACGCATGAACCGGGAGCGCGAGCGCGAGCTCCTCCGTCGCCTGTCCGACCCGCAGGCGCCGCAGCCCGGGCCGCTCGGCGAGCGCAGCGTCCGCAACCCGGCCTCGGCGTACACCTGCCCGGCACGCTTCGCGCGCGAGCGCGACGTCCTCTTCCGCTCCTCCCCGAACCTCGTCGGCCTCTCGGTCGAGTGCCCGGAGCCGGGCGACTACCTGACGGCCGATCTCGGCGGCGTGCCGGTCGTCGTGATCCGCGCAGCGGACGGCGGCCTCCGCGGCTTCGTGAACGCGTGCCGCCATCGCGCGTCGACGCTCCTCCAGGGCTGCGGCCACACGGGAAGCGGAATCGTCTGCCCGTACCACGGCTGGACGTATGGCCTCGACGGCGCCTTGCGCGGCCGCCCGCGCGCCGAGCCCGGCTTCTCCGACGTTCCCAAGGCCGAGCTCTCACTCCACGGTGTCGCCGTGGCCGAGGCCCACGGCCTCGTCTTCGCGCGCGCGACGGGCAAGCAGCCATTCACGGTGGACGCCGCGCTCCACGGCGCGCAGGAGGAGCTCGGCCCCTACGCGCTCGAGCGCTACCACCCGATCGAGACGCGCGTGCAGGAGCTCCCCTTCAACTGGAAGCTCGTGATCGACACCTTCTGCGAGCCCTACCACATCCCGTGGCTGCACAAGGACACGATCGCGCCCCACTACCTCTTCGACCGCTGGATCTTCGATCCCTACGGCCCGCACTCGCGCTTCATCGGCCTGCGCAGCAGCGTGGTCGAGGAGCTCGCGAAGCCCGAGGCCGAGCGCCGGCTCCTGCCCCATGGAACGACGCAGTACCTGCTCGTGCCGAACGCCGTCCTCGTGCACCAGATGGACCACCTCGAGCTCTGGCGCGTGACACCGCTCGCGGTCGACCGGACGCGCGTCGCGACCTCGCTCTTCGCGCCGGAGGCGCCCGCGTCGCCGAAGGCCCTCGACTACTGGCTCAAGAACCTCGACGTCCTGCTCCAGGTCACGGGCAAGGAGGACTTCCCGATGATGGCGAGGATCCATGCGAACCTCGCCTCGGGGGCCGTCCCGGAGGTGGTGTACGGCAGGATGGAGCCCGCCCTCGTGCACTTCCACGCCGCGATCGACGCGGCCCTCGCCAAGGCCGGCGCGAGCGCGCCGGCGACGCCCGCCTAGCGCTCGACGGACATCGCGAGGAAGTGCTCCGCCCGTGCGTTCGCGAGGCGCGCGAGCTCGATCGGGAACGCGTTGAAGCCGTGCACGCCGCCCGGATAGACTGCGAGCTCCGCGCGCACGCGCGCGGCGCGCAGGCGCGGCCAGAGGAAGAGCGAGTCGTCGAGCAGGGGATCCAGCGTCCCGACGGTGAGGAGGCTCGGCGGGAGTCCCGCGAGATCGGCATGGATCGGTGACACGTCGGGGTCGGCGCGGCGCGTGGGGTCGGGCACGAACGCGCTCGTGAACCAGCCGATGATCGGCGTGCTCAAGACGAGGTTGCGCTCGCCCCAGCGCCGCACGCTCGGCGTCATCGCGAGATCGTACGCGCCGTAGACCAGGTTCGCGGCGCGGAACGGCGTCAGGCCGTGGCGGTCGCGCAGGCGCAGCATCGTCACGAGCGAGAGGTGCGCGCCGGCCGACTCGCCGCCGATCGAGAGCCGGTCGCTCCCGAACTCCGACTGCGCGTTCTTCACCAGCCAGAGGGCCGCGGCCTCGCAGTCGTCGGGCCCGGCGGGATACGGATGCTCCGGCGAGAGGCGGTAGTTCACGCTCACCACCGCGAGGCGCGCGTGGCGCGCGATCGCCCAGTTGCGCACGTCCGAGTGATGCGCCGCCCCGAGCATCCAGCCGCCGCCGTGGAGGTGGAGGTAGACGCCGCGCACCTGCGGCGGCACGTAGACACGGATCGGGATCGCTCCGCCCGGCCCCGGGATCGTGCGGTCCTTCGCCTCGGCCACGCGCTGGATCGGCCCCCAGATCCCGCGCCCCTCCTCCCTCGCCTGGCGGATCACGGCGGGCGGGAGCGTGTGGACCGAGGGCGCCGCTGCGATCGCACGCTCGAGCTCCTCGTTGAATCGCGCCGTGTCGGGCGCGATCGACGCGGGGTCGAAGAGCTCGGGCGCGAGCTCGGCGGCGGGGACGAGGGGATGGACGGCGGGGCGGGTGTCGGTCATGGGGGCCTCCGGTCGCGCAGGATGCCAGAAGGAAGGCCCGATCGCGGCGACGCGCCAGGTGCGGCCACGAAAGCCTGGCGCGGGCTCGCGTCCCGCCGGAACGACGCGTGGCTCCGAGGTCTCCGACCGATCGCCTAGAAGTGGAGCGGATCGAAGCAGACGCCGCAGCCTTCGCCCGGGCGGACCGTTCCGGCGCCCTGCGCCTTGGCCTCGGCGCGATCCGCCGCGGCGCGGGCCGTGTCGCCGAGCCGCTCGAGGCACGCGGCCCGCGCGAGGAGCGGATACACGAGATCGGGTCGTCGGCGCAGCGTCTCGTCGAAGTCGGCGAGGGCGCCGTCGAGCCGGCCGAGGGCGGCGAGGGCCACGCCGCGCGGATAGAACGACTCGCCGTTCGCGGACGCGAGCGCGATCAGGCGCTCCGCGTCCTCGAGGCCGGCCTCGGCTCGCCCCGCCGCGACGCGCGCGAGCGCGCGCCCGCGGTAGAACTGCGCGTTCTCGGGCTGCGCCGCGATCGCGACGTCGAAGTCGGCGAGCGCCTCCGCGCAGCGGCCCGCCTTGCAGCGCACGAGGCCGCGCTCGAAGCGCAGGTAGGGCCGGTCGGCGAGGACGATCGCACGATCGAGGTCGGCCTCGGCGCCGACGAGGTCGCCCATCGCCGTGCGATAGCCGCCGCGCTTCTCCCAGTAGCTCGCGCGCTCCGGTGCGAGGAAGATCGCACGGTCGACGTGCGGCAAGAGCTCGGCCGGCGACGCGCCCCGCTTCTCGCCGGCCAGGGCCGCGAAGTACTCGCGATCCGCCTCGTCGCGGCCGCAGGCCGTCACGGCGGCCCACGCGAGCGCGAGGCACGCGAGCAGTACGACGCTCCGAAGCGTATGTCTCGGAGCCGGCGGCACGCTCACTCCGGCTCGGGCGCCGTGCGCAGCCAGCCCGGCTGGCAGTCCTCGCTACGGCAGTCCTCTTCGAGCTCGTCGAGCTTCTTCTGGCGCGCCGCGAGCTCCTTCCGCGCGCGCTCGAGCTCGCCGCGCGGGCAGTCGATCCTGCCCGTCGACCGGTCACACCGGTCGTACGCCTCCTCCCACGAGGCGAGGTCGTCCTCCGCCTGGGTGACCGCCTCGCGAAGCTGCCGGCCTCGCGCCGCCCACATGCCCGCGCGCGAGAGATCGCCGCGGCTGCACGTCGGAGGCAGCGCGAAGTGACGGCAGCGATCGGCGCGCTCGCGCCGGGCCTCGTCCGCTCCGGGCCCTTCGCCGAGGGACGGATCGCCCGGAGGATCGGCCGGCGGGTCGACAGCCGACGGTGTCTCCGCGGCCGGGCTCGCAGCAGCGGGCGGCGCAGGCGGCGGCGCGGCCTTCCGGCGGCTCTCGACCACCGCACCGGCCGGGAGCTTCGACGGGTCGTCGGTCAGCCCGACGGTGCCGTCCGGGAGGCGGTAGCGGAGGAGGTCGCCCGCGCTCGCGGGGAGGGCGGCCGCCACGCCGAGGACGAGCAGGAGAATCGCCGTGAGGCGGGCCATGCCCGTCAATTCGTCGCGCCGCGCGTGGGGCTGAAGAGAGGCCGGCTGCGGGCGGCGCGGCCGCAGTCCCCGAGGCGGCGCCGCGCGCCCGCGCCGGCAAGGGCCGCTTCGGCTACTTCCTCGTGGCGCCTCGCTTCGGCCGGCGCACGGCCCTCACCTTCCCGCTCCCGCCTCCTCCGCAGAAGAACCGATCGCCGCCATCGGACTCGAGCCCCGACACGGCCGCTCCCGGCGGCATCTCGAGCCGCTCCAGGACCTCTCCCGTGCGAGGATCGATTCGCCGCAGATCGCTCTCGTCGCCCTCCCAGGTGCCGTGCCAGAGCTCGCCGTCGACCCAGGTGACGCCGGTGACGAAGCGGTTCGACTCGATCGTGCGTAGGATCGCGCCCGTCTCGGGATCGACTTGATGGATCTTCCGGTCGCGGTACTGCCCGACCCAGAGCGTCCCCTCGGCCCAGGCGAGCCCCGAGTCGCGGCCGCCGCCGGGCGCCGGGATCGTCGCGAGCACGCGGCCGGTCTTCGGATCGATCTTCTGGATGCGATCCTCGACGATCTGGTACAGGTGCTGGCCGTCGAAGGCCGTTCCTGCGTGCGCGCCCACCTCGATCGAGCGCAGCGTCTTCCCGCTCTCGGGATCGAGGGCGATCAGCCTGTCTCCGGCAGCGATCCAGACGTGCCGACCGTCGTACGTGACGCCGTGCACGTGGTCGACTCCCGGAAAGGGTCCGTACTCCTGGACGATCTCGGCCGCTCTTCCACTCATGCGTCCATCCTAGTCGCCCGGGAGCGGCGCGGGGAGCAACAAGGTCGTCGCGAATCCCGGAACGGGCGGGGTCGTCCAGCGACGCGCTCGCCCGCGACCGAACGACTGCACCTTGCCTGCGGCCGCGAGCGACTCGAGCGCCCGCTGCACGGTGCGCTGGCTCGTGCCGAGGGCGAGCGCCAGGGCCGAGCTCGACCAGGCTTCGCCGTCGGCGAGGAAGGCGAGCACCGGCGCATGCTCGTCTTCGACGGGCCGCGCCAGCACGACGACCTCGCGTGCGCGGCG
This sequence comes from Myxococcota bacterium, assembly GCA_035542715.1. GTDB lineage: Bacteria > Myxococcota_A > UBA9160 > UBA9160 > UBA9160 > DATKKW01. Next base: position 9,988 of record DATKKW010000051.1, read on the forward strand.
CGGCACGAGCGCGAAGCCTCGCTTCGTCGCGCTGACCTCGGCCAGAGTCCGAAGCACCGTCCGAAGCCGACCGACCTCGACGCGCAGCCGCGCGCGATGCGATTCATCGGCGCGCTTCGCTCCGAAGGCGCGCGAGACGAGCGCGTCCCTCGCCACGTCTCCCGGCCACCCTTCGCCCAGCGCGCGTGCGAGGGAGAACAACACGGGACGCCTCGCGAGCGAGATCCCCTTGCTCCCGTCACGCACGACGTGACGGCATGCGTCCACGATGAAGGCTTCAGACGCCAGCAGCCCTTCGACCTCCTCCAGCAAGAGGGGCCGCTCCTTGCCACGCGCGATCAGGCGCGCTGCGGGCGTGCAGAGGACGCGGCTCGCACTCTCGACCTCCGCCATGAGCGCAGGGATGCGTGCCTCTCGCGCCGCGCGCTCGGCCCGGGAGAGCGCAGCGCGCGCCGCCTTCGTGCGGAGGCGTCGAATCGCGATCCCCGCGGCCACGAGCTCGTGGGCGGCCGTCCATGCGGGAGGAAAGGGCGCAGGGTCGAGGTTGGCGAGCATGCGCTCCGCCTCGTCGATGCGCCCGATCAGGAGGAGGCGCCGAATCTCGAGGTACCGCGCATGCGCGGCGTTGGCGTGGTCGCCGTGCGCTTCGAGCGTCGCCTGCGCCGCATCGAGCGCCTTCGCAGGCCAGTGGAGGTCGCGCGAGACGAGGGCGATCTCGGCCTCGGCCACGACGCAGCGCGCGCGAGCCACCGCCTCCTTCGGACCGAAGGCACGCGCAGCCCGTCGCAGGAGAGCCTTCGCTCGCACGAGGTCGCCGAGCTGCGCCAGCGCGATGCCTCGAAGCGCGAGCGCGGGCGCGTCGTCGCGCAGGGCGACCCGCTTCAGCGCGCCGAGGGGATCGCCCGCGGCGAGGGCACGCGCCGCGGCGGTGATCAGCGACTCCATCGGAATCCCGTCACACTTGTCACTCCCAGCGGTCGGCGCCTGGCGCTACAAGCTATCGGACGGCGCGCCACGAGCGAGAAGGAGAGAAGGGCGATGACGAAGCACAGCACCGGGACGCGGAAGGAGTGGCTCGAGGCCCGGCTCGAGCTGCTCGAGGCGGAGAAGGAGCTCACGCGGCGGAGCGACGAGCTCGCGCGGCGACGGCAGGAGCTGCCGTGGGTCGCGATCGACAAGGAGTACCGGTTCGACACCGACGAAGGGAGCGCCTCGCTGAACGACCTCTTCGGAGGGCGCTCGCAGCTCCTCGTCTACCACTTCATGTTCGGGCCCGACTACAAGGCGGGGTGTCCGTCGTGCTCGGCGATCGCAGACGGGTTCAACGGCTTCGCCGTCCACCTTTCGAACCACGACGTCGCGCTCTGGGCGGTGTCGCGCGCGCCGCTCGCGAAGCTGCAGGCGTACAAGCGGCGGCTTTCCTGGACGTTCCCCTGGGCGTCCTCCTTCGGCAGCGACTTCAACGCCGACTTCAACGTCTTCTTCAGCGAGGAGCAGCAGCGCGCGGGGCTCGTCGAGTACAACTACCGGCGCAGCGGCCAGGCGACGGATCCGGCGCAGGTGCCGCCGCCCGTCGCCGAGTTCGCGGCCCGCTGTGGGACCGACGCCGCCACGTTCACTCGCGAGCGGCCGGGCATGAGCGCCTTCGCACGCGAAGACGGCGTGGTCTACCACGCCTACTCCACCTATGCGCGCGGGCTCGACGGCCTCTGGGGCATGTACCAGTGGCTCGACCGCGCACCGAAGGGGCGCAACGAGACGGGCATCTGGTGGCGGCGCCACGACGAGTACGACGCGCGCTGAGCGAGGGCGCGGGTGTCGGGGCGGTCGTCGTCGGAGGAGGTTTGCCGTCCTAAGCTGCCGCCCGAGCCGACCACTCGGGGAACTCGTCGATGCCGCTCCGCCGCCTTCCGCTCCTGGCCCTCGCGCTCGTCGTCCTCGCCGCCACCTCGGGCATCGCCACCTGCACGGGGCCCGGCGGATGGATGGGCCCCGAGCTCCCTCCCCCGAAGCTCGCTCGCCTCGAAGGCCTCGACCGCGCCGTCGACTTCGAACGCGACGTGCGGCCCGTGCTCGAGAGCCGCTGCGTCGTCTGCCACGCCTGCTACGACGGGCCGTGCCAGCTCCTGCTCTCGTCGCCGGAGGGCATCGCGCGCGGCGCGACCAAGGAGGTGGTCTACGACACCACGCGCATCCGCGCTGCCGACCCGACGCGCCTCTTCGTCGACGCCCACACCACGGCCGAGTGGCGCGCGAAGGGCTTCTTCTCCGTGCTGGGCGGCATGCACGAGCCGACGCTCGGCGACGTCACCCCCGCGAACCGTGCGCTCGCCACCCAGACCACCCTGCTCGAGATGCTCGCTCTCGGCGCCGCGAACCCCTTCCCGCCCGGCGAGCGCCTGCCCGAGAGCGTGGGCCTCGACATCCAGCGCCCGCTCACGTGCGCCCGGGCGAACGAGTTCGACGCCTACGCGCGCGAGCACCCGAACGGCGGGATGCCCTACGGCATGGCGCCCCTCGCGGACGACGAGCTCCGCATCCTCGTCGCGTGGGTGATGCAGGGCGCGCCGATGCCTGCGACGCCGAAGCCCGTGCCCGCGCGCGCGCAGCAGGAGGTCGCCCAGTGGGAGACGTTCCTGAACGGCACCGACCTCACGCACCGCGTCGTGTCGCGGTACCTCTACGAGCACTGGTTCGTGGCACACCTCTACTTCGCCGACCTGCCCGCGGGCCCGTTCTTCAAGGTCGTCCGCTCGCGCACGCCGAGCGGAAGGCCCATCGACGAGATCCCGACCCGCCGCCCCTACGACGACCCGGGCCCCGAGCTGTATTACCGCCTCGAGCCCGTCGAAGGCACGATCGTCCACAAGACCCACATCACGTACGAGCTCTCACCCGAACGGATGGCGCATCTCACGAAGCTCTTCCTCGGGAAGGACTGGAAGGCGACGGAGCTTCCCGCCTACACCGACGACGTCGCCTCGAACCCCTTCGTCGCCTTCGAGGAGATCCCGCCCCGCGCCCGCTACCAGTTCCTGCTCGACGACGCCCAGTTCTTCGTCGACACCTTCATCCGCGGCCCCGTCTGCCGCGGCGAGGTCGCGGTGGACGTGATCGAGGACCACTTCTGGGTCTCGTTCCTCGACCCGGATCACGACCTCTCCATCACCAACCCCGACTACCTCGCGAAGACCAAGCACCTGCTCGACCTCCCGAGCGAAGACGCCGGCTGGCTCGAGTACAACCGCAAGCAGCGCCTCTATCTGAACGAGCGCCAGCGCTTCTACGACCAGGCCGACCCGAAGCGCCTCGGCCCGGCCCTCGACTGGGTGTGGGACGGCGACGGCAGCAACCGCAGCGCGCTCCTCACCGTCTTCCGCAACTTCGACAACGCGACGGTCGTGAAGGGCTTCGTCGGCGACATCCCGAAGACCGCGTGGATCATGGACTACCCGATCTTCGAGCGGATCTACTACGACCTCGTCGCGGGGTACGACGTATTCGGATCCGTCACGCACCAGGTGGCGACGCGGCTCTACATGGACCACCTGCGGATGCAGTCGGAGAACCTGCTCCTGGCGTTCCTGCCGGCGGATCGGCGGGAGGAGATACGGGCGTCGTGGTACGTCGGGGCGAGGCGGCAGGTGGACTACTTCCTCGTGGATCGGTTGCGGGCGGAGGATCATGGGACGCAGGTGAAGTTCACGGGGCCGGATGTGAAGGCGGAGTTTTTGGAGCAGGTGCTCGGGCGGTCGCCGGTTGTCGCGGGGCCGCCGGACTTGCTGAACAGATGCGGCTCGCCGCCGTGTGATCGGCCTGGGGCTTCGCCGGTGGAGAGGGAGGTGGAGCGGGAGCTGCAGA
>DATKKW010000052.1:0-170226 GCA_035542715.1 Myxococcota bacterium
CTCTACGAAGCACGCAAGGGAATCGGGCCCGACGGCGTCGCGCGCCCCGTGGTTGAGCCGCCCGAGGTGCCGACGCTCGCCGCGTTCGCGGCGCGGTACTTGGCGGAAAGCACCGCGCACCTCGCGCCGACGACGCGCAGCGACCGCGACTCGTACCTGCGCGAAGGCGGCCCGATCCTCGGGCCCCTCGGCGGGCTGCGCCTCGACGCGATCGACCGTCCGACGTTGCAGGCATGGTGGCGCGAGCACGCGATGGGGCCGAAGCCCGCGCCGAAGGGGAAGGCGAAGGGCAAGTGCCCGCCGCGCCCGCCGTCGAACCGCTCGACGAGGACCGCCCGCTGCTACCTCGACGCCTTGAGCGGCGTCTTGGCCTATGCGGTCGACCTAGAGGTGATCGAGGTGAACCCGTGCGGGCCGTTCCGCGAGATCCTGCGGCGTCAGTCCCGGACGCAGCGCGGCCGGGCCGAGAGCGACCCGGGCCGGAACATCCGGCCGATCGAGGAGCCCGAGGCGCTCGAGCGACTCGTCGCCGAGGCGCGGGCCGAGGGACCGGACGCCTGCGCGTTCGTCCTGACGCTGCTCGACTCCGGGCTCCTGGTCGGGGAGGCGCTCGCCCTGCGGTGGGGCGCGGTCGCTTGGGGCGAGGACGAGGACGACACGTCCCGTTCGCTCCTCGTGACGCGCTCGCGGCCCCGGGGCGGAGACGAGGGGCTGACGAAGTCCGGCCGGGCCCGGCGGGTCGCCCTCTCCCGGCGCCTGCAGCGGGAGCTCCGCAACCTCTACGAAGCGCGGTTCCGGCCGGGGCCCGAGGTGCTCGTCTTCGGGGAGATCGACCCCGCGAACTTCCGCCACCGGGAGTGGCGGCGGATCTGCCAGCGGGCCCGGATCGGACACCGGGCGCCGAAGGATCTGCGCGACAGCTACGCGTCGCACCTGCTCTCCGCGGGGGTGCAGCTCGCCTATGTCGCCCGGCAGCTCGGACACGCCGGTGTCGCCGTCACCTCGCGGCACTACGCGCGTTGGACGGGCGGCGACGACTACCGCGAGCCGATGCGGCTGCGCGCGGGTGAGGTGCCTGCGGATCTCCTCGCGCGGCTCGCGCCGACGAAGTCCCCCCACAAGTCCCCTCATTCGGAGCCCGTACGCGCAACGGCCGAGAGGGCGACTTGCGCAACCCCTCGGCCGTTCGTGAGAAACGTGGTGGAGCTGGGGGGAATCGAACCCCCGACCCTCAGACTGCCAGCCTGATGCTCTCCCAGCTGAGCTACAGCCCCACGGAAGGGCCGAGGCTATCGGCTGGCTCCGGCGCTGTCAAAACGCGCGCGCGCAGATGGGCTGGCCGACGCGCCGGGAGCGCGTGTTATGCTGCGAGCCCGCTCGCCGGAGTGGCGAAATCGGTATACGCAGGGCACTCAAAATGCCCCGGCCCTCGAGGTCGTGTGGGTTCGAATCCCACCTCCGGCACCAGCTCACGGGTCGGGCTCGAATGGACGGCCCGCTCGTTCGTCGAACCCGGCAGCCGCCGCCGATCCCAAGTGCGGCCCAGGACGAGAAGGACTGGAGAGGAAGGAGAGGGAAACGATGGTCAAGTCGAGAGCGCTTCGGAAGCTCGCCCTGTTGTCGCTGGTGCTCGCCCCGCTCGCGTTGGCCGGCGTGGCGCACGCGCAGCTTCGGGACTTCAAGGGCAAGGTGGACTCGATCAACGAGAAGGCGATCATCGTCGACAACCGCAAGGGCGACAAGATCAAGTTCGACAAGATCGACGAGACCACGGTCGAGGGTGTCACCACGAAGTGGGAGGACATCAAGAAGGGAGACTGGGTCGCGGTCTCGTCCAAGATGCTCGAGAAGCCGCGCAAGGCATACAAGGTGACCACGCTTCCGCCCCAGACGGAGGCGGGCGTCGAGGAGTAGCCGGGCCGGCGGCATCCCTGCCGAACGGGCCCTCCGCGCGCGCGGAGGGCCCGTTTTCTTTGTCGTCCCCTACATTCCCCATGGCCGGTGGCTCCGCTCCTCCTCGCCCGCCGGCCCGGGGAAGCCCATGAGCGACCCGCTCCGTCCCGATCAGCTCGCGCGCTATCGCCGCCATCTGACGCTTCCCGAGATCGGTGTCGCCGGGCAGCAGCGCCTGCTCGCGGCCCGCGTGCTGCTCGTCGGCGCCGGAGGTCTCGGCTGTCCGATCGCGCAGTACCTCGCGGCGGCGGGAGTCGGGACGCTCGGCCTCGTGGACTTCGATCGGGTCGACGCGTCGAACCTCCAGCGCCAGATCCTCTACGGGACGGCCGACGTGGGCCGGCCGAAGGTGGAGGTGGCGCGCGCGCGGATCGAGGGCGCGAATCCGGACGTGCGCGTGGAGACGTTCGACGAGCGGCTCTCGGCGGCGAATGCCCTCGACCTCTTCGCGCGCTTCGACGTGATCGTCGACGGCAGCGACAACTTCCCCACGCGCTATCTCGTGAACGACGCCGCCGTGCGTGTGGGTCGGCCGGTCGTGCACGGCGCCGTGCTGCGCTTCGAGGGCCAGGCCAGCGTCTTCGACGCGCGCAGCGGCCCCTGCTACCGCTGCCTCCATCCCGAGCCTCCGCCGCCGGGCGCGGTGCCGAGCTGCGCGGAGGGGGGAGTCCTCGGCGTGCTGCCCGGCCTCGTCGGGCTCGTGCAGGCGAGCGAGACGATCAAGCTCGTCGCAGGCATCGGCGAGCCGCTCGTCGGCCGCCTGCTCACGATCGACGCGCTCGAGATGCGCTTCGAGGAGTTCCGGCTGCAGAAGGACCCGGACTGTCCCGCGTGCGGGAAGGCCGCGCGGGCCGGCCCGCTCGAAGAGATCGCAGTCCAGTGCGAAGCCACGACCGCCGAGGACGTGGGCTACGCGGAGATCGCCGTCGGCGCGCTCGCCGCGCTGCAGCAAGCGGGCGCGGAGCTCCTGCTCGTGGACGTCCGCCAGCCCGACGAGTTCGAGATCGCCCGCATCCCGGGCGCGCGGCTCGTTCCCCTGCCCGAGCTCGAGGCGCGGCTCGCGGAGCTCGAGGGCTGGCGCGATCGGACGATCGTGGTGCACTGCAAGAGCGGCGGGCGCAGCGCGTCGGCCTGCACGCTCCTCGTGACGCACGGCTTCACGCGCGTCGCGAATCTCCGCGGCGGCATCGACGCCTGGTCGCTCGAGGTGGATCCGACGCTGCCGCGGTACTAGTCGCGGTGCTAACGGTCTCGCCGGGAACTGCCGATCGGGAATTGCGAGAGGGGGGCGTCGTGGCCAGGCGTGCGATTCCGGATCCGCTCGAGCGCCGACACCTGCTCGAGAAGGAGCTCGAGGCGGCCCAGGCGCTGCCGATCGCCGAGGCCTATCTCGCCGAGGGGAGGTCGGTCGAGGCGCTCGCCTTCCTGCGGGCGGCCGGCGCGACCGAGCGCCTCGAGGCGCTGTGCGGCGAGGCGATCGACGCGGGCGACGCATTCCTCCTCCGAGAGACGTGCAAGGCGCTCTCGCGCGCGCCCGAGGCGGCCGAGTGGCGCGCGCTGGCCGAGCGCGCCGCGGCGTGCGGCAAGCGGCTCTACGAAGATCAGGCGCGACGACAGCTCGGAAGGGAGGGGTGAGTCATGGCCTTGCGCTGCAAGGTGGTTCGCGGCCTCGTGATGGAGGTGGAGGAGGAGATCAACAAGTTCCTCTCCTCCCATGCGGTGCGCGTCCTCCACATGTCCCAGAGCGAGACCGGCAACCACATCAGCATCACGCTGATCGTCGAGGAGCCGGAGCCCCTCGACTAGGCGGCTGGCCCGACGACCCTCGGTTGACTTGCAAGTCAACCGGCTTCACACTCGGCCCGATCCACAGCCAGCCAGGAGAGGGCCCATGTCGGCGGACCCGCCGACCTCGCTCGAATCGGCGGCCGATTGGCTGCGCAAGCGCTTCGACACCGACGCCGCGCGCGGCGTGGTGGTCGCCTACGAGCTCGATCTCACGGGCCCGGAGGGCGGCGTCCTCGCGGTGCGCATCGACGACGGTCGCCTCGACGCCCGTCGCGGGCCCCACGGCGTGCCCGACGCCCGGCTCCGCATCGCCGCGGCCGACTTCTACGGGATCCTCGCGGGGCGCGAGAACGCCGAGCTCCTGTTCATGGCGAACCGCATCCAGATCGAGGGCGATCTCTCCGCGGCCATGCGCTTCCGGAAGTTCTTCCCCCGGCGCTCCTAGCCTTCGAGCGCGACACTGCCGCCATGGCCGAGGAGGAGATCCGGGTCGTCGGGGCACGCTCCCACAATCTGAAGGGCGTCTCCTGCCGCATCCCGCTGCGCCAGCTCAGCGTCGTCACGGGCGTGTCGGGCTCGGGCAAGTCGACCCTGGCGTTCGACACGCTCTACGCCGAGGGGCAGCGCCGCTACGTCGCGTCCCTCTCCACCTACGCGCGCCAGTTCCTCGAGCGCCTGCCGCGCCCCGACGTCGATCTCGTGTCGCACCTCCCGCCCGCGATCGCGATCGAGCAGCGCAATCGCGTGACGAACGCGCGCTCGACCGTCGGCACCGCGACCGAGATCCTCGACCACCTCCGCCTCCTGTTCGCGAAGCTCGGTCGCACCCGCTGTCCCACGTGCGACGGCTTCGTGGAGGACGGGACGATCGAGGCCGTGGTCGATCGGCTGCTCGCGTCCCACGCCGGCGCGCGTCTGCTGCTCGCGGCTCCGCTCGTCGTACACAAGGGCGAGACGGCCGCGGCGCTGCGCGAGCGGCTCCTGCGCGAGGGCTGGACGCGCCTTCGCGCGGAGGATGGGCGCGTCCTCGAGCTGCCCGAGCTCGGCGCTCGCGAGCTCGGCGCGCTGCGCGCGGGTGCCTCGAGCGTGGTCGACCGGGTGGCGATCACGCCCGATCTCTCTCGCGCGCGCCTCGCCGAGGCGGTCGCGAACGCGTTCGAGCGGGGCGGCGGCGTGCTGCTCGCGGCGCCCGTCGGCGGCGCCGTCGAGACCCATCGCGCGGGGCTCGTCTGCGATCGCTGCGGTCGCGCCTTCCGCCGCCCCGTCCCGGCGCTGTTCTCGTTCAACAGCCCGCTCGGGGCGTGCGAGACCTGCCAGGGCTTCGGCCGCACGACCGGCATCGACTGGGAGCGCGTGATTCCCGATCCCGGGAAGTCGATCGCGGGCGGAGCCGTCGTGCCCTTCCAGACGGAGGGTGGGAAGGCGTGCCAGCGCGACCTCGTGCGCGCCGCGAAGCGCCTCGGCATCCCGACCGACGTGGCGTACCAGGAGCTCGACGAGCGCCAGCGGGCCCTCGTGCGCGACGGAGACGGCGGCGACTGGTACGGCGTGCGCGGCTTCTTCGAGTGGCTCGAGGGCCGGCGCTACAAGGTCCAGTCGCGCGTGCTCCTGGCCCGCTACCGCCGCTACGACCCGTGCACCGCCTGCGGCGGAGCGCGGCTCGCCCCCGACGCGCTCGCCGTCGAGGTCGACGGTCGCTCGATCGCCGACGTGTCGCGCAGCACGATCGCGGAGCTCGCCGCGTGGCTCGCTCGGCTCCCGCTCTCTCCGGCCGAGTCGGCGCGCGCCGGCCGGCTGCTCGAGGCGACGCGCGCGCGCGTCGGCACCGCGCTCGAGGTCGGGCTCGGCTACCTCGCCCTCGATCGCCAGACGCGGACGCTCTCCGGCGGCGAGGCCCAGCGCATCCAGCTCGCGACCGCCCTCGGCGGGACGCTCACCGCGGCGCTCTACGTGCTCGACGAGCCGTCGATCGGACTCCACGCGAGCGACGTCGCGCGCCTGCTCTCGGTCCTGCGCACGATCCGCGACCAGGGCAACACCGTCGTGGTGGTGGAGCACGCGCCGGAGATCGTCTCCGCGGCCGACCACGTGATCGACCTCGGGCCCGGCGCGGGCCGTCTCGGCGGCCGGCTCGTGGTCGAGGGCAGCGTCGCCGAGGTGCGTCGCCATCCCGAATCGCTCACGGCGAAGGCGCTGCGGGGCGAGCTCGGGGTCGGGCCGCGGCGCGCGAAGCGGCCGCGGCGCGGGGCCCTCCGCGTGGTCGGCGCGCGGGAGCACAACCTGAAGGACATCGACGTGGAGGTCCCGCTCGGCCAGCTCGTGGTCGTGACGGGCGTGTCGGGCGCGGGGAAGTCGACGCTCGTGAACGACGTCCTCGTGGGTCACCTGCTGCGCGAGCCGGAGCGCGGGGCCTGCGAGCGGATCGAGGGCGCGGAGCAGGTAGGCGCCGTCGTGCGCGTGGAGCCGACGCCTCCCGGACGGAGCTCGCGCTCGAATCCCGCGACGGTGTCGAAGGCCTTCGACGGCATCCGCAAGCGCTTCGCCGCGACGCGGGAGGCGAAGGCGCTCGGCGCGGGCCCGGGCTGGTTCTCCTTCAACGTGCCGGGCGGGCGCTGCGAGGCCTGCGAGGGCGCGGGCGAGGTCGTCGTCGACATGCAGTTCCTGGACGACGTGCGGGTGCCGTGCGAGGTCTGCGGCGGCCGCCGCTACCGGCCGGAGGCGCTCGGGGTGCACGTCGAGGGGCGCTCGATCGTCGACGTGCTGCGGCTCACGATCGACGAGGCGGCCGAGCTCTTCGCGGCCGATCCGCAGATCGCGCCTCGCCTCGAGCCCTTCCGCCGCGTCGGCCTGGGCTACCTCACCCTGGGCCAGCCCATGTCGACGCTGTCCGGTGGCGAGAGCCAGCGGATGCGTCTCGGCCTCGCGCTGGCGGAGGGCGAGCCCGACGCCCTCTACGTGCTCGACGAGCCGACCACGGGTCTACACCCCGCCGACGTCGAGGTGCTGCTCGGCTGCCTCGAGGCGTTGATCGAGGGGGGAGGGAGCGTGCTCGTGGTGGAGCACAACCTCGAGCTCATCCGCCGCGCGGACCACGTGATCGATCTCGGGCCCGAGGGCGGCCCCGGCGGCGGGCGCCTCCTCGCGGCGGGGAAGCCGGAGGAGATCGCCGCCGCGCCCGCCTCGCGCACGGGGGCGGCCCTGCGCGCCGCGGGCCTAGGCGGGTAGACTGCGCGCGCCATGAAGCCCGCACGAGCCCGTCCGCCGGACGAGATCCCGCCGATCGAGTTCTTCACGCGCTGGGTGCCCGAGGCCGTCGCCCAGGATCCGGAGCGGCGGCGCCGTCTCGGCGGGACGCACGCGGTCGTGCAGTTCGAGCTCGTCGGAGACGGCGGCGGCTTCTACGGCGTGCGGATCGCCGACGGGAGCGTGGAGGGATTCGCCGGGCAGGATCCCGACCCGGACCTGCGCGTGCAGGTCGACGTGCCGACCTGGCGCGAGCTCAATCGCGGCTCGATGTCCGCACCCGAGGCGCTGCTCCGCCGCCGTGTGCACCTGCACGGGAACTTCGTGCTCGCCTTGAAGCTGCACCTGATCCTCGGCTAGCCGCGGCGCGTCTATCCGCGTTTGCGCTGGTGGTCGAGCTGTGACTCGCGGCGCTGCACGAACAGGTGCTTGTCGTGGATCTTCCGAAGCTGCTTCTGCAGTGTGTCGAGCAGCTTGTCGGCCGCGTGGGCCGGCTCGATCGCCTCGGCGTGGGCGGCGATCTCGGTCTGCCGTCCCGTCACCCGTCCGTGCGCCGTGTGGCCCGCACCGTCGGGCGCGATCGTGATCTCGAAGCGAGTCGTCTCGGGGAACGTGTCGGAGAGGCTCCGACAGCCGTTCTCGAGGGATTCCCGCAGCGGCTCGAGGCTCGGCATGTCCTTGAAGCTGATCACGATCGTCGGCGAATCCGACATCCTGCCTCCTTCCTCCCGTTCTCGCGCGCGCACCGCATGGCTCCAGTCTAGGGGATCGCCCCAAGCATGACAGCGCAAAACACCCATCCGAAAAAGGGAGCGACGGCGCGCGCAGCCGGGTGTAAGCTGCGCGCGGCGTGACCGGCTTCTCGACGAACGAGGTCGCTCGGATCTGCAGACTCTCGGCGGCGCGCCTGCGCTATTGGGAGCGCACCGCGCTCGTCCAGCCGAGCCTTTCGCTCGGCAGCGAGCCGCGCTTCTCGTTCCAGGACCTGGTGCAGATCCGCACGGTGCTCGCGCTGCTCGATCGCGGCGTTCCGTTGCGCCGCATCCGCCGCAGCGTCGAAGGCGTGCGCTCGCGCATTCCCGAGCTCGGCCAGCCGCTGGGTCAGCTTCGCGTCTGGATCGACGGATCCGACCGTGTCGTCGTACGTCACGATGGGCGCCTGATGGAGCCCGACGGCCAGGTCGTGCTCGACTTCGCCCTCGCGCCGCCGTCCGCGGAGGACGTTGCGCCGCTTCCGCATCCCTCCACGCGGGCGGGCGGCAGCAGCGAAGGGCCCGACCCCGAGACGGCCCTCGAGTGGTTCGAGCGCGGCTGTCAGCTCGATTCCGAGCCGCGCACCGCGCTCGAGGCGATCGAGGCGTACCAGCGCGCCATCGCGGCGGATCCCACGTTCGCCGATGCGCACTGCAACCTCGGCACCGTGCACTACAACCAGGGCCGCCGCGACGAGGCGCGCGCCTGCTACCAGAGCGCCCTCGAGCTCGATCCGCACCACGTCGAGGCGAGCTTCAACCTCGCGAACCTGAGCGAGGAGGAGGGCCGCAACGAGATGGCGCTGCGGCTCTACAAGGCGGCGCTGCGCGCCGATCCGCTCTACGCCGACGCGTACCTGAACCTCGCGCTGCTCTACGAGAAGCTCGGCCTGCGGCGAAGGGCGCGCGATCCCTGGCGCCGCTACCTCCAGCTCGACCCGAACGGCGCCTGGGCCGAGGTCGCGCGCAAGCATCTCTCCGAGCTCTCGGGCTGAGGCTCCGCGGCGGCGGAGCCCTCGCTACGGCGCGAGGTCGAACGTGCGGCGGTCGATCACGTCGTCCTCGATCGCGGCCTCCGCGGTCCAGCGGCCCGGCCGCGCACGGGCGGCGCGCGTGAGCGCGAGCGTGCTCCCGACGTAGGGCTTCCCGACCTGCTCGGCCGCGGTCTCGTCGAACACGCTGCCCGAGGGATCCCGCCAGCGCACGTGCAGCTTCTCGAGGCGCTCGCTCGCGAGCCAGCGCGGGTTCACCTTCGCCCACCACACGACGCGGGGGTCCGACGGCCCGAACCGATCGCGCGTCGCGCCGACCACGGTCTCGGCGCTCTTCGACTTCTCGCCATCGGCGAGGCCGGCGTTCACGATCGGCGGGAACGTGAGCTTCTCGACCTCGAACTCGGCCTTCTTCTGGAGCGCGCTCTTGGCGGCGAAGCGCGCCGAGGCCGCCTCGAAGTAGTAGACGGCGTCGACCCGGTTCCCCGCGCGCTTGGAGGCGACACCGAGCCGGTACAGCACCTGGGACCGCGTCGGATCGAGGCGCAGCGTGCGGCGGTACGCGGCCACGGCCTCCGGGTAGCGGCCTTCCGCCTCCGCGAGCTCGCCCCGGCGGTAGGGGACGCGCGGGTCGTTCGGCTGGGCGGCCTCGAGGGCCGCCAGGATTCCCTCGGCGGCGGCCGTGTCGCCCGCGGCCACCCGCTTCTCCGCTGCGGCGAGGGCCTCGTCGACGACGGCCCGGTCGACGGGTCCCGTCTCCGGCGGAAGCGTCGTGCGCCCGCGCGCGACGAGCGTCGAGAGCCGCGCCTGCACGTGCTCGAACTCGTCCTCGATCCCGGGTGCGCGATGGCCGGTGATGGGGATCGTCGGCGCCGTGCGGTTCACGACGTCGATCCGCTCCTTCACGTCCGGGTGGCTGTAGAGGTACGGCGGCACCTCGATCTGGTTCGGGCCCTGGGCCAGCACGATGCGCTCGAAGAACTTCGACATCTCGTGGGGGTCGTAGCCGCTCCGGGCCATGAAGTTCATGCCGAGCTGGTCGGCCTCGGCCTCGAACTGGCGGGTGAACTGGAGCTGCATCGCCACGTTCACGCCCTGGCCGGCCATCAGCACGACGGGCGACTTGGCGGCGACGCCGGCCGCGATCGCGGCGAGCGTCGTGAGCATCGACGGGATCGCGAGCTTCTCCTGCATGCGCGCGATGTGGCGGCCCTTCACGTGGCCGATCTCGTGGCCGAGCACGGCCGCGAGCTCGTCCACGCTGCCGGCCGCGAGGATCGTGCCGCTGTGCACGTACACGAAGCCGCCCGGCACGGCGAAGGCGTTGAGCGAGGGATCGAGGATCACGCGGAATCGGTAGAGGAAGGGCTGCGGCTCGATCTGCGACACCATCGATTGTCCGAGCCCGTTCACGAAGCCCACCACGATCGGGTCCTCGACCACGGGCACGGCGCGCCGGATCTCGCGGTCGAACTGGATCCCGATCTCGCGCTCCTGGTCCTCCGTCATCTCGGTCAGGCTGCGGAGCGGATCGAAGCGACGGCCGTCGTCCTGCACGCAGGCCGCGAGCAGGAGGGCGAGGGCGGCGACGAGCGCGCGGCGCTTCACGGGGCGGGCCGGGCGGGTCGGCGCGCGGCTAGCGCGAGGCGCCGCGGGGGGTGGGCCGGGACCGTTCGGCCTCCGCCGCGGCCGGCGCGTAGCGCAGCACGGGCTTGCGGGCGGCGCGCGTCTCGTCGAGGCGCGAGAGGCGCGTGGCGTGGGGCGCGCCGCGCACGATGGAGGGATCCTCCTCGGCCTCGCGGGCGATCGCGAGCAGCGCCTCGACGAAGCGGTCGAGCCCCTCGAGGCTCTCGCTCTCGGTAGGCTCGATCATGAGCGCGCCGGGCACGATCAGCGGGAAGTAGATCGTCGGCGGGTGGTAGCCGTAGTCGATCAGACGCTTGGCGACGTCCATCGTCGTGACGTGCGCGTCGGCGAGCTTCGCGTCCGAGAGCACGCACTCGTGCATCACGCGCCGGTCGTAGGGCACCGCGTAGGCGCCGCGCAGGCGCGCGAGGAGGTAGTTCGCGTTCAGCACCGCCATCTCGGCGCAACGCCGCAGGCCGTCCGGGCCGAGGGAACGCACATAGGCGTAGGCGCGCACGAGCATGCCGACGTTGCCGAGGTTGCCGTGGAGGCGTCCGATCGAGAGGGGCCGCTCGTCGTCGAGGAAGTAGCGCTCGCCCTCGGGCGTGGTCGCGCGTCGCACGACGGGCGCCGGGAGGAACGGCTCGAGGATGCCCTTCACGCCGACCGGCCCCGCGCCGGGGCCGCCGCCGCCGTGGGGCGTCGAGAACGTCTTGTGCAGGTTGAAGTGCATCACGTCGATCCCGAGGTCGCCCGGGCGCGCGATGCCGAGCAGCGCGTTCAGGTTCGCGCCGTCCCCGTAGACGAGGCCGCCCCCCGCGTGCACGATCTTCGCGATCTCGGCGATGTGCGTCTCGAACAGCCCGAGCGTGCTCGGGTTCGTGAGCATGAGACACGCGACCTCGGGGCTCATGGCGGCGGCGACGGCGTCGGGGTGGAGGAGTCCGTCGTCGCCCGACGGAACCGACACGATCTCGTAGCCGTTCAGCGCCGCGCTCGCGGGGTTCGTGCCGTGGGCGGAGTCGGGCACCAGGACCTTCCTCCGCTTCTCGCCCCGGCTCTCGTGGTAGGCGCGGATCATCATCACGCCGGCGAGCTCGCCCTGGGCGCCGGCCGCGGGCTGGAGCGAGACCGCGTCCATGCCGCTGATCTCCGCCAGGTGTCGTTCGAGCTCGTGCAGGAGCTGGAGCAGCCCCTGGGAGAGGGCGGTGGGCTGCAGCGGATGCGACTGCGCGAAGCCCGGGAGGCGGGCGGCCACCTCGTTCAGCTTCGGGTTGTACTTCATCGTGCAGGAGCCCAACGGATAGAGGCCGAGGTCGACGGCGTAGTTCCAGGTCGAGATCCGGGTGAAGTGGCGCACCACGTCGACCTCGGAGAGCTCGGGAAGCCCGTCGCACGCTGCGCGCAGCGCGTCCGCGCCGAGCAGCGCCGCCGGGTCTGCCGCGGGCACGTCGAGGGCCGGAAGCGAGTAGCCGATCCGCCCGGGCCGGCTGCGCTCGAAGAGCAGCGGCTCCTCGTAGGCGACGTGCGTCGCCGCGTTGCCGACCGCGGCCACGTTGGCGCGCGGGTCGCGCGCGCTCACGACGCGGCCCCGCCCAGGGCCGACACCAGCCGGTCGATGCTCTCGCGCGTGGCGATCTCCGTGGCGCAGACGAGGAGCGCGGGTCCGAGCTCGGGTGCGTAGGGCGCGAGGTCGAGCCCTCCGACGATCCCGGCGTCGAGCGCGCGCGCGAGGGCGCGCTCCGCGGTGTCGCCCGGCGCGAGCTTCACCACGAGCTCGTGGAAGACCGGCGCGGAGAAGGGCAGCGAGAGCCCCGGCGTCGCGGCGACGCGCGAGCGCAGGTAGGCCGCCTTGGCGACGTTCTGGCGGGCGAGGGCGGTGAGGCCGTGAGCTCCGTGGAGCGCGAGGAAGATCGTCGCCCGCAGCAGCATGAGCCCCTGGTTGGTGCAGATGTTCGACGTCGCGCGCTCTCGCCGGATGTGCTGCTCGCGGGTCGAGAGCGTGAGGACGAAGCCGCGCTTGCCGTGGGCGTCGACCGTCTCGCCGCACAGCCGACCCGGGAGCTGGCGCAGGTGCTTCTCGCGAGCGGCGAGGAAGCCGAGGTGCGGTCCGCCGAAGCCCATCGGGATGCCGAAGCTCTGGGCCTCGCCGCACACCACGTCGGCGCCGAGCTCCCCGGGCGCGCGGAGGAGACCGAGCGAGAGGGCCTCCGCGACGCTCACGACGAGCATCGCGCCGCGCGCGTGGGCGGCCTCGGCCGCGGCACGCACGTCCTCCACCGGACCGAGGAACGCAGGGCTCTGCAGCACGACGCAGGCCGTGGCGTCGTCGACGTGGGAGGCGAGGTCGCGCGTGCGGCCGTCCGGTCCGTAGGACGCGTGCTCGATCGTGGCGCCCGCGCCGCCGAGATAGGTCCGGACCACGTCGCGGTAGTGGGGATGGAGGCCGGCCACCACCACCTTGGAGCGCCGCGTGACGCGCATGGCCATGAGCGCCGCCTCGGCGGTGGCCGACGCACCGTCGTACATCGACGCGTTCGCGACCTCGAGGCCGGTCAGCGCGCAGATCATCGTCTGCCACTCGAAGATCGTCTGCAGCGTGCCCTGGCTGATCTCGGGCTGGTACGGCGTGTAGGAGGTGTAGAACTCGGCGCGGCTCGCGAGGGCGTCGATCGCGCTCGGCACGAAGTGCGCGTACGTGCCGGCGCCGAGGAACCAGGCGTGGCTCTCGGCGTGGACGTTGCGCGCGGCCAGGGCGCCGAGCTCGCGCAGCACCTCGTGCTCGCTCGCGGCCGCCGGCACCTCGAGGGGGCGACCGAGGCGCAGTCCGCGGGGCACGTCCTCGAACAGCGCCTCGACGGACTCGACCCCGATCACGTCGAGCATGCGCCGGACGTCGGCTTCGGTGTGCGGGATGTAGCGCAAGCCGTCCCTTCGCTCGTCAGGTCTTCCGGTCGTCGACGTGACGACGGTAGGCCGCGGCGTCGAGGAGGGCGTCGTAGTCGGATCTGTCGTCGACGGCGATCGTCAGCATCCAGCCGTCGCCGTAGCAATCCTCGTTCACGAGCTCCGGATGGTCGACGAGGTCGGTGTTCACCTCGACCACCTGGCCGGAGACCGGGGCGTAGAGATCCGAGACGGCCTTCACGGACTCGATCACGCCGAAGGGCTCGCCCTTCTCGACGGCGGTGCCGACGGCCGGCAGCTCGACGAAGACGACGTCGCCGAGCTGCTTCTGCGCATAGTCGGTGACGCCGACGGTGATCTGGTCGTCCTCGAAGCTCGCCCACTCGTCTTCCCGGCTGTAGCGCCGGTCGTCGGGAATGTCGTACTCGGCCACCGAACCCTCCCGGCTCCGTTTCGACCCGTCCGATCTCGTTACTTCACGAATGGAGTTTCTACCACGACGGCCGGCACGGCGCGGTCGCGGATCGCGACGGCGAGGGCCGTGCCCGGCTGCGCGAGGCGCGGCGGAACGTAGCCGAGCCCGATCGGCTTTCCGAGGCTCGGGGACGGAGCGCCGCTCGTCACGCGGCCCACGTCGACGCCGTCGTGGAGCAGCGTGTGGCCGGCGCGGGCGATGCTGCGGTCCTCGACCACGAAGCCCGCGAGCCGGCGCGCAATGCCACGCGTCGCGAGCGCGGCCAGGGCCTCGGCCCCGACGAAGCCGCCCGCCGCGAGCTTCACGAAGCGGTCGAGGCCGGCCTCGAGGGGCGAGGTGTCGTCGTCGAGCTCGTGGCCGTAGAGCGGGAGCGCCGCCTCGAGGCGCAGGGTGTCTCGCGCGCCGAGCCCGGCGGGGAGGAGCCCGAGGGGCCGCCCGGCCTCGAGCAGGGCGCTCCACAGCGTCTCGGTGCGCGCGGCCTCGACGTAGAGCTCGAATCCGTCGGAGCCGGTGTAGCCCGTGCGCGAGGCGAGGACGTGCACGCCCGCGACCTCGCCCTCGACGAAGCGGAAGCGCGGGAGCCCCGGCGGCGGCAGCGACGAGACGGCCCGCAGCACGTCCGCCGAGCGCGGGCCCTGGAGGGCGAGGAGCCCGAAGCGCGCGCTCCGGTCCTCGACCCGCGCGCCCGGGCCGGCGTGCTCGCGCATCCATGCGAAGTCCTTCTCGACGTTCGAGGCGTTCACGCACAGGAAGAAGGCGTCGTCCGCGAGGCGGTAGACGGTCACGTCGTCGACCACGCCGCCGCGCTCGTTGCACAGGAGCCCGTAGCGCACCTGGCCGAGCTTGAGCGTCGCGACGGGGCAGGTCACGAGCCGCTCCGTCGTCGCGAGGGCCCCGGGGCCTGCCACGTGGATCTGCCCCATGTGGGACACGTCGAAGAGCCCGGCCCGCTCCCGGACGGCGCGGTGCTCCTCGAGGATCGACGTGTACTGGACCGGCATCTCGAAGCCGGCGAAGGGCACCATGCGCGCGCCGAGCCGCCGGTGGGCGTCGGCCAGGGGCGTGCGCCGGAGCTCGGTCACCCGAGGCGCTCGCCCACGACCCGGGCCCGGTAGGCCGACAGCGTGTTGCGCAGCAGCATGGTGATCGTGAGCGGCCCCACGCCGCCGCGCGAGGGTGTGATCAGTGCGGCGCGGCCCAGCGCGGCGTCGAAGTCCACGTCGCCGCGCTGCACGCCGTCGACCACGTTCACGCCGATGTCGATCACCGCGGCGCCCGGGCGGATCCAGTCGCCCTTCACGAGCTCTGCGCTGCCGGCGGCGGCGACCACGACGTCGGCGCTCCGCACCACCGAGGCGAGGTCGCGGGTGCGCGAGTGGCAGATCGTGACCGTGGCGTGGCGCTCGAGCAGGAGCAGGGCCACGGGCTTCCCGACGAGGGCGCTGCGCCCGATCACCACGGCGTGGGCCCCGACGAGCGGCACGCGCCGTCGGTCGAGCACCTCGAGGATTCCGAGGGGCGTGCACGGCCGAAGGCCCGGAAGCCCCGCGAGGAGGCGGCCGGCGTTCACGGTGTGGAGGCCGTCCACGTCCTTCGCCGGATCCACGGCCTCCGTCACGGCGGTGGCATCGAGGGGCTTCGGCAGGGGGAGCTGCACGAGGATGCCGTCGACCTGCGGGTCGCGGTTCAGCGTCGACACGACGTCGATCACGTCTTCCTGGGTCGCCGTCGCGGGGAGATCGTGCTCGCGCGAGGCGATGCCGGCACGCTCGCACGCGCGCCGCTTTCCCTTGATGTAGGAGAGGCTCGCGGGATCGTCGCCGACGAGCACGACCGCGAGGCAGGGCGGCCGCCGTCCCTGCGACACGAGCTTCGCGACGTCGGCGGCGATCTCGGCGCGCAGCTCCTGGGCCAGCGCCATGCCGTCGACGACGTGCGTCGCGATCTGCGGTGCGGGCGAGCTCGGGGGAGAGCCCGACGTCATGCGGCCTCCTCGGGAAGGCGCGCAGGATACCGGACGGCGAGGCGGCGAAAAGGGCGCGAGGCGCTACGCCGCGGCGTCGGCCTTCGAGCCCGAGCCCTTCGGCTTCGATCCCGAGCCGCCGGAGCCCGAGTCGGAGCTCGAGCCCGCGCCGGACCCGGCGCTCGAGCTCGACTCGCTCGCTCCCGACGAGCCGGTGCCGGATCCGCCGGCCTCGCCCTTCTTCTTCGCGCCGCCCGAGGAGTAGAGGTCGGAGTACCAGCCGCCGCCC
This sequence comes from Myxococcota bacterium, assembly GCA_035542715.1. Lineage (GTDB taxonomy): Bacteria > Myxococcota_A > UBA9160 > UBA9160 > UBA9160 > DATKKW01. Next base: position 15,989 of record DATKKW010000052.1, read on the forward strand.
TTCAGCACGAAGCTCGTCGCGGAGATCATCCGCTTCGCCTTGAGCGCGCCGCAGCTCGGGCACTTCTTGATGGGATCCTCGGTGATGCGCTGCTCGCGCTCGAATTCGTGGCCGCACTTGTCGCAGCGGTACTCGTAGGTGGGCATGTCCCCGCTCCCTGTTCCCTCGCGGCCCCGCTCAGGGCCGCTCGGCCAGAATGCGCAGCCGGCGCTCGAGCTCCGCCGCGTCGCCCTCGACCTCGACCCGCTTGCGCCGCCCGCGAGCGGAGGGATCGAGCCGGACGGACGACCGGGGCACGTCGAGCGCCTCGGCCAGCGCTGCCGCGCAGGCCGCGTTCGCCTTCCCTTCGACGGGGGGCGCCGAGACCGCGACGCGCAGCGCGTCTCCCTGTGTGCCGCCGACCGACGGGCGCCGAGCCCGCGGCGTGACGTGGATCCGGAACACGATCCCGCCCGCGGCGCGGCCAACGTTCAGGCCGGCGGGCGGATCCGTCAAGCGCCCCCGCCACCCTGGGCGGCGAGCGGGGTCGGACGGGCGAGGTAGGTGACCTTGCCGTCGAGGAGCGGGTCCTCGGGCAGCTCGTCGGCGAGGCCTTCGAGCAGGGCGAGGTGGGTCTCGATCGTCGTGCGCACCGCCGCGGCGAGGCGCTTGCGCAGGCTCTTCATCTCGCGGATGTCCTCGGCGAGCTTCGCAGCCCGCCGGTGGGCCGCGTCGAGGATCTTCTCGGCCTTCACCTCGGCCTGGCCGATCAGCGTCTCCGACTCGCGCACCGCCGTGGTCTTCAGGTCCTCCGCGATCGTCTGGGCCATCACGAGCGTTTCGCGCAGGATCCGCTCCTGGGCCTCGAGCTCCGCCACGCGCTTCTCGAGGTCGTGGGAGCGGCCCTTCAGGGCCTCGTTCTCGAGCACGAGGGACTCGTAGTCCGCCGACACGAGGCGCAGGAACGACTCGACCTCCGCCGGATCCGCGCCGCGCATCCGCGCAGCGAAGCGATGGTTCTGGATGTCGAGGGGCGTGAGCCGCATGGGTCCTCCGCAGATCCGCGCTCGTGCAGGAGATCGACCGAACCTCCGGGCTTCTTGAACGGTGATCTCCCTCACGCGGGAGAGGGAGAAGACGGACCCCGCCTCGAGGGTCCCCCGGAGCGATCAGGCGGTGCCGAGCTCGCGTGAGCGGGCCGTCGCCGCCGCGACCGCCTCGTACACGGCCGCCCGGAAGCCCCGGGCCTCGAGCCGCTCGAGCCCCGCGATCGTGGTCCCTCCCGGAGACGTCACCTGATCCTTCAAGGATGCGGGGTGACGTCCCGATTCGAGCGCGAGCTTCGCCGCCCCGAGCACGGTCTGGAACGCGAGCTGGTAGGCGGCCTCGCGGGGCAGGCCCACGCGCACGCCGGCGTCGCCGAGCGCCTCGAGGAAGACGAAGACGTAGGCCGGTCCGCTGCCCGAGAGGCCCGTCACGGCGTCGAGGAGACCCTCGCTCGGCGCCTCCCATGCGCTTCCCACGGTCTCGAAGAGCGCCCGTGCCGCGGCACGGTCCGTCGGCGTCGCTGCGGCGTTGGCGCAGTACGCGGTGGCGCCCGCCCGGACGAGGGCCGGCGTGTTCGGCATCGCGCGAACGATCCGGGCGCCCTCCGGCAGGGAGCGCCCGAGGGCGGCCAGGGGCACGCCGGCCGCGATGGAGACGTAGCAGGGCCGGAGGCACTCGGCGGGCGTGAGCGCGGAGACGACGTCGGCCAAGGCCCGGCCCACGATCCCCGGCTTCACCGCGAGGACCACGAGATCGCTCGCCCGCACGACCTCGGCGTTCTCCGCACCGACCGGGACCCCGAGCTCCTCGAGTCGCTTGCGGCGTGCGGGATCGGGATCGGCGGCGCGCAGCCGCGCGGGCGCGTGGCCGGCCGCGAGGAGCCCGCCGAGGAGCGCCTCGGCCATCGCGCCGCCACCCACGAAGCCCACGCGGAGGTCCTGGAACGACACCTCAGCCCTCCCGCGGCCCGAACAGGGCCGTTCCGACGCGAACGTGCGTCGCGCCTTCCTCGATCGCCAGCTCGAAGTCGTCCGACATTCCCATCGAGAGCTTCCTGAGGCCGGCGCCGCCGGGTGCGGCGCGCAGCTCCGCAGCGAGCGCGCGCAGCCGCGCGAAGACCGGGCGCGCGGTCTCCGGGTCGGATGCCGCCGCGGGAATCGTCATCAGCCCCGTCACCTCGAGCGCGGTGAGCCCGGCGCAGGCCTCGAGCAGCGCGGGTAGCGCCTCGGACGGCGCGCCGCCCTTCTGCGGCTCGCCGCACAGGCTCACCTGGAGCAGGACCTCGAGCCGCCGGCCTGCGCGGGTCGCCCGGAGATCGAGCTCGCGGGCGAGGTCCTCCCGATCGAGCGAGTGCAGCGCGTCGAAGACGACGACCGCGTCCCGCGCCTTGTTGCGCTGGAGACGCCCGATGCCGTGCCAGCGCGGCGTCGCGAGGCCGCGCTCCGCGAGGGCCTTCTCCACGGTGGCGCGCTTCTCCTTCGCCTCCTGCACGTAGCTCTCCCCGACGTCCGCGAGGCCCGCCGCGATCGCCTCCACGACCCGCTCGGCCGGCACGCGCTTCGAGACGCCGACGAGCGTCACCTCGGCCGGATCGCGACCGGCGCGGCGCGCGGCGCCGTCGATGCGCCGCCGGAGCGCGTCGAGCCGCGCCGCGACCGGGCCGCTCACGCGCTGCGTTCCGGCACGATGCCGGCCTCGGCGAGCAGGGCGAGCGTCTCGTCCATCGGGAGCCCGATCACGTTCGTCTCGCTGCCTTCGATGCGCAGGATGAAGCGCCGGCCCTCGCCCTGGGCGGCATAGGCGCCCGCCTTGTCGAGGGGCTCGCCCGTCGCGACGTAGCGCCGGATCTCCGGCTCCGTCGCATCGCGCATCGCGACCCGGCTCGAGACGCGGTGTTCGCCGAGGAAGCCGCCGCCGCTCTCGACGATCGCGACGCCGGTCCACACCTCGTGCAGACGCCCCACGAGGCGGCGCAGGAGCTTCACGGCGTGCTCGGGATCGACGGGCTTTCCGACCACCTCGCCCTCCACCACGACGATCGTGTCGGCGCCGAGCACCACGCGGCGCGGTGATGCGGGAAGCGCCAGCGCGACGGCGAGCGCCTTCTCGCGTGCGAGGCGCGCGACGAGGTCCGTCGGGCGCTCGCCCGGACGGGGGCTCTCGTCGACGTCCGCGGCCCGCGCGCGGAAGCGCACGCCCGCGCGCTCGAGGAGCTCGCGGCGCCGCGGCGACGCGCTGGCCAGGACGAGCGTCGGCGCTTCGGTGGACGGCGGGGTCGGCATGGGAGCGGGGGGTACCCGGCGACCTCGCGCGGGTCAAGGCCCGGTCGCTCGCGGGCTCTGGTAGCGTCGGCGCCATGGAAGAGACCGGCCGTCGCGCCTGGACGCTCGCCGCGGCGCGCGCGCTCATGTCCGACGTGCGCTCGCGCACCGAGCGCGCAGTCCACGAGTCCGAGCGGCTCTTCGCGACCGAGGGCGCGGCGCCCGACGCCGCGCAGCGCGAGGCGATCGCGGCCGAGGTGGATCGCATCGTCTCGCGCTGGGCCCGCGAGATGGAGGCCCTGGGGCTCGAGGTGAAGGGCCTCTGGCTCGTCGACTTCGACAACGGCAATGGGTACTTCTGCTGGAAGTGGCCCGAGCCGGAGCTCGCCTACTTCCACGGCTACGACGAGGGCTTCGCCGGCCGCAGCCGCATCCAGTAGCGCCGCCGCGACGAGCTATCTCGGCGCGTCGTCCTTCGCCTTCACGTCTTCGAAGCGCGTGTCGAACTCCGCGCCCGCGAGCTCGCCCTCGCAGCCCGCGACCGGCCGCCTGTCCGGCTCCTCCAGGAATCGCAGGGCGATCTCCGCCGCGCACGTGTCGCCGTCGAGCACGCCATGGGCCATGCCGGGCACCACCACGAGCTTTGCGTGGGGCAGCGTCTCGGCCGCGGCCTTCGCCCAGGCGACGGGCGTCACCGGATCGTACTGGCCGGCGAGCAGCAGCACGGGGAGCGACGAGGAGACGGGCGCCGTCTCGGAAGGCGGTGCGGCAGGCAGATCGAACACGCGACAGGGGTCGACGTCCCAGTCGTCGCGCACGTAGCGCGTGACGCGCGGCCGCGCCGCGGCGAGCGCGAGGTACGCCGCGCGCGGCGGCCGCGGGGGCTCGTCCTGACACTCGACCGCGTAGAAGCTCCCGTCGCTCGCGTCGGGATCGAACAGGGAGGCCACGAAGTCCTCGACCAGGGGCTGCAGGGCGGCCACGGGATCGTCCTTGGCGTGCGCGATGCGCGCCGGGATCTCGGCGATGCGCTCCCAGCGGTAGAGCGCGTCGAACAGCACGGCGACGAGGCGGTGGTCGTCGACGGCGACGTCGAGCGCGGCGCCGCCGTCGGGGTCGGGTACGCGGAAGTGGATCGGCTCGGCCCGCGCGCGGGCGAGGAGCGCCGTGAGCTCTGCGTCGAGGTCCGGGAAGGCGGCGTGACAGCGATCGTCCGCGGCACAGCCTCGGAGCAGGGTGTCGAAGGCCCCGTCGAGCACGGCGGGCCAGGTCGTGAAGGAGTCCTGCTGCGGCGGATAGGTCGAGTCGAGGATCACGGTCCGCAGCCGCTCGGGATGATCCGCCAGCACGCGGAGCGCGAGGCGCGTGCCGTAGGAGACGCCGTAGACGTTCCACTCGTCGCCGCCCAGCGCGTCGAGGAGCTCCGCCACGTCGTCACCGCTCCGCTTGGTCGTGTAGCGCCGGAGGTCGATGCCGAGGCCCGTCAGCCGATCGCGGCAGGCCGCCAGGGCGACGGCCTCCGCGGGGAAGGTCTCGTGCGGCTCCCGCGCGTGGGGAAGCTCCTGGCGCACCACGCGCTGCAGCTCCGGGCAGTCGAGCCGCGGCGTCGACTCGCCGGTGCCGCGCGGGTCGAGCAGCACGAGATCGCCGTTCCAGCCGAGGGCTTCGCGCCAGCTCCGCCAGTCGTCGAGCGCGTCGGCATCGAGGCCGACCGCCTGTCCGGGCCCTCCCGTCAGATAGACGATGGGGCTCCGGCGACGCGCGAGGGGAGAGGCGTGGAGGATCACGACGGCGACGTGCCCCTCGCCGTCGCTCGGCGTGAGCCTCGCGCAGCTCGCGCGCGCGAGGAAGCCGGGGTCGAAGGGGCAGGGCGCGTAGGCGAGGCGCGCCCCGCTCGGCAGGACGACCTCGACCGGCGAGAAGGGGCCGAGCTCGCGGCGCGCCGCCTCCTCGAGGCCGGCGCCGCACAGCAGCACCAGCGCGGCCGCCACCGCGAGACGGCCGCCGCGCCGGCGCCTCGGCTCCCGGGGCGCAGACGTGGTGGGCGCCGAGGCCGGGGAGCCGGGATCTATGCGCCCTCGCGCGCGCGCTCGAGCCGCGTCACGAGCCGGTCGATGCCGGCGCCCGCCCACGACTTCACCCGCTCGCCCTTCACGAAGATCACGTTCCAGGGGAGCGTCTCGAGCTCGGCGATCCAGGGGTTCGCGCGCTTGAACGACACCAGACCGCGTTGGTCGAGCAGGATCTTGCCGAAGCGCACGTCGCGGAAGCGCTCGTCCGTCGCGAGGAAGTCCTCGAGCTCGCGGGTCCATTCGCCGCACGCCGCGCAGTCGGACTTGCCGAGCATCAGCACGGCGAGGGGGGCCTGCGTGAAGCCTTGCCAGGCGTCCCCTTCGAGGATCTCCAGTCGCTTGCTCACGAGGGCCTCCCGGAAACGGGACGCGGGGGCCGCGAGGGCCCCCGCGTCGGCGTGGGATGCGAGCGTGCCTCAGCCGACGAAGGCGTCGCCCTTCTTCCAGTTCGCGCCGCACAGGCCGCCGCTCTGGAGGGCCTGCACCGTGCGGAGCGTCTCCTGCGGGCTGCGGCCCGCCGAGAGGTCGTTCACCGTGACGGAGCGGACGATGCCCTTGTCGTCGACCACGACCGTCGCCCGGAAGGCGACGCCCATGTCCTCCTTGAGCACGCCGAAGGCGCGGCTCACGGCATGGTTCGTGTCGGCGATGACGGGGTGGGTGATGTCCTTCGGAAAGGTCTTCTTGTCGGCGAACCAGGCCTTGTGGCTGAAGAACGAGTCCGTGCTGACGCCGATCACCTCGGCCTTGTCGTCCTTGAACTCGTCCAGGAGGTCCTGGAAGCCGCGGATCTCCGTCGGGCAGACGAAGGTGAAGTCCAGCGGGTACCAGTAGAGGACGTGCCACTTCCCGGCGTAGTCCTTGTTCGAGATCGTCTTCTGCTCGCCCTTCACGTAGGCGGCCGCCGTCCAGGCCGGCTCCGGCTGTCCGATCATGCTCATCGTGCGTCTCCCGTTCATCCGATGGTGATGGATCCGACTCCGGCGGATCCGATTGTGGTGGTCCGCTCGAAGTGGGACCGAAAACGTCTGATTTGCACTGTACTCGAATCCGCGCGCGAGGCCAGCGCGGGCGCGGCAGCGTCACACCGGAACGAGCCCTCCCCGGACGGTCGCGCCGTCGTCGCTCGCGAGGAAGCGCAGCACCGCGGCGATCCGCGCGGGCGGCGTCCACAGGGAGGAGTCCGCGTCGGGCATGGCGGCGCGGTTCGCGGGCGTGTCGATCGTGGTCGGGACGATCGCGTTCACGCGGATGCCCGTCGCCGCCACCTCCTTCTGCATCGTCTCCGTGAGCGCCACGACCGCGGCCTTCGCGGCCACGTACGCCGAGATCCCGCCGGGCCGCTCGAAGGCGGCGCGGGACGCCACGTTCAGGATCACGCCGGAGCGACGCGCCATCATTCCCGGCAGGACGGCGCGGCTCATGGCGACGAGCGAGCGCACGTTCATCCGCCACAGGCGGTCGAGATCGGCGAGCGGTGCCTCGTGGACGGCGCCCGCCGCGAATCCGCCGACGCCGTTCACCAGGACCGCGGGCTCGCCCGCGGCGCGGACCACGCTCGCCGCGCCCGCCTCGTCCGCCACGTCGGCCTCGAGCAGCACGAGCCGGCCGGCGGAGAGGGCGTCCGCCTCCGCCGCGGCCACGCGCTCGCGCTCGCCCGCGACGATCCACGGCACGACGACGCGAGCGCCCTCTCCCAGGAACGCGCGGACCACGGCGGCGCCGAGGGCGCCGGTGCCGCCGGTCACGATCACGCAGCGTGCGGGCTCGCTCATCCGCTCCTCCTCGAGTCGCTCGGCCCCGCGTCCGGCGGGCGCGCGAGGCGCAGCAGCGCTCGCTCGGCGGCACGTCGCAGGTCGGGGTCGTCCGCGTCGGCGGCGAGCCGCTCGAGGCGCGCGCGGAAGTCCGGGGCGAGCGAGCCGGGGCTCGAGATCCCGAGCTCGCCCAGGGCCACGGCGGCGATCCGCCGACACGCGAGGTCGGGCTCGTGCTCGACGGCCTCGAGCAGGCGCGCGGAGACCTCGGGCGGCGGATCGAGCAGCGAGGCCAGCGCGGAGAAGGCGGCGCGCCGCACGTGCACCGCGCTGTCGCGCGTTCCGTCGACCAGCACGCGCGCCGCCTCCGGGCGGTCCGGCGCGAGCTCGCGCAGGGCGAAGGACGCCATGCGCCGGACCACGGGCGCATCGCCGGCGCGCACGAGCCCGACCAGCACGCCCAGCACCTCGCCGTGGAGGCGGCCGAGGTCGACGAGCATGCGCGCCGCCGACCAGCGCACGTCGCCGTCCGGGCTCGCGAGCGCGTCGACGAGCGCCGGCAGGAGCGTCGGCGTGGGCGGCCCGAGCCGCACGCTCGTGTAGGCCGCTGCGAAGCGACGCCCCGGAGAGTCGCTGCGGAGCGCCGTGCGCAGCACCGTCTCGACGTGGCGCTCGCGCCGTCCGATCGCGGCCAGCGCGTCGCTCGCGGCCCGCGAGACCGACTTCACCGGATCGCCGAGGGTCTCGCCCAGCGCGTCGAGGAGCAGCGTGGCCGCGGGATCCTCCGGCGCCGCGAGGCAGGCGGCCCGACGCTCCGTCGGATCGGGATGCCGCAGGCGCGCGAGGATCGGATGGGCCATGGCGCCGCCTAGCGGAGGACCCAGCGCGCAGCGCGCGGGCCGGCGGCTCCGCCGTCGATCGGGTGCGCACGGCCCTCGCGCTCGAGCTTCACGAGGTGCGCCGTGACCGACTCCGCCGCCGCGTCGTGGAGCGCCTTGGGCACGTCGGTGTAGATCCGCGCCACGAGCTCCGGCGGTCGCGCGGGCCCGATCTCGGCCAGGGCTGCGACGATCTGCTCCTCGCGGTGACGGCGATGGGCGAGGTACTCGCGGAGCTTCGCCGGGCCGTCCTCGATCTTCGGGCCGTGGGCGGGATAGATCCGGCCCGGCGCGAGGGCGAGGAGCTTCTCGAGGCTCGCGAGGTAGTCGCGCAGGTCGCCGCCGCGCGTCGGGATCACCGTCGTGCCGACGCCGAGGACGTTGTCGCCGGAGAAGAGCGCGTTCTCCTCCTCGAGCACGAAGCAGAGGTGGTCCTCCGCGTGGCCCGGCGCGAACACCGCGCGCAGGCGCGCGCCCTCGGTCTCGACCACGTCTCCCTCGCGCAGCGCCGAGAGCGCCACGGGGCACCCGGCGTCCTCGGCGGCCGCGAGCTTCGACACACGGAGCGGTCCGAAGCGCTCGACCACCTGCGCGACGCCGCCGATGTGGTCGGGGTGGCCGTGGGTCAGCACGATCTCCTGCAGCCCGTCACAGCCCGCCCGCGCCATCGCGCGCTCGAGCACGGGCAGGTAGGCCCCGGCGCCCTGGCCGGTGTCGAGCAGGATGCGCCGTCGGCCCGTGCCCACGAGGTAGGTGTTGGTGCCCGGGCCGGTGAAGAGGCCGGGGTTCATGCCGAGCGCGACCGTGACGCGGGGCGACCAGACGTCGAGCTCCGGCATCGCGAGGCCGATCATCACGTTCGGCGCCGCCGCCGCTCCCACCGCTACTCCCCGGCGACGGTCATGCGCGCGACGCGCACGCTCGGCGCTGCAGTCGCGCCGAGCCACAGGAGATCGCTGCCCACGAGATCGATCGCACGCAGCATCTCGCCGAGGTTCCCCGCGATCGTGATCTCCTCGACGGGATGGGCGATGCGGCCGCCTTCGATCCACAGGCCCGCGGCCCCGCGCGAGTAGTCGCCGGTCACGGGCTGGAAGCCCTGGCCGATGAGCTCCGTCACGAGCAGGCCGCGCTCGGTGCGCCCGACGATCTCGTCGAGCGAGAGCGTCCCCGGCTCGAGCCAGAGGTTCGTGGTGCCGACGCCCGGCGCGCTCGCCGCGCCCCGCGAGGCGTTGCCCGTGCTCGGGAGCCCGAGCTTGCGGCCGGAGTAGGAGTCGAGGAGCCACGTCTTGAGCCGTCCCTTCTCCACGATCGCGTTGCGGCGCGTGGGCTGTCCCTCGCCGTCGAAGGGCCGGCTCCCGAGGCCGCCCGGGAGACGCCCGTCGTCGATCACGCTCACGAGCTCGCTCGCGATCGGCTCGCCCATCTTCTCGCGCAGGAAGGAGCTCTCCCGGTAGATCGAGTAGCCCGAGACGCAGCCCGCGAGGTGCCCGAGCAGGCTCCGCGCCGTCAGCGGATCGAAGATCACGGGCACCTCGCACGTCGGCACGCGCCTCGCCCCGAGGCGGCGCACGGCGCGCTCCGCCGCGCGACGGCCGACGGACTCGGGCGCCTCGAGATCGGCCAGGCGCCGCGCTGCGGTCATCCAGTAGTCGCGCTGCATGCGCCCGTCCTCGCGGGCGATCGGCTCGGCGAAGAGGCCGTGGCTCGCGCTCTCGTAGCTTCCTCGGAACGAGGCGCTGTTGCCGTAGGCGACCCGGCGGAAGCCCGTCGTGACCTGGGAGCCCTCGCTGTTCACGATCCGCGCGTCGACCGCACGGGCCGCGGCCTCGGCCCGGCGCGCCGTCTCGATCCGCGCCTCGATCGGCACCTCGCGGTCGTGGGCCTCGAGGAGCCGGAGATCGGGCCGATCCGTCGCGAACCCGCCGTCGGGGAGGCCGGCGGTGGGATCGGGCGCCGTCGCGCGGGCGAGGGCGACCGTCTCGTCGCCCATGCGATCGACGGCGTCGGGCGAGAGGTCGCTCGTCGACGTGACCGCCGAGCGCAGGCCTCCGGGGCCGTCCACGAAGGCGCGGATCCCGAGCGTGCGCTCTCGCGCCTGGCTCACGAAGTCGATCTCCCGGTCGCGCACCCGGGCCTCGAGGCCGTCGCTCTCGATGCAGACCGCGTCGGCGGCGACGGCGCCCCGGGAGCGCACCCGCGCGAGGGCGCGGTCGATCACGAGCACGAGATCCGGCGCGCTCACGCCTTCGTGCCTCCGACCGTGATGGCGTCGAGCCGGATCGTCGGCATGCCGACGCCGACGGGCACGCTCTGTCCGTCCTTCCCGCAGGTGCCGACACCGCGGTCGAGCGCGAGGTCGTTGCCGATCCGCGAGACGCGCAGCAGCGACTCCGGTCCGCTCCCGATCAAGGTCGCGCCCTTCACCGGGGCGCCGAGCTTCCCGTCCTCGATCAGGTACGCCTCGTTCGCGCTGAACACGAACTTGCCGCTCGTGATGTCGACCTGGCCGCCGGCGAAGGAGACCGCGTAGAGCCCGCGCGTGACGCTGCGCAGGATGTCCGCGGGATCGTCCTGGCCCGCGAGCATGAAGGTGTTGGTCATGCGCGGCATCGGCAGGTGCGCGTAGCTCTCGCGACGGCCGTTGCCCGTCGGCGCCACGCCCATGAGCCGCGCGTTCAGCCGATCCTGCAGGTAGCCGCGCAGGATGCCGTCCTCGATCAGGACGTTGCGCTGCGTCGGCGTGCCCTCGTCGTCGACGTTCAGCGACCCGCGGCGCTCCGCGATCGTTCCGTCGTCGACCACCGTGACGCCCGGTGCCGCCACGCGCTCGCCGATCCGATCGCTGAAGGCGCTCGTCTTCTTGCGGTTGAAGTCGCCCTCGAGGCCGTGGCCCACGGCCTCGTGCAGCAGCACGCCGGGCCAGCCCGGCCCGAGCACGACGTCCATCGTCCCGGCCGGACACGCCCGCGCGTCGAGGTTCAGGAGGGCGCTGCGCACCGCCTCGTCGACCAGGGGGCGCCAGGAGGCGGGATCGAGCAGGCGCGCGAGCTCGTAGCGCCCGCCCATGCCCTGGTAGCCGATCTCCCGGCGTGCGCCGTCCGCGGCGATCACCTGCACGTTCAGGCGCACGAGGGGCCGCACGTCGCCGACCAGCGTGCCGTCGCTCGCGGCCACCAGCACGACACGGTGCTGCGACACGACGCTCGCCATCACCTGCTTCACGCGCGCGTCGCGGCTCCGCGCGTAGGCGTCGATCTCGCCGAGCAGGCCGACCTTCTGCTCCACGGGCACGTCCGTCGGAGCGAGGGCCACGGGATAGAGATCGCGCGCGGGGCGAGCGGCGTGGACCGCGACGGCGCCGGGATGCGACGCGCTCTCGGAGATGGCGCGCGCCGCGCCCGCCGCGAGCCGGAGGCTCTCGAGGGTGATCTCGTCGGAGTGGGCGTAGCCCTGGCGCTCGCCGCTCTGCACCCGGACCCCGGCGCCCTGGGTGAGATGACGATCGCCGGACTTCACGAGACCTTCCTCGAGGGAGACGGAATCGGAGGTGGCGTACTCGAAGAAGAGGTCGGCGTGGTCGACGCGCCGCTCGAGGGCGGTGCCGAGGGTCGCCGCGACGCTGCGGTCGTCGACGCCGAAGCGATCGCGGAAGAACTCGAGGGGGGCCACGGGCTCGCTCATGCGGAGGCCTCCTTTGCGAGGGCGTCGATCCTTTGGGGCAGCTCGGCCAGCGTAGCAAGCGACGCGACGTGGATCGCGCGCAGGCCCGCGGCGGCGGCGCCGGCGACGTCGTCGTCGGCGTCGTCCCCCACGTAGACGGCTTCCGCGGGGGCGACGCCGAGCCGGGCCAGGGCGAAGGCGAAGATGCGCGGGTCCGGCTTCGCGGCGCCCGCGTCGCGGGGCAGCACGACGAGCTCGAAGCTCGCGGCGAGGCCGAGGCCCGCGAGGAGCCCGGGCAGCCGGCCGTCGAAGTTCGAGAGAACGCCCAGCCGGAGCCCCCGCGCGCGCAGCGCGCGAAGCGCCTCGTGGGCGCCGGGCATCGCCTCCCAGGCCGCGGGGTCGGCGAAGTGACGCCAGAGCGCGTCGAAGTACGCGTCGAAGTCGCTGAACACGGCCGTGCCGTCCGCAGCCCGGAACGTCCGTCGCACGAGCTCGCGCCAGAAGCCGCGCTCGAGCTCGGCCGTGCGCGCGGGCGGCTCGCCCGCGAACACCATGGGCGGCATCTGGCGGAAGACGCGGCGGAAGGCGTCGTCGACGTGGCCCGCCGGGAGCGACACGCCGAAGCGGCGGGCGAGGCGCGCATAGGTCTCGCCCACGGGCTCGCGCAGGCGGATCAGGGTGCCGGCGGCGTCGAAGAGCAGGGCGCGCAGCGGGCCGACCATCGGATGGGGTGGCACGTGGCCCGCGCTCAGCGCGCGCGCCGGCCGCTCGCGATGAAGCTCGCGGGGAGGTCGCGGGCGGGCGCCGGCGCGGCGATCGCGTCGAGGCGGAAGCCCTCGAGGCCTGCGTCCGCGAACCAGCCGCGCACCTCGGGCTCCGAGAAGCCGAGCCAGAGCACGCCGAGCTCGTCGCGCATCCACTCGTGCTCGTGGCGCACGAAGTCGACGACCACGACGGCGCCGCCGGGCCGCACGACGCGCGCCATCTCGCGGATCGCGTCGCCCGGCGACGGCAGGTAGTGGAGCACCATGTGGGCGACGGCGGCGTCCACCTCGGAGTCGGCCAGGGGGAGCGCGCTCGCCTCGCCGCGGCGCAGGTCCACGCCCACGACGCCCGCCTCGGCGAGCTTCGCGCGCGCGGCGTCGAGCATGCGCGGCGAGTGGTCGACGGCGACGACCGAGAGGCCGAGGCGCGCGAGCTCGAGGGCGAGGATCCCGGTGCCCGTCCCGACGTCGGCCACGCGCAGGCCCGGCTGCACGAGGCGGGCGATCGCGCCCGCGCGCAGGGCCTCGTCGTTGAAGACCTTGCGCAGCGCGTCCCACTCGGGGCCGACGGCGTCGAAGAAGGCGCGCGTGCGGGCGGCGCGCGCCTCGAGCACGCGTGCGAGCGCGGCGGCGTCGCGCTCGAGTGTCGCGTCGAGGCGCCCGGCGGGCGCGAAGGCGCGCCGCGAGAGATCCCAGCCCTCGCGCCAGATCCCGCTCTCGGGCGGCGAGAAGCGGTAGTAGACGAAGGTCCCGTCGCGACGGTCGCGCAAGAGCCCGGCGCCGCGCAGGATGGCGAGGTGGCGCGAGACGCGCGACTGCGCCATGCCGAGCACCTGCATCAGGTCCTGCACCGCGAGCTCCTCGCGCTCGAGGAGCGCGAGGATCCGCAGCCGCGTCGGATCCGACAGGGTCTTGAAGACCTTCTGGAGCGACTGGAGGGATTCGGGGCGCGCCGCCATCGCGACTAGCGCACGCTCGGCGCCGCGAGGCTGCCCGACAGCGTGACGTCGGCGCTGCCGTCGGGGCCGAGGCGCAGGCCCTGCGCCGCGAGCAGCGGACGGAGCGACTCCTGCCGCGCCTCGACGTGGATGTGCAGGTCGAGCGCCGCGTCGTTGGCGATGGCCGCGTGGCCGATCGAGCCCGAGACGGTTCCCGCGACCAGCGGACCGTCGACGGCCACCGCCTCGAGCTCGAGGGCGTGGGCGTCCGTGAAGCGGAGCGTTCCGCGGAGCGACGCGTAGGGCAGGGCGATCGGCAGGTTCGGGAGCGAGAGCGAGCCGTTGCGAGCCTCGAGCCGGAGCTCGCCGCGGGGCCCGGCCGCGGTGCGACGCAGGTCGCCCGTCGCGCTCGCGGTGCCGTCGACGCTCGCACCCTGGAGGACGCCCCCGAGCGGGAGCTTCGCGAGATCGATCCGCGCGACGGATCCGTCGAAGCCCGGCTCGTCGCCGATCGTCAGCGTGCCGTCGGCCTCGCCGAGGGGCCCCGCGACCGACACCACGAAGGCGGGTCGCAGGCGCAGCCACGAGAGCGACCACGCCGGACGGACGCGGGCGCGCGTGAGCTCGACCGGTGCGGCGTCGCCGAAGCGCAGCGACACGCCTTCCGCGGAGAGCGCGGGCGGAACGGAGAGCCCGAGGCCGAGCTCGCGGATCGTCACCTGCGCGCCCGTCGCCGCTTGGATCTTGGAGGTCGCGTAGGCGCCGATCCGATCGCGCGGCAGCCCGGCCACGAAGAAGACCGTCGTGAGCACGAGGCAGCCGAGCGGGATCGCGAAGCGCCGCGCCCAGCGCGGGAGCTCGGGCTCCCCGGCCACGCTCGCGGCGCTCATCCGGCCACCTCGAACGAGGAGACGGTGAAGGTGACGTCGAGGAGCTCGGGCTTGTCCTGGCGCGTCCGCATGCGGAGGCTCTTGACGGAGAGGGGCTGCGCCGCGCTCTCGATCCCGGAGAGGTAGCTCACGACCTGCGGGAGCGTGACGCCCTTCAGCGTCACCTGCACCTTGGTCTCGCGGTAGCGCCCGGTGGTCGGCGCGGCCTGGGGCTCCATCGACTCGACCTTGACCGCCGACTGGCGCGCGAGGCTCTCGAGCGTGGTGAAGATGTTTCCCTGGGGACCCTGCGCGATCCGGCCCTCGACGCGCGCGAGCCGACCGTTCACCTCGTCGAGGTCGCCCTTCATGCGGGCGAGGGTCTGGATCTCCTGCTCCGCCGTGGCGACGCGCAGGCTCGCCCGGCGTTGGGCCGAGAGCACGGGATTGAGCAGCAGCGCCCAGGCGAGGAGCAGGCCGAGCAGGCCGCCCACGCCACCCACGAGCAGGCGCTCGCGCGGCGAGAGGTTCTCGAAGAGGTCGCGCAGGCGGGCGATCAGCGCGCTCACGCGTCCTCCCCGCGCTTCGCCAGGCTGATCGTCACGCTGAAGCTCTTGCCCCCGCGCTTCGCGTCGTCCTTGATCTCGCTCACCTGGATCTCCGAGAACGGCTCGAAGCCCGAGAGCTCGCTGCGCAGGCGATCCACCGCCTCGAAGCTCTTGGTGAAGCCGCGGATCCGCACGACTTGTCGATCGATCGCGAGCTCCTCGAACACGACCTCGAGATCCTGCGGCACGCGCGCCGAGATCTCGGTCAGGAGGTCGAGGGCGGAGAGGTTTCCGCGATACACGCCCAGGGCGTCGGCCCGCTCGTGGGCCGAGCGCACCGCCTCGCGCATCGCCGCCACGGGATCGCCCGGCACGGGCTGTCCCGGGAACGCCGCGCTGTAGACGCTCGCGAGCTGTGCATCGAGCCCTCGCACGCGGACCGACTGCGACAGGTACGAGGTGCCGAGCAGGATCACGCCGAGGCCGGCCGCGAGGGCGGCGAGCCAGGCCGTGCTGCGGAACTCCCGGCCGATGCCCGAGAGATCGCGGCGCCAGGCGAACTCTTCGCGCCGGAAGTCCGTACGCGTCCGGGCCTGCAGCGATCCCCGCAAGGCGAGGGCGACGGCCGGGGCGAAGAGCAGCGGGTCGCCGCCGGCGACGAGGGCGCTGCCCGCGGCGCCGGGCGGGAACGCGAAGCGCTGCGCCGGGAAGCCCGTGCGCTCGGCCAGGAACGCGTCGAGGTGGGGCAGGCGCGCGGTTCCGCCCAGCAGGACGACGCTCTCGAGCGCCGTGCCGAGGGGGGCGAGCGCCGGCTCGCTCGCGCCGATCGTGCGCACGATCTCCAGCGCGAGCCGCTCGAGGACGCCGCGCGCCGCCGGTGAGCTGCACTCGAGCTCGCCCGCGCTGCCCCGCCGCGCGAGGAGACCCTGCTCGCACTTCGCGCGCTCGGCCTGCTCGAAGGGGATGCCCCGCTCGGCGGCGAGCGCGCGCGTCAGGTGGAGCCCTCCGAGCGGGACGGCGCGAATCGCCAGGATGCGGCCTTCGGCGGCCAGGGCGAGCGTCGTCTTGCGGTGTCCCACGTCGGCGAAGAGGCGCACGCCGGGCTGCGGGAAGAGCGCGACGAGATTGCCGAGGGCGTGCCCCTCGGCTTCGAGGATGCGCGGCTCGAGGCCGACGGCGCGCAGGCGTTCGAGCGTCGCGGAGACCTCCGCGCGCGGCGCGACCAGGACGAGCACGTCGGCGCGCGTCCGATCTCCGCCGAGGATCTCCCAGTCGACGAGCACGTCCTCGAGCGCGAACGGGAGCTCCGCTTCGACCTCGAACGGCACCGCCTGGGCGAGACGCCGCCGG
This sequence comes from Myxococcota bacterium, assembly GCA_035542715.1. GTDB lineage: Bacteria > Myxococcota_A > UBA9160 > UBA9160 > UBA9160 > DATKKW01. Next base: position 32,112 of record DATKKW010000052.1, read on the forward strand.
TCCCGGAACGGGAACGAGAGGCGGCGGCTCGTGACGCGATCGGACGCGAGCGCGGTCACGACGGGATCGGTCGGGAGCTGGTGCAGCGCCACGAGCTGGCGCAGGCGGCGCGCGAGCGCCTCGTCCGGCGCCTCGTCCGCCGAGGGCGCGTCGACGCCCGGCGCCTCGCCCTCGCGTGGAAGAGCGCGGAGCTGGCCGATCTCGATGCCGCGCAGCGTCTGGCGGAGCTCCACCGCCTTCACGGTGTGGCTCCCGAGATCGAGGCCGAGCACGCGTCGGAGCTGGAGATCCATCCCTCGTCTCGGCCCTCTCGTCGGTCCGCCGCTCACAGGACGCGCCAGAATAGCAGCTGCGGCTCGGAGGGCTTCGAGCGGTCCACCACCGCCTCGATCGTGCGGCGGACCTCGCCGACGCGCGCCTCCGAGTGCACCGTGAAGACGTTGGTCGCGAAGGTCGGCGGCGGGAAGATCGTGCCCTCGATCACCTCGCCCTGGGCCACACAGATCGGGTTCGAGGCATCCGGAGGGCAGATCACCTCGCCCTGCTCGCGCGCCTTCAGGATCGCCCGCACCGTGTCCTCGTCGGCGAACCGGAACTGCCCGGCGGTGCCATGGAAGAGCAGCGCCAGGACGTGGGGCGGCGCGGTGTTGAGGTTGATGCCGCCGCCTCGGCCGTACGGGAACACCGTGACGTAGGGGCGGAGCGCGTCGACGAACGCCGCATCGAAGCCCTCCACCTGGCGGAGCTCGTCGACCGAGAGGAGCGGCCGGTTCGCGGGGCGCTGCGGGGGCGTGCGGCTCGCGTAGGCGTCGTCCTCGCTCCCGCCCTTCTGCCGCACCTCGTCCGCGTCGAGGTAGTCGAGCAGGTTCTCGGCCAGGCTGGCCGCGTCGTAGGCGCCCCGGTGGGCGCCCATCTCCTCGATCACGCGCTGGAAGAAGGCCGTCAGGAAGATCTCGGCCTCCTTCACGGCGACGCCCTTGTCCACCATGGCGTTCAGGTTCAGGCGCGCGCCGGCGTCCTCGATCCGCAGCCGGAGCTGCACGTCCTCGCCGAAGGGGAGGTCCATCGCGCTCGCCCGCGCCCAGACGTCGAAGGCGGTGTCGCTCGCGAGGCCGCTCGTCTGCTCCTGCAGCTTGTCCTCGAGCAGGAGCGTGATCGCGAGGCGCACGCCGCCCCGCGCGGCGGCCTCGGCCTCGGCGGCGGCGTCGCGATGGCGGATCACGGCCGCGTCGACGCTCGCCCGACGCAGGAAGGTGGCGGTCGCGCCCACGAGCAGCAGGATGAAGACGAGCACCACCATCAGGATGAAGCCGCCGCGTCGCTCTTCGCGCCTCTCCCGCCTCATTCGCAGCCCTGCAGCGAGAGGCCCGGCGGCAGGCTGCCCGCGACCGCCGAGAAGCACTGGTCGCCGATCGACTGGAGCACCTCCGAGAGCCCATGCTCGGCCGCGGCCGCGGCCGCCTGCGGGTTCTTCTCGAGGCACTGCTGGACGGTGACGCACGCCTGCGCCTCCTCCTTTCCGCCGTGCCCGCTCTTCCGATCGTCCTCGTCTTTGTCCTTGTCCTGTGTCGCGTCCTTCTCCTCTTCCTGTCCCGTGATGAGCTGCTTCAGGTCGAGCGCGCGGAGCGGGAGCAGGACGCGACGGGTGTAGACCTCGGGCTCGGCCGCGGCCGCGTCGGCGGTCGCGACCGCCGGCTCGGGCGGCGCGAAGGCGAGGGTGATCTCCACGGCGAGGGGGAGCTTGTCGGCGTCGACGAGCTCGGACGAGTCCCAGCTCGGCTTCCACTCGCCGTTCTCGTCGAGGAAGCGCACGCCGAAGGCGGCGAGGCCGCGCGCCACGAGGTAGGCGTCCTCCACCGGCGGGAAGTCGCGGTCGAGGCCTTCCGGCAGCCGCGGCGCCGACCAGCGCCGCACCTCGAGGCTGCCGTCGTCCGCCGGTGTCGCGAGCCACGCGACCATCTGGAGGTCGGACTCCGCCCCCGCCGTGGTGCGCGGGTTCGCGCTGCGCGTCACGAACTTCATGCGGTCGGAGCTGGCGCTGCCCGGCTCCGCCGCGCCGAGGAAGAGCCACGGATGCTGGAGCGGGTCCACGTCCTTGGGCTTCTTCAGGAGCATCGAGGCCTCGAGGTCGAGCGCCATGCGGTCCGCGAGCGCGACGGCCCGTCGCGCGTTGCGCGTCAGGTCGGCCGCATGGGCGCTCGCCCGCGTGAGCTGGCGGTAGAAGTCCACCGCGACGAAGAAGACGATCGAGACGAGGAGGATGACGGCCATCATCTCGAGCAGCGTGAAGCCCGCGCGGGAGCGGCGACGGGAGGGGAGCGTCACGGCTCGATCTCGCGCTGCGCGTCCGACGGCGGCCCGTTGGGATCGGAGGAGCCGCTCCTGGAAGGCGAGGAAGGGAAGGCAGGGTTGTTCGTCTGCGGCGTCGCGCCGGCGGGCGTCTCGGCGCCGTTCTTCGCGCCCTCCGCCTTGGTCGCCGCGTCGAGGGCGTCGAGGATCGGCTTCGCCACCTCGAGGTCGAGGCCGTAGCTCTCGCGCACGACCGAGGCCTCCCCCGCCCCTTCGGCCCACTGGACGCGCACGGTGACGTGGCGCCCGGGGCCGGGCTGGCCCGGCGCGGCGCCGGCGAAGAGGGACGCCTGCGGGAGCTTGCCGGCCGCCGCGCGAGCGACGTCGGCGGCGCCCTTCACGTCCCGCAGGCGCTTCCCGACGGCCTCGGGAGGCCCGGGCAAGGCGAGGTCGAGGGGCGTCACCGAGACGTGCACGGCGAAGTCGCCGCTCGTCTCCTCGGTGTCGCCGAGGGGAAGGGTGCGGCCGGCCTCGAGCTCCGCCTCGAGCTCCATGATGCGCTCGTCGGCGGCGAGGGCCGCGCGCAGGCGTCGGTCGGCGCCGCCCTCGGCGGCGAGCCCCGTCATCCCGACGCGCGCGAGGGTCACGTAGACGAGGGCGAGCACCGCGACGGCGGCGAGGGTCTCGAGCAGCGTGAAGGCGCGCGTGCGCGACCTAGCGCTCACGGTCGCGCACCTGCACTTCGTCCTCGAGCGCCTCGACCTCGAGCACCACGGCGTGGCCGTCGTCGTCCGAGAGCACGACCGCGACCGGCTCGACGGAGCCGTCGCGTTCGAACTCGATCGACACCGCCCCGTGGACGAGAGGACCCCCGGAGGTCTCGACGCGCAGCGCCGCCACGTGCTCGTCGAGCAGGGAGGTCTGGCCGAAGGTCAGCGGCACCGGCCGGAACTCGGGCGTCTCGCCCCGCGGCGGCGCGAGGTCGAGATGCTCGTCGGTGCTCACGGGCGCGACGCTGTCCGGTGTGACTTCGCCGCGCGCCTCGGCCTCGGTGACGAGCCACTCCATGCGCCAGGCCCGGCCGTCGAGGTCGAGCAGCACGCGGTGCGGCACGCCCAGGATCTCCGAGCGGGTGCGGGCGAGCTCGAGGTCGGCGGCGAGCTGCTCGCCCTGCTCGCGCAGCGCGCGCCCGCGGAACATCCCGATCCGCGGCACGACCACCGCGCCGAGGAGCAGGAAGAGCGCGACGACCGCGAGCAGCTCCAGCAGGGTGAAGGCGCGTTCCGCGGGCCGAGGGTCGCCTGCGTGACGCCGGGCGAGCGCCGCCGCGCGCGCGTGTCGGCGGGCCGGCCTCAGGAGGCGTCGTCCTCGCTGGGCCAGTTGCCGTGGTCCGCGTCCACACCGCTGCCCCCCGGCTGGCCGTCGGCGCCGAGCGACCAGAGGTCGAACGAGTAGGGATTGTGCGTGCCCGGGCTCTGATACTGATAGGCGTTGTCCCAGGGATCGTTCGGGACACGCCCGCCGGGCAGATAGCCCTCGGGCTGCCAGCGCTTCGGTACCGGCTCGGAGGTCGGCTTCTGCACCAGCGCCTGCAGGCCCTGCTCGCTCGTCGGGTACTTCCCGTTGTCCATGCGATAGGCGTCGAGCGCTTCCTCGAAGGCCTTCACCTGGACCTTGGCGGTGGTGACGCGGGCCTTGTCGACCTGCGCGAACACGACCGCGCCGACGATCCCGCCGAGCAGCCCGATGATGAGCACCACGGCCATGATCTCGATCAGCGTGAATCCGTGCTGGCGATTCTCCACGAGCGAACCCCCGATCATTTGAGCGAGCTCGTGACCTGAAGGAGCGGCACGAGCGTCGCGAGGATGATGACGACGACGATTCCGACCATGAGCAGGATCAAGAGCGGCTCGAGCAATGCGGTGAGACGCGTCATCGTGGTCTCGACCTGCTCGTCGTAGTTCTCGGCGACCTTGGCGAGCATCGGCTCGAGCTCTCCGCTCTGCTCGCCGACTTCGACCATGTGGGTCACGAGCGGCGGGAACTGGCCGGAGGCGCGCAGCGGCTTCGCAAGCGAGCTGCCGCCCGTGATGCTCTCGCTCGCCGCGTCGATCGCCTCTCCGATCACCACGTTGTTCGCGACGTGCTTCGCGATCCCGAGGGCCTTCACGATCGGGATCCCGCCCGCGAGGAGCGTCGAGAGGGTGCGCGTGAAGCGGGCGATCGCGAGGATCCGGGCGACCTTCCCGACGACCGGCAGGCGGAGCTTCCAGGCGTCCCAGGTCGCCCGGCCGCGCGCGGTGCGGAGCGTCGCGCGCACGCCCACGACGACGGAGACGGCCACCAGGGCGATCAGCCACCACCACCCCCGCACCACCTTCGAGCCGCCGATGATCGCCTTCGTGTACCAGGGGAGCTCCTGCTTCAGGTTCGTCAAGAGCTCGGTGATCTGCGGCAGCACGAAGGTCACGAGCGCCGCCACGACCACCATGGCGAAGACGAACATCACGCTGGGATAGATGAGGATCGAGGTGACCTTGTTCCGCAGCCGCACCTGGCTCTCGAGGTAGTCGGCCAGCCGGTCGAGGACCTGCTCCAGGGCGCCGCCCGCCTCCCCCGCACGCACCATGCTCACGTACAGGTCGGAGAACACGCCCGACTGGGCCATGGCGTCGGCGAGCGAAGCGCCCTCGTTCACGCGGTCGCGGACCTGGCCGAGGACGCCCTTCAGGCGCGCGCTCTCGACCTGCTGCGAGAGGGCGCCGAGCGCCTCCACCAGGGGCACGCTCGCTCCGACGAGCGTCGCGAGCTGCCGCGTCGCCAGGGCGAGGTCCATCGGCGCGATGCGCCGCAGGAAGGGCAGGGCGCCGGCGAGGGCGCTCGGCTTCGTGGCGCCGGCCTTGGTCTCCTCCGCGCCCTCGGCGAGCTCCGTCGGGAACACGCCGTCGCGACGCAGCTTCGCCCGCGCCGCGCGCGGGCTGTCGGCATCGACGAAGCCGCGCGTGGCGCGCCCGGCGCTCGTCATCCCCTTGTAGGCGTAGACCGGCATCAGATCTGCTCGACGACGCCCTCGTCCTCGGTCGCGCGCAGGACCTCGGCGATGGACGTGAGCCCCTCGAGCACCTTGCGGGCCCCGTCGGCCCGCAGGGTGCGCATGCCCTTCTCGACGGCCCGCCGCTTGATCGTCTTCGAGTCGACGTTCTGCGTCACGAAGGCGCGCAGGTCGTCGTCGATCAGCATCAGCTCGAAGATCCCGAGGCGACCGCGGTAGCCGGTGTGGTTGCAGCGCGCGCAGCCCTTCGGCCGGTAGACCTGCGTCGCTCCCCCGCCCTGGACGCCGATCTCGGCGAGCTGGGCCGCGGTCGGGACCCAGGGCTCCTTGCACTCCGGGCAGAGCACGCGCACGAGGCGCTGCGCGAGGACGGCCGCGAGGGACGAGGCCACGAGGAACGGCTCGACGCCCATGTCCACGAGGCGCGTGACCGCGCTCGGCGCGTCGTTCGTGTGGAGCGTCGAGAACACGAGGTGGCCCGTGAGGGACGCCTGGATCGCGATCTCCGCCGTCTCGAGGTCGCGGATCTCGCCCACGAGCACGACGTTCGGATCCTGGCGCAGGACCGAGCGCAGGCCCGACGCGAACGTGAGGCCGATCTTCGGATTGACCTCGATCTGGCCGATGCCCGGGAGCTGGATCTCGACCGGGTCCTCGATCGTGATGATGTTCTTGTCGGGATGGTTGATGCGCGCGAGGGCGCCGTAGAGCGTCGTCGTCTTGCCGCTGCCCGTGGGCCCGGTGACGAGCACGATGCCGTTCGGCCGCGCGATCAGCTTCTCCCAGACGCCGAGCTGCGTCGGGCTGAAGCCCAGCCGCTCGAGGTTCAGCATCTCCGTCGAGCGCGGCAGGAGCCGCATCACGACGCGCTCGCCGTGGCCGATCGGCACGGTCGAGAGGCGCACGTCGTAGTCGCGGCCGGCGATCTTGAGCCGGATGCGCCCATCCTGCGGCAGGCGCTTCTCCGCGATGTTGAGCCCGCCCATGATCTTGATGCGCGAGGTGATGCTCGCCTGGAGCGTGCGCGGGAGCGGGCGGATCGGCTCGTACAGGATGTCGTCGACGCGCAGGCGCACGCGGATGTCGCGCTCGAAGGGCTCGATGTGGATGTCGCTCGCGCGCTCCTTCACCGCCTGCTGCAGGAGCGAGTTCACGAGCTTGATGATCGGCGCCTCGTCGGCGGCCTCGAGCAGGTCCTGGGGCTCGCTGTGGCTGATCTCGTCCGCGAGGGCGTCGAGGTCGGTCGCCGCGTCCTCCGCGAGCTCGGCGGCGGAGCCCGGCCCCCGGTCGTAGACCTGGTTGATCGCCGCGAGGATGTGGCGCGCGCTCGCGATCTCGGCCGCGATCTCCGCGCCGCCGAACACGAGCCGCAGATCGTCGAGCGGCGCGGTCTCGAAGGGATCGGCCACCGCGACGCGCACCGTGCCCTCGCCGTCGCGCGCGAGGGGCAGGAGCTCGTGGGTCTTCGCGAAGCCGATCGGGACGTGCTCGACCAGGGCCGTGTCGATCGCGGCGGCGTCGATCTCCCGCAGCACCGGGAGGCCGAGGATGCGGCCGAGGGCCTCGAGCACCTCGGCCTCCGTCAGCATCTCCTCCTCGACGACGACCTGCGTGAGGCGCCGGCCGGTCTCGACGTGGCGCTGCTGGGCGGCCTCGAGCTGCTCGGGCGTGAGCCGCGTCGCACGCAGCAGGAGCGCGCCGAGGTCGAGCCCCACGCGACCGCCGCCGTTCGGGGGCGGCGTCGCGGGCCCCTTCCGCGGACCGGCCGTGGCGGCGCCCGCGCTCACCGCGTCTCCTCCTCCTGCACCAGCACGGTCGGCGAGAGGCCGTGGGCCTGGCGCAACGTGTCGGCGGCGATCTCCGCGTGGTGCAGCGTGTCGAACGGACCGACGCGCACCTCGAGCAGCACCTCGCCTGCCTGCTCGACGGACACGATCGTCGCGTCGAAGCCGGCGTCGAGGAGCTCCTGGAGCTTCGCGCGGGCCGCAGCCTCGTTGCGGAACACGGCGGCGAGCACGTAGTAGCTCGGGCCCCCGTGCTCCGCGCCTTCGGCCTCGCGCGCCGCCCTCTGCTCCTGCTGGATGCGCTCGAGCTCGCGCATCCGCTCGAGCGGGTAGCGCTTCTCGATGCTCTTCAGCGCGGTGGCCGCGGGCTGCTGGGTGCGCGACGGCTCGTAGTCGATGCCGGCGGCCTCGGCCTCCTTGCGGTGCTCGGCCTCGGCCTTCTTGCCGCGCTCGGAGAGATCCATCGCTTCGGCGGAGCGCAGGCGGAACTCCTCGCGCTTGCGGATCGACGTGCGCTCCATGTCCTCCGCGGTGCGAACGATGGTCGGCGTCAGGAAGACGATCAGGTTCGTCTTCGCCAGGGACTTGCTCGTCGACTTGAAGAGCCAGCCGAGGAACGGCACGTCGCCGAGCCAGGGCACCTTGTCGATCGTGTCCTGGAAGTTGTCGCTGATCAGGCCGCCGATCACGACGGTCTCGCCGTCCTTCACGACGACGGTGTTCTCGACCTGGCGATTGGAGAGCGCGACACCGGTCTGGGCGGCGTTCTGCGCCCCGCCGGCGACGGCGTTCGTGAGCGCCTGGTTCAGGTCCGAGATCTCCTGGAAGATCTCCAGCCGGAGCGTGTCGCCTTCGCTGATCTGCGGAGTGACCCGCAGCGTGATGCCGATGTCCTGGCGCTCGATGTTGACCGACGTCGCGAGCTGGCCCGAGGTATTGCTCACGATTCCCTGGGCCGACTGCACGCGGCTCGACGGCAGCGGGATGTTGTTGCCGATCTTGATCTGCGCCTCTTCGTTGTCGGTCGTGAGGATGTGCGGCGCCGAGAGGATGTTCGCGCCCGAGTTCCCCTGGGCGGCGCGGATCACGCCCTGGATCAGGGAGCCGCCCGTCACGGCGCCCGTCACGGGATTGAACTGGAGCGTGTTGTAGGCGGCCGACGCGAGGAGGTTCGTGAGGGCGCTGTCGTTGAGCTGGCCCGGTCGCGAGGCCGGCGTGGTGGTGGTGGTGGTGCCGCCCGTTCCTGCCGCCGCCGCCGAGCCCGCGCCGAACACGATGGGCCGCGCGCCCGCGTCGGTGAGCGAGGCGAAGGTGAGGTCCGTGCCGCCGTTCACGACCCGGAACAGCCCGTTGAAGCCGAGGTCCTCCGAGTTGGAGACGGTGACCTCCATGATCAGCGCCTCGACCATCACCTGGGGCCGCCGGATGTCGAGCTTCTCGATCACCTGGGCGAGGGTCGTGAAGCCCTCCTTGCTGGCCTGGATGATGAGCGAGTTGGTGCCCTTGTCGGCGGTCACCGTGACGCCCTCGGCGAGCTCGGTCACCGCGGCGCGCAGGCTCTGGGCCTGGGCCTGCTGCGCCACCGCCGCGACGGCCGGTCGGGCACCGCCCGCCTGGCCGCCGCCGCCCGACGGGGCCCGCGGCTGGCCGCTGATCAGCGCGTTCAGGGTGTCGGCGAGCTCCTCGGCGTCGGCGTTCTTCAGGTAGTAGACGTGGATCCGCCCGGAGCCCTCCATCGGGACGTCGAGCTTCGCGACGAGCGCGCGAATGTCCTGGATGCGGCTGCGCGAGGCGAGGATGATCAACGAGTTCGTGCGCTCGTCGGTGATGATGCGGACACGGTCGCGCTGCACCTCGCCGGTCTGGATCTGCGGCTGGCCCCCGGGCACCTGGGGAGGCCGCACCCGCAGGGCGCCCGGTCCGCCTCCCTGGGCGCCGCTCACCTCGCCACCGTAGATCTCGCCCAGCTGCTGGGCGAGGGCGGTCGCGTCCGCGTGCCGGATCTTGAGGACGGCGAGCTCCTCCTTGTAGGTCTCGACGTCGATCGCCTCGAGGATCTCGAGGATGCGCCGGATGTTCGACGCCGAGTCCGTCAGGATGATGGTGTTGGTCGGGGAGTAGGCGACGAGCGCCGCGTCCTTCGAGACCAGCGGCTTCAGCGAGTTGGAGATCGCGTCGGCGTCGATGTAGCGGAGCGGGATCAGCCGGGTGACGAAGGCGTCGCTGTACGGCGTCGGCCGCGGCCCGGAGCGGGTCTCGATCGCGGACTCCTTGGCGTCGCGCAGCGGGATGATCTTGATCGAGCCGCCGGGGCCGGGAACGGTGGTGAAGCCCTTGACCTGCAGCACGGATTCGAACACGGCGTAGGCCTGTTCGACCGGAATGCGCGTCGGGGAGACGATCGTCACACGACCCCGCACGCGGTCGTCGTAGATGAAGTTCTTGCCCGTGAGACGCGAGATCGTGTCGATCACGACCGCGAGCTCGACGTCGTTGAAGTCGAGCTGCACGAGGCCTTCCTGGTCGGCGTCCGGGGGCGGGGCACCTTCACCCGGGGCCGGGCTCCCGGGCTGGGGCGGAGGGATCTGGGCGACGGCCCGCACCGCCCCGAGCGCGAGGCTCGCGACGAGCAGTCCGGCAATGGCCACGCGCTTCGACAAGCCCCTCTCCCCCTCTCCGCCTAGTCCTGCGGCTCGTACGTGATCTGTCGCTCGCGACCGTCCGCGCCCATCACGACGACGTTGAACGTCTTCGCCTCGGTGAGCTCCTTGATCAGCCCGGCGCTGCCCTCCGGGCCGTCGATCCGGACGCCGTTGAACGAGGTGATCGTGTCGCCGCTCTGCATCCCCATCTGCTCGAACATGCTGCCCGGCTTGATGGCGTTGAGCTGCACCCCGACCATCTGCCCGTTCTCGTACTTCGGCAGGATGCGCGCCTGCTGGAACAGGGCCGCGGGGTTGCGGACGGCGCTCTCGACGTCGCTGCGGTTCAGGGCGAAGCGGTTGTCCGAGAGCTTCTGCACGCGGTTGGACAGGTCGGGCGAGGGCCGGGCCGCCGCGGGCACGGCCTTGACGCCGCCGAGCTCGTCCTCGAGGGCGAGCTCTTCCCGGCGGCTGCCGTTCTCGAGCACGATCCGCCGGCGCTCGATCCGGACCACCTTCGCCGTCTTCAAGGGATCGGCGATGCGGACCACCTCGTGCTTGCGCGTCTCGAGGTCCTCGACCGCGGCCCAGGACTGCCGGGTGTCCGGCGAGGCGGCCGTGCCGAGCAGGCGCAGGGGCAGCTTCGTGGCCTCCAGGTCCTCCTCCTCGGCGACGGGCGCCGCGGCGGGGAACACGGTCGAGGCGTTGAACAGGTTCCGCTCGAGGATCACGTGGCGGTCCCGGACGGAGGGCGGACCGGCGGGCGCGACGGCGGCGACCGGGCGCGTCGGCTCCGGCACGAGGGCAGCATCGAGGAGCCGCAGCCCGATGCGGGCGGCGAGCCAGCAGCACAGCACGAGGATCGCGCCGTTCACGAGCCAGATGCCGATGCGGCCCATCCCCGGGCGGCCCCCCATGCCGCGCCGTGTGCGCGGCGCTCGCAAAAGCGGCGCGAGTATAACCCTGCGAGCGTGTCGACCGCACCCGTCGCGGGCTCGCGATCCATCGGAATTTCGCGGGCTTATTCGATGCCCGAAGTCGAATGCCTGCCCGTCTCGGCAGACACCGGGCGCGCGTCGGGCGTTCCGGTCGCCCCCGCTCGAGGCGCGTCCCGATCCCGCTCCCCCGGAACCGGTGGATCGCGGAATTCCCGAGCGGGATCCGTTGACACGCCGGGGCATGGCCCAAGGGTTGGCCACGAACTCTCTCGTCACGGCGAGCGGCCCGATCCGGGCCCAACAGGAGAAGACGGAATGGCGGCGACCGGCAAGGTGATCGGCATCGACCTCGGCACCACGAACTCGGTGGTCGCCGTCATGGAAGGCGGCCAGCCCGTCGTGATCGCGAACGAGGAGGGAGGCCGGACCACGCCCTCCGTCGTCGCGTTCACGGACGACGGTGAGCGCCTCGTCGGCGCGATCGCCAAGCGCCAGGCCATCACCAATCCGAAGCGCACGATCTACTCGATCAAGCGCTTCATGGGCCGTCGCCTCACCGAGGTTCCCGAGGAGATCCGCCTGGTGCCGTACAAGGTGGCCGAGGGCAAGGACGGGATGGCCGCGATCGACGTCGACGGCAAGCAGTTCAGCCCGCCCGAGATCTCCGCGATGATCCTCCAGAAGCTGAAGCGCGCCGCCGAGGCCTACCTGGGCCAGCCCGTGGCCGGCGCCGTGATCACCGTGCCCGCGTACTTCAACGACGCGCAGCGCCAGGCCACGAAGGACGCCGGGGCGATCGCCGGCCTCGACGTGAAGCGCATCATCAACGAGCCGACCGCCGCAGCGCTCGCCTACGGCCTCGACAAGAAGAAGGACGAGAAGATCGCCGTCTACGACTTCGGCGGCGGCACGTTCGACATCTCGATCCTCGAGGTCGGCGAGAACGTGGTCGAGGTGAAGGCCACCAACGGCGACACGCACCTCGGCGGCGACAACCTCGACCAGCGGGTGATCGAGTACCTGGTGGGCGAGTTCAAGAAGGACCAGGGCATCGACCTGTCGAAGGATCCGATGGCCATGCAGCGCCTGCGCGAGGCGGCCGAGAAGGCGAAGATCGAGCTGTCGAGCGCGACCACCACGGACGTGAACCTGCCGTTCATCACGGCGGACCAGACCGGCCCGAAGCACATGAACCTGAAGCTCACGCGGGCGAAGTTCGAGCAGCTCGTCGAGGACCTGATCGAGCGCTCGCTCGAGCCGTGCCGGCGCGCCCTGGCCGACGCGGCCCTCAAGGCGAGCGACCTCGACGAGGTGGTGCTGGTCGGCGGGTCGACCCGCATCCCGCTCGTGCAGCAGAAGGTGAAGGACCTGTTCGGCAAGGCTCCGAACCAGACCGTGAACCCGGACGAGGTGGTCGCCGTCGGCGCCGCCGTCCAGGCGGGCGTGCTCTCGGGCGAGGTGAAGGACGTCCTGCTGCTCGACGTGACGCCGCTCTCCCTCGGCATCGAGACCATGGGCAGCGTCATGACGAAGCTGATCGAGCGCAACACCACGATCCCGACCCGCAAGAGCCAGGTCTTCTCCACCGCGTCCGACAGCCAGCCCCAGGTCGAGATCCGGGTACTCCAGGGCGAGCGCGAGATGGCGGGCGACAACCGCGAGCTCGGCCGGTTCATCCTCGACGGCATTCCTCCCGCGCCGCGGGGCGTGCCCCAGATCGAGGTCACGTTCGACATCGACGCGAACGGGATCCTCGCCGTGTCCGCGAAGGACAGGGCGACGGGCAAGGAGCAGTCGATCCGCATCGAGGGCTCGGGCGGCCTCAAGAAGGACGAGATCGAGCGCATGGTGAAGGACGCGGAGGCCCACGCCCGTGAGGACGCCGCGCGCCGCGAGCAGATCGACAAGCGCAACCAGCTCGACTCGCTGGTCTACACCGCCGACAAACAGCTTCGGGAGAACGGCGAGAAGCTCGCGGCCGACGACAAGAAGGCCGTCGAGGACGCGCTCGCCGACGCGAAGCGCGACCTCGACTCGGGTGACGTCGCGAAGCTCGATGCCGCGCGCCAGCGCCTCGAGACGAGCCTCCACAAGATGGCCGAGGCACTCTACAAGGCGCAGGGCGCGCCCGGCGGCGCCGCTCCCGGCGGCGGGCCGGAGGCCGGCGGTGCGGGCCCCGCGGGAGGCAAGGGCGAGGACGTGATCGACGCGGAGTACACCGAGGAGAAGGGCAACTAGTGGAGTCGAAGCGCCGTGGAGATCCGCTCGGCGGATTCTTCGGCGAGCTCGCCGAGCGCTTCCGCGGCGATCGCTGGCAGCCGGCGACGGACGTGATCGAGACCGAGAAGGCGCTCGTCGTTCGCCTCGAGCTCGCCGGCGTCCGCATCGAGGACCTGCGCGTCACCGTCGAAGGCGACGTGGTGCGCGTGTCCGGCGTCCGTACGCCGCCCGCAACCTCCGACGTCCAGCGTCTCCATCAGATGGAGATCGCCTTCGGGCCCTTCGAGCGCACCTTGCACGTGAACGTCCCGTTCGAGCGCGAGGGCGTCTCGGCCCACCTCGAGGACGGCTTCCTCACCGTGACCCTGCCGAAGCGTCTGCCCCAGCGGCGGCGGATCGAGATCGAGCGATGAGCGAGGAACACGACCGGCCGGAGTCGGAGCTCGAGCTCACGGGCGGCCGAGCGGCGGGCGGTCACGAGGTCGCGGTCGAGACCCGGGGTGCGGGCGCGGGCGACGGGGAGGAGCGCCTCGCGCTGCCCGAGGTGCTGCCCGTCCTGCCCCTCAAGAACACGGTGCTCTTCCCCCAGCTCCTCTCGCCTCTCCTCGTCAACACGACTCGCTCGAAGCGGCTGATCGAGGCGGTGCTCCTCACGCCCGAGCGCTTGTTCCTCGCGGTGGCCGTGAGCCGGGAGATCGAGGGCAGCCCGGGAGCGAACGACGTCCACCGCCGCGGCACGATCGTGCGCGTCGTGAAGATGCTGAAGTTCCCCGACGACTCCTACCGTCTGCTGGTCCAGGGCGTGACGCGGGCCGAGATCACGGAGTTCGTCGACGATCCGTCGTTCCTTCGCGCGCGCGTGCGCCCGCTCGAGGAGACCGTCGATCCGAGCTCCGTGGAGCTGACGGCGCTGCAGCGCCACGTGTCGCAGCAGTTCGGCGCGCTCGTCGCGGAGAGCCCGAAGCTCTCCGACGAGCTCCAGGCCCTCGCCGCGAACCTGGACGATCCGTCGCGCCTCGCCGATCTCGTGGCCTGGAACCTCGAGCTCGATCTCCCCGTGCGTCAGCAGATCCTCGAGGAGGTCGACGTGGCGCAGCGCCTGCGTCGGGTGCTGGCCGAGGTGCAGCGCGCCCACGAGGCGCTCCGCATCGAGAGCGAGATCCGCGAGAAGGTCCAGAGCGAGATGGGCAAGTCGCAGCGGGACTACCTGCTGCGGCAGCAGCTCGAGGCGATCCGGCGCGAGCTCGGCGAGGCCGAGGACACGGACGCCGAGATCGCGCGCCTGCGCGAGAAGATCGAGGCCGCCGGAATGCCCGAGGAGGCGTACAAGCAGGCCACGCGCGAGCTCGAGCGCCTCGGCCAGACGCCTGCCGCGGCGGCCGAGCACGGCGTGATCCGCACCTACCTCGAGTGGATGACCGAGCTCCCCTGGTCGAAGACGACGGAAGATCGGCTCGACATCGCCGAGGCGCGCCGCGTGCTCGACGAGGACCACTGGGACCTCGAGAAGGTGAAGGACCGGATCCTCGAGTACATCGCCGTGCTCTCCCTGAAGCGCGACTTGAAGGGGCCGATCCTCTGCTTCGTCGGGCCTCCCGGCACGGGAAAGACCTCCCTCGGGCGCTCCGTCGCGCGCGCCCTCGGCCGCGAGTTCGTGCGCGCCTCGCTCGGCGGCGTACGCGACGAGGCCGAGATCCGCGGACACCGGCGCACGTACGTGGGGGCGCTCCCGGGCCGCGTGCTGCAGGGGCTGCGGCGCGCGGGCACGAAGAATCCGGTCTTCCTGCTCGACGAGATCGACAAGGTCGGGACCGACTTCCGGGGCGATCCGTCGTCGGCGCTGCTCGAGGTGCTCGATCCCGAGCAGAACTCGACCTTCAGCGACCACTACGTCGAGGTGCCCTTCGACCTCTCCCAGGTGCTCTTCATCGCGACCGCGAACGTGATGGACACCGTGCCGGCCGCGTTGCGCGACCGCATGGAGGTGATCGAGATCCCCGGCTACACGGAGGAGGACAAGGTCGAGATCGCGCGTCGCCACCTCCTGCCGCGCCAGCGCAAGGCGAACGGCATCGAGGACGTGGGATTCGACCTCGACGACGACGCGCTCCGCGCGTTGATCCGGAGCTACACCCGCGAGGCCGGGGTTCGGAACCTCGAGCGCGAGATCGGGAGCGTCGCACGCAAGGTCGCGCGGCGCGTGGCGGAAGAGGGGGTGCGGGGTCCCCTCCGCGTGACCGCGGACGAGCTGCCCGCGCTCCTCGGTCCCGTGCGCTACGAGCCCGAGCTGGCGGAGCGGGCCGGTCGCCCCGGGGTCGCCGTGGGCCTCGCCTGGACTCCGGCGGGCGGAGACATCCTCTTCATCGAATCGACCCGCATGCCGGGGAAGGGCGGCCTCAAGCTCACGGGCTCGCTCGGGGACGTGATGCGCGAGAGCGCCGAGGCGGCGCGCTCCTGGCTGCGCAGCCACGCGGGCGACCTCGGCATCGCGCCCGAGGTGTTCGAGAAGAGCGACGTCCACCTGCACGTGCCGGCCGGGGCCGTGCCGAAGGACGGGCCCTCCGCCGGGGTGGCGATGGTCACGTCCCTGGCGTCGCTGCTGATGGGTCGCCCGGCCCACCCGGACGTGGCGATGACGGGCGAGATCACGCTCCGGGGAAAGGTGCTGCCGGTCGGCGGCATCAAGGAGAAGGTGCTCGCGGCGCGGCGGGCCGGCATCCGACGCGTCATCCTCCCGGAGCGGAACCGCTCGGACGTGGGCGAGATCGCCGCCGATCTCCTGAAGGGACTCGAGCTCGAGTACGTGGGGACGATCGATGAAGCGCTCTCGCACACGCTCGCGCCGCCCCTCGCCCAGGCGAGCTAGCACCCCGACACCGCGCGCATCCGCCCGTCGCCTCCCGCCGGCCCTCGTCGCGCTCACCATCCTCGGCGCCGGCTGCGTGAACCCCGTCACCTACCGCCACGTCGTGGAGGAACGCGACGCGCTTCGCGCGCAGAAGGAGCATCTCGAGGAGTCGATGGCGAGCGTCGAGGCCGAGCGCGAGAGCCTCACGGACCAGCTCGAGGACCTGCGCATCCAGAAGGAGGAGCTGGAGCGCGAGCGCACGCGGCTCGCGCGCCGCTCCGCCGAGCTGCAGGCGGACCTGCGCACCCGGACGAATGGCGAGCCCGGCCGCGGGGGCGGAGCCGAGGCACCGACGGGCACCTACGAGGGCCTCGTGAAGGAGCTCGAGACCGAGGTCTCGTCGGGCCAGGTCGAGATCGAGCGCGTCGGTCAGGGTCTACGCCTGAATCTGTCGGAGGACGTCCTGTTCCCTTCGGGCTCGGCAGATCTCTCGCCCGACGGACGCGCGGTGATCGCGAAGGTCGCGGAGCAGGTGAAGGACGAGAACGACCGGGTCCAGGTGCAGGGCCACACCGACTCGATCCCGATCGCCGAGTCGCTCACGTCGCGCTTTCCGTCGAACTGGGAGCTCGGCGGCGCTCGTGCCGCCGCGGTGGTGAGGACGCTCCAGGAGAGCGGCGTGGCCGGGGATCGACTCACCGCGGTCTCGTACGCCGAGTTCGCGCCCGTCGCGCCGAACGACACGCCGGAGGGACGGGCGCAGAACCGCCGCATCGAGATCCGGCTGCTCCCGATCGAGCCGGGCGCCGGCGCCGCGCCTTGAGCGCGGAGGGCGCGTCTCCGCGCGCCCTGCTCGAAGCGCTCTTCCACGCCGGCCTATCTGCCGTCGACGCGCAGCGGGCCGTGTCGCGCGCGGTGTCCGACGCACGCGAGCCTTCCGCGCCGCTGCGCGTCCTCGACGAGACCTTGCCCGGGCACGCGCAGATCGTCGCCCTCGCTGCCGGAAAGGCCGCCTGCGCGATGGCGCAGGCCCTCGAAGAGCGCGCCGGGCCGCGGCTCGCGCGCGGCCTCGCCGTCACCAAGGATGGCCACGCGCTTCCCCTGCGACGCTTTCGTGTGCGGGAGGCGAGCCATCCGGTTCCCGACGCGCGGAGCGCCGCGGCGGGGTGCGAGGCGCTGGCGCTCGCGGCGAGCACGCGCGAGGACGAGGTCTTCGTGGTCCTGCTCTCGGGCGGGGCCTCGGCGCTGCTCTCCACGCCGCCCGAAGGCGTCAGCGTGGCGGATCTCGCGCGGACCAACGCGGCGCTGCTCGGATCGGGCGCGGCCATCGGCGAGCTCAACGCGGTGCGGAAGCATCTCTCGCAGATCTCGGGCGGTCGGCTCGCCGTGGCTGCGCCGGCAGGTCGCATCTTCCTGCTCGCGATCTCCGACGTTCCCGGCGACGCGCTCGACGTGATCGGCTCCGGGCCCTGCACCGCCGATCCGTCGACGTTCGCCGACGCCCTCGCCGTGCTGCGTCGCCACGGTCTGGCCGATCCGGGCGTGCTCCCCGCGAGGGTGATCGCTCGGCTCGAGGCCGGCGTCGCGGGAGCGGGGGAGGAGACGCCGAAGCCCGGCGACCGCCGTCTCGAGCGCGTGCGGAGCGCGGTCCTCGCGCGCAACGCCGACGCGGTCGAGGCCGCCCGCGATGCGGCACGCGCGCGGGGCCTCGAGGCGCGGGTCGCCGTGCGCGGCCTCGCGGGCGAGGCGCGCATCGCCGGGGAGCGGCTCGCGGCCCTTGGCGACGCGCTGCGTCCGGCGGACGCTCCGCGAGTCCTCGTGGCGGGCGGCGAGACGACCGTGACGCTCGAGGGAACGGGCCGCGGCGGGCGCAATCAGGAGCTGGCTTTGGCCGCTGCGCTCCGCCTCGCAGGGCGCGACCGCGTCGCGCTGCTCGCGGCCGGCACCGACGGAAGCGACGGGCCGACCGATGCGGCGGGCGCCTACGTCGACGGCGGCACCGTGTCGCGGGGCGCCGCCGCGGGGCAGGATGCCGAGGTGGCCCTTCGCCGCCACGACTCCCACGGCTTCTTCGCGGCGGAGGGAGGGCTCTTCCGAACGGGGCCCACGCACACCAACGTGATGGACCTGGCGCTGCTTCATCTCGCCGCGGGTTGAATCCTCTTCCCGTGCGCGCGTCGGAGCGTGTAGCCTCTGTCCGTTGGGTGGAAGGTGCCGCCCAGGGGTGACCGTCGATCCCTTCGCGATCGTCGCCGAGCGTCGCCGACGGGCACGCCTCGGTGGAGGCACGGCTGGCGCGCTCCTTGGGGGTCGAATGGGATCGAAGGATCGATCAACGGAGGAATGACAGCGTGACGCAGCGGACCCGTCGCCTCGCCGTCCGGATGACGGCGATGGCTCTCGCCTTGGGCTGGCTCGCAGCCGGCCTCGCGCCCACGGCGGCCGTCGCCGACGAGAAGGTGAAGACCGAGCGCTCGAACGGCCGACTCGAGAAGTACGACAAGGCCGCCCAGACGATCACGATCAAGGACAAGGGCAAGGAGATGGTCTTCAACGTGAAGGCCGAAGGCTCCGTCCTCACGCGGACCACCGTCACGGTGAACGCCAAGCCGGGAAAGCTCGACGACCTCAAGGTCGGGAACCCCGTGGTGGTCTACTGGAAGGCCGACGGGGACACGAAGTTCGCTCGGAAGATCGACATGCCGAACGTGCCGAAGGAGCTCCTCGAGGAAGAGGAAGGCTCCGCCGCCGAGTAGGGCGCGGCGCCGCCGATTCGGTCGGCGCAGGAGAGAGGACGGGGAGGGACCTCAGGGTCTCTCCCCGTCTTCGTTCCGGGCCTGCCGCGGCCGGCGCCAGGACCGGCGGCTGGGTCGTGATGCCGCGTCGTGGCGCATTGGCGGGGCGTGCGGCCACACCTCATCGGCCCACGTCCGTCGTCGGGCGCGGGTCGGCAGGCACGGAGCTTGCTCCTCGACGCGACAGGAGGTGCGCAATGGCCGAGCTCCCGATCCATCCCGCTCCCCATCCGGGAATCGAGCGCCTGCGGGGGCTCGTGCGACATCCGTTCCGTCTCGGTGTCACCGTCCAGCTCCCCCAGCGCGTGGGGGCCGACGCCGCCCAACGCGGCGTGCTCGCGCGCGGCGCCGTCGACGCGGCCGCGAAGCGCCTGGCCGAGCTCGGCGTGGCGCCCGGCGACCTTCCGGCGTGGCAGGCGCGGCTCGAGGCGGAGCTCACGGGCGGTCGCGGCCACGGGACGCGGGTGGCCCTCGTGACCGACGCCGCGGAGGTCTCGCTCGATCTCCCGAGCGAGCTGCCGTATCGCGTGAGCGTGGGGCGGACGCTCGCGCTGCGTTCCGTGCTGCGCGCCCTCTCCTTCGCGCCGCCCTTCCACGTGCTCGCGGTATCCCAGAACCGCGTGCGCCTGTACGCGAGCGATGGCATCGAGATCGCGGAGATTCCGCTCGGTGCGATCCCGGGCTCCCTGGAGGACGCGCTCGGCTCCGAGCTGAGCGAGAAGGGGGAGCTGCGACTGCGCGGAACCCGCAGCGGCGGCGGCGCGCCGGTCTACTACGCCCACGGCGACGCGGCCAGCGAGCGCAAGCGCGATCGCGAGCGCTTCGAGCAGGCGATCGCCCACGGTGTGCACGAGCGCTTCCGGCGCGACGCCACGCCGCTCGTCCTCGCGGCCGAGACGGCGCATCTGCGCGGCCTGCGCGCGCTCCTCGAGCTGCCGGGCCTGATCGAGGAAGGCGTCGCGTCGAGCCCCGATCGACTGTCGGGAGACGAGCTGCGCCAGCGCGCCGCGGCGTGCATCGCCGCAGCGTGTGCGGCGCGCGAGAGCGAGCTCACCGCGAGCCTCGAGCGCTCTCGCAATCTCGGAAAGGTGCTCGAGATCGTCGACGACGTCGCCGCAGCGAGCGTCACGGGAAGGGTGCGGCGCCTGCTCGTCGATCTCGATCGCACGCAGCCCGGCTCGGTCGATCCCGAGAGCGGCCGCGCGGTCGCCGCGGTGGGCGACGACGACGTGTTCGAGAGCCTCGTGGCCGCCGTGCTGGCGCGCGGCGGCGACGTGGACGTGCTGCCGACGGCCGCGCTCGCGGCCGCGAGCGGCGTCGCCGCCGAGCTCCGCTAGGGGCGCGGCGGCGACGGCCGGAAGGGACGCGCGCTAGACGGCCTTCTCGAAGATCTGGACCCACGACTGGTAGTTCTTCGCGATCTGCTTGACGGCCTCCTCGCGCGAGATCTTCTTCTCGCGCCACGCGACGAGGGCGTCCCAGAACGTGGTGCGACCGACCGCGAACCCGATGAATCCGGGCACGCCGGCGGCGGCGCCGAGCCACTCGACGACCTTCTTGTCGTCCTCGCCGCGGCCGAGCACGATGCAGCCCACGTGATCGCGACCGCCGCGGCGACACGTCTGCGCGACCTTCGCGCAGTCCTCGCGCCGGTCGAGGCCTTCGATCTTCCAGACGTCGGGCTCGACGCCCGCGTCCTGGAGCTGCTGGATCGCCTGGATCATGAGCTGGGGCCGGAGCTCGCGGTCGTACTTCTTCTTGTCGCCCCCGAGCCGCTCGAGCTGCGACTTCTCGGCGGGCACGAGGAGTTCGAACATGAACTTGCGGCCGCGCTCGTGGAGCCAGTCGGAGAGCCGCCGCAGGCGCTGCGTCTGGCGCGTGTTCAGGGCGCGGTCGCCTTCGGGGTTGTAGCGGACGAGCACCTTCAGGAAGGTGGGATCGAACGCTTCGATGTGCTTGCCGAAGTCGTCGCCGTACTCGAAGTCGAACTCGTCCTGGCCGCTCTTCTCGGCACACATGGCGGTCGTGTAGCCGTTCTGCTTCGCATCGCGCAGGATCGCCGCGCCGAACTGCTCGTCGACCAGGATGCCCGCGCGGTCCTTCGGCACGCCCTGGCGCAGGGCGGCCACGAACCCGTCGTAGACCACGCGCTTCGTCGCGGCCGCTTCGGCGACCTGCTCCGCCGAGAGCGCGCCCTTCCAGCCGAAGAGCTTGCTGGTGAAGGAGCCGCGGTGATCGAAGGGAAGGACGTAGAGAGGGCGGTCGTAGCCCGTGGCCATGGCGGGGTCTCCTCGCTGTGGGATTTGATCGCAGTCTAAGGGCCGGGCCCGGGGGCGACAACGCCCGCGCTGCGCGGCGGAATCGGTGGACCCGGCTGGGGCGCGCGGGTACGTTGGGCTCGCGGGAGGAGAGCAACGTGGGCGTCTCGGCGGACGAGTTCCGGACCGCGCTCCGCCGATGGGCGAGCGGGGTGACGATCGTGACGGCGCGGGCCGGCGATCGGATCCATGGCATGACGGTGTCGGCCTTCTCGGCCGTATCCCTCGACCCGCCCCTGGTCCTGGTCTGCGCCGACAAGACCGCACACACCACCCCGCTCGTCGCCGAGGGCGGCGTCTTCGCCGCGAACGTGCTCGCCGCGGGCCAGGAGGCGCTCTCGAACCGCTTCGCGTCGAAGAAGGACGAGTGGCGCCGGTTCGAGGGCCTCGAGTGGGGAACCCTCGCGACGGGTGCCCCGATCCTGCCCGGAGTGCTCGCCGCCCTCGACTGCCGCCTCGTCGCCACCCACGACGCGGGCGACCACCTGATCTACGTCGGTCGCGTCGAGGCGATCGCCGCGTCGGAGCAGGCGCCGCTCGTCTACTTCGAGGCCGAGTACCGCAAGCTCGAGCCGCTGCCGGGCTAGCGCCGTGGAGCGCGTCGAGCTCGACATCTGGTCGGACTACCTCTGCCCGTGGTGCTTCAATGCGAGCGTCCGGCTCCGTGCCGTGAAGCGCGAGTTCGGCGACCGGCTCACGATCGCGTGGCGCAGCTACCTGCTGCGGCCCCGACCCGCCGCGCGACCCGATCTCGGCGCGTTCCGCGCCTACACCGAGTCGTGGCTGCGGCCGGCCGGGGAGCCGGACTCGGGCCGCTTCCGGCCCTGGGCGACGGACACGGGCCCGCCGAGCCACAGCATCCCGCCCCACCTCGTCGCGAAGGCCGCTGCGACGCTCGGCGACGATGCCTTCGAGCGCGTGCACGACCGGCTGCTCGAGGCGTACTTCGCGGAGAATCGCGACATCAGCGACGACGACACGCTGCGCGAAGTCTGGCGCGAGGCCGATCTTCCGGCGGACGAGTTCGCGCGCCGCGAAGACCCCGCGCTGCTCGCGCGCACCCTCGGCGAGCACGACGACGCGATCGCGCTCGGCGTGACGGGGGTGCCGACG
Organism: Myxococcota bacterium; assembly: GCA_035542715.1. Lineage (GTDB taxonomy): Bacteria > Myxococcota_A > UBA9160 > UBA9160 > UBA9160 > DATKKW01. Next base: position 54,114 of record DATKKW010000052.1, read on the forward strand.
GTGGTCGTGCGCGGGCGCGACGCGCTGGTGATGGGTGCCCAGCCGGTCGCCGTCTATCGGCGCTGGATCGAGCGGCTGCTCGCAGGATGAAGGAGGTCTCCATGCAGGATGCGACCCGGGCGTTCCGCCTCGACGGCAGGGTGGCGGTCGTCACCGGCGCGTCCTCGGGCCTCGGCGTCGCGCTCGCCGAGGGACTCGCCGGCGCGGGTGCGGGCGTGGTCCTCGCCGCACGACGCGCCGATCGCCTCGAAGCGCTCGCGAAGGGGCTCGAGGCACGGGGCTGCGCCGCCCTCGCCGTTCCCGCCGACGTGGCGCGCGAGGACGACGTCGACCGCCTCGTCGCGGCCACCCTCGAGCACTTCGGGCGCGTCGACGTGCTCGTGAACAACGCCGGCATCACGAAGATCCTGCCGGCGGAGAGCGAGCCCCTCGCCGAGTTCCGGGAGACGCTCGACGTGAACCTGATCGGTGCCTTCCTGTGCGCGCAGCGCTTCGGCCGCGTGATGATCGCCGCCGGCCGCGGCTCGATCGTGAACGTCGCCTCGGTGCTCGGCCTCGTCGCCGCCGGCCAGATTCCCCAGGCCGGCTACTGCGCGTCGAAGGGCGGCCTCGTCAACATGACCCGGGAGCTCGCGGCCCAGTGGGCGCGTCGCGGCGTTCGCGTGAACGCGCTCGCGCCGGGCTGGTTCCCGAGCGAGATGACCGCCGACATGTTCGCCGACGATCGCTCCCTGAAGTGGATGCGCGCCCGAACACCCATGGGCCGGGGCGGCGAGCCCGGAGAGATCGTCGGGCCGCTTCTCTTCCTGGCCTCCGACGCCTCGACGTTCGTCACGGGCCAGGTCGTGGCCGTCGACGGCGGTTGGACGACGGTCTGAAGCGGGTCCGAAGAGCGCGCCGGAGCGCGCGTGGTGCGGCAGAGAGGACTCGAACCTCCACGGGATTGCTCCCGCCAGCCCCTCAAGCTGGTGCGTCTACCAATTCCGCCACTGCCGCGTGGAACGAGGCGATCCGATCACGGTCCGGATCGCGAGCCCGGCCGAACATACCGGAGCGCCCGACGGCCCGGAAGACCGCGCTAGTCCTTTCCGGAAGGCGGCGCCGGCGCGGAGGGCGTCGCCTGCGGCTTCTGCTCGGGCTTCGCTTCCGCGCCTGCGGTCGCGGGAGCCGCGCCGTCCGCCTTGGGCTCGGCGAAGCCACCGGCCCCCTGCGTCGGCGTCTCGGGCGCGGCGCTCGGCGCGCCGTCGGTCTTCGGCTCCGCGAAGGGCGACTCCGCCGGCGCCGCGGGCTGCTCGCCGCCGAACAGGCCGCGCGAGAAGCTCGAGGTCCCGAGGGCGGAGAGCCAGAGGCTCGTCACCATGAACACCACCGCCGAGCCGGTGGTGAGCTTGGTCAGGAAGTTCCCGGCGCCGCGGCTGCCGAACACGGTCGAGCTGGCGCCGCCGCCGAACACGGCTCCGATCTCCGCGCCCTTCCCACGCTGGAGCAGCACGACGACGATCAGCACGAGGCAGACCATCACGTGCAGGACGGTCAAGAACAGGCTCACGCTTCTCCCTCCCCACGCCCGAAGCGGACGATCTGCGCGAAGCTCTCGGGATCGAGGCTCGCGCCGCCCACCAGAGCGCCGTCGATGTCGAGCTCGGCCATCAGGCCGAAGACGTTCTCGGGCTTGACCGAGCCGCCGTACTGGATGCGGATCCGGGCGCCGGCGTCGCCGAAGAGCTTGCCGAGGCGCTCCCGCACGAAGGCGTGCACGGCCTGGGCGAGCTGGGGCGTCGCGGTGCGCCCGGTGCCGATCGCCCAGACGGGCTCGTAGGCGATGACCACGTCCTCGGCGCGAGCGCGCGGGATTCCCGCGAGGCTCCCCTCGAGCTGCGCCCCGACGACGTCGAAGGTCCGGGCGGCCTCGCGCTCCGCAAGCGTCTCGCCCACGCACACGATCGGACGGATCCCGTGGGCGAGCAGGAGCTCGGCCTTGCGCGCGATCGTCTCGTCCTTCTCGCCGAAGAGCGCGCGGCGCTCGCTGTGGCCCACGATCGCGTGGGCGCAGCCGATGTCCGCGAGCATGCGCGGCGCCACCTCGCCGGTGTAGGCCCCGTCCTCGTGGGCGGCGACGTTCTGCGCCGCGAGGAGCACGCTCGAGCCGGCGAGGGCGCGCGCCACGCGCTCGAGCGCGGTGAACGGCGGCGCGATCACCACGTCGACGCTCTCCACGTCCGCGACGAGCGGCAGGAAGCGCTCGACGAAGTCCACCGCCTCGCCGACGGTCTTGTACATCTTCCAGTTGGCCGCGAGGATCGGTCGGCGCACGCGCTCAGCGCTCCAGCGCGGCGACGCCGGGAAGCGTCAGCCCCTGCACGTACTCGAGGGAGGCGCCGCCGCCGGTCGAGAGGTGGGTGATGCGCGCTCCCAGGCCGAGCTGGTTCACCGCGGCGAGGGAGTCGCCCCCGCCCACCACCGAGACCGCGCCCGACGCGGCGATGGCCTTCGCCAGCGCGCGCGTGCCCTCGGCGAAGGGCGCCATCTCGAACACGCCCATCGGGCCGTTCCAGAACAGCGTCTTCGCCTTGGCCGCCTCCGCCGCGTACGCGGCCGCGGTCTCCGGCCCGATGTCGACGCCGATCCAGCCGTCGGGAATCCGCTTCACGACGCGGGTCGGCGACGCCGGATCGAGCTTCTCCGCCACCACGTGGTCCGTCGGCAGGAGCAGGGTCCGGCCGGCGGCCTTCGCCGCCGCCAGCACGCGGCGTGCGTCGTCCACCCGCTCGGGCTCGACCAGCGAGGCGCCCGTGGGCTCGCCCTGCGCACGCAGGAAGGTGTAGGCCATGGCGCCGCCGATCAGGAGCACGTCGGCGCGGGCCGCGAGCGCCTCGAGCACCGCGAGCTTGTCGCCCACCTTCGCGCCGCCGAGCACGCACACGAGGGGCCGCTCCGGCTCGAGCACGACGCGCAGGTGCGCGAGCTCGGCGCGCAGCAGGTCGCCGGCCGCGACCCGCGGCACCTTCGCCACCATGCCCGCGGTCGAGGCGTGGGCGCGGTGCGCCGTGCCGAAGGCATCGTTCACGTAGACGTCGCAGAGCGCGGCGAGGGCGCTCGCGAAGCCCGGCTCGTTCTTCTCCTCCTCCGCGTGGAAGCGCAGGTTCTCGAGGAGCAGGATCTGGCCGTCGACGAGGGCGGCCGCGGCGTGCTCCGCCTCGGGACCGACGCAGTCGGGGACGAAGGCGATGGAGCGGCCCAGGAGGTCGCCGAGGCGCTTCGCGACGGGCGCGAGCGAGTACTTGGGATCCGGCTTCCCCTTCGGCCGACCGAGATGCGAGGCGACGATCACGCGCGCGCCGGCGTCGAGCAGGCGCCGCAGGGTGGGGAGCGTGGCGGTGATGCGCGTGTCGTCGCCGACCTTCCCGTCCTTCAGCGGGACGTTCAGGTCCGCACGCACGAACACGCGCCGCCCTCGCACGCCGCCCGGCGCCGCGAGCAGGTCGTCGAGGCTCGAGATCGTCACGGCGATGCCCGGAAGGCGGCCGGCACTACCGGCCCATCATGCGGGCGAGGTCCACGACGCGCGCCGAGTAGCCCCACTCGTTGTCGTACCAGGAGAGGACCTTCGCGAAGTTGCCGCCCATCACCTTGGTCTGCTCCGCGTCCAGGATCGAGGAGTGGGGGTTCCCGCGGAAGTCGATCGACACGAGGGGTACCTCGCACACCTGGAGGATGCCCTTCATCGGACCCGCCGCCGCGGCCTTCATGGCGGCGTTGATCGCGGCCGCGTCCGTCGACTTCTCGAGCTCGACGGAGAGGTCGACGACCGAGACGTCGGAGGTGGGCACGCGGATCGCGAAGCCGTCGAGCTTCCCGGCGAGGGTCGGCAGCACCTCGCCGATCGCCTTCGCGGCGCCGGTCGAGGTCGGGATCATCGAGAGCCCCGCCGCGCGTGCGCGGCGCAGGTCCTTGTGCGGGAAGTCGAGGGTGACCTGGTCATTGGTGTAGGCGTGGATCGTCGTCATCCAGCCGCGCTTCAGGCCGAAGGAGTCGTTCAGCACCTTCGCGACCGGCGCCAGGCAGTTCGTCGTGCAGGACGCGTTCGACACGATCTTGTGCTTCGCGGGGTCGTACGCGCCGTCGTTCACGCCGAGCACGATCGTGACGTCGGGGCCCTTCGCCGGTGCGCTGATGATCACGCGCTCCGCGCCCGCCTCGAGGTGCTTCGCGGCCTTGTCGCGCTCGGTGAAGATGCCCGTCGACTCGATCACGATCTTCGCGCCGGCGCTCTTCCACGGGAGCTTCCCGGGCTCGCGCTCCGCGTGCACCGGGATCTTCTTGCCGTCGATCACGATCGCGTCGCCGGCGGCCTCGACCTCGCCAGGGTAGATCCCGTGAACGGAGTCGTACTTGAAGAGGTGGGCGAGGGTCTTCGCATCGGTGAGGTCGTTGATGCCGACGCACTCGAGCTCGGTCCCGCGGGCGGCCCGCAGCACGAGGCGCCCGATCCGACCGAAGCCGTTGATTCCGACTCGAATCGCCATGTCCCGAGCCTCCTGTCGGTGGAGAGGCCGCAGGGTACCCAGCGGGCCGGGCCGTTGCCATGCGTCGTCCCGCTGCGGGCCGCGGGCCGGCTACGCTGCGCCCCGGGACCGGCCGAGAGAGAGGGAAGGGGGGCATGATCCTGGGAAGCGGCATCGACGTGATCGAGATCGCCCGCGTCGAGCGCGCCCTGCTGCGACACGGCGGTCCCACCGGCCGCTTCGCCGAGCGGGTGTTCTCCGCCGGCGAACGCGCCGCGTGCGCCGGTCTCCGTCGGCCGGGCCCGCAGCTCGCCATGCGCTTCGCCATGAAGGAGGCGGTGATGAAGGCCGTCGGCACCGGCTGGTCTCGCGGCGTGCGCTGGATCGACATCGAGGCCGTGGCCGATCCGGGCGCGCCCCCCGAGGCCCTGCGCCTCGTCCTCCACGGCCGCATCGCCGAGATCGCTCGCGGCCGCGGCGCGCGGCGCTTCCATGTCGGCGTCTCGCGCACACGCACCCACGCGGTGGCCGTGGCGCTGCTCGAGGGAGACGCCGCGTGAGCGAGCCCGCGGCGATGCCCGGCGCGGGAAGCGGCCGCGGGCGCCGCACGGGGCGCGGACGCCGCGTGGGCCCGAGCGTCTTCCGCGCGGCCGTCCTCGTGATCGGATCGGTGCTGCTGCTCTGGCTCGGCATCGACCGCCTGCGCGCCCGGCAGGAGACGGAGAGCGCGTTCCCGCGCAGCGACGGCCGCCTCGTCGTCGCGCACGGCCTCGGCCATCGCCTCGAGATCGCGCGGGACGGCCGGGGCACGCCCCACGTCGCGGCCGACGACGGCGATGATGCGCTCTTCGGTCTCGGCTTCGCCCACGCGCAGGACCGCCTCACCCAGATGATCTGGCTCGCCCGGAGCGCACGCGGACGGGCGGCCGAGCTCGTCGGCGCGGACGCGATCCCGGCCGACCGCGAGGCGCGGCTCCTCGGCATCGGCGCCCTTGCGGATCGCCAGGCGCGTCGCCTCGACGCCGAGACGCGACGCGCCCTCGAGGCCTACGCGGCGGGCGTGAACGCGTGGATCGACGAGATCCGGAGCGGGTCCGCAGCACCGCCGGTCGCGCTCGCGCGCACGGGGGTGACCTTGGAGCCGTGGACCCCGGCCGACTCGATCGCAGTCGCGAAGCTCTACGCGTGGAGCCTCGGCAACACCGTCCAGGCGACGCTCCTGCTCTCGGACCTGATCGAAGCCCTGGGCGGCGCAGAGGCGGCGTTCTACTTCCCGGAGTCCGGCGGCGATCGGAGCGCCCGGCCGCGAGAGAGCCAGGCGCGGAGCGCTCCCATTCCCGCCCGCGACGGTGCGGGCGCGATCGGCGCGCTCGCCCGCGCGATCGGCCTCTCCGGTCACGGAGTCGGGAGCAGCGCGTTCGTGGTGGCGGGGCGCCTGGCCCAGAGCGGCAAACCCCTGCTCGCCGTCGACGCGCACCACGAGGCGACGGCGCCGGCCTTCTTCTACGAGGCGCACGTCCAGGGCGGCGGGCTCGACGTCGCGGGCGCCACGATTCCGGGCGTGCCCGTCTTCTGGAGCGGGCGCAATCGGCATGTGGCGTGGGGCTCGACGAACGCGGGCGCCGTGACGACCGACCTCTTCATCGAGACCCTCTCGAAGAAGGGCGATCGCGTCCTCGACGACGGCTGGCAGCCGGTCGCGAGCCGCAGCGAACGCATCGCCGTGCGCGGCGGCGCGCCCGTCGATCTCGTCGTGCAGGAGACCCCGCGCGGGCCCTTGCTCGCGCCGCTGCTCGAGCATCCTCGTGAGCCGCTTGCGGTGGCGTGGACGGGCGCGCTTCCGGGCGACGGGATCGGCGGACTTCTTCGCGCCGCCCACGCGCCGAGCGCCGCCTCGTTCCGCTCGGCGCTCGGGGCGCACTTCGAGCCGGTCCTCGCCTTCGTGTTCGCCGACGACGCGGGCGCCGGCGGGATGCAGATCGCCGGCGGGGTTCCGCGGCGGGGCGCCGACACGGGCCTCGCGCCGGCTCCCGCCCGCGGCGAGGAGTTCGCGTGGCACGGCACGCTGCCCTTCGAGGCGCTGCCCTTCGAGGCGCTCGGCGCGACGTGGCTCGTCGCGGCGGACCGGCCGCCCGAGCGGCCGGGCGCCGTGCGCGGAGAGTGGCTCTGGCGTCCGGGCGTGCGCGCGGCGCGCATCCAGGAGCTCCTCCGCAGCGAGTCGCAGCGCGGCCCGCTCGCGCTGCGCCAGATCGCGGCGATCCAGACCGACGTCACGGCGCCGGGGGCGCCGTCGCTCGTGCGCGACGTGCTCGCGCTTGCGGGCGATCCATCGGCGCTCGGCGCCGAGGCGCGCGAGGTCGCGTCGCTCCTCTCCGAATGGGACGGACGTGCGGGCGCCGACTCCGTCGGCGCCGCCCTGTACTACGCCTTCCTCGAGCGTCTCGTGCACGACGCCCTCGAGGCGCGCCTCGGCGCGGAGCTGGCCGCGCGCTATCTGGCGCTACCCCAGGCCCATCCAGTCCACGTGGTGACCGAGCTCGTCGCGGCAGCAGCGGGTCGGACGGACGGCGCCGCGGAGGATGCGGAGCGCGCCCGGCTGGTCGAGATCATCGGTCGCAGCCTGCGCGAGACGTGGCTCTGGCTCTCGGTCCACTCGGGTCCGAACCGCGAGAAGTGGAACTGGGGACGCCTGCACCCCGTGACCTTCCGTCCGCTCGGACCCTTCGCGCTCCTCGGGCCGCCGCCCGCGGCGCTGGGACCCTTCCCCGTGGGCGGCTCGGACGACACCGTGGCGTGTGCGGAGTACGACCGCCGCGCGCCCTTCGACGTGCGCGTGGCCTCGACCTGGCGCCTCGCGATCGATGCCGACCAGCTCGACCAGGGCCTGACGTCGCTCGCGCCCGGGGAGTCCGAGCACTTCGACCACCCGCACGCTTCGGACGGCATCGAGCGCTGGCTCGCGGGCCAGCCGCGGCTCCTCGTCGCGAGCCCTCTGCTGATCGACGAGACGACGCGCGCCCGGCTCGTGCTCGAGCCGGCTTCCGCCCCGGCGACACCCCGGTGAGTCGGGTCGTCCTGTACGCGGAGGTGCCGTGCTTCTATGCGGCCGTGGAGCGCGCGGCCGATCCGGCGCTCGCGGAGCGGCCCGTGATCGTGGGCGGTGATCCGCGACGGCGGGGCGTGGTGCAGGAGGCGAGCTTCGAAGCACGCGCGGCCGGCGTCGAGCCGGGCATGACGGTCGAGGAAGCGCTCCAGCGCTGCCCCCGGGCGCGTGCGCTCCGCACGCAGATGGCACGCTACCGCGAGGCCTCCCAGGTGCTGCGCGCGCTGCTGCGGCGTCGCATCGAGCGGCTCGAGCCCGAGGGGCTCGGCGCTGCCTACCTCGATCCGAGTGGTCTCGCCGAGACACCCGCGGATCTCGCGCGCGATCTCTGCAGCGCGGTCGAGTCCGCTCTCGGGCTGCCGCTCCGGATCGGGATCGGGAGCACGAAGCTCGTCGCACGCCTGGCCGCCGAGGAGGCCGGCGAGCGCGGAGCCCGCGAGGTGCCGGCCGGTGAGGAGGCGGCGTTCCTCGGTCCGCTCTCCGCCCGCCGACTGCCCGGCGTGGGCCCCGGAACGGCGTCGAAGCTCGCGGAGCTCGGCGCGAAGTCCGTCGCGGAGGTCGAGGCCCTGGGCCGGGACGCGCTCGAGCGGGCGCTCGGCAACCGCGGCCTCGAGCTCCTGGCGCTCGCGCGGGGCGCCGGCCCGTCGGAGGTTCGCGGCACCCGTGCGCCCCAGAGCCTCTCCCAGGAGGAGACCTTGGAGACGCCCGAGCGCGAGACGCCGGCCCTGCGGCGTCAGCTCGGCGAGCTCGCACGGCGCCTCGAGGGAATGCTTCGCGTCCACGGCCTCGTGACCCGACGGATGACGCTCAAGGCCCGCTACGTGGACGGCGAGACCGTGACCCGCAGCCAGACCCTGAGCCACGGCATCGCCTCGGCCGCCGATCTCGAGGCGGCCGGAGCCGAGCTCCTCTCGCGGACCGAGGCCGGACGCCGTCCGGTGCGCCTGCTCGGCCTCACCCTCGCCCAGCTCCAGCGCGGCCGGCGGGACGACCGGCAGCTCGACCTCTTCTCGCGTCGCGGCTGAGCGGCTCGGGGGCCTCAAGGCGGGCCCCGCGCGGGCCGAAGACCCGGGGAGCGGAAGGAGTCTCCGCCCCGGGGGTCGCCCGATGAATGCCCAGGCAGCCCGGCAAGAGCGCCGCAAGTACACCCGCATCCCGACCGATCAGATGATCTCCTTCGCGCCCCTCGACACCCGCGCGACCCTCGGCGTGAGCCGGGACTTCTCCCTCGGCGGCATCCGCTTCGAGTGCATCGGCATGGAGATCGCCCTCGGCGACGTGCTGCGCGTCGCATTCAACGTGGGCGACCACACCGTGAACGCGGTCGGGCGCGTGGCCTGGGTGACCGACGTGGATGCCCTCACGACCGACGTCGGGATCGAGTTCCTGGAGATCGACCCGCTCGCCGTCCGCCTCATGGAGGAGGCCCTGGAGCACTAGGCCGTCCCGCCCTCCGCGCCGCGGAGTTGACACGGCAGTCCACTCGGGCTCCCCTTGCCTCCACATGGCCGACTTCCACCAGACGGGCGTGATCACGACGCTCCACCGCCTCGGGACGCCGGACCTGGCCCGGCTCGAGGCGGCCCTCCTCGATTCCGCCGTCGCCCGCCCGATCGCCCTCGTCCTGCCCTGCCTCTACAGCGAGCTCCGCGACGTCGCGCTGAAGGGCATCATCGAGGTCTTGCGGCAGGTGCCGTACCTGCGGCAGGTCGTGGTGAGCGTCTCGGGCACCCGCAGTCGCGAGGAGTTCGACGAGCTCCGCGCCGCCTTCGACGGCGTGCGCGGCTGCCGCGGCGACGCCCCCGCCTTCGTCTGGAACAGCGGGCCGCGGCTCCAGCAGCTCTACGCGCGCCTCCGCGAGGGGGCGCTCGATGCGGGCGTCGACGGCAAGGGACGCAGCACCTGGATGGCCTACGGCTATGTGCTCGCGACCGACGTATCGCGCGTGATCGCGCTGCACGACTGCGACATCCGGGACTACCGCCGCGAGCTCCTGGCACGGCTGTGCTTTCCGACGGCGCATCCCCAGCTCGGCTACGAGTTCGCGAAGGGCTACTACGGCCGCGCCACGGATCGCCTCTACGGGCGCGTGACGCGCCTCTTCATGAACCCGCTGCTGCGCGCGCTCAAGTCGGTGCTGGGCCCGCTTCCGCCCCTCGAGTACCTGGAGTCGTTCCGCTATCCGCTCGCCGGCGAGTGCTCGATGACGACCGAGCTCGCGCGCATCAACCGCATCCCGGCGGACTGGGGTCTCGAGGTCGGCGTCCTGGCCGAGGTGTACCGGAACTGCGCGCTCAAGCGGATCTGCCAGGTCGAGCTGGTGGACAACTACGACCACAAGCATCAGGAGCTGTCGGAGGCGGACCCGACCCGCGGGCTCCACCGCATGGTGGTCGATATCGCCTCGAGCCTGATCCGGAACCTCGCAAGCTATGGGGTGGACTTCTCCTCGGGCTTCCTGAACACGCTGATCGCGACCTACGTGCGGACGGCCCAGGACGCGATCGCGAGCTACAGCGACGACGCGGCGTTGAACGGTCTCGCCTTCGATCGCCACGAGGAAGAGGTCGCCGTCGAGACCTTCTCCCGGGCCTTGCGGGTGGCGGGCCTGGGCTTCGTGCGCGATCCCATGGGCACGCCCCCCATCCCCAACTGGAATCGCGTCACCGCGGCGCTGCCCGACTTCCTCGAGGCGCTCGCCGCGGCCGTGGAGGCGGACGGGCGCGAGAGGCCCTAGACTGCGCCCACCCCCCGCCGGGCTCATCCACGACCCGGTCCCCGACGATACGTGCGAGCGTGAATGAACGCGCGAGCGAGAGCGGCTCAGGAGGAGGGCCCATGAGGAACGCGATGAAGATTGGCACGATTCCGGTCGGCGGCGGCGCGCCGCTCGTCTTGATCGCCGGACTGAACGTGATCGAATCCGAGGAGGCGACGCTGTCGGTCGCGCGCGCGGTAAAAGCGCTGGCGGCACAGCACGGTTTCCCGCTGGTCTTCAAGGCATCCTTTGACAAGGCGAACCGCTCGAGCCTCCAGTCCTATCGCGGTCCGGGAATCGACGAAGGCCTGCGGGTCCTGGCCGCCGTGAAGCGAAGCGTCGGGCTCCCGATCGTGACGGACGTCCACGAGCCGGCCCAGGCAAAGCGGGTCGCCGAGGTGGTCGATTGCCTGCAGATCCCGGCCTTCCTGTGCCGCCAGACCGACCTGATCGCCGCCGCGGCCGCGACGGGCCTGCCGTTGCACCTCAAGAAGGGGCAGTTCCTGGCGCCCGACGACGTGCGAAATGCCGTCGCCAAGGCGCGGGCCCTCGGCGCGACGGGCGTCCTCGTGACGGAGCGGGGCACCACCTTCGGCTACCAGAACCTCGTGGTCGATCTGCGTGCCCTTCCGGTGATGCGGAGCTTCGCGCCGGTCGGGTTCGACGCCACGCACGCCGTGCAGCATCCCGGGGCGGAGGGCGTCGCGACGGGCGGCGACCGCCGCTTCGTGGCGCCGCTCGCGCGCGCCGCGACCGCCGTCGGGCTCGATGCGCTCTTCGTCGAGGTTCACCCCGATCCGGACCGCGGACCCTGCGACGGCCCGAGCCAGATCGACTTCCCGATGCTCGCGCGTCTGCTGACCGAGGTGCGCACGATCGACACGGCGCTCCGCGCGCTCGACGGGGCCTCTCGAACCTGAGCGCAGCCGGGAGCACGACGGCGGCGCCTTCCGCGGGGCGCGAGGCGCTCGTCGTGGCCGCGCTGTGTGCGCTCGCGATCGGGTTCCGCGCCGTCTCCGGCGCACGCACCGCCGTGATGTTCAACGACGGGCCCGAGTTCCTGGCGATGGCCGAGGCCATGGCGCGGGGAGACTTCGGGGTCGCGCTCGGCGACGCCTATCACCCGCTCTACTCGCTGCTCACGGTGATCGCGTACTGGCTCACCGGCGGCGGCGCTCCGGATCGCCTCGCCACCTGCGCCGTCGCCGTGTCGGTGCTCTCCGGGGGCGTCGCCGTGGCGTGTCTGTACGCGTTCCTGCGCGACGCCTTCGGCTTCCGCGCCGCGTGGCTCGGCGCGCTCGCCCTCGCGCTCCACCCGTACGCCACGCGCTACGCCTCCGACGTGCAGAGCGACGGGCCGTACCTCGCGCTCTTCCTCGCCGCGGTCGCGCTGCTCTGGCTCGCCCTCCGCCGCTGCAGCCTCGCCCTGGCCGGCTGGGCGGGCGCCTTCTCGGGGCTCGCCTACCTCACGCGGCCGGAGGGGTTCGGCGTCGCGCTGCTCGGCGCAGCCGCGGGCGTCGTGCTCGCGCTGCGCGCCGCAGTCCGCGGCGGCCGCCCGGCCGCGTGGCTCGTCCTCGCGCTCGCGGTCCTCGCGGGCGCGGCCCTCACCATGTCGCCGTACCTCGTCGTGCTCCGCGCCGACACCGGCGGCTGGACGCTCTCGAAGAAGAAGAGCGTGGCCGAGCTCGCGACCGGGGAGGAGGAGGACGACGCGCCGCGCGCCGAGCACGCAGCGGCCCGGCCGCCTGCGCCGAACGCTCCTTCTCCGACGCCGAGCGTGCGGGCTCCCGTGGAGCTTCCCGCGGGCTTCGGGCGCTCGCTCGGAGTCGCGGCCTACGACCTCTTCCGGACGCTCCTCGGGGCGCTCCGCCCCGAGATCGCCGTCTTCCTCGCCTTCGGGCTCTGGCTGCGCCGCGGCCGGCCCGGCGCCGTCGGGTGGTTCGCGCTGGCCTTCGTGGGTCTCTACGGAGCGCTCCTGCTCCTGCTCGCGTTCCACTCGGGCTACGTGAGCAAGCGTCACGTGCTCCCGCCCGCGACCCTTGCCTTCGGCTGGGTCGGGCTCGGGATCCCGGCCTTCGGCGCCGTGGTGCTGCGCGCGCTCGGGCGCCTGCGGCCGCGCCTCGATGCGACCGGCCCTCGCGCAGCCGTCGCCCTCGGCGCCGGCACCCTCGTCGCGTTCGCCGTCGCCAAGGAGCTCCGGCCCCACCGGGCCGAAGGCCTCGCCGAGCGGCGCGCCGCAGAATGGCTGCGCGCGCGGCCCGACGCGGGCGGCGTGGCCGTCGACAAGCGTCGGGTGGCCTGGTACGCGCGCCGCGCCTACGTCTCGCTGCGCGTCGCCCCCGACGCCGGGATCGCCGACTACCTTCGGGCCACGGGCGCGCGCTGGGTGATCGCCGACGAGGAGGCGATCGAGGAGCGTCCGGCCCTCGGCGAGGCGCTCTCGCGAGAGCTCGTGGAGATCCACCGCGCCGAGGCCGGGCACGACGTCGCGCGCGTGTTCGCCCTCGAGGACGGCGCGGCCGGCACGGCGCCCGTCGCGTCGGGCGCGCCGGCGCGCGACGGCGCCGGCAAGGAGCACTGATGCTTCGGCGTCACGGCGAAGTGTTCCGCACGCTGCTCCGGCTGGCCGACCTCGCCCTCGTGTCGGCGAGCTGGCTCGCCGCCTACTGGATCCGCTTCCACGGCTTCGAAGCGCCCCTCGGGCCCGGCGACTTCGCCTCCTACGCGGCGGTCCTCCTCGTGATCGTTCCGCTCTGGTTCCAGCTCCTGCGCTCGCGCGGCCTGTACGATGCGCAGCGCACGGGCTCGCTCCTGCGCGAGACGGGGGCCGTGATCGGCGCGAGCGCGGTCGGCGTCCTGACCCTCGCCGCCTTGACCTTCTTCGCGCGCCGCTTCGAGTTCTCGCGCGCCGTCCTCGGCCTCTTCTTCGTGCTCTCGACCGGCTCCCTGGTCGGATTCCGGATGGCGGCGCGGCTCACGCTGCGGACCGCCCGGCGGCGCGGCTACAACCTCCGCCACGTCCTCGGCGTGGGCGCCGGCGACGCCATGCGCCAGTTCATCCAGAGCCTGCGCAGCCGGCCGGAGGTCGGGCTGCGCGTGGTCGGCGTGCTCGCCGACAAGCCCGTCCGCAGCTTCGAGCCGGGCGTGCCCGTGCTCGGCGGCTACGCGCAGCTCAAGGGCCTGCTGCGCGACCACAAGATCGATCAGGTCGTGATCGCCCTTCCGCGCGAGGACGCACCCCTGCTCGAGAAGATCCTGGCCGACCTCGACGACGAGTTCGTGAGCGTGCGGATCGTGCCCGACCTCCTGCACGTCATGACCGTCCAGAGCTCGGTCGAGGAGATCGACGGCCTGCCCGTGATCTGCCTGCGCGAGAGCCCGCTCGTCGGCTGGGCCGCCGTGCAGAAGCGCGCCTTCGACGTGCTCGTGAGCGGCGTCGCGCTCCTGCTCGGCTCGCCCGTCCTGCTCGCGATCGCCCTCGCCGTACGCTTCACCTCGGGGTCGCCGATCCTCTTCGCCCAGGAGCGCATGGGCCTCGACGGCCGCGTGTTCCGCATGCTCAAGTTCCGCACCATGGTCCACGAGGCCGAGGACGACTCGGGCCCGGTCTGGACCGTGCAGGACGATCCGCGGCGCACCCGGCTCGGCGCGTTCCTCCGGCGCACGAGCCTCGACGAGCTTCCGCAGCTCTGGAACGTCCTGCGGGGCGACATGAGCCTGGTCGGCCCGCGGCCCGAGCGGCCCGTCTTCATCGAGCAGTTCCGGCGCGAGGTTCCGGGCTACATGCTCCGGCACAAGGTGAAGGCCGGTGTGACGGGCTGGGCCCAGGTCCACGGCTGGCGGGGCAACACGTCGCTCCACGAGCGCGTCGAGCACGACCTCTTCTACATCCAGAACTGGTCCCTGGGCCTCGACCTTCGGATCCTCCTGATGACCCTCTGGCGCGGCGTGCTCCACCGGAACGCGTACTGATGGGCGCCCGAATCCCGATTCTCGACCTCTCCGCGGAGTGGGCGGAGGTCGGCGCCGACGTCGAGGCCGCGGTGGTGCGCGTGCTGCGCTCGGGCCAGTACATCCTCGGTCCCGAGACCGCGGCCCTGGAGAAGGACGTCGCCGACCTCGTCGGCACCCGGCACTGCGTGGGCGTCGGCTCCGGGACCGAGGCGCTCTGGCTCGCGCTCGTCGCCCTCGGGATCGGCGCCGGGGACGAGGTCGTGACCTCGCCCTTCACCTACTTCGCGACGGTGGAGGCGATCCTCTGGGCCGGCGCCACGCCGGTCTTCGCCGACGTCGAGCGGGAATCGTTCAACCTCGACCCGGGGCGGCTCGAGGCTGCCCTCGGCCCGCGCACGAAGGCGATCCTGCCCGTGCACCTCTTCGGCCGCTGCGCGGACATGGCCAGGATCGGCGCGATCGCCGCGGCGCGCGGGATCGCCGTCGTGGAGGACGCGGCCCAGGCGATCGGCGCGGCCCGCGGCGGGCGCCGCGCGGGATCCTTCGGCCGCGCGGGCTGCTTCAGCTTCTATCCCTCGAAGAACCTCGGCGCTGCGGGCGACGGGGGCTGTGTGACGACCGACGACGACGGGCTCGCCGAGCGGCTGCGCCTGCTCCGTGCCCACGGCAGCCCGCGGCGCGACGTCCACGAGTGCCTCGGCACGACGTCGCGCCTCGATGCCGTGCAGGCCGCCGTCCTGCGCGCGAAGCTCCCGCGTCTCGAAGGCTGGACGGCGGCGCGGGCCCGGCGCGCCGCGCGCTACGCGCAGGCCCTGGCCGGATGCGGCGGTGTCACGACGCCCGGCGCCGGCCGCGACGAAGTGCACGTCTGGAACCAGTACACGATCCGATGTCGGGAGGCGCCGCGCGTGCGCGCCGCGCTCGAGGCGGAAGGCGTCGAGTGGCGGCACTACTACCCGACCCCCGCGTGGGCGCAGCCCGCCCTCGCTGGAAGGGGCCGCCTGGCTGCGCCGTGCCCCGAGACCGAGGCCGCCTGCCGCGAAGTCCTCTCCCTCCCGATCCACCCGCATCTCGCCCCGGAAGACGTGGACCGGATCGCGCGCGTGATCCGAAGCGCCCTCGAGTAAGCCCCGCCGAGCCCCCCGAACCCGAGCGTGGAGGGGAGGCGAGGACGGACTATCGGACGGCCGCAGCCCCCTGTGTCCCCTCCGCGCCGAGCAAGATCAGCGCGCCGAGCTCTGGTCCGAAGGCTCGAGCCCCGCCGCCAGAACCTCCTCCACCGTGTCGACGAGCACGATCTCCAGCTTCTCTTTCACCTCGTCGGGCACCTCCACGAGATCCTTCTGGTTTCGCCGCGGCAGGATGACCGTGTGGACGCCCGCGCGCGCCGCGGCGAGGAGCTTCGCCTTGATGCCGCCCACGGGCAGCACGCGCCCGCGCAGCGAGATCTCGCCCGTCATCGCGACGTGGCTCCGGGCACGTCGGCGGGAGAGCACGGAGACGATGGCCGTGGCGAGGGCCACGCCGGCCGACGGCCCGTCCTTCGGGACGGCGCCGGCCGGAACGTGGAGATGGATCTCGCCGCCGCCGAGCACCACGGACTCGAGACCGAGGGCCTCGGCGTTGGCGCGCACCCAGGAGAGGGCGGCCTCGGCGCTCTCGCGCATGACGTCGCCGAGCTGGCCCGTGAGGCGAAGCCGCACGCCTTCGCCGCCCGGCGAGACCGTCGCCTCCAGGAAGAGGATGTCGCCGCCGTGGGCCGTCGCCGCGAGGCCCACGACGACGCCCGGGATGGTGGTGCGCTCCGAGGTCTCCGGCAGATGGGGCGGTGCCCCGAGAGCCTTCGAGACGAACGCCTCGTCGAGCACGAGCGGCGCGGCGCCGGGCGACTCGGCGATCTGGCGCGCCGCCTTCCGCACGAGCGTGGCGACGAGACGATCGAGATTTCGCACCCCGGCCTCGCGCGTGTACTCGTTCACGATCTTCTCCACGGCGGCGTCGGTCACGACCACGCGGTCCGTCGCGAGCCCGTGGGCCTCGAGCTGCTTCGGCACCAGATGGCGTCGCGCGATCACGAGCTTGTCGCGCTCCGTGTAGCCGGGGAGCTCGATCACCTCCATGCGGTCGAGGAGCGCGGGCGGGATCGTCGCGAGGGTGTTCGCCGTCGCCACGAACAGCACGCGCGAGAGGTCGAACGGCACCTCGAGGTAGTGATCGCTGAAGCTCGCGTTCTGCTCCGGGTCGAGCACCTCGAGCAGCGCCGACGAGGGATCGCCCCGGAAGTCGGCCCCGAGCTTGTCGATCTCGTCGAGCAGGAAGACCGGATTCCGCGAGCCCGCGCGACGCAGGCTCTGCAGCACGCGACCCGGCATCGAGCCCACGTACGTGCGCCGGTGTCCGCGGATCTCCGCCTCGTCGCGTACGCCGCCGAGGGAGGCGCGCGCGAACTTGCGTCCCATCGCGCGCGCGATGGAACGACCGAGGCTCGTCTTGCCCACGCCCGGCGGGCCGACGAAGCAGAGGATCGGTCCCGACGCCTCGGGCGCGAGCTTTCGCACGGCGAGGTACTCGAGGATCCGCTCCTTCACCTTGTCGAGATCGTGGTGGTCGGCGTCGAGCACGAGGCGCGCCTCGGCGACGTCGATCCGATCCTCGGTCTCGACGCTCCAGGGCAGGTCGGCCATCCACTCGAGGTAGGTGCGGATCATGTGGCGGTCGGGGGCGTGCTGCGGGAGCGCCGCGAGGCGCTTCAGCTCGCGCTCGGCCTGGGCCTTCGCCTCGGCGGGGAGGTTCGCGGCCTCGATCTTCTCGCGCAGCTCCTCGCTCTCGCGCGCGCCGGCGTCGCCTTCCCCGATCTCGCTCTGGATGTCGCTCATCCGGCCGCGCAGCAGGCGCTCGCGGCGGCGCGGATCCATCTCGCCGCCCTCGACCTCGCTGCGCAGCGAGCGCTGGGTCTCGGCGACGAGGATCTCGCGCTCGAGCTGCTTCTCGAGGAAGCGCAGGCGCACGATCGGATCCGACTCGGAGAGGAGCCTCACCTTCTGGTCAACCGAGAGCGGGAGCGTCGAGGAGATGAGATCGGCGAGCATCCCAGGGTGGGGCACGCCCGCGACGAAGCCCTTCCACTCCGAGGGCAGGTCGTCGCGCAGATCGATCACGCGCTGGGAGAGCTCGACCACGCGGCGCCACGTGGCCTCGCGCTCGGGGCTGACCGTCGTCGGCTCGGAGATCGGGCTGATCCTCGCCAGGAGGGCGGGCTCGCTCGCGACGAGGGGCCCGAAGTGGGTCCGCGCGACGCCCACGATCACCGCCTGCTTTCCGTCGCGCCGCGCATCGATCACGCGCACCACGCGGGCGATGCACGCGACGGGATGAAGGTCGTCGAGGGAAGGCTCGTCGAGGGAGGCGTCCTTCTGGGTCGCGATCACGAGGAAGCCGCCGATCCCGGCGGCCTCGAGCGCCGCGACCGACTTCGGGCGGCCGATCGCGAGCGGATTCGTGACGCCCGGGAAGATCACCGCGTCGCGCACGGGAAGGATCGGAAGGGTGGTCGGGACCTCGACCCTCTCCTCACCGAAGGTGAGGGAGCTCGTCGGCTGATTCTCGGGCAATGGATTCCTCCGGTTCGTCGAACCCTAGGGGCGAGGCGGGGCGGGTCAACCGCGCGTGGGCCCTCTCCGGGAGGAGAACGGCCGGACGCCTAGAGGCGGACCGGGTTCGGCTCGACCCCGCCGCGGGCCACGTCGGCGATCGCCTCGAGGCCTCGCGCGAGGCTCCGCAGGTCGGGCGCGGCGCTGAGCGAGACCCGCACCGCCCGGGGCGCCGGACCCGGCGCCGCCAGGAAGGCTTCGGCGGGGACCACCGCGACGCCGCGGCGCGCGAGGGCGCCCGCGAAGCCGCTCGCCTCGAACGGCGTGGGAAGCTCGAGCCAGAGGTGATGCGCGCCGGGTCGCGTATGGAAGCGGAGTCCCGCGAGGGCGCGTCGGGCGAGCTCGCCGCGCAGGCGCATCTCCTCGCGGCGTGCAGCGACGATCCGCTCCGCCGTCCCGTCCTCGATCCAGCCGGCCGCGAGCTCCGCGCCGAGGGGCGAGGCCATCCAGGTGGATGCCCAGACCACCTCCGACAGGCGCCCGATGCGGTCGGGGGCCGCGGCCAGGAAGGCGGTCCGAAGGCCGGGGAGCAGGAGCTTCGAGACCCCGGCGAGCGTGATCGTTCGCTCGGGGGCGAGCGCTCCGAGCGCGCTCGCCGACTCGTCGCGCGCGGGGGACGCCTCGAGCACGGGCGCCTGCACGTCGTCCACGAGCAGCACGAGATCGTTCGTGCGCGCGATCTCCGCGATCGCCCGCAGTCGCGCTGGCGACGCGACCGCGGCCGTCGGGTTCTGGAGGCCGGGCATGCAGTAGAGGAGGCGCGGTCGATCCGCGCACGCAGCCTCGAGGGCCTCGGGAACGATCCCTTCTTCGTCCGTCGCCACGCCCCGGACGCGCAGCCCGAGGAGCCGCGCCGCCGCCGTGAATCCCGGATACGTGAGGGCCTCCGCGAGCACGAGCTCGCCGGGTCCGGCGAACGCCGCGAGCGCGACGAGGATCCCGTGCTGGGATCCATTGCAGACGACGATCTGCTCCGGCGCGACGTCGAGGCCGTACCGGCGCATCCAGCTCGCGCCCGCGGCTCGCGCGCGGGGCGCGCCGGCGGGGTCGCCGTACTCGGTGGTCGCGCGCAGGTCGCTACGCGCGGCGAGGGCGCGCAGGGCGGCGCGCAGGTCCGGCGCGGGCGAGGCGAGGGGCGCGTTCAGCCCCAGGTCGAGGACGTCGTCGGCGCCGCGGGCGCGCGATGCGAGGGCCGGGCCGCCGGGCCGGCGCACGAACGTTCCTCGTCCGACTTCGCCCGAGAGCAGGCCCCGCCGACGCGCCTCGGCGTAGGCCCGCGAGACCGTGCCGACGTTCACGCCGAGGGATGCCGCGAGGGCGCGATGGGTCGGGAGCCTGGCGCCCGGCGCCAGCCGGCCGCTCCGGATGTCGGCCTCGAGGGCACGGGAGAGCGCGAGGTGGGTCGGGCCGTCCGGGTCGAGCCGGGGGCTCCAGGAGCCGTCGATTGTCATGGTTCCAATCCTCGATTGAAGCGCTCGCTCCACTCGTATAACTCCCCGGGAGAGTGGGAACAATCGAGGAGATGGATCGATGCAGAGCGAGACAATCGCTGACGATGGGCTGATTCTCGAGGCGGCGCGGCGCGCGACGCGCTACGTCGGCGCCCTCGACCGCCGGAGCGTCCGTCCGACGCCTGAGGCGGTGGCCCGACTCGAAGCTGCCCTGGCCGCGCCGCTGCCCGAGAAGGGACGCGATCCGGCCGCGGTGTTGGCCGACCTGGACGAGATCGCCGGCCCGGCGACGGTCGCCTCCGCGGGCCGGCGCTACTTCGGCTTCGTGACGGGCGGCGCGCTGCCCGTGACCGTCGGCGCGAGCGTGCTCGCGGCCGCCTGGGATCAGAACGCAGCCTCCTCGACGAGCTCGCCGGCCGCGAGCCGGCTCGAGGAAGCGGCGCTGCGCTGGCTCGCCGAGCTCCTCGGGCTGCCGCGACCCGTCGCCGGCACGCTCGTGACCGGCGCAACTCTCGCGAACTTCTCGGCGCTCGCCGCGGCGCGCCACGCGCTCCTCACGCGGGCGGGCCACGACGTGGAGGCCGACGGTCTCTTCGGCGCCCCACCGATTCCTGTGTACGTCGGCGCCGAGGCGCACGTCTCCCTGCGCAAGGCGCTCGGGCTCCTCGGCCTCGGACGAGATCGGGTGGAGTTGCTCGCCGCCGACGAGCAGGGCCGCATCCGGGCCGACGCGCTCCCGCGGCTCGTGGGGCCGGCCCTCGTCTGCGCCCAGGCGGGCAACGTGAACTCGGGCGCGTCCGATCCGTTCGCCGCGCTGCGGGAGTGGTGCGATCGCGCGGGCGCCTGGCTCCACGTCGATGGCGCCTTCGGCCTCTTCGCGGCGGCGTCCCCCCGCCTGCGCGCCGGCGTCGAAGGCGTCGAGCGCGCCGACTCCTGGGCGACGGACGCCCACAAGTGGCTGAACGTGCCCTACGACTGCGGCATGGCCTTCGTGCGCGACGCTTCTGCGCTGCGCGGCGCGATGGCGATCGGCGCCTCGTACCTTCCGTCGGACGGCACGCGCCAGCCTTCCCACTACGGCCCGGCGCTCTCGCGCCGCGCGCGCGGCGTCGAGCTCTACGCCGCGCTGCAGAGCCTGGGCCGCGACGGCGTCGCGGATCTCGTCGAGCGTTGCTGCCGCCACGCGGCGCGCTTCGCAGAGGGTCTGCGCGCGGCGGGCCACGAGGTGCTGAACGAAGTCGCGCTGAACCAGGTGGTCGTGGGCTTCGGCGATCGCGCCGAGACGCAGCGCGTGATCTCGCGGGTGCAGGAAGAGGGTGTCTGCTGGGTCGGGCCGACGGTGTGGCGCGGCCGCGATGCGATGCGAATCAGCGTCTCGAGCTGGGCGACGCGGGACGAGGACGTCGAGCGCTCCCTCGACTCCATCCTGCGCGCTGCGACGCGGTGACGCCGGACGATCGTCGACGTCGATGACGAAGCGCTCGATCGCGCCACCGGCGAGGTGGTACGGTGGCGGAGGCTCCGCGCGCCTGCTCCCCCTCTCGCCCCAGGGAAAGGAACGCCATGGCCACCTCCTGCGACGCGATCATCGTCGGCACTGGCCAGGCCGGGCCGTTCCTGGCGCAGCGGCTGACGGGAGCCGGCATGAAGGTGGCGATCCTCGAGCGCGGCTCGTTCGGGGGCACCTGCGTCAACACGGGCTGCATCCCCACGAAGACCCTCGTCGCGAGCGCCTACGCGGCCCACCTCGCGCGCCGCGCCGGCGACTTCGGCGTGGCGATCGACGGCGGCGTGCTCGTCGACATGAAGCGCGTGAAGGAGAGGAAGGACGCGATCTCCGGGCAGGCGCGGGACGGCGTCGAGGCGTGGCTCGGGAAGATGGAGGGCTGCACCGTCTACCGCGGCCACGCTCGCTTCGAGTCGCCGTGGGAGGTGCGCGTCGGAGCCGAGGTGCTCACCGCGCCGCGCATCTTCTTGAACGTCGGGGGTCGTCCGCTCGTGCCCGATCTGCCGGGGATCGCGCAGGTCCCGTATCGCACGAGCAGCACGATGATGGACGTCGACTTCCTGCCGCGACACCTGATCGTCGTCGGCGGGAGCTACGTCGGTCTCGAGTTCGCGCAGATGTATCGGCGCTTCGGGAGCGAGGTCACGGTGCTCGAGATGGGGTCGCGCCTGGTGTCGCGGGAGGACGAGGACGTCTCCGCGGCGATCGCCGACTTCCTGCGGAGCGAGGGCATCGCGCTGCGGCTCCAGGCGAAGTGCATCACGGTGTCACGGCGCGGCGACGACGTCGTCGCGACGGCGGAGTGCCGAGAGGGAGCGCCCGAGGTCGTGGGCTCCCACCTCCTGCTCGCGGTGGGGCGGCGCCCGAACACGGACGACCTCGGCGTGGAGAAGGCCGGCCTCTCCCTCGACCGTCACGGCTACATCGTGGTCGACGACGCGCTGCAGACGAGCACGCCGGGAATCTGGGCCCTCGGCGACTGCAACGGCCGGGGCGCCTTCACGCACACGGCCTTCAACGACGCGGAGATCGTCGCCGCGAACCTGCTCGACGGCGAATCGCGGAAGGTCACCGACCGGATCCCCGCCTACGCGCTCTACGTCGACCCGCCCCTCGGGCGCGCGGGCGCGTCGGAGTCGGAGGTGCTCCGGAGCGGCCGCCGCGCGCTCGTCGGAAGGCGCTCGATGACGCAGGTGAAGCGCGCCGTCGAGAAGGGCGAGACCGCGGGCTTCATGAAGATCCTCGTCGACGAGGCGACGGGCGAGATCCTGGGAGCGGCGGTCCTCGGCACGGGGGGCGACGAGGTGATCCACTCGATCCTCGACGTCATGTACGCGAAGGCGCCCTGCTCGGTGCTCCGCCGCGCGATGCACATCCACCCGACGGTGTCGGAGCTCGTGCCGACGATGCTCGGGGAGCTCCGGCCCCTCGGGCCGGCTCCCGGCTGACGATCGAGGGCTGCTCCCTCCCGACGACCTCCGCAGTCACGCCCGCAGGCGGTAGCGGATCGGGACGCGCTTCGGCGCCCCGACGAACGTCGCCGCGGTGTACTCGGAGGGCCCGGCGAGCTCGATCGACTCGAGCCGGGGAAGGAGCTCGCGGAAGAACGCGCGGAGCTCGAGCCGCGCGAGATTCGCGCCCAGGCAGAAGTGGACGCCCGTCCCGAACGCGAGGTGGCTCGACGCGTTCGCCCGCGCGATGTCGAAGGCGAAGGGATCGTCGAAGACTTCCTCGTCCCGGTTCGCCGAGAGGTACGACATGAGGAGGCCGTCCCCCTTCGCGATCGTGCGCCCGCGGAGCACGGAGTCCTCCTGCGCGTAGCGCAGGAAGTGCCGCACGGGCGTGACCCAGCGGATCATCTCCTCGACGGCGTTGTCGATCCCCGTCGGGTCCTCCTGCAGCGCGCGGAGCTGGCCGGGCCGCCGCGCGAGCGCCTCGAGACCGCCGGCGAGCGTGCTCGACGTCGTGTCGTGTCCGGCGGTCGCGACGATGATGTAGTAGCCGAGGGTCTCGAGGTCGGGGAGCGCCGCGCCATCGACGATGCCATTGGCGATGACGGAGGCGAGATCGTCGCCCGGGCGCGCGCGCCGGTCCGCGGTCATGCGCTGGAAGTAGCCGACGAGCTGCATCATCACGGCGAGCCGCTTCTCGAGATCCGAGCCCACGCCGAAGTCCGGGTCGTCCGCCCCGAAGAGCTTCTGCGTGAGATCGAGCATCAGCGGCTCGTCCGACTCCGGCACGCCGAGCACGCTCATGATCACCTGGAGCGGGTAGTAGCGCGCGACGTCCAGCGCGAAGTCGCAGGCGCCGCCGAGCTCCGCCATCCGGTCGACGTACTTCTTCGCGAGCTGCTCGACCCGGGGCTCGAGCGTCCTCTTGAGGGCGCCGGGCTTGAACCAGTCGTTCGTGAGGCTCCGGTAGGCGCGGTGCTGGGCGCCGTCCATGTGGATCAGCGTCTTGAAGGGGATCTGCGGGCCGCCGTTCTCGGGCTTCAGGGCGCTCGGCGCGAGGACCGACCCGATCGTGTTCGGGAATCGATCCGGCTGGCGCTCGATCTCGATCACGTCCGCGTGTCGGGTGACCGCCCAGAAGGGGTCGAAGCCGTCGACCTCGATGCGTGCGACGGGATCCTCGCGGCGCAGTCGCGCGGCGACCGCATGCCAGCTCTCGGGGTCGGTGTAGGCCTTGGGGTCCGTGAAGATCGTGACGGGATCCATGCCGGCTCCTTCCCCCAACGGCCCGCACCATACCAAGGGGTATGGCGCCTAGCGACGGCGCGCCGAGGCATCCACCCAGCGGCGGTACTCGGCCACGAGGCCGGCGAAGCGTCGCTTCCCGATGGGCCGCTCCGGCTGCTGCGTGCCGGCGGCGATCGCGAGGCCGATCCCCGCGAGGCGCGACGCGCGGAGCGCGGGCATCCCCATCTCGCGGAAGGTCCGGGCGAGCATCGCCTCTCGCCACCGCTCGACGCGGCGCTGCACCGCCGCCGCGTGCTTGTCCGAACGCGCGAGCTGGCGGATCGCGCCGTCGGTCGCCTGCTCGAGCAGCGCCGCCTTCTGCAGCAGCGCCACCCGCTGGCGCAGGTCCGACACCAGGAGGAGACGGGCCCCGAGCCGCGCGCCGTGCTCGCGCTCCCAGTAGCGGAGAAGCCTTCGGATGAAGTCCCCTCGGCCTGCGAAGTGGTGGTAGAACGAGCCCTTCGTGACGTGCAGCCGCGTGCAGAGGTTGGCGATCGTCACCGAGTCCGCGCCGCCCTTCGCGAGGAGCGCGAGGCCGACTCGGAGGTAGTCGTCCTGGCCTCGTGTCGCCACGGTCGGGGAGCCTAGCCGAGGGGCTCGTGCGGATTGGTGCCCGGGACTGGACCCCGGCCCGACGGGCTTTGGTCGAAATGGATTGGTGCCCGGGACTGGACTCCGGCCCGACGAGGCTTTGGTCGAAATGGATTGGTGCCCGGGACTGGACTCGAACCAGCACGTGGTTGCCCACGCCAGACCCTGAATCTGGTGCGTCTACCAATTCCGCCACCCGGGCGACCGGCGGCCGAAGGTACGGGGCGGGCTCGGGGGCGTCAACGCGCGGCGCAGCCTCGGGGACGCAGCCGATCTAGACTGCGCGCGCATGCGGATCACGCGCGAGGCGGTGCTCGAGGTGCTGGGCGTGCCGTCGCGCCCGGCGCTCTCGGAGAAGGCGCTGCTGCGCGCCCTCGCGGGGCGTCGAGACGAGCTCGCGCCCCTTCGCCTCCTGCTGAAGCGCCTCGTCCGGGACGGCGTCCTCGAGCATCGCGCGGGACGCTTCCGGGCTCCGGCGCGACACGCGGCAGCCGAGCGCGGCACGCGCGAGCGTGCCGGCGAGAGACCTCCGCGCGCGGCTCGGAGCGCGCGCGCCGCGCGGCCTCGCGCAGGCTCGCGCGGAGCCGAGGCTCCCCGCGCGCCGGCGCTCCGCGCGAAGCGTCCGCCCGTCGATCGGAGCGCGACCACGCGCTGGGTCGGCCTCGTCGCGCCCGGCGCAGGGAAGGGCAGGAGCGCTCGGCTGGTTCCGTACCGCGACGAGACGCCCTGGAGCTTCGAGATCGGGCCGGGCGAGCTCCTGGGCGCGCGGGCGGGCCAGGTGGTCGTCGCGGTCACGAGCACGGCGCCGCGAGGCGAGCGCCCGCGGCGCGGGGGCGCGCGAGGGCCGCGGCCCCTCCCGACACGCGCGCGCGTCGTCGAGGTGCTCGGGCGGCCCGGCGATCCCGAGGCCGACTTCCAGGCGGTGGTGTGGCGGCACGGCCTGCGCGAGTCGTTCCCCCCCGAGGTGATCGCCGAGGCCGACGCGCTGCCCGAGGCGCCCGACCCCGCGGAGATCGCGCGCCGCCTCGATCTGCGGGATCTCCCGTTCGTCACGATCGATCCGGCGACGGCGCGCGATCACGACGATGCGGTCTGCGTCGAGACCCTGCCGCGGGGCGGGGCCCGCCTGCGGGTCGCGATCGCCGACGTCTCGCACTTCGTGAGCGAGGGCTCGGCGCTCGATCGCGAGGCGCTGCGCCGCGGCAACAGCGTGTACTTCCCCGACCGCGCGATCCCCATGCTGCCGCACCGACTCTCGGGCGACGTGTGCTCGCTGCGCGCCGGCGTCGACCGGCCCGTGCTGGTCGTCGAGCTCGACTTCGACGCCGACGCCGTCGTGCGTCGGCGCGGCTTCCACGCGGCGGTGATCCGGAGCGCCGCGTCCCTCGTGTACGAGGAGGCCGCCGACGCGATGGAGGGCCGCGGCGGCGCGATCGCCGACCCGAGCCTGCGCGCGCAGCTCGAGTCCCTGGCGGCCCTCGCGCGTCGCCTCACGGAGCGCCGCAAGCAGGCCGGAGCGCTCGACTTCGAGCTGCCCGCGGCGCAGATCGTGCTCGACGAGGCGGGCCGGCCGTGCGACGTCGTACCGGCGCGCCGCACGATCGCGCACCGCGCGATCGAGGAGGCGATGCTCGCCGCGAACCGCGCCGTCGCGGAGCGGCTCGAGGAGGCCGGGGCGCCCGCCGTCTACCGCATCCACGAGTCGCCGGACCCGGCGAAGCTCGAGGCGCTGGGCGCGCTCTTCGAGCGCTTCGGGCTGCTGCGTCGCTCGGGCGTCGCGGCGCCGGATCCGCGCGAGATCGCCGACGCCCTGCGCCGCGCGGCGGGGCTCCCCGAGGAGCGGCTCCTGAACCTCGTCGCGCTGCGCTCGATGAAGCAGGCGCGCTACCACGAGGCGAACCTCGGCCACTTCGCGCTCGCCTTCGAGAGCTATCTCCACTTCACCTCGCCGATCCGGCGCTACGCCGATCTCGTGGTGCACCGCGCATTGCGCGGCCAGCTCGACGGCGCCGGCGTCGCGCGGCCGGGCGGTGAGGACCGCGCGCTCGGGCTCGCGCGCGTCGCGGAGCACCTCTCGGCGCAGGAGCGCGTGGCCGTCGACGCCGAACGCGACATCACGGATCTCAAGCGCTGCGTCTTCCTGCGAGACAAGATCGGCGAGGAGCACGACGGCACCGTGACCGGCGTCGCGCCCCACGGCTTCTACGTGACCCTCGATCGCTGGCTCCTCGACGGCCTCGTCCATGCCACGCGCCTCCCGCGCCAGCTCGCGCTCGACGAGAGCGGCGTGGCGCTCGTCGCGCCGCGCGGCGGCCCACGCTGGCAGCTCGGCGACCGCGTGCGCGTGCGGATCGAGTCGGTCGACGTGCAGAAGGGCTGGGTGTCGCTCGCGCTCGCGGGCGGGCACGACCACCGGCTTCGCCGCCCTACGGCGCGACGCAGCGGTTCCGCAGGCGCCCGACGCCCTCGACCGTCGTCTCGATGACGTCCCCCGGGACGAGGTAGCGGCGCGGCTCGCGCGCCGACCCGACACCCGCCGGCGTTCCCGTGAAGATGAGATCGCCGGGCAGGAGCGTGCAGACGCGCGAGAGGAACGCGACGAGCTCCTCCACCGGGAAGATCATCTGGCTCGTGCGCCCGTCCTGGTAGCGCTCCCCCGACACGTCGCAGGTGATCGCGAGGTCGCCCGGACGCTCGAGCTCGTCGAGGGACACGATCGCCGGCCCGATCGGGCCGTAGCCGTCGAAGCTCTTCCCGAGCGAGAACTGGGGCGGCTTGTCGGCGAACTGGAGCCTGCGGTCCGAGACGTCCTGGCCCGCGCAGAAGCCGGCGATCACCCGCCGCGCGTCGGCCTCGCGGACGTGGTGACAGCGCTCGCCGATCACCGCGACGAGCTCGGCCTCGTAGTCGACGCGATCGCCGGAGAGGGGAACGTCTGCCCGGGGCCCCACGATGCAGCTCGGGAACTTCGTGAAGACCAGGGGCTGCTTGGGAAGCTCGAGGCCCGCCTCCGCGGCGTGGTCGCGGTAGTTGAGCCCGATTCCGAACACCTTCGAGGGTCGCGGCACGGGCGGCCCGAGCTCGGCGTCGTCGGGCAGCGGCGCGGTGGCCGAGACGCCCTTCGCCGCGAGCTCGCGCAGCTCGCCGAGGCGCGCGAGGGCGGCCATGGGATCGGGCGGGAGCCGCCCGCCGGAGGCGCGCTCCAGGTCGGCGATCCCGTCCGGTGTCACGAGCGCCGCGCGCCCGTGATGCTGGATCAGTCGCATCGCATCTCCTCCCGCCGGTGCCGCCCGGCGCGTCGCTCCTGCCCCGTCAATGCGCCGGCGGACCGGCGATCGCACCCGCGCCGAGAGCCTGCTCGAGCGCCTCGAGCTCGGCGGCGAGGCGTTCCCACTCGCGATAGAGCGCCTCGACGGCGCGCTTGGCCTCGCCGCGCTCGACTTCGAGCGCCCGCACCTGCGCGCCGTCCTTGTAGACCGCCGGATCGCCGAGGCGCCAGCCGAGCTCCTCGAGGGCGTTCTCGCGCGCGAGGATGTCGGCCTCGAGCGCTGCGATCTTCTTCGCCGTGCGGTCGCGCGCCTTGCGTCGTTCGCGCTCCTCGTCGCGGGAGAGGCGCGGCGTGGGCGGCAGCTCGTGCTTCGCGCGAGGCTCGGCGCTCGGCGAGGTCCTCGCGGGGCGGCCATCCTCGAGCGCGTGCGGCGCGCCGTGGCCGGCGACCGCGCCCGGCCCGGCGCTCGCGGCCGCGCCCGCGAGCGAACGCAGGTAGGCGTCATAGTTGCCCGGGAACTCGCGCAGCACGCCGGCCCGCACCTCGACGACGCGCGTCGCGACCGCGTTCAGGAAGGCACGATCGTGGGAGATCAGCACGACCGTGCCCTGGTACTCGCGCAGCGCCTGCTCGAGCACCTCGCACGCGTCGACGTCGAGATGGTTCGTGGGCTCGTCGAGCACGAGCACGTTCACCGGGCGCAGCAGCATCTTCGCCAACGCGAGCCGCGCCTTCTCGCCACCCGAGAGCACGGAGACCTTCTTCTCCACGTCGTCGCCGGAGAAGAGGAAGGCACCGAGGTGGCCGCGCAGGCGGGGCGCGTCGTCGGTCCGGGCGCCGGCGGCGAGCTCCTCGAGCACGCTCCGCTCGGGATCGAGCGCCTCGAGCTGGTGCTGCGCGAAGAAGCCGACGCGCACGTTGTGGCCCACGATCCGCGCTCCGCGGTCCGGCGGGAGCACGCCGGCCAGCATGCGCAGGAGCGTCGACTTGCCCGCGCCGTTCGGGCCGACGAGCGCCACCCGGTCGCCGCGCCGCACGCGCAGCTCCGCACCCCGGTACACGACGGTGTCACCGTAGGCCTTGTGCACGTTCTCGAGCGCGAGCGGCACGTCGCCGGCCCGCTCGGGCGGCGGGATGCGGAGACGCACCTTCTTGCGCCCGGCCGGGACGAGCTCGATGCGCTCGATCCTGTCCAGCGCCTTGATCCGGCTCTGCACCTGGCGCGCCTTCGACGCCTTGTAGCGGAAGCGCTCGATGAAGCGCTCCGTATGGGCGATCTCGCGGTCCTGGGCCTCCTTGCGCGCCTCGAGCTGCGCGCGCCGCTCGGCGCGCTGCTCGAGGTAGCGGTCGTAGCCCGCCTCGTAGAGCGTCGCGCGCCCTGCCTCGAGCTCGAGGATGCGGGTGGCGTGGCGACGCAGGAAGGTCCGATCGTGGGAGATCACGACCACGCCGCCGCGGAAGCCCTCGAGGGTCTCCTCGAACCACTGGATCGACGGCAGGTCGAGATGGTTCGTCGGCTCGTCGAGCAGGAGGACGTCGGGCTCGGAGAGCAGGAGCTTCGCGAGCTCGACGCGCATCAGCCATCCGCCGCTGAAGGAGCGCAGCGGACGGCCGCGATCCTCCGGCTCGAAGCCGAGGCCCGCGAGGACGCGCTCGACGCGCGCCTCGCGCTCGAAGCCGCCCCCCTGCTCGAAGGCGTGGCGCGTGCGGTCGTAGCGCGCGGCCAGGTCGCTCGCGACCTCGCCGCCGTGGCTCGCCATCTGCGCCTCGAGCTCGCGCATCTCGCGCTCCAGGGCGTCGAGGCGCGCGAGCACGCTCGCCACCTCCTCGCGCACGGGCGTCTCGCGCGTGGGATCGATCTCCTGGCGCAGCAGGGCGACGCGCGACGTGCGCGGGACGAGAACGCTCCCCGCGTCCGCGGGCTCGAGGCCCGCGGCGATGCGGAGGAGCGTCGTCTTCCCGGCGCCGTTCGGGCCGACGAGACCGATCCGGTCCCCCGCGCGCACGTCGACCGAGACGCCCGTGAAGAGCGCGCGGTCGCCGAAGTGCTTCGCGATGCCGTCGAGCCGGAGCAGCACGGACGGCGAGGCTAGCGCGCCGCGCGCTCCGAGGGCGCCGCCCGTGCAGCGTCTTCAGTGGCCGGCACGCTCGTCGTAGTCGCTGGCCAGGAGCTCGAAGATGTGGGCCGCGACGTGGCCGTAGCCTTCGAGATCGTCCCAGTCGTGGCCGTGGCGAAGCTTGCCCTCACGGTCGAGGGTGGTGCCGCGGTGGCGCGTGAAGCGGACGACCTCGCGCCACGCCCGATGGCGCGCGTCGTCGGCGATCGAGCGGGCGAAGTCGCGGAGCGCCGCGCGTCCCTCGGGCTCGATCTGCTCCCACAAGCCCGGGTCGAGCAGGTCCTCGGCGTGGCGTCCTTCCAGACGGGGCTCGAGCCGCCGGAGCTCGCGGGCGAAGTCCGGGCAGATCTCCTGGGCGACGGCGTCCTCCGAGGCGTGGTAGCCGACGCGCTCGTGCCACTCGTGCGCCCGCGCCTCGGCGAGCTCCTTCGCGAGACGCCAGGCGTCCTCGCTCGAGTGGAGCCGCAGGTCGCGCTCGCAGCGCGAGAGGAACGCGTCCACGTCGCCGTGCACGACGTACGGGTGATGGCGCAGCCAGAGGACGGCGTCGACGATCTTCATGGGACCTCCCGGCTCGCGAGGGCGAGCGATGCGGCGAGATCCGCGAGGCAGGGCAGCATGGGGCGCAGGGCACGACCCGAGGCATCCCGCCGGACGCCTTCACTCTGCGCCCGGCGGGGTGCCGGAGTCAACCTGCTGGCGAGGGTGTGGCGACGGGGCTCACAGCAGGAGCTGGAGCGGGTGCTCGAGGAGCTCGCGGAACGCCTCGAGGAGGCGCGCGCCCGTCGCGCCGTCGAGGGCGCGATGGTCGCCCGAGAGCGTGACGCTCGCCCGTGTCCGCACGGCGAGCGCGCCGTCCACCACCGACGGCCGCGGCGTGGCGGCGCCCACGCCGAGGATCGTCGCCTGGGGCGGGTTCAGGATCGGCCACAGCCGGAGCACGCCGTGGGTGCCGAGGTTCGAGAGCGTCGTCGTCCCGCCCCGGTATTCCTCGGGGCGGAGCTTCCCCGCGCGCGCGCGCTCGGTCAGGTCGCGCAGCGTGCGGGCGAGGGCGCCCAGGCCCAGGCGATCGGCGCCGCGGACGACCGGCGTCACGAGGCCGCGCTCCGAGGCGACGGCGACGGCCACGTCCACGTCGTCGAACACGCGGAGCGCCGCGTCGGCCCACGCCACGTTGGCCTCGGGGACGCGCCGGAGCGCGAGCGCGAGCGCGCGCACGAGGAGGTCGGTGACGGTCGGCCGCGGTACGTCCGTGAGCACGGGCCGGTCCGCGCTCGCGACGAGCTCGGCGCGGAGGGCGAGGGCGCGCTCGAGGTCGCACTCGATCTCGAGATAGAAGTGGGGGACGGACCGCTTCGCCTCGGCGAGCCGCGCGGCCTGCTGGCGGCGCGCGGTCGAGAGGCGCTCGTCGCGCCACGATCCGGTGTCTGCCGGGGGCGCGAGGCTGGCCGGAGGCGCCACGGCCACCGGCGGGCCGGGAGCGATCGCCGTCGGCAGCGCGATCACCTGCGCCGGGTCCGCGCTCCGCGCGATGCCGAGCGCCGCCTCGACGTCGCCCTTGGTCACCCGGCCCTCGGGACCGGTGCCACGCAGCGCCTCGAGATCGAGGCCGGCCTGCGCCGCCATCCGCCGCGCGAGGGGGGTGGCGTGGCCGGCGCGCGGAGCGCTCCGCACGGCGGGTGCGGGTTGCGACCGCGCGCCGGCCGGCGCGGCGAAGCGCGAGAGCGTCGGCGGGACGGGGGCAGGCGCCGCGGCGCGCGTGGCCCGGGGCGGCTCTGCCTCGACCTCGTCGCCGACCGCGAGGCGGGCGAGCGCGGTGCCGACCGCCACGTCCTCGCTTCCCGCCGGCACGAGGATCTCGAGCAGCACGCCCGAGTGCTCGGACTCGAGATCGACGCTCGACTTGTCGGTCTCGAGCTCCACCAGCACCTCGCCCTTCGCGACGCGATCGCCCGGCGCCTTGCGCCAGGCGAGGACGGTGGCCGTGGTCGACGAGGCGCTGAGCTCGGGCAGGCGGATCTCGATCGCGTCCATGCTCAGGCTCCTCCGGTCCGCTCGCAGCGGTCGAGCAGCGCGCGGGCGGCTGCGTCGACGATCGCGTCGGCGGAGAGGCCGTGCTCCCGGAACAGGTCCACGAGGTCGGCCGACTGCCCGAAGCGCTCGACGCCGAGCGACACCACGCGGTGACCGCGCACCGCGCCGAGCCAGGAGAGCGTCGCGGGATGTCCGTCGAGCACCGTGACGAGCGTCGCGTCGCGCGCCAGCGGGGCGAGCAGGGTCTCCACCGCCGCGCGGGCCGGCGCGTCTCCTTCCGTCCGCGCGCCCTGGGCGCGGCGCCAGCCGGCGTGCAGGCGGTCGGAGGACGTGAGCGCGAGGAGGCCCGCGCCGGGAACGTCTTCGCGCAGCCGCTCGAAGGCCTCGCGCGCCTCGGGAGCGACCACCCCCTGGTAGGCGAGGGCGAGCTCCGCACCGGGCGCGGGCGGGACGAGCCAGTAGCCGCCCGAGACGATCGCGCGCCGGGCCGCCGGGTCGAGGCTGCGCTTCGGCTGCTCCAGCGGGCGCGTCGAGAGCCGCAGGTAGACCGATCCCCCGTCGTCGTCCTGCAGGTGCTCGAGCGCGAAGCGCAGGATCTCGGCCAGCTCGTCCACGAACGCGGGCTCGAAGGAGACGAGCCCGGGCTGTCCGATCCCGATCAGGGGCTCGGCGATCGACTGGTGCGCGCCGCCTTCGGGCGCGAGGGCGAGGCCCGAGGGCGTCGCGACCACGAGGAAGCGCGCGTCCTGGTAGCAGGCGTAGTTCAGCGCATCGAGGCCGCGCGCGACGAACGGGTCGTAGAGCGTGCCGATCGGCAGGAGGCGCGCGCCGAAGAGCGGCCCGGCGAGGCCCAGGGCGGCGAGCAGCAGGAAGAGGTTGTTCTCGGCGATGCCGAGCTCGACGTGCTGGCCGTCGGGCGACGCTTCCCAGCGTTGGGCCGAGACGACGGCCTCCTCCCGGAAGGCGTCGGACACGCGCCTTCGGTCGAAGACACCGCGCCGGTTCACCCAGGCGCCGAGGCCCGTCGAGACGGTGACGTCGGGCGAGGCCGTCACGATGCGATCGGCCAGGGGCCCGCCGCTCCGCGCGAGCTCGGCCAGGAGTCGGCCGAAGCCCTCCTGCGTCGAGGCGTTCTCGCTCGACGGGGCGTCGAGCCGCTCGGGGACGGCCACGCGCGCGGCGCTGAAGCGGCGCGTCGCCGGCGCGGCGAAGGGCACGCCCGCGAGGAACGCCCGCAGCTCGTCCTCCGCCGCGTCGAGCCCCGCGAAGGGCTCCCACTCCGCGCCGGGGGCGACGCCGAGGGCCGCGCGGAAGGCCTCCATCTGCTCGGGCGTCATGAGCCCCGCGTGGTTGTCCTTGTGCCCGGCGAAGGGGAGCCCTTGACCCTTGATCGTGTAGGCGAGGAAGCAGCGCGGGCGGTCGTCCGTCGCGGCGTGGAACGCGTCGAGCACGGTCTCGAGATCGTGGCCGCCGAGGTTCGTCATGAGGGCGTGCAGCGCGTCGTCTTCGTGCTTCGCGAGGAGCTCTCGCACGCCCGCGTCGTGGCCGAGGTCGCGCTCGAGATGGGCGCGCCAGCCGGCCCCGCCCTTGAACACGAGCGCCGAGTAGAGCGAGTTCGGGCACGCCTCGATCCACTCCTGCAGGCGCGCGCCGCCCGGCCCCCGGAACGCCGCCTCGAGCCGCCGTCCCCACTTGAGCGTCGAGACCTCGAAGCCCAGGTCCGCGAACAGGCCGTCGATGCGCTGGAAGAGGCGATCCTCCATCACGCGGTCGAGGCTCTGCCGGTTGTAGTCGACGATCCACCAGACGTTCCGGACGTCGTGCTTCCAGCCCTCGAGCAGCGCTTCGAACACGTTGCCTTCGTCGAGCTCCGCGTCGCCGACGAGGGCGATCATGCGGCCCGGCGGTCGACGCTCTTCGGCGTCGGTCGTCCACCTCTTGGCGCGGAGGTAGTCCTGGACGAGCGACGCGAAGAGCGTCATCGCGGCGCCGAGGCCGACGGAGCCGGTCGAGAAGTCGACGTCGTCACGGTCCTTCGTGCGCGACGGGTACGACTGGGCGCCGCCGAGGGCGCGGAAGCCTTCGAGCGCCTCGCGGCTCTGACGGCCGAGCAGGTACTGGATCGCGTGGAAGACCGGGCTCGCGTGGGGCTTCACGGCGACCCGGTCCTCCGGGCGGAGGACGTCCAGATAGAGGGCGGTCATGAGGGTCGTGACGGAGGCGCAGCTCGCCTGGTGGCCGCCGACCTTGAGGCCGTCGCGCTTGGGCCGGACGTGGTTCGCGTGGTGGATGGTCCAGGCCGAGAGCCAGAGGATCTTGCGCTCGAGGGCGCGCAGCAGGGCAAGGCGGCGCGCAGGATCGGCGGGGGGCGTCCTGGCCGGGGTCGACACGCGGCGAGCCTATCGCGCCGTTCCCTCTCCTGTGTTGCGTATCGACTGGAATCTTCCCTCTCCTGCGCAACGATGTGCTCCAATCGGAGCCGAGGAGGGCGAATCGTGTCCCAATCCGCCGCGCCGCGCCGGAGCCCGACGCTGGCCCTCGACGAGATCGACCGCCGCATCCTGGCCCGCCTGCAGGAAGACGCGCGCGTGAGCAACGCCGAGCTCGCCCGGGCCGTCGCGCTGTCGCCCTCGCCCTGCCTGCGCCGGGTGCGCGGCCTCGAGGAGAGCGCCGTGATCCGGCGCTACGTCGCCCTCCTCGACCCGGGCGCCCTCGGCCTCGGCGTGTCGGTCTTCGTCCAGGTGCGGCTCGAGCGCCAGGTGGAGCAGGCGCTCGAGCGCTTCGAGGCGGCGCTCCTCGGCCGGCCCGAGGTGCTCGAGTGCTACCTCATGACCGGCGATGCCGACTATCTCCTGCGCGTCGTGGTGCCCGATCTGCCGGCCTACGAGCGCTTCCTCGTCGACCACCTGACGCGGGTGCCGGGCGTCGCGAGCATCCGCTCGAGCTTCGCGCTGAAGCAGGTGAAGTACAGCACCGCGCTCCCGCTCGGGGCGAAGTCGTGAGGCGCCGGACCGGCAAGCTCGCCGCTCTTCGCTGCATCCCCGAGGCTGCAGTGCAGCTCTCGAGCTGCAGGCGCGCGAGGCCGAGGACGAACGGGGACGGCGCGCGGGGCGGATCCGGAGCGGGCACGCGGATTGCTCCCGCCTCGGAGCATGCGCTGCACGGGATCGCCGCCTCCCCGACTCCGCACCTGGCTCGACCTCGCGAGCGAGCGCATCGCCCGTCTCGAGCCCTTCGAGGCGCGCGTGTCCTGGATTGATCGGGAGCGCGACCGGGCGGCGCGGCGCGAGGCGCGCCGCGCCCGCCACGAGGAGCGCCGCGACGACCGGGGCCCGCGCACGCCCGAGGATCAGGCGCTGCGCGAAGCCCGAGCCCACGCCGCGCGCAAGGTGGGCTTCCTGTTCCACTTCGTCCCCTACGCATCCGTGTGCTTCTTCCTGCTGATCACCGCGGGCTTCCGCCCGGCCCTGATCGTCGCGCTCGCCTGGGGCATCGGGATCGCGGTCCACGCGCTCTCCGTGATGACGCCGCGGCTCCGCTCGCGCTGGATGGAGCAGGAGGTGGGGAGGCGCGTGCACACGACGGTGACGCGCGAGCGTCGCGTCCTCGAGGGCGCCCACGCCCGCTCGCTCGAGGAGCTCTCCGCCTCGATCGCCCACGAGATCCGCAATC
Organism: Myxococcota bacterium; assembly: GCA_035542715.1. GTDB lineage: Bacteria > Myxococcota_A > UBA9160 > UBA9160 > UBA9160 > DATKKW01. The sequence goes on from DATKKW010000052.1 coordinate 89,462, forward strand.
CGATCACCGCGGCGAAGAGCCTCGTCCAGCAGATGGGCGAGGACCCTTCGTCGCACGAGAACGTGGAGTACGCGCGCGTCGCGTTGGCCGAGCTCGACCGCGTCGAGCGCTCCATCTCCCATCTCCTCCGCTTCGCGAAGGAGGAGGCGCTCCGCCTCGACGACGTGCGCCTCGGCGACGTGTTCGCGAGCGCCGTCGAGGCGCTGCGCGAGCGGATCGCCCGCCAGGGCGTCGTCGTGCGCCGCGATCCCGGCCGCGACGACGCCCTGCAGGGAGACGTGGAGAAGCTCCGGCGCGTGGCGCTGAACCTGCTCTCGAACGCGCTCGATGCGCTCGAGCTGGCGAGCACGCCGAAGCCCCGCCTCGAGATCGAGACCGGCGCGAACCTTGCCGGGAGCGAGGTCTGGGCGCGCGTGCGCGACAACGGGCCGGGCATGGAAGCGGACGCGATCCGGCGCATCTTCCAGCCCTTCTACACCGAGAAGCCGAACGGCACGGGCCTCGGGCTCGCGATCACGCGCAAGCTCGTCGAAGCGCACGGCGGCACGATCGAGGTCCACTCCGAGCCGGGCGTCGGCACGGAGTTCGTCCTCACGTTCCCGAAGGCGGCCGCCGAGGAGCTCGCGCGATGACGGCCCGGGTGCTGCTCGTCGAGGACGAGGCGGCGATCCGCCTCGCGCTCTCGGGCCTGCTGCGACGCGAAGGCTACGAGGTGGTCGTCGCCGAGAGCGGGGAGGCGGCGTTCGCGGCTCTAGCCGACGCAGCCTTCGACCTCGTGCTGACCGACCTCGCCCTCGGCCGCGGCGCGAGCGGGCTCGACGTCCTGCGACGCGCGAAGGAGTCGCGCCCCGAGACGGCCGTGGTGATGATCACCGCCCACGGCAACGAGAAGATCGCGGTCGAAGCCATGAAGGCGGGCGCGGAGGACTACGTCCCGAAGCCCTTCGACAACGACGAGATCCGGCTCGTCGTCGCGCGGGCGCTCGAGCGCACGGGCCTCCTGCGCGAGCACCGCATGCTGCTCGACCGGATCGATCGCGAGCTCCGCTTCGAGAACCTGATCGGCGCCGGGCCCGGCATGCGGCGCGTGTTCGAGACCATCCAGAAGGTGGCCGAGACGGACCTGACCGTGCTGGTCCGCGGCGAGAGCGGGACGGGCAAGGAGCTCGTCGCCCAGGCCCTGCACCAGCGCAGCCCGCGGCGCGTGCGCCCCTTCGTGGCGGTGAACTGCGCCGCGATCAGCCGCGAGCTCGTCGAGAGCGAGCTCTTCGGCCACGAGAAGGGCGCCTTCACGGGCGCCGACGCGCGCCGGATCGGGCGCTTCGAGGCGGCCGACCGCGGCACGATCTTCCTCGACGAGATCGGCGACATGGCGCCCGAGACCCAGGCCAAGGTGCTGCGCGTGCTCCAGGAGAGATCGCTCGAGCGGGTGGGGTCGACGAAGCCGGTCGCCGTCGACGTGCGCATCGTCGCAGCGACGCACCGGGACCTCGAGGCCGAGGTGCGGAAGGGAAGGTTCCGCGAGGATCTCTACTACCGGCTCAAGGTGGTCGCGATCGAGCTCCCGCCGCTCCGCGCGCGCCCCGAGGACGTTCCCGCCCTCGCGGACCGCTTCCTCGCGCAGATCGCCGAGCGGCTCGGGCGCACGCCGCGCCGCCTCTCGGCCGCCGCCCTCGCGCGCCTCGCCGCCCACCCGTGGCCCGGCAACGTGCGCGAGCTCCGCAACGTGCTCGAGCAGGCGGCGGTGCTCGCCGCCGGACCCGAGATCGAGCCGGCCGACCTCCGCCTCGGCGCGGCGCACGGCAGCGAGCTCGCGCTCGGCGCGAACGGTGCGGCCGGCGGAGTCGACGGCGCGACGCCGTTCAGTGAAGCGAAACGTCGCGCCACGGAGAGCTTCGAGCGCGACTACCTCCTGCGCGCGCTCCGCCGCCACGGGGGCAACGTGTCCCGCACCGCCGAGTCGATCGGCATGGTGCGCCAGAGTCTGCAGCAGAAGATCCGCGAGCTCGGACTGCGCGACGCGGACTGGAGCGGCGGCGAGGACTGAGCGTCCCGTGCCGCAGGGAGAGCGCCATGAACGCAGGCTTCCGTCACCCGAGCATCCTTTCCCGTCTCGTCCGTCTCGTCCGCGGCCTTCTCGGCGCCGCCGTCTCCGACGCCGAGCGCGCCCATCCGCGCGCAGTCTACGAGCAGGCCCTCGACGAGCGCCTGCGCCGCTATGCGAAGCTGAAGGACGCCGTCGCCGGGATCCTCTACCTGCGCCAGAAGATCGAGGGCGAGATCGGCGCGCGCAGCCGGGAGCTGGCGCGCGTCGAGGAGGAGCTGCGCTGCGCGGTCGCGCGCGACGACGACGAGGCGGCTCTCGCGCTGATCGCGCACCGTCAGGCGCTGTCCGAGGACATCGGGCGGGCGGAGCAGGAGCTCGCGAGCGTGCGCGACGAAGCGGCGGAGGCGAAGGCGAGCCTGCTCCGCTTCCAGGACGAGATCCGCGCCCTCGAGCGCGAGAAGGTTCGCAGCCTCGCGAAGCTCGCGAGCGCGGACGCGCGGCGGCGCCTGCGCGAGACGTTCGCGAGCCTGTCCATCGACGCGGACGTGCGGGCCCTCGATCGCGTGCGGGAGGACGTGGGCCGCTCGCTCCAGCTCGGCCAGCTCGAGGGCGAGCTCGAGCGCGGCGCGCTCGACGCACGCTTGCGTCGCATCCGCGCCGAGGCCCGGGAGTCGGCCGCGCGACGCGAGCTCGACGAGTGGAAGGCGCGCCTCCGGCCGCGCCTGCTCGCCGCCCGGGCGGCGCCGCTCGCGACGGTCGCGGCGGCGCGCGCCGGGGAGCCGAGCTAGGGACGCCTCAGAACTCGACGAGCAGGTTGGTCGTCACGCGCTGCTTGAACACGTCCGGGTAGTTCGTCACCGGCGCCTCGTAGGCCGCCGACACCGAGAAGTGCTTGCCGATCGGGATCCGCAGGCCGGCGGCCAGGGTCGCCGTCGTCTGTCCGTACACGCTGTCCGAGCCGAGGTTCCCGTAGTCCACGCCGTTCACGGGCCTCGAGCCCAGCGCGGCCGTGGCCTGGGAGAGGGTCAGGGTGCCGAGGTCGGTCTTGATCTTGAAGTTCCCGTCGCCGTCGCCCAGGTAGGTGTAGCCGTTGATCCCGGCGAACGGCACGAACCAGGGCGCGACCTGCAGGTCCATCTGGAAGTTCCAGAACGCCATCGCGACCTGGCTGTCGTTGTCGAAGGGGATCTGCACGCCTGCGTTCGCGAGGAAGTGCAGGCGCTCGTACACGCCCCACGCCGCGTGGATCGCGGGCATGATCGTGCCGTCGCCGTTGCCCTGGAACACGCTGCGGTCGCCGGCCGGGATGTCGAAGCGCAGGCTCGGGCTCAGGTAGAAGTTGTGCTCGGGCATGCTGACGAGCAGGTACTTGAACCCGAGGCCGACGTCCATCGGGCCGTTGTCGTTGTCGAGGATGGAGAGATCGGGATTGGTCCAGGCCCAGCCGTCGCGCGTCGCGATGAAGCCGAGGCGATCCGTGATCGCGATCCGCGCCTGCACGGCGGCCACGTTCACCGCTCCGCCCGTGAGGGGCGAGCTGTCCGGGAACGCGTGCCACAGGTACCAGGCCGAGAGCCCGGTCGTGATGAAGGGATCCTCGAAGACGTAGGGGTCGGTGCCCGGGGCGATGAAGCCGTCGGGTCGGCCGTGTCGATCACACCGGAAGTCGGGGAACCAGGTCGGGCAGTCGGACGGAGTCTCGGCGTGCGCTGCCGCGGCGAGCGATGCGGCCGCGAGCACCAGTCCCAGCACGTGGAGCACGAGCGAGCGAGCGGAAGTGCGAAGCATGGCGTTCCTCCTCCTCGGCGGCTCACCTAGCAACCGGCGCGCCAACGCGAGGCGCGTCCTGAGCATGACGCCGCGCAGCGACGGGGGGTCTCGCGCCTCACCGTCCGCGCACGCTGTGGCAGCAGGGCACGCGGTGCGCCGCCCGTCCCGCCTCTCGCGGGCGTCCACAGGCCGCGACGCATGGCACCGATCGTGCACTCGCGCCGGGGCAGGGCGCCCCGCGAGGCGTGCCCGGGAGGAGGGGCCTACGTGAGCCAAGCGTCGAGCGAAGCGTCGGGAGGAAGCGGCCGCGCGACCGCCGCGCCGGTCGTCGTCTACGACATGGACGTGGTGCGGGGCTTCGCGCTGTCGGCCCTCGTCTGGGCGATCGTCGGCATGATCGTGGGCCTCGTGATCGCGCTCCAGCTCGCGTGGCCAGAGCTCAACTTCGGCCCGTACTTCCACTTCGGGCGCCTGCGCCCCGTGCACACGAACGCGGTGATCTTCGGCTTCACGCTCGGAGTGGTGTTCGCCGGCAGCTACTACGCGGTGCAGCGCCTGTGTCGCGTGAGGCTCTTCTCCGACGGCCTCTCGCGCATCCATCTCTGGCTCTGGAACGCGATCATCGTCTGCGCGGCCGTCTCGCTGATCCTCGGCCACACCACGTCGAAGGAGTACGCCGAGCTCGAGTGGCCCCTCGACATCGCCGTGGTCGTGATGTGGGTGATCTACGGCGTGAACTTCCTCGGGACGATCGCGCGCCGTCGCGAGAAGCAGATGTACGCGGCGCTCTGGTTCTGGATCGCGACGGTCCTCACCGTGGCGATGCTCTACGTCTTCAACAACCTCGAGATGCCGGTCTCCTTCGGGAAGTCGTACTCGATCTACGCCGGCGTGCACGACGCGAACATCCAGTGGTGGTACGGGCACAACGCGGTCGGGTTCGTGCTCACCGTCCCGATCCTGGGCCTCATGTACTACTTCCTGCCGAAGCAGGCGGCGCGGCCGATCTACTCGCACCGCCTCTCGATCCTCCACTTCTGGTCGCTGATCTTCCTCTACATCTGGGCGGGACCGCACCACCTGATCTACTCGCCGCTGCCGGACTGGGCGCAGTCCCTCGGCACGGTGTTCTCGGTCATGCTGATCCTGCCCTCCTGGGGAGGGATGCTGAACGGCCTGCTCACGCTGCGCGGCGCCTGGGACAAGCTGCGCACCGACCCGCTGCTCAAGATGTTCGTCGTCGGGCTCACGTTCTACGGCATGAGCACCTTCGAAGGGCCGATGATGGCGGTGAAGACGGTGAACTCGCTCTCGCACTTCACCAACTGGACGATCGGCCACGTCCACTCCGGCGCGCTCGGCTGGGTGGCGCTCACCTGCTTCGCGACGCTCTACTACCTGGTGCCGCGGCTGTGGCATACGACGCTCTGGAGCGTACGGCTCGCCGAGGCCCACTTCTGGGTCGCCACCGGGGGTCTCGTGCTCTACGTGACGCCGATGTGGATCTCGGGCGTGACCCAGGGCCTGATGTGGCGCGCGAAGAACCCGGACGGGAGCCTCGCCTACACGTTCATCGAGTCCGTCGCCGCGATCCACGTCTACGACCTGCTGCGCGCGGCGGGCGGGGCGCTCTTCCTCTCGGGCGCCCTCCTCATGCTCTACAACGTCGTGCGGACGATCCAGCAGGGCGAGAGCCGAGCGCCGGCTCCGGCGGCCCTCGCTGCGGTGCCCGTCCCGGGGGCGCGCTGACCATGGCCTACGAATGGCACCGCAAGCTCGAGGTACACCAGCTCACGCTGACCGTGCTGGCCTTCGTGGCCGTCGTGATCGGCGGGCTCGTGCTCCTCATCCCGCCGTACTTCCTGCAGGGGACGATCCAGCCGGTCGGCGGCCTCCGCGTGTACTCGGCGCTCGAGCTCGAGGGCCGCGATCTCTACATCCGCGAGGGCTGCAACACCTGTCACAGCCAGCAGGTGAGACCGCTGCTGACCGAGACCGAGCGATACGGACACTACTCGGTGGCGGGAGAGGGCATCTACGATCGGCCCTTCCTCTGGGGCTCCCGCCGCACGGGTCCCGACCTCGCCCGCGTGGGCGGCAAGTATCCGGACTCCTGGCACTGGATCCATCTGCGGAATCCGCGCGAGATCGAGCCGCGCTCGAACATGCCGGCCTTCGCCTTCCTCTCGGAGAATCGCCTCGACACGTCCCTCACCCGGCGCAAGCTCGAGGTGCTGCGCGGCCTCGGCCATCCCTACAGCGACGCCGACGTCGAGAACGCCGTCGCCGACGTCGAGCGTGATTCGGCGGCGGTCGCCGATCGGCTGCGCAAGGACGGCATCACCCTCGACGACGAGCAGGCGCACAGCGAGACGATCGCGCTGATCGCCTACCTGCAGCGGCTCGGCAGGGGCCTCGAGTGGCCCGCGACGCCGGCGCCGGAGACGACCGCCACGGCGGCTCCCGCCGTCGCGAGCGGCGGAGGTCGGTGACCATGGAGTGGATCGCCCTGTACAAGCTCGCGCGGCTGGGCGTGCTGGCCCTCGCGCTGGTCGGGATCGCGCTCTGGGCGTTCTCGCGGTCGCGCGCCGAGCGACTCGAGGCGCCGGCGCGCCGCATGCTCGAGGAGGACGACGCGTGAGCAACGGCCGAAAGCCGCCGGAGATCGCGGAGTACGAGCAGCCGGACCGGCCCGTCCGCGACGGCATCGGGGAGGAGGACAATGCGATCCCCCTCTGGTTCAACGTCACGTTCGCGGGCACGATCGTCTTCGCGTTCGTCTACCTCGTCTACTACACCGCCGTCGGCTGGTCGTCTGTCGGGCAGTACGCGGTGGAGGTCGCGCAGGCGCAGGCGGCGCAGAAGGCGGTCGCGGCGAGCCAGCCGACCACGAACCCCTACCGCGGCAACGCCGCGGCGATCGCCGAGGGCAAGGAGGTCTTCACCACGATCTGCGCGGCGTGCCACAAGCCCGACGCGAGCGGTCTCGTCGGGCCGAGCCTCGTCGACCCGTACTGGAAGTACGGTCACACCGATGCCGACCTCTTCCAGACCGTGACGCAGGGCCGACCGGGCGGCATGCCGCCCTGGGGGCCGCAGCTCGGAAGCGAGAAGGTGTGGAAGGTGCTGGCCTACCTCGAGACGCTGCCGAAGTCCGACGTGCCGGGCGTGGGCGCGCCGGACTACGTGGCGCCGGGCTCGAGCCCCGCCGCGAGCGCGGGCTCGACGCCCTCCGGCAGCTAGGCACTCGGATGTTCGAGGCGCGGCCCGTCGAGGGAGCGTTCCGCCGCCTGCGCTGGGCGGCGGACGGAATCCTGATCGCGATCCTCCTCGTCGTGCCCTGGATCGAGATCGGCGGCGAGCCGCTCGTCCGCCTCGACGTGCCCGCCCGACAGTTCCACGTGTTCGGCCTCGTGATCTTCCCGCAGGAGCTCTACTTCCTGTGGTTGATCGTCGCGGCCCTCGCCCTCTCGCTGTTCTTCTTCACGGCCCTCGCGGGCCGGCTCTGGTGCGGCTGGGCCTGCCCGCAGACGGTGCTGACCGACGTCTACGCCGCGCTCGCGCGACGCATCGAGGGCTGGACGAGGACCGGCCCCCCGAGCCGCGTGGCGCCGTGGCGACGCATCGCGAAGCACGCGGTCTTCCTGGCGCTCTCGCTCGTGCTGGGCTTCCACCTGGTGTCGTACTTCGTCGGCCCGCGCGAGCTCCTCGCCGCGCTGCGCGCGGGCTCGGCGACGCGCACCGAGCTCGGCTTCCTGGCGGCCGCGACGGGGCTCGCCTTCTTCGATCTCGTGATCCTGCGCCAGACGTTCTGCAAGTACCTCTGTCCCTACGCGCGGCTCCAGAGCGTGCTGTTCGACCGCGACACGCTGGTCGTGGCCTACGACGCGCTGCGGGGCGAGCCGCGCGGCAAGGTCGACAAGCGCGCGGGCGCGGCACGCGTCGGGGACTGCACGGACTGCGGCCTCTGCGTCGCCGTCTGCCCGACCGGGATCGACATCCGGAAGGGTCAGCAGCTCGAGTGCATCGCCTGCACGCAGTGCATCGACGCCTGCAACGGCGTGATGGAGAAGCTCGGCCGCGCGCCCGACCTGATCGGCTACCGCTCGCTCGTCGGGCTCGAGCGGGAGCGGCCGGTGCGGATCCTGCGGCCGCGCGTCGTGATCTACGGGGCGCTGCTCGCGACGGTCGCGACGGCGTTCGTCGCGGCGCTCTCGCTCCGGCTCCCGCTCGACCTCACGGTGGCGCACAACGCGACGGCGCTGTTCGGAGCCGCGGCGGACGGTCGCCCCGCGAACGCGTTCGTGCTCCACATCCAGAACCGCGACCGCACGGACCACGTCTACCGGATCGAGCTCGAAGGACCCGATGGCTACGAGCTCGTCGCCGGCGAGAACCCGGTGCCCGTGCCCGCCACGGCCTCGCGCGAGGCACGGGTGTTCGTGCTCCGCGGGCGCGAGGACGGGGGCGAGGAGCACCCCGTGTGGGCCGGCGCCGCGCGGCTGCGCTTCGTGATCGAGGAGCTCGGCGACCCGCGGCGGACCGTCGGCCGGGAGGCGTACTTCGTGAGCCGCGGCGACGCGGGAGGAGGCACGGGTGGCCGCTGACACTTCGAAGGAGCGGAGCAGGGCGCACGGGCGCCAGCGCGAGCCCTGGCCCTGGATCCTCGTCGGTCTCCTCTCGGCGATGATCGGATCGTCCCTCCTCCTGCTCTGGATCGCGATCGCCCACCCGGATCCCCTCGTGGACGGCTCCGAGGCGCCCGGCCGCGGCGTCGCCGAAGGGCTGCGCGCGCCGAGCGCCGTCACGGCCGGCGCGACGCCGGCCAGGGCGGCGCGATGAGCGCCGCGGCGAGCGCAGTGGCCGCGGGATCCGCGGCGGGGGCGGTGCAGGAGGTGGGGCTCTTCCTCGAGGGCCTGCGCTGCGCAGGCTGCTCGGGCCGGATCGAGAAGGCGCTGCGCGAGGCCGCCGGCGTGCGCGAGGCGACCGTGAACTTCACCACCCACCGCGCGCGCGTCGTGCTCGACGCCGACGCGGGCGGCGAGGCGGCGCTCGTCGCCCTGGTGCGCGGGCTCGGCTACGACGCCACGCCGTACGATCTCGAGCGGCTCGACCGGCCGGCGGAGCGCCAGGCTCGCGACGCGCTCGTGCGTCTGCTCGTCGCGGCGTTCCTCGCGGGCAACGTGATGCTGATCTCCGTCGCGCTCTACCTCGGGACGGACGGCGGACTCGACGACGCGACTCGCCGCGGCCTGCGCTGGCTCGCGGTGGCGCTCTCGGTGCCCGCGGCGACCTGGTGCGCGCTCCCCTTCTGGCGCGGTGCTCTTTCGGGCCTGCGGCGGCGCGAGCTCACCCTCGACGTCCCCGTCGTGCTCGGCGTCTCGACCGCGCTCGTGGCGAGCGTGGTCGGGACCGTCGCCGAGACGCGTCACGTGTTCGCGGACTCCGCCTCGATGATCGTGTTCCTGATCCTGCTCGGACGGACCCTCGAGCGGAGCGCGCGGGCGCGGGCGACCGGAGCCGTGGAGCGCCTCGTGGCCCTGGCGCCGGAGCATGCCGTCCGGCGGCGGGGCGACGGCACCTGCGAGCGCGTTCCGGTGTCGGAGCTCCGCGTGGGCGACGTGGTCGTCGTGGCCCCCGGCGAGCGGATCCCAGCGGACGGGCGGATCGTCGCGGGCGAGAGCGAGATCGACGAGGCCCTCGTCACCGGCGAGTCCGTCCCCGTCGTCCGCGGAGTCGGAGCGCGCGTCGTCGGGGCGACCCGGAGCGTATTCGGCGAGATCGAGATCGAGGTCCGCGCGCCGGCGGGCGCGGGCACCCTCGCCCGGATCGCGGCGCTTCTCGAGCGCGCGCAGACCGAGCGCCCCCACGTGCAGCGCCTCGCGGACCGGGTTTCGACGGTGTTCGCACCGACCGTGCTCGTTGCCGCCGCCGGGACCGCTCTCGGCTGGACGCTCGCCGGGGCGTCCGCGGTCGACGTGGCCCTCACGGCCGCCGCCGTGCTGATCGTCGCGTGCCCCTGCGCCCTGGGCCTCGCGACACCGGCTGCGGTCATGGCCGCGATCGGTCGCGCCGCGCGCCTGGGCGTCCTCTTCCGCAGCGGCGAGGCCTTGGAGCGTTGCGCCGGGGCGGCGCAGCTCCTGCTCGACAAGACCGGCACCCTGACCGTCGGACGGCCGCGCGTGACGGAGCTCGTCGCCGCGCCCGGCGTCGAGGGCAAGACGCTGCTCGCCACGGCGCTCGCCGCCGAGGGCGCGTCCACGCATCCGGTCGCCCAGGCGATACGCGTCCGGGCGGCGGAGGAAGGCGCGCTTCCGCTGCCGGAGCCGGCGGTGCGGCGCGCGCGCCCAGGGCGCGGGGTCGTCGCCGGCGACGGTCCGGAGACGCTGCTCGTCGGATCCAAGAAGCTCCTCGCCGACCACGGGGTCGCGGTGAGCGGGATCGTGGCCGAACGTGCGGCGGCTGCGGCTCGGCGGGGGGACGGCCTCGCGTTCGTGGCGCGCGCCGGTCGTTGCCTCGGGGCGATCGCCTTCGTCGATCCGCTGCGGGACGACGCGGCGCCAGCGGTCGCGCGGCTCGCGCGGCTCGGCGTGGGCACGACGCTCGTGAGCGGCGATCACCTCCGGGCGGTGCTGCGTGCCTCGGGCGCGGCGGGCATCGAGCGCTGCGCCGCGGACGTCTCGCCGGAGGGCAAGGTCGAGACGGTGCGCGCGGCGAGGGCGGCGGCCCGTGAGGGACAGCGCGTGGTGTTCGCCGGCGACGGCCTGAACGACGCCGCTGCGCTCGCGGCCGCCGACGTCGGCATCGCCTTCGCGGAGGGCTCCGACGTGACGCTCCATGCCGCGGACGTCGTCGTGACCGCGCCGCGGCTCGGCGCATTGCCCGACGCCGTCGAGCTCGCGCGCAGCGCGGGCCGTCGCATCCGCGAGAACCTCGGCCTGGCGCTCCTCTACAACGCGGTCGCCGTGCCCCTCGCGGCGGCGGGCGTGCTGCGCCCGCTCGGCGCGGCGATCGCGATGAGCCTTTCGTCCCTCGTCGTCACGGGCAACGCGATCCGCCTGCTCCGCTGGCGGCCGCGGCGCTAGGAGAGGCCATGGACGTCCTCGCGATCACGATTCCCGCGACGCTCCTCCTCGCCGGAGTCTTGGTGGCGCTCGTGATCCGCGCGGTGCGACGGGGCGAGTTCGACGACCTCGAAGGGCCGGCGCAGCGCATGATCCTCGACGACGACCGGGATCCCGAGCGCGAGTAGCCGCGCGCGGCGGCTGCGCGCGCGGAGCCTCCGCGTCATCCTCAGCGCGATGCAGGAGCTCGCCCGCGCCTTCGAAGAGAGCCTGGACCGCGGTGTGCCGGATCCGGCGCTCCTCGCGCGTGCGGGCGAGATCGACCTCGAGCGAGCCGTGGCGGCGTTCGCGGCCGCGGCCGGGCACCCCGCCCTCGCGCCTTCCGTCGTCGCGTGGCTCCCCGTGCTCCTCGCGTCGGCGCGGCCGGGCTTCGGCGCGGAGCAGCTCGTCGCCCTCGCGGACCGACACGAGAACGTGTGCCGCGCGCCGCTTCCGCCCGCGGCGCTCCCGCGTCTCGCCGCGGTGGTCGGGGCCAGCAACTTCCTGGCCCGCCTCCTGGTGCGGGAGCCCGCTCGCGTCGCGGACGTCGCCGACAGCGCCGACGGCGGGCTCCCGACGCCGCTTCCGCCGGGGGCGCCGGAGCCCGACTGGAGCGCGATCCGCACCTTCAAGTACCGCGGCCTCCTGCGGATCGCGGCGCGCGACCTGGCGGAGCGGCCCTTCGAGGCGAGCCCGCGCGAGCTCTCCGACCTCGCCGACGCCTGCCTCGCGGCGGCCCTCGACTGCGCCGCGACGGAGACCGGCGGCGAGGCGCCGTGCCTGCTCGCGCTGGGCAAGCTCGGTGGCCGCGAGCTCAACTTCTCCTCCGACGTGGACCTCCTCTTCCTGTACGAAGCCGCGGACCAGGCCGCCGACTGGGCGCGCAACGAGGCGGTCGCGCCGCTCATCCGACGCTTCAAGCAGGGTCTCGAGAAGCCCCACGAGGACGGCTTCGCGTATCGCGTCGACCTCGACCTGCGGCCGGAGGGCGCCCAGGGCGCCCTCGCGAACTCGGTCGACGCCGCGCTCTCGTACTACGAGAGCTTCGGTCACGAGTGGGAGCGGCAGGCGATGATCCGCCTGCGCGTCGTCGCCGGGCCGCTCGAGGCGGGGCGTCGCTTCCAGCGGACGATCGCGCCGTTCGTGTTCCGGCGGCTGATCGATCCGGCCGTCCCGCGCGCGGTGCGAGCGATGAAGACGCGGATCGAGGAGGAGCGCGTGCGCGCCGGCCGCGACCTCGAGGTCGACCTGAAGGAGGGGCCCGGCGGGATCCGGGACGTCGAGTTCCTGGTGCAGGCGCTGCAGCTCTTCTTCGGCGGCCGCGAGCCGCAGCTCCGCGCGGGCAGCGTGCCCGAGGTGCTGCGCCGGCTCGCCGCCCTGCAGCTCCTGCCCGAGGAGACCGTCGGCGAGCTCGTCACCGGCTACCTCTGGCTGCGTCGCGCAGAGCACGCGCTCCAGCTCGTCGAGGAGCGTCAGACACGGAGCTTTCCGCGCGAGGCCGCCGCGCAGCTCGCGCTCGCGCGCCGCATGGGATATCGCGACCCGGACGGGGCACGGGCGCGCGACCGGCTGCTCGACGATTGGACGAGCGTGCGCGCGTGCGTGCGGGCCGCCTTCGACGCGCTGGTGCTCGGGGGAGGCGACGATGTCGGGGCCTGAGGCCCGCTTCGCGGCGCGTCTCTCCGAGGCGATCGGCGCGCCCGCGCTGCGCGATCGGCTCGGGGTGGTGGGAGAGCCCTTCCTCGTGCGCCGTGCGGGCGACGAATCGGCGACGCGGCTCCAGGAGTCTGCCCTGCGCGGAGTGGGGCGCGTCGTGGCCACGAGCGCGGAGAGCGCGCGCCTCCTCGCGGCGCGGCCCGAGCTCTTGGAGCGACTCGCCGACGCGTCCGGCGCTCCCGCCGAAGCGCTCGAGAAGCGCGCGGCGGAGCTCGAGGGCGGCGTGCCGGACGACTCGCCCCTCGACCTCGAGGATCTCCTCGACGCGCTCCGGCTGCTGCGGCGCGAAGAGACGCTGTTCGCCGCCTGCCTCGATCTCGCGGGCGAGGTCGCCTTCCCGGACGTCTCGCGCTTCCTGTCCGTCCTGGCGGAGCACGTGGTGCGGCGTGCCCTCGCCCGTGCCCGCCAGGCCGCGGCCGCGCGCGAGGCGGCACCCCGCAGCTTCGCGGTGATCGGCATGGGAAAGGTCGGCGGCCGCGAGTTCACCTACCACTCCGACCTCGACCTGATCTTCCTGCACGGCGGCGGACCCGACGAGATCGTCCGCGTCTCGCGCCTCGGCCAGCGTCTCGTCTCGTACCTGGCCACGACGACACGCGCGGGCGTCGCCTATGCGGTCGACATGCGGCTGCGGCCGTCGGGGAACCAGGGCCCCCTCGTCACGAGCTTCGATGCCTGGGCGCGCTACCAGCGCGAGGAGGCGCAGCTCTGGGAGCACCTCGTCCTGATGCGCGCCCGCCCGATCGCCGGCGACACCGAGCCGGCGCAGGCCGCGGTGGAGGGCCTGCGCGACTGGGTGCTGCGCACGGCGGAGCCGCCCTGGCCCGGCGTGGAGGACATGCGCCGGCGCGTCGAGCGGGAGCGCGGGGGCGAGGGAGACGGGCGGATCGCGCTCAAGACCGGCCCCGGCGGTCTCATGGACGTGGACTTCCTCGCCGCGGGCGGGCTTCTCGAGCGCGGCGCGGAGCTCTCCGCGCCCTCCCTGCCGAGCAACGCCGCGATGCTCCGCGCGGCCGCGCCGCGCGGCGCCGCGGAGCGCGTCCTCGTCGCGTACGACCTCCTGCGCCGGGTCGAGGCGCGGGCGCGATTCGTCTCGGGCCGCGCGGTCGAGCACCTCGAGCCGGCGTCGGAGACCTTCGAGGTGACCGCGGAGGTCCTCGACCTGGAGCCCCGGTCCCGCGCGCGCGCCGCGCTCGCCGAGGCGCTCGCGGGGGCGCGAGGCACGATCCGCTCGGCCTGGCGCCGCGTGGTCGACGCCCGCTCGATCGGCGCGCTCTAGTACGCGACGCGCGCCTCGAGGCCGCCGTCCTCGCCGCGCACGATCACGAGGCGGGACATGCAGGGCATGCAGTAGACGCGGTCGCCGGCTCGGAGCTCGCGCGTGGAGCGGATCACGACCTTGCACACGGGGCAGATCGCCTCGTTCGGGCCGAGTGAGTCGCCGGGACCGCGCCACTTGCGATAGAAGCGCCGGTAGCGGACGGGCACCTCGTCGAAGCCGGTGTCCTCGAGCAGGAAGCGCTGGCGCGGCGCCTCGTCCTCGACCGCCTGCTGCTCGAGCGGGTCGACCATCAGGCGAACCCGAGCCGTGCGACCGCATCGAGGTAGCTCCGGCCGAGCTCGGGGCGCTCGCTCGCCGGCACGCCGAGCTCGCGCAGCGTCTCCTCGAAGCTGTCGAGCACGAAGTGGTCGAGCTCGCGCTTCACCTCGCCGATGCGTGCGCGAATGTGCGGCGACACCCGGAGGCGGCGGCCGAGCTCGTTCTCACCGAAGCCGATGTGACGTCGCTCGTCCTTGATGATTCCCTGGAGCAGCTCTCGCGTGACGGGATCGGCGGTGCGGGCGTGGCTCTGGAAGACCGTGAACTCCATCGCCTCGAGGATCACGTTCTGCGAGAAGATCGCCGCCTCCCAGTCGCGGCTCGCGACGAGCTCGAGCAGCCGACGCTTGAAGTGCACGAGCGCCGGGCTCGCGCGCTTCGCGATCTCCGCCTCCATGTCCGTGACCCCGAGCTGCCGCAGCCGATGGAGCAGCACCTCCAGGTGCCGTCCCTCGTCGACCACCTGGGTCGAGAGGAACACCTGGATGAGACGGTCGGGGGCGATCGCCACGAGGCCGCTCGCGCCCTCCAGGGCCGCCGTCTCGCCCACGCAGTAGTTGCACAGCACCGTCACGAGCCGCTCGCGCCGGTCGGGCGCGAGCGGCTCGTCGACGAGGTCCGGCCGCTGCCCGTAGGGTCGCCCGGCCAGGTAGCCCGAGACGGACTGGAACCAGAACTCGAAGGAGTGAACCTCCTCGAGGAACGCCTCGTGCGCCAAGCCGTGGACCTCGGGCAGCGGCAGGGCCTCGCTCACGGGCGGACCGGCGTCTGGTACTCGAGGCCGATTCGCGCGAGCCTCACCTTGAACTCCTTCAGCACGGTGTCGGCGAGCAGGCTCTCCATCTCCGCGGGGGCGAGGCTCGAGAGATCGGCCCCGTGCCATTCGGCCTTCGGCCCGCCGTAGCCCGACATGCGGGCCCGGACCTTGGCCATCTCCTCCTGGGCCGGGCGGTTGCGGAAGGAGTCCGCGAAGGTCGCGAGCATGTAGTACGACATGTCGCGCTGCATGCGCTCGACCTCGGCCTTCTTCTCGGGGTGCTCGCGGATCAGCGAGCCGATCCGGTTCTCGCCGAAGCCCACGTGACGTCGCTCGTCGGCGATCGTGCCCGAGAGCGTGTGGGCGAACTTCGGGTTCAGCGCCTGGTTGCCTGCGTACATCATCTCGAAGACGCTGAACGCCATGCCTTCGAGCACGATGTTCTGGCCCACCACGCCCGCCACGAAGTCCTTCTTGTCGACCTTCTCGAGCAGGATCTCGGCGAACCGGACCAGGTTCGGGTTGCCGAGCTGGCGCAGGGTTTCCTCGAGCTCCGCCTTCTTCACGCCGAGGTCGTACAGGCGCTGGGTGAAGATCTCGACGTGGCGCGCCTCGTCGAGGGTCTGTGTCGCGAGGTAGCGCTTGCTCGCCTCGTCGGGCGCCGAGTTGATCAGCCCCGAGGAGGCTGCGAGCGCGCAACGCTCGCCGATCACGAGCTGCACAGTGGCCCCGACGGCCTGGTCGCGCAGCAAGGGGTCGCTGAGCACGAAGTCGGGCTCGCTCTCGCCCGCCGGGTGCCCGTACTCGGTGTCGGTGAGGTAGCCCTGGGGACAGGACTCGAGCCAGTGCTGGATGGAGTACATCGAGAGGAAGTCGGCCACGTAGGATCCTCCGCAGGGCGTCGAGCGCCCATCGTCCCGACTTCGAATCGCAAACGACGTGCCACCATGCGGGGGCGCGCGGAGGACGCCGGCAGCGCGTCCCCTGGCGCGGGAAGTCGCAGCCGGCTGTGGCCGGGAGGTGGGCGTGCGTCCCACGGCCTCGGCGCGTTGACGTTTCGCGCCGCGCCGGAGAGACTGGGGGGGTGGCCCGCAAGCCGGGAGTACTGGGCGGAGATCTCGAGGGGCGCCTCGGCTTCCTGGCGCTGCGGAAGGACGACCTGGAGCGCCTCGCGAGCCTCCGGCCCCTGCTCGAGCGCCATGCGGATGCGCTCGTCTCCGCGTTCTACAGGCATCTCCTCTCCTTCGAGCCCCTGCGCCGGCTCCTCGTCGATCCCGAGGTGAAGCGGCGCCTGCTCTCGAAGCAGCGCGAGTATCTGCTGAGCCTCGCGACGGCCACGATCGGCCCCGGCTATCTCGAGGAGCGCCTGCAGATCGGGATCACCCACGAGCGCATCGGGCTCGCACCGCGCTGGTACCTCGGCGCCTACGCCCTCTACTTCTCGCTGATCGCGCCGCTCGTCCGCGAGGCCGCCGAGCACGATCCCGAGACGACCGAGCAGACTCTCTCTTCCCTCATGAAGCTCCTGATGCTCGACGCGCAGATCGCGATGGAGGCGTATATCGATCGCCACCAGCGCGAGCTCGAGTACCTGAACCGCGAGCTCGCCGCCGCCGGACGCGAGCTCTCGGAGGAGATGCGCAACACCCGGACCGAGCTGCGCGCGACCGTGCGCCGGGCCCGCGCGGCGGAGGACCTGGCCTCGGTGGCGACGCTCGTCGCGGGCCTCGCCCACGAGATCGGGACGCCGATGGGCGTGATCCAGGGACACGCGGAGCTGCTCGAATCCTCCGTCGGCGACGAGCGTGGGCGCTGGCGCCTGCGCACGATCCGCGAGCAGATCGATCGCATCACGCGGATCATCCAGACGCTCCTGAGCAGCGCCCGGCCGCGCGACACCGATCGGGTTCCCCTGTCCCTCGAGCCGGTGCTCGAGACCAGCGTCTCGTTCCTGGTGGAGAAGTTCCGGCGTCGCGGGATCCGCGTGGAGCGGCGGTTCGCGAGCGCGCCGCCCATCCTGGGCGACGGCGAGAAGCTCCAGCAGCTCTTCCTGAACCTGCTCTTGAATGCGGCGGACGCCATGCCCCAGGGTGGGACCATCACCCTGACGCTTTCCGCCACGCCGGCGGGAGGCGCGGAGGTCCGCGTGCTCGACTCCGGCACCGGCATCCCGCCCGACAAGCTGGGCCGCATCTTCGATCCCTTCTTCAGCACGAAGCCGGCGGGGCAGGGCAGCGGCCTCGGCCTCGTGGTCGCGCGGGGCATCGTCTCCGACCACGACGCCACGATCGAGGTGACGAGCGAGCTGGGGCAGGGGACGGAGTTCCGGATCGAGTTCCCGGCCGCGTCCGCCACGGGGAAGTGGCGGCCGGAGGACGCTGCTCAGACGCCCCGCCCGGCCGAGGCGTAGGCCGCGCGGAGGAGATCTGCCTCCGTCACGATTCCGATCAGCCTCGGGCCCGCGGGAGAGGGCTCGACCACCGGCAGGCAGCCGAGATGGAGCGTCAACATGCGCGAGGCGGCCTCGCGTAGCGTGGCCGAGGCGACGATCGTCGCGGGCGCGCGGACCATGAGCTCGGCGACCGTGACCCCGCTCCCGGCGCCGGCCAGCGCGACGGCGACGCGGCTCGCGCGAGGCGCGCCGGCCTCGCTCTGCGCCTCGAGCAGGTCCCTGTAGGTCAGGAGGCCGACCAGGATCCCCTCCTGGACGACGAGCAGGTGCCGGGCCCGGACGAAACGCATGAGCTCGGTCGCCTCTGCCACCGTGTCGGTCGGCGCCAGGTACACGAAGTGGCGCTGCATCCAGGCCCCGACCGGGGCCTGGCCCACGTCGGGTCGGGCTGACGGCATCATCTCGACGGTCGGCTTGCACGGCATGTGCCGGGGGCCCGTGCGGCGCCCGGGCCGGCATCCTGGGGCGCTTTTACGCAATCTGCGCTCAAATGTCTCATCGGCTCGGTCGGGGGACGAGCCGAGGACGGCTCCGAGCGTGCCCCGCGCCCGATCGGGCTGGCACGGCTCCTGCTCTAGGAGAGGTCATGATGAAGCCCCGATCCGTCCTGGTCGTCGACGACGATGCCGCCATGCGCGAGATGCTGATCTCGCTGCTCGAGGAGCAGGGCCTGCGCGCCGTCGCGGCCTGCGATGCGGACGAAGCCCTCGAATGCCTTCGCAACGAGGAGTTCGCGGCGGTGCTCTCGGACATCCGGATGCCCGGCAAGAGCGGGATCGAGATGGTCGGCGAGCTCCGGGAGCTCCGGCCCGACACACCCGTGATCCTGATGACCGCGTTCGGGACGCTCGACTCCGCGGTCGAGGCGATGCGCGCCGGCGCGTTCGACTACGTGACGAAGCCCTTCAAGCGCGACGAGGTGATGGTCGTGCTCGAGCGGGCGTTCGAGCGACAGGCCCTCGAGGAGGAGAATGCGCGGCTGCGGCGCGCGGTCGACCAGACGAGCAGTCTCGGCGATCTCATCGGCTGCAGCCCCGCGATGCGCGAGATCTTCGCCCTGATCCGGAAGATCGCCGAC
The DNA here is from genome assembly GCA_035542715.1 of Myxococcota bacterium. Lineage (GTDB taxonomy): Bacteria > Myxococcota_A > UBA9160 > UBA9160 > UBA9160 > DATKKW01. Next base: position 107,985 of record DATKKW010000052.1, read on the forward strand.
AACCGCAGCTCGGTGCTGATCACCGGCGAGAGCGGGACGGGCAAGGAGGTCGTCGCGCGGACGATCCACTTCATGGGCGCGCGACGCAACGCGCCCTTCCTCCCGATCAACTGCACCGCGATCCCCGAAGGCCTGCTCGAGAGCGAGCTCTTCGGCCACGTCCGCGGCGCGTTCACGGGAGCCGTCACGTCGAAGCGCGGCCTGTTCGAGAAGGCCAACGGCGGGACGCTCTTCCTCGACGAGATCGGCGACATGGGGCTCGGCCTCCAGGGCAAGCTCCTGCGCGTCCTGCAGGACCGGGAGATCCGGGCGGTGGGCGCGACGAGCTCGGTCCGCGTGGACGTCCGGATCATCGCCGCGACCAACAAGGACCTGCGCGAGGAGATGGACTCGGGGCGGTTCCGTCGCGACCTCTTCTATCGCCTGAACGTGATCCCGATCGGCATTCCGCCCCTGCGCGAGCGGCCCGAGGACGTCGCGATGCTGGCCGAGGCGTTCCTCCGCAAGCACGCCGGCGACGCGACCCGGTCCCTCTCTCCCGCGGCGATCGAACGCCTGCAGCGCTGCCGCTGGGAGGGGAACGCGCGCGAGCTCGAGAACGTGATCGAGCGCGCCCTCGCGCTCACCGACAGCCGCGAGATCGGCCCCGAAGACCTGCCGCTCGGCGGCTCGGAGGAGAAGCCCGCCGAGGCCCCGGCGTCCGAGAGCACGCTGCTGCGTGGCGCGCTCTCGAAGCGTCTCACGGTGCACGAGCTCGTGGATCGCTACATCGAGCAGGTGCTCGAGCTCACGGGCGGGAACAAGGTGCAGGCGGCGAAGATCCTGGGGATCAACCGGCGCACGCTCTACCGGCGCGGCGAGCGGGCCGCCGGCCGCGCGGCGATGGCGGTGTTCGGAGGCGAGGACGCGGACGTGGAGGAGGCATCGTGAAGATCCAGCAGATCGTCGTGGCGACGGATTTCTCGGAGCACGCGAATCGTGCGCTCGAGGCCGCGGTCGAGCTCGCGAAGCGCTACGGCGCGGCCCTGCACATCGTGCACGCCTACCACATGCCGGTGCTCGTCGGGATGCCCGACGAGGTGGCCTTGCCGCCGTCGTTCTGGAGCGGCGTCAAGGAGGCGGCGGGCTCGCGACTCGAGAAGACGCTCTCCGACGTGCGCGCGGGCGGGGTGCGCGCCGTCGCGCACCTGCGCGACGCGAATCCGTCCGACGCGATCCTCGACGTCGCGCGCGAGGTCGGCGCGGACCTGATCGTGATGGGAACGCGCGGGCTCACGGGCCTGAAGCACGTTCTCCTCGGGAGCGTCGCCGAGCGCACGCTTCGCCTCGCGCCGTGCTCGGTGCTCTCGGTGAAGAGTGAAAGCGTGACGTAGGTCACCTCGCGCGTACGCGATTCCACGCTGCGCGGATTCGGAGTGCGTGATCCGCATCACTCCGTGCCTTCGTTCGTTCGAACGAGGGTTTTTTTCGTCGATTCTTCGTTCCACCGACGATGACTTCGGACTAGAGTGCGAGCCGATCGACGCCCGCCTTGCGGGCTCCGCGCGCGGTCATCCCCCAGCAGCTGCCGCTCGCTTCACTGAACGGAGGCTCGCTCATCGTGGATACGACTGCGTGCGCGGAGCGCCGGCCTGCCGGCGTTCTCCGATTCGTCCGACCCCTGCCCGGAGCGCTTCTCGCGACGGTCGCGATGCTGCTCGGCGCCGCGCCGGCGTCGGCGGTGGATCTCGTCGGCGTGACGTCTGCGACCTTCAGCTGGGCCGCCGCGAGCGGACCCGTCGCGAGCTACCGCGTCTTCGTCGCGCGCGACACCGACACGTTCCCGACGTCGCCCGAGACGACCGTCTCGGCGAGCACGCTGCGCGTGACGCTCGGCAGCAGCTACGGCCACCGCATCAAGGTGAGGCTCGCCGCGGCGAGCAGCGCCGGCGTACAGGGCCCGTACTCGGCGTCGTCCGACGACGTGCGCTTCGTCGCGCCGACGACTCCGCCGCCGCCGACGGCCGCGGCGATCCCCGCGTTCGACCTGGACGGCAACGGCGCCTCCGATCTCGTGCTGCGCACGGTGTCGTCCGGGGCGATCTTCGCGCGCACCCTCACGTCGTCGACGCTCCGGAGCGTCACGAGCACGCCGGCGTCGCAGGGAACGAAGCTGGTGGACGTCGGGGACTACGACGGCGATGGGATCGTGGACCTCCTGTGGCGGAAGACGACGAGCGGAGAGCTCGTGATCTGCCGCGGGAACCGGAGCGCCGCCGACGACTGTCGCAGCGTCGCGACGCTCGACCCGCAGTACGTGGTCACGGCCGTGGGCGACGTGAACGGAGACGGCAAGCGGGACGTCGTGATCGAGGGCAACGGACTGCCGACGCTCCTCTGCCTCGGGTTCGGTCCCTACGTCTCGTCGTGCGGCTCGCTCGGCCTCGGGCTCCCGACGTGGCGCGTCCACGCGGGAGGCGACGCGGACGGCGACGGCAAGGACGACCTCCTGGTCGAGCTCGTGAGCTCGTCGGTGTTCCTCACGTGCAAGGTGAGCGGCACGACGATCGCGATCTGCTTCGGCGCGCTGGACCTCGACGAGGCCACGCGCGTCCGTGCCCTCCCGGACCTGAACGGCGACCACCGGGCCGATCTCCTGGTCCGCGTTCCCAAGCTCGGCCTCACGATGCTCTGTCCGCGGGACGCGACGGGCGCGCCGGCGTGCGTGGTCTTCTCCGGCCCGCCGTCCTCGTGGACTTTCCTGGGTGCGGGCGACTACGATGGGGACGGACGGCCCGATCTCGTGTGGCGCGACCCGGCCTCGGGACAGGTGCGAGTCGATCTGCTGAGCGGAACGGCCGCCAAGGGCGCGCCCGTCCTGATCTCGGTCAGCACGAGCTACGACGTCCTGGTCGAGTGAGCCGCCGTTCCGGCGGGTGGGGGAGGCGATGGAGCGGGAGCGTGTCGCGTCGGCGTGGCGCCGGTCCTTCGCCGCCCTTGCGCTCGCCGCGCTCCTCGCGGGCGCGGCGGGCGCGCGCGCGGACGAGTTCGATCCGCGGCGGGCCGGGAATCCCGTCCGGATCGTGGCCTACATCCTCCATCCGATCGGCTTCGCATTCGAGTGGCTGGTGATGCGGCCCGCGCACTGGGTCGTGTCCCACGAGCCCTTCTCCGCGATCTTCGGCCACGAGACGGGGGATCTCTACGACGGCGACGAGCCGGCGGACGAGCCCCCGCACTGAAATCGTCGCGTCTTTCCGTGCAATCGCGCCGCGGACTCGTTGTGGGCGTGTTTGCCTGGCGGTATGGTTTTTGCTTATGGCCATGACGACGACCTTTCCGCGGGCCCCGCGGCGCGCCGGCTCAGGCCCGGCGTGAGACCCGTGCTGCTCGCGGCCCTTTGCGCGGTATGCCTGCCCGCGACCGCCGTGGCCGACGGCGAGTCTGCGACGCTGCGCCTCGAAGGCATGACCTTCGTCGGCAGCCGCGACTCCGCGCGCGAGATGGTCGTACAGGCCGACCGAGCGAACTTCCAGCCCTCGGAGCAGGTCGCCCATCTCGAGAACGTGCACTCGGAGCTGACCCAGCACGACGGCAGCGTGGGCTTCGAGATGGATTGCGATCGCGGTGAGCTCGACACCAGCACGAGCAACTTCTACGCGACGGGCAACGTCCATGGGCGCACCGGCGACGGGCGCAACTTCTCGACCACCTGGGTGCGCTACGACGACAAGCGCGGGCTCGCCTACACCGACGCTCCGGTGACCGTCAAGGAGCCGGGCGGCACCTACAAGGGCGGAGGCTTCCGCTACCTCGTGCGCGAGCAGCGCTTCCGATTCGTCGGCGGCGCGAGCCTGGTGCGCGAGTGATGGTGCGGCGCGCCGGATCGCTCGCGCTCGCCCTGGGCGCGATGCTCGCGCTCGCGGGGCCCGCGCTCGCCGAGACGGAATCGACGACGCACAAGGCGGCGGCCGCGAGCTCGCTCGAGGTCGGCGTGGCGCCGTTCGAAGCGGTGGCGGCCTCGGGCAGCGACGTACCCGACGTGGCGTCGCTCCTCGCCGATCGTCTCGGTGTCCTCGGCGCGCGCAAGGTCGTCGGACCGTCGCAGCTCGGTGCCCAGGCCTCCGGAGAGCCGGCGGCGGAGCAGATCGCGGAGTGGGGCGGTCGCGCGGGCGTGAGCTCGATCGTGGTCGGCCGCACGACCCGCCTGGGCCAGCGCCTCTCGCTCGACGTCCGGCTCCGCGCCGTGGGCGGCGGTGCGACGCTCGGAACCTTCGTGGCCGACGTGCCGCGCCCCGAGGACCTGAGCGGCGCAGTGAACCGTCTCGCCGAGCAGGTCGTGGCGAGCTGGAACGCGTCGTCCCAGGGGCGGGAGGCATCGTCGAAGGAAGGCGCGGCGGCCGGCGCGGCCAAGGGCGCCAAGACGGGGAAGGGCCTCGGTCTCGAGGGCTTCAACAGCAAGGCGCCGATCTCGATCCACTCGAAGGAGCTCGAGGCGGTCGACCTCGACAGCGGCGGCCGGAAGTTCCTCTTCACGGGGAACGTCGAGGTCGAGCAGGACAACGTTCGGCTTACCTCGACCAAGCTCGAGGCGTACTATCCGCCGAACGCGAGCCAGCCCGACCGGCTCGTCGCCACGGGCAACGTGGTGATCACGCAGGCCGACAAGCGCGCGAGCTGCGACCAGGCCACGTTCCTCAATACGGAGCAGCGCGTGCTCTGCCAGGGGAATGCGGCGCTCCAGCAGGGCGACGACCACGCCGAGGGCAAGGAGATCGAGCTCCTGCTCGACAGCCAGCGCATGTTCATCCGCGGCGGCGCCCAGGTCCGCATCACGCCGAAGCCGGACGCGGAGAAGCCCGCGGCGACGAAGGCGACCCCGACGGCGGCGGCGGAGGCGCCATGAGCGACGCGCGTCCCACGCTCGCCGCCGAAGGGCTCGCGAAGCGCTACGGCGATCGCGAGGTCGTGCACGGCCTCTCGCTCCAGGTGCGCGCCGGCGAGGTGATCGGCCTCCTCGGGCCGAACGGCGCCGGGAAGACCACGACCTTCAACATGATGGTGGGCCGCATCCGGCCCACCTCGGGGCGCGTGCTCTTCGGCGACCGGGACATCGCGGAGCTCCCGATGTACCGCCGGGCACGTCTCGGGATCACCTATCTGCCCCAGGAGCCCTCGATCTTCCGGCGGCTCACGGTGGCGGAGAACGTGGCGGCGATCCTGGAGACGGTGGAGCCCGATCGCGCCCGCCGGCGCGAGCGCTTGCTCGCCCTGCTGTCGGAGCTCGGCCTCCAGGGCAAGGCGGGGCTGCGGGGCGACGCGCTCTCCGGCGGCGAGCGCCGGCGCGTCGAGATCACGCGCGCGCTCGTCCTCGACCCGAAGTTCATGCTTCTCGACGAGCCGTTCTCGGGCATCGACCCGATTGCAGTGATCGACATCCAGAAGATCATCGAGCAGCTGAAGGCGCGCGGGATCGGGATCATCATCACGGACCACAACGTCCGTGAGACGCTCTCGATCTGCGACCACGCGTACATCATCAAGGACGGCGGGATCGTGCGGGAGGGCAGCCCGGCGGAGATCGCGGCGGACCCGAGGGTCCGACAGATCTATCTCGGGGAAAACTTCCAGCTCCACCCGGCGGCCGGGGCGGGGCGGGGGTGAGCCGGGCTTGAGCCCGCCTCGCGAAGGGCCGCAATAGGATCGGGAAGCGAGCGGGATCGCAGCCAGAGCGGAGCGGCGACGATGGCGATCGAGATCAAGCAGCAGCTTCGACTGAGCCAGCAGCTGGTGATGACGCCCCAGCTGCAGCAGGCCATCAAGCTGCTGCAGCTCTCGCGCCTCGAGCTCGTGAACCTCGTCCAGCAGGAGCTCCAGGAAAACCCGGTGCTCGAGGAAGGGCTCGAGACCGAGGAGGTCGCGACTCCGTCCTCGGAGATGCAGACCGAGAGCGAGCCCGTGGAGCCCGTGGTCGCGGAGGCGAGCCAGGTTCCCGCCGAGCGCGAGCCGACGGAGGCGGAGAAGGTCGCCGACCTCGACTGGCAGAACTACATGGACGCCTACCCGCAGACCGGCTTCTCGGAGGCGCGGGAGGACGACGAGCGCCGCTCCCTCGAGGCCACGCTCACGCGGCGGCCGTCCCTCCAGGAGCACCTCGAGTGGCAGCTCCAGCTCTCGAGCTTCGACGACGAGGAGCGGCAGGCGGCGGAGCACGTGCTCGGCAACCTCGACGACGACGGCTACCTGCAGGAGCCGGTCGAGGCGATCGCGGAGGAGTCCGGCCTCGCGGTCGCGGCGGTCGAGCGCGCCCTCGCGAAGATCCAGGGCTTCGACCCGCCGGGCGTCGCGGCCCGCGACCTGCGCGAGTGCCTGCTGCTCCAGCTCGCGCCGCTCGGCATCGACGACCCGCTCGTCCGCCTGCTGATCGACGAGCACCTTCCGAGCCTGCAGAAGCGCGACTTCCGGGGGATCTCCCGGGTGCTCGGGATCAGCGTGGAGGAGGTCGCGGCGGCGGCGCGGGTGATCGCGCGGCTCGAGCCGCGCCCGGGCCGCTCGTTCGGCGGCGACGACCCGATCTACATCACGCCCGACATCTTCGTCTACAAGCTCGGCGACGACTTCCACATCGTGCTGAACGAGGACGGCCTGCCGAAGCTCCGCATCAACAACCTGTACCGCGACGTGCTCGCCCGCGGCTCGGGCGCGGAGAAGGACACCAAGGAGTACGTGCAGGACAAGGTCCGCTCGGCGCTCTGGCTGATCAAGTCGATCCACCAGCGCCAGCGCACGATCTACAAGGTGATGCAGAGCATCATCAAGCATCAGGGCGACTTCTTCGAGCGCGGCGTGCGCTACCTGAAGCCGCTGAACCTGCGCGACGTCGCCGACGACATCGAGATGCACGAGTCGACGGTGTCGCGCGTGACGACGAACAAGTACGTGCACACGCCCCAGGGCATCTTCGAGCTGAAGTACTTCTTCAACTCGAGCATCGCCCGCTTCGACGGCGACGCGATGGCCAGCGAGGCGGTGAAGGAGCACATTCGTCGCATCATCTCGGCCGAGGATCCGAGGCGACCGCTCTCGGACCAGCGCATTGCGGAGATGCTGAAGGCGGCGAACATCGACATCGCGCGGCGGACCGTCACGAAGTACCGAGAGGCGATGAACATCCTCTCCTCGACGCAGCGGCGCGAGGTGGGCTGAACGGGGAGCGCGGGGGGCCATGAAGATCACCGATATCCTCGTGCGGGATGCCGTCATCCTGGAGCTCGCCTCCGGCTCCAAGCGGGACGTGCTGTCGGAGATGGCGCATGCCCTGGTGCAGGCCGAGCCGGGCATCGACGAGGCTCGCCTGCTCGAGGTGCTGCTCGAGCGCGAGAAGCTGCAGAGCACCGGGATCGGCGAGGGCGTCGCGATCCCCCACGGCAAGCTCCCCGGGCTGAAGCGGCTGGTCGCGAGCTTCGCGCGCTCGAGCCGGGGCGTGGACTTCGAGTCGATCGACGGCCAGCCGACCTACCTCTTCTTCCTGCTGGTCGTGCCCGAGCACTCGGGCGGGCAGCACTTGAAGGCGCTCGCGCGCATCTCGCGCTTCTTCCGGGACGCTTCCTTCCGCAAGCAGCTGCTCGAGGCCGAGCGACGCGAGGACGTGTTCCAGGCGATCGAGTCCGAGGACGCCAAGTTCTAGGGATGCCGGAGAGGAGGCGCCGGGCATGGAGCACCAGCAGGCCCACGGCGTGCTCGTGGAGGTGCTGGGGCTCGGCGTGCTGATCGTGGGCCCGAGCGGCGTCGGCAAGAGCGAGTGCGGCCTCGAGCTCGTCGCGCGCGGCCACCGGCTCGTCGCCGACGACGTGGTGCGCCTCACGCGCGGACCCGACGGCGGGCTCGTCGGCGCCGCTCCCGAGGTCGTGCGCCACTACATGGAGATCCGGGGGCTCGGGCTGCTCTACGTGCCCGACCTCTTCGGTCCGGGCGCGGTGCGCGACGAGTGCCGCGTCGACCTGGTGTGCCGGCTCGAGCGCTGGCGCGAAGACCAGGAGTACGAGCGCGTCGGCCTCGAGCGGCCCGTCGAGACGTGGCTCGACGTGCCGCTCCCCCTGGTCGTGCTTCCCGTGCGGCCCGCCGGAAGCATGGCGACCCTGGTCGAGGTCGCGGCCCGCGACACGCGGCTCCGCCGCACCCGCTCGAGCGCCGCCGTGCGCCTCGACGAGCGGCTCCGACGCCGTGGGGCGTCGGAGCAACCCGAGCCCCGGTCGTGACCAGCGCGGGGCCTCGCATCGTGTTCGTGAGCGGGCTCTCGGGCAGTGGCAAGAGCACGGCCATGGCCGCCCTCGAGGACCACGCCTTCTACTGCGTCGACAACCTTCCTCCGCCCCTGATCCAGCAGTTCGTCCGGCTCTGCGCGAGCGCCACGCCGCCCATCCAGAAGATCGCCCTCGCGATCGACGCCCGGGAGGAGCGCTTCCTCGAAGGCGTGCCGGCCGCGGTGCGCCAGCTCCGAGCCGACGGCGCGGAGGTCGACGTCATCTACCTCGACTGCGCCGACGAGGTGCTCGTGAACCGCTACCGCGAGACGCGCCGCGTCCATCCGCTCTCGCCGGGCGGCTCGGTCGAGGAGGGGATCGCGCGCGAGCGTCGGCTGCTCCACGAGGTCGCGCGGCTCGCGGACTTCGTCCTCGACACCTCGCGCATGAACGTCCACGAGCTGCGCCAGGCGGTCGTGCGGCACGTGGCGGGAGGCGCCCGCCCGACGATCGTGAACCTGATCTCGTTCGGCTTCCGCTTCGGTCCGCCGAACGCCGCCGAGCTCCTGTTCGACGTGCGCTTCCTGCCGAACCCGCACTTCGAGGCGAGCCTGCGCCCGCGCACGGGGCTCGATCCGGAGGTCGCCGAGTACGCGACGAAGAGCCCGACGGCGCAGGCGTTCCTGCACCGGCTGCGCGACCTCCTCGCGTTCCTCGTCCCCCTGTACGACCAGGAGGGCAAGGCCTATGTCACGATTGCGATCGGGTGCACCGGCGGGAAGCACCGCTCGGTGGCGATCGCGGAGACGCTCGCGCGCGAGCTGCGCGGCGCCGGGCGCGAGGTCAACGTGTCGCATCGGGACATGGAGCGGGATGCATGAGCAGCCGAGTCGGCGTCGTGATCGTGACCCACTACCGGCTCGGGGAGGAGTTCCTCCAGGCCCTCCAGCTCATCGTGCCGGACGGACAGCGCTTCCACGCGGTCTCGATCGACCCGAAGCAGACGGTGGACGAGATGCGACGCGCCGTCTCCGAGGCCCTCGCCGCGGCGGACGAAGGGGAGGGCGTGCTCGTGCTGACCGACATGTTCGGCGGCACCCCGTCGAACATCAGCCTCTCGTTCCTGCGCGACCGGCGCGTCGAGGTGGTGACCGGCGTGAACCTGCCGATGCTGATCAAGCTCGCGACGCTCTCCGAGCGGAAGCCCCTCGAGGAGCTCGCGCCGTTCATCAAGAGCTACGGCCAGCGCAACATCTCGGTCGCGAGCGAGCTCCTGCCGGAAGGGCGCGGCGGGTCGTGAACGCGACGGTCGAGCGCGAGTTCACGGTGCAGAGCTCCCTCGGCCTCCACGCCAGGCCGGCCGGGCGCTTCGTCTCCATCGCCGGGCGCTTCCGCTCGGAGATCCTCGTGGGACGGGGCGAGGAGTGGGTGAGCGGACGGAGCGTCCTCTCGCTCCTCTCGCTCGCGGCCTCCCAGGGCACCCGGCTGCGCGTGCGGGCGGTGGGCGACGACGCGGAGACGGCGGTCGCGACCCTGGGCAGGCTCCTCGAGAGCACGAGCGAGACCGGCGAGCCCGACGCGGCGTAGCGCTCGCCCCGCGACGGCCGAGCCGACGGGCCTTTTTCGGCCCCCGCGGCTCCTCTACCCTGCGCCGTCACCCGAATCCGAGAGGTTCCCGCGATGCCCGAACGCGCGCTCTTCACCTCCGAGTCCGTCTCGATGGGCCATCCCGACAAGATGTGCGACCAGGTCTCGGACACGATCCTCGACGCGATGCTGAAGGAGGATCCGGCGTCCCGCGTCGCCTGCGAGACGCTCACCACGACGGGCCTCGTCGTGGTCGCCGGCGAGGTGACGACGAAGGCCCGCGTGATGGTCGCCGATCTCGTCCGCGAGGTGGTGCGCGACATCGGCTACACGAGCTCCGACATGGGGTTCGACGCCGATACCTGCGCCGTCATGGTCGCCCTCGGCCACCAGTCGCCCGACATCGCCCAGGGCGTGACCGAAGGCGAGGGGCTCCACAAGGAGCAGGGCGCCGGCGACCAGGGGATGATGTTCGGCTTCGCCTGCGACGAGACGCCCGAGCTCATGCCTCTGCCGATCCGGCTCGCCCATCGGCTGATCGAGCGCCATCGGGAGCTCTTCACGACCCGCGGCCTCCCGTACCTGCGGCCCGATGCGAAGTCCCAGGTCAGCGTGGAGTACGACGGCGCCACGCCCCGGCGCGTCGCCGCGGTCGTGCTCTCGACCCAGCACGCGCCCGACGTCTCCTACGACCAGATCCGCAAGGACGTGGTCGAGCATCTGATCCGGCCCACGATTCCGAGCGCGATGCTCGACGCCGACACGGTCTTCCACGTGAACCCGACCGGGCGCTTCGTGGTCGGCGGCCCGATGGGCGACGCCGGGCTCACGGGTCGCAAGATCATCGTCGACACGTACGGCGGGATGGGCCGGCACGGCGGCGGGGCGTTCTCGGGCAAGGATCCGTCGAAGGTCGACCGCAGCGCCGCCTACGCCGCGCGCTGGGTCGCGAAGAACCTGGTGGCGGCCGGCCTCGCCCGGCGCTGCGAGGTGCAGGTGGCCTACGCGATCGGCGTGGCCGACCCGCTGTCGATCCGCGTCGACACCTTCGGCACGGGACGCCTCGAGGAGGCGAAGCTCGTGAAGCTCGTCCGCGACCACTTCGACCTTCGACCGAAGGGGATCATCGACGGCCTGCGGCTCCGCCGTCCGATCTATCGCGCGACCTCCTACCACGGCCACTTCGGCCGCGAGGACCAGGGCTTCCCCTGGGAGGAGACGAGCAAGGCCGAGGCCCTGCGCCGCGCGGCGAGCTAGCGCGGGGCGCGGGTTGCCCCGGCAGGGCCCTTTTGCGATACAGCGCAGGCCCTTCGTTCCGGGGGAAGCATGCGGGGGAGGCACGCGGGAGCGGCGTTGCTCGGTGCGGCGCTCGGCGCAGCGGCGCCCGTCGCCCTCGCCGACCCGGCCTCTGCCGCCGCTCCCCGCATCCGCGTGCTCGTGGCGGAGGGCGCGGCGTCGGTACGGGTCGAGCCGCTCGACCCGAGCGGCGCGCGCGCGGAGGCGCCTTCGACGAGCGTCGCGTGGAGCGCCGGAACCCTCGTGCGCGACGGCGAGGCCGTCGGCGGCCGGCTGCGCTTCGAGGACGCAGCGAGCTGGCGCGTGGGATCGTTGCGCGTGCGGGGCGCCGTGGAGCTCCTGGCGGAGGATCGAGGCATCGCGGTGGTGAACGAGCTGCCTCTCGAGGACTACGTCTGCGGCACGCTCGGCGTCGAGAGCTTCGCCGGCTGGGGCCGCGAGGCACTGCGCGCCCAGGCGGTGGTCGCCCGTACCTACGCGGTCCACGAGCAGCGGCGTCGGGCGCGCACCGGACGCCCCTATGATCTGCGCGCCACGACCACGAGCCAGCGCTACGGCGGGCTCGACGCCGAGAGCGAGCCCGTGCGCGCCGCGACGCGAGACACGGCCGGCGAGGTGCTCCTGTACGACGGCGCCCCGATCCTCGCCGTGTATCACGCGGCCTCCGGCGGGCGGACGGCGAGCGCGGCCGAGGTCTGGAACGAGCCGCTGCCGTACCTGCGGACGGTCCCCGTCGAAGGCGAGGAGATCGCTCCCGACACCTACTGGCGTGCGCAGGTGTCGCCCGCCGCCCTCTCGCGGGCGCTCGCGTCCCTCGGATGCTCCGTCGGCGCGGTGAGCGGAATCGAGGTGACGGAGCGCTCGGAGAGCGGTCGCGCCCGCCTGCTCCGCGTCGTCGGCAGCGGGGGCGAGGCGTCGGTGCTCGGCACGGCGCTCCGTGCGGCCCTGGGCGAGAGTCTCCTGCGCAGCACCTTGTTCGACGTCCGTCCGCTCGCCCGGGGCGCGTTCCTGTTCGTCGGCTCCGGGAGCGGCCACGGCGTCGGCCTGTCCCAATGGGGCGCGTTCGCGATGGCCACGCGAGGCGCCGACTACCGCGCCATCCTCGCGCGCTTCTATCCCGGCACGAGCCTCGAGCGCATCACGAGAGGAGCCCGATGAGCCCGCTTCCCGCCCTGATCCTCCTGCAGGCCGCGTCCGGCGGCGGCCCCGACATGGGCTTCTTCCTCATGATCGGGAGCCTCTTCCTGATCATGTACCTGTTCGTCCTGCGGCCGCAGCAGCGTCGCCAGAAGGAGCAGGAGGAGCTCGTGAAGGGTGTCGGGAAGGGCGACGTGGTCGTCACCGCGGGGGGCCTGCACGGCAAGATCGTGGGAACGACCGACGACGTGCTCACGCTCGAGATCGACGCGGTGAAGGGCGTGCGAGTGAAGGTCGACCGGCGGAGCGTCGAGCGACGGACCGAGAAGGCCAAGGAAGGAGCCGAGAAGTGACGAGCGGCTTGCGCTGGCAGTTCTGGAGCACCGTGGCGCTGATCCTGTTCTGCGGCTGGTACACGGCCGCGAACTGGGCAACGCCCGAGCAGCGCCACGCGTCGTGGTGGCTTCCGAACCAGGGGATCCGGCTCGGCCTCGACCTGCAGGGCGGCATCCAGTGGGTGCTCGGCGTGAAGCTCGAGGCCGCCGTGGACCACGAGCTCGAGCATCTCCGCGGGCGTCTGCAGACGACCTTCGAGGAGGAGAAGCTCACGCCGAAGCGGCTCGCGGTCGTCGAGGACGAGCTCGTGGTCGAGACCCAGAGCCCCGAGGACCTCGCGCGCGTCGAGAAGCTGACCTCCGACTGGAACGTCCTCGAGCGGGTGCGGGCCGACGACAGCTCGATCGCCTGGCGCCTCAACAAGTCGTGGGCGAAGGACGTGCGCGAGAAGGGCATGCAGCAGGTGCTCGAGGTGCTGCGACGCCGCATCGAGGATCCGCTCAAGGGGATCCAGGACTCGGTCGTGACCCGCCAGGGCGACGATCGGATCCTCGTCCAGATCCCGGGCGGCCAGGTCGACCGTGCCCAGGCGCGGAGCCTCATCGCCGTGACGGGCTTCCTCGAGTTCAAGATGGTGCAGGACGCCGCGAGCACGGAGGATCTGCTGAAGGCGAAGCACGGCGGCGCGATCCCGGAGGACATGGAGGTCGTCTACGAGAAGGATCGGCAGACGAACGCCGTGACCCACGTGTTCCTCGTGCGCAAGGCGGCGGATCTCACCGGCGACTACCTCGAGGACGCCCGCGTCACCTACGACCGGCAGCAGCGGCCCGTCGTGAGCTTCACCTTCAACTCCGACGGCGCGCAGACGTTCGCGACGCTGACGGAGAAGAACGTGGGCAAGGCTCTCGCCATCGTGCTCGACAAGCAGGTCTACAGCGCACCGGTGATCCGGGAGCGGATCGGGGGGCAGGGGCAGATCGAGGGCCGCTTCAACACGCAGCAGGCGACCGACCTCGCGGTCGTGCTGCGCTCGGGCTCGCTCTCGATCCCGGTGGCGGTCGAGCAGGAGCGGACCATCGGCCCCGCGCTCGGCGCCGACTCGATCCACCGCGGCCTCCTGGCGTCGCTCCTCGCCGTCGCGCTCGTGATCACGTTCGCGTCGGTCTACTACCGGCTCTCGGGCGTGTACGCGAGCGTCGCGCTCCTCACGAACCTGGTGATGCTGATCGGCATCATGTCGCTCTTCCGGGCGACGCTCACCATGCCGGGCATCGCGGGCCTCGTGCTCACCGTCGGCATGGCGATCGACGCCAACGTGATCATCTTCGAGCGCATCCGCGAGGAGCTCCGCGGCGGCAAGACGCCGCGCGCGGCGATCGCCGCGGGCTTCAACAAGGCGTGGTGGACCGTGTTCGACGCGAACTTGACGACCCTGATCTCGGCCTTCGTGCTGTTCGAGTTCGGCACCGGGCCCGTGAAGGGCTTCGCCGTCACGCTCTGCATCGGCATCCTGACCAGCGTCTTCACCGCGATGGTGGTGACGCGGCTGCTCTACGCCGTCTACCCGGGCGAGCGCCGCGTCGCCGAGCTGTCGATCTAAGGAGTCCGCCGTGCCCATGGAGATCGTCCCGCAAGGGACGAAGATCGATTTCATCGGGAAGTGGAAGATCTGCGTCGCCATCTCGCTCGCGGTGATCGTGCTCTCGATCCTCGCGATCCCGGTCCGCGGCCTGCGGCTCGGTCTCGACTTCGCGGGTGGCATGGAGATCCAGGTGAAGCTCGCGCCGGAGGTGAAGGCCGACGAAGGCGCGATCCGCACGGTCGTGGAGGGCACGGGCGTCCCGGAGGCGTCGGTGGTGCGCTACGGGGAGGCGGGGGACAGCAGCTTCCTGATCCGCTTCCGCAGCGAGACCGCCGGCGAGAAGGGCGAGCTGGTCGACAATCTCCGCGACGCGCTCGTGAAGGGCGTGGGGCCCCTCGAGATCGAGCGCGTCGAGTTCGTCGGGCCCCGCGTCGGCAAGGAGCTCCAGCGCTCGGGCCTGCGGGCGCTGATCTACTCGTCGCTCGCGATCCTCGTCTACATCGCGTTCCGCTTCAGCGCCCGCTTCGCGCCGGGCGCCGTGATCGCCCTGGTCCACGACGTCGTGATCACCTCCGGCGTCTTCGTGCTGCTCGGGCGCGAGTTCGATCTCACGGTGCTCGCCGCGCTGCTCGCGATCCTGGGCTACAGCCTGAACGACACCATCATCGTCTACGACCGGATCCGCGAGAACATGGCGACCCACACCAAGCAGGACCTCGCGAGCGTCCTCAACCTCTCGGTGAACCAGACGCTCTCGCGGACGCTCCTCACCTCGGGCACCACGCTGCTCGCGGTGCTCGCGCTGCTCTTCCTCGGCGGCGAGGTGATCCGCCCGTTCGCCATGGCGATGGTGATCGGGATCTTCGTCGGCACCTACTCGTCGATCTACATCGCCGCGCCGACGCTGCTCTGGCTCGAGCGCCGCCACGGCGCCGCGGCGGGCGGCGCGAAGCCCGCGCCGGCCAAGGGCGGGAAGGCGTCGGCGCGGGCGTAGCCGCGCGGGGCCCGGAACGAGAACGGGCCCATGCGGCGCTCGCCGCATGGGCCCGTCGTTCATCCGATGGTCCGGCGCGTCGAGGGCGGCGGGCCCGCCCCCGGGCTCAGCCGATCCTGCGGTCCCCCGCCGCGAGCGGCGTCGGAGCCGGCGCCAGCGTCGGCCCGCTCGCGGGCTTCGCCGCAGCCGGCGCGTCCTTGGTCGACATCTCGATCGACCCGTTCATCACGGCGCCTTCCTGCACCGCGAGACGCGGGGCGCGCACGTCGCCCTCGACCGTCCCCGTCGCCTGGATCTCCAGGCGCTCGCCGGCGCTCACGTTGCCCGCCACGCGCCCGATCACCACGACCGACTGCGCGTGGACGTCCGCCGTGACGTTCCCGCTCTGGCCGATCGTCAGGCGATTCTTCGGGAGGTGCACCTTGCCCTCCACGCGCCCCTCGATCACCAGATCCTCTTCCCCCGTCAGATCGCCCTTGATGACGATCGACTTCCCGATGATGGCCATGCTCTCCCCCCCGCCGACGACCGGCGTTCCCTGAACCGATTTGCGCTCCGCGGGCTCGGGCCGCGCTCCCGCCGCAGGCGACCCGAGCGGCGCACCGCCACCGGCACCCGCGGGCAGCGGTGCGAACGGCGGCTCCGAGCCTCCCTCCCGACGTCGTCCTCCGAACAAGCTCACGTGGGCCTCCAGCGCGTGGATCGGTCGGAGGCTAACGCAGCTGGCGCTGCTTCTCGACCTCGATGCGGTGCGACTCGAGGATCGTGCCCTGCGCGCGGTCGAGATTCGTCGCCGAGGTCCGGTAGACGCGCTGGGCCTCGATCTTCGAGCCCTCGGCCTGCACCAGGTCGCGCTCGCGGAGAAGCACGTCGAAGGGCGTCGACTCGCCCTGCTCCTGGCGGATCTCCTCCGCGCGGAGCTGCTCTGCGGCCGATCGCCGCCGTCCCTCGGCCGCCTGGATCGCCGCCTTCGCCGCCTCGAGGTTGCGCACCGCCTGGCGCACCTCGAGCACGATCCTCTGCTCGACGCGCACCGTATCGGTCTTCGCCTTCCGCAGCTCGAGCTCGCCCTGGGAGACCTTCTTGCGCGCGGTCTCGTTCAGGATCGGAATCGATACGACGCCCTTGGCGGACCACTGGAGCGCGCCGTCGCGCGTGAAGTAGTCATCGTTCGTGTTGCCGAAGTTGCGACCTTGGTTCGGCGCGAAGACGAACTTCGGCGGTGGCTGGAAATTCTGGACGGGCCGCGGATCGCCGGCGAGCCCGGCATAGCCATAGGTGCCGACGACGTCGAACTTCGGCAGCTGCTGATTCTTTGCGAAGGTCAGGTTGACGTTCTGGATCTCGACGTTCTTCTGGGCGGCCGCGAGCTCCGGCCGCTTTGCGTTCGCCTTCGCCATGATCACGTTCAGGTCGGTGTCGTAGAGGATGTCGCCCTCGGGTTGATCGGTGGGATCGATCTCGACCTGGTCGCCGGCGCGGAACTCCTGGCCGTAGATGAGATCGATCAGGGTGTCCTGGGCCTGGCGATAGTTGGTCTTCGCGACGATCTGGTCGAACTGGCGCTCGTAGACGCCAGCCTCGGCCTCCACCACGTCGACCTTGGAGACCACGCCGACTTCGTACTGCGTCTTGACCTGGTCCAGGAGCTTCGTCGCCGTCTCGAGGCTCTTGTCGGCGACGCGCAGCTGCTCGAAGGAGGCGATCACCTGCCAGTAGGCGACCTCGACCGCCTGCACCACGTCCATGAGCGCCGTCCGGAAGCTCTCGTCGGCGGTGTCGACGCCGAGGCGGCTCACCTCGAGCTGCGTGTCGGCGGCGTCGTAGAGGAAGTTGCGGAGCAGCGGCACGTCGAGCGAGGCGATCAGCGAGGACGTGAGCTGCGGATCGTAGGCGGTGAAGTTCTGGTTCGTGTCGAGACGCTGGCCTGCGTAGCCGATGTTGTAGGTGGCCCCCCAGTTCGGGATGAGCCCCGAGAGACCGAGGTTCCCGTCGGTGGCCTTGTTGTTCACCGGCTTCAAGCCTTGGCCTCCGACCAACGGGTTCGAGCTGGGCGTCTCGGTGCTCGAATAGCCGAAGTCGCCGTCGAACAGGGGGTCGTAGGCTCCCCACGCCTCGCCGACCTTCTCGCGCGCGACCGCGGGGTCGAATCGCGCGATCTCCACCGCGAGGTTCTTGCGGAGCCCGAGCTCGATCGCGCGCTGCAGCGAGAGCGGGATCTTGCCCGTGGGCGGCAGGGTCGAGGCTCGCTCGGGCGGCGAAGGGCTCCCCGACTGCGCGCCATCGGTCGGCGGCGCGGGCGGGGCGGGGGAGGAGGAAGGGTCGGCGGAGTGGGCAGGCGCGGCCACGAGCGAGGCGAGCAGCAGGGCCAACGAGACGCGGAACGTCGATCGCATCGGGGTCCCCCTCCCGGCGCCGGACGGTAGGGCAGGCCCCGCCGCGTCGCCCGGGAATTTCCGGCAGCTCGGCGTTTCAAACATGCGCGCTCGCACGCGCCGCGCGTGCGTGGGGCCCCCCGCGGCCCTCGGCTATGGTGCGCGTCATGCGCATCGCCGCCCTCGTGCTCGCCGCCGGCCGGGGAGAGCGGATGCGGTCGGCCCTGCCCAAGGCCTTCGTGCCCCTCGCCGGTCGTACGCTCCTCGCCCGCTCCCTCGCGGCCATGGCCTGCGTGCCGGAGATCGATCTCGTCGTCCCCGTCGTCGCTGCGGACGCCCTGGAGCGCTTCGCGGCGCTCGCGCCGGAGCGCGCCGGCATCGCGAAGCTCGGGGCGGCGGTGGCTGGAGGGCGCGAGCGCCAGGACTCGATGGCCGCAGGCCTCGCTGCCCTGCCGCCGGACGTGGGCTTCGTCGCGGTGCACGACGCGGCACGTCCGCTCGTTCGCGCCGCCGACGTGACGCGCGTCGTCGCGGCCGCGCGGGAGACCGGCGCGGCGCTGCTCGTGACGCCCGTCACGGATACCGTGAAGCGCGTGCGCGGCGGCCTCGTGGTCGAGACGCCCGAGCGGTCGGAGTGCTTCGCGGCCCAGACTCCCCAGGTGTTCCGGCTGGATCTCCTCCGCGAGGCCCTGGCGAAGGCGCGGGCCGAGGGCGTCGTGGCGACGGACGACGCGCAGCTCGTGGAGCGGCTCGGTGGGGCGGTGCGCGCCGTCGAAGGCGACCCGACGAACCGCAAGATCACGCGTCCCGCGGACCTCGCGTGGGCCGAGCTCGAGCTCGCGCGGCGCGCAGCGGAGGAGGCGGCGTGACGGTGCGGATCGGCCAGGGTGTCGATGCGCATGCGCTCGTCCCGGGGCGGCCCCTCGTGCTCGGCGGCGTCGCGATCCCGTACGAGCGCGGGCTCGAGGGCCACAGCGACGGCGACGTCCTGCTGCACGCGATCGCGAGCGCGCTCCTCGGCGCGCTCGGCGCCGGCGACCTCGGCAGCCACTTCCCTTCTTCGGATCCCACGCTGCGGGGCGTCGCGAGCGGCGAGCTCTTGCGGCGCGTGGTCGGCCTCGTGCGCGAGGCGGGCCTCGCGCTCGGAAACGTCGACGCGACGGTGATCGCGCAAGCGCCGCGCCTCGCGCCCCACGTGTCGGCGATGCGCGAGAGCGTCGCGAAGCTCCTCGCGGCTCCGATCGAGCGGATCAACGTGAAGGTCACGAGCAGCGACGGCCTGGGCGCGATCGGCCGCGCCGAGGGGATCGCGGCGACGGCGGTCGTGCTGCTCGAGCGCCCGCTCGCCGGGGCGCCCTAGTGGACCCGCTCCAGCTCCACGACACGCGAACGCGACGGAAGCTCCGCTTCGAGCCGATCGAGCCCGGGCACGTCCGCATCTACTCGTGCGGCCCGACGGTCTACGCGCCGCAGCACATCGGGAACCTCCGGCCCTATCTCATGGCCGACCTCCTGAAGCGCACGCTCCTCGCCGAGGGCTACCGCGTGACGCACGTCATCAACATCACCGACGTCGGGCACCTCGCGAGCGATGCCGATACGGGTGAGGACAAGATGGAGGCCGCGGCGGCGAAGACGGGCCGCCGCGCCGAGGAGATCGCCGCCCAGTACACCGCCCAGTGGCTCGAGGACCGCCGCCGCCTGCGCTGCCTCGAGGCGGAGGTCTACTGCAAGGCGACCGAGCACATTCCGCAGCAGATCGCCCTCGCGAAGCTGCTCGAGGAGAAGGGCTACACCTACCGCATCGCGGACGGGCTCTACTTCGACGTCTCGAAGTTCCCGCGCTACGCGGAGTTCGCCGGGCTCGACCTCGCCGGACAGGAAGCGACGGAGCGGGTCGGCGACGTCGAGGGCAAGCGCCATCCCGCCGACTTCGCGCTCTGGAAGTTCGCGGCGCCGGGCGTCCGCCGGCAGCAGGAGTGGGACTCGCCGTGGGGCCGGGGCTTCCCGGGCTGGCACCTCGAGTGCTCGGCCATGAGCATCCACTACCTGGGAACGACCTTCGACGTCCACACCGGCGGCGTGGACCACGTGCGCGTGCACCACACGAACGAGGTGGCCCAGAGCGAGTGCGCCTACGGCGTGCACCCCTGGGTGCGCTACTGGCTGCACAACGAGTTCTACGACTTCGGCGGCGAGAAGATCTCGAAGTCGAAGGGACACACGCTGGTGCTGCAGGACCTGGTCGACCGGGGCTTCGAGCCGCTGGCCTTCCGCTTCTTCTTCCTGCAAGGCCACTACCGCCAGCAGCAGAGCTTCTCGATCGAGGCGATGGAGGCGGCCGCCACGGGCTATCGGCGGCTCCTCGCCCAGGCCTACGAGCTCGCCGACGCGAGCGGTCCCGTCGACGCCGCGCGCACGGCGCCGCTCCGCGAGCGCTTCCGCCAGGCGATGCGCGACGACCTGAACGCGCCGCGCGCCCTCGCGGTGGCCTACGAGGCGCTGCGGGCGCCGGAGCTCACGGCGCCGGAGCGTCGCGCGCTGCTCCTCGAGTTCGACGCGATCCTCGCCCTCGGCCTGTGCAGCGAGGCGCCGCGCGAGCTGGCAGCAGAGTGCGACCCGCGCATCGACGGACTGGTGGCGGAGCGCGAAGCTGCCCGGAAGCGCCGCGACTTCGCCGAGGCCGACCGCATCCGCGCGCTCCTCTCGGCGGAGGGCGTGTCGATCGAGGACACGCCCCAAGGTCCGCGCTGGAGGCGAGCATGAGCGAGGGCTGCTTCCGGCTGGTTTCCGAGTTCACGCCGAAGGGCGACCAGCCCGAGGCGATCCGGCAGCTCGTGGACGGCCTCGAGCAGGGGCTTCCGCACCAGACGCTGCTCGGCGTCACGGGCAGCGGGAAGTCCTTCACGGTGGCCTGCGTCGTCGAGAAGGTGAACCGTCCCACCCTGGTGATGGCGCCGAACAAGACGCTCGCGGCCCAGCTCTACGCGGAGTTCAGGGGCCTCTTCCCCGAGAACGCCGTCGAGTACTTCGTCTCCTACTACGACTACTACCAGCCCGAGGCCTACATCCCGTCGTCGGACACCTACATCGAGAAGGACTCCTCGATCAACGACGAGATCGACAAGCTGAGGCACTCCGCGACCCACTCGCTCATGACCCGGCGCGACGTGCTCGTCGTGGCGAGCGTCTCCTGCATCTACGGCCTCGGCAAGCCGACCTCGTACGGGAACCTGCGGATGTACCTCGAGACCGGGATGGCGATCTCCCGCGACGCCCTGCTGCGTCAGCTGGTGGACATGCTCTACGAGCGCAACGACATGGACTTCCACCGCGGCACGTTCCGGGTGCGAGGCGACGTGGTCGAGGTGATCCCCCAGTACGAGGACGCCCGGGCGATCCGGATCGAGTTCTTCGGCGACGAGATCGAGTCGATCGCCGAGGTCGATCCGCTGCGCGGGAAGGTCGTGGCGCGTCCGAAGCGGACGATGATCTACCCCGCGAGCCACTACGTGGCGTCCGACGACACCATCAAGACGGCGATCCAGGGGATCCGCGGCGAGCTCCAGGAGCGGCTCGCCGAGCTGCGCGGCCAGAACAAGCTGCTCGAGGCCCAGCGCCTCGAGCAGCGCACGCTCTTCGACCTCGAGATGCTGGAGCAGATGGGCTTCTGCCACGGCGTCGAGAACTACTCGCGCTGGCTCGACGGCCGCGCCCCCGGCGAGGCGCCCTACACCCTCTACGACTACTTCCCCGACGACTTCCTGCTGGTGCTCGACGAGAGCCACGTGACCGTGCCCCAGATCGGCGGCATGTACCGCGGCGACCGCGCGCGCAAGGAGACGCTCGTCGAGTACGGCTTCCGACTGCCCTCCGCCCTCGACAACCGTCCGCTCCGCTTCGACGAGTGGGAGGCGCGGGTGAAGCAGTGTCTCTACGTCTCCGCCACCCCGGCGGAGTGGGAGCTCGCGCGCTCCCACGGCGTCGTCGTGGAGCAGATCATCCGCCCGACGGGTCTCATGGACCCGAAGCTCGAGCTGCGGAGGGCGGCGGGGCAGGTGGACGACCTCCTCGGCGAGATCCGCGCGCGCGTCGCGGCGAACGAGCGCGTGCTCGTGACGACGCTCACGAAGCGCATGGCGGAGGAGCTGACGGAGTACTACGCGGAGCACGGCGTCCGCGTGCGCTACCTGCACAGCGACGTCCAGACGATCGAGCGCATGGAGATCATCCGCGAGCTGCGGGAGGGCGTGTTCGACGTCCTCGTCGGCATCAACCTGCTGCGCGAGGGCCTCGACATCCCGGAGGTCTCCCTGGTCGCGATCCTCGACGCCGACAAGGAGGGCTTCCTGCGCTCGACGCGCTCGCTCATCCAGACGATCGGGCGTGCGGCGCGCAACGTGAAGGGAACCGTGATCCTCTACGCCGACCAGCAGACGGACTCGATCCGCGCGACGGTGGCCGAGACCACGCGGCGCCGGGAGCGCCAGGCCGCGTACAATGCGGAGCACGGGATCACGCCGACCTCGGTGGTGAAGAAGATCTCGAGCCTGCGCGAGTCGATCTGGGAGCAGGACTACGTGACGGTGCCCACGCGGAAGGAGTCGACGGGCGGCGTGCCCGCCCACGAGCTTCCGGCCCTGCTCGAGGGGCTGCGACGAGAGATGAAGGAGGCGTCCACGAAGCTCGAGTTCGAGCGCGCGGCGGAGCTGCGGGACCGCATCCGCGCCCTCGAGCGCGAGCGGCTGCGGACGGACGGGCTCTGAGCGCAGACGAAGACCGCGGGCGCGAGGCCTTCCGCGCTCCCCCCACGTCGCTCTCGGACCGAGCCGCCTCGCTGCCGGCGGGCCCCGGCGTCTACCTGTTCAAGAGCGCGGCCGGGAAGGTGCTCTACGTGGGCAAGGCACAGAGCCTGCGCGCGCGCGTGCGCTCGTACCTCGGCGCGGGCGGCGACGGGCGCGTGCAGGTGCCGCACCTCGTGGAGCGCGCCGCGGACGTGGACTTCGTCGCGACGCCGTCCGTGAAGGATGCGCTGCTGCTCGAGAACGAGCTCATCAAGCAGCACAGGCCGCCCTTCAACGTGCGGCTGCGCGACGACAAGCAGTACCTCGCCCTGCGCCTCGACCCGCGCGAGAGCTGGCCGCGCCTCGTCCCGGTGCGCCGCTTCCGGGAGGACGGCGCGCTCTACTTCGGGCCGTACACCTCGAGCCAGGGAATGCGCGAGGCCGTCTCGAACCTGCGTCGGATCTTCCCGCTGCGCTCCTGCAGCGATGCCGGCTTCCGGGACTACCAGCGCCGCGGCCGGCCCTGCCTCGAGTTCGAGATGAAGCGCTGCGCGGCGCCGTGCGTGGGCCGGATCGACGCCGCGAGCTACGCAGAGCTCGTGACCGGCACGACGCTCTTCCTGCGCGGACGCTCGGACGAGCTCGCCGACCGGCTCCGCGAGGGCATGGCGGAGGCGGCGCGGGAGGAGCGCTTCGAGGAGGCGGCGAGGCTGCGCGACCGGCTCGCGGCGGTGGAGCGGACGGTCGAGCGACAGCAGATCGTGACGCCGAAGGCGATCGATCAGGACGTGTTCGGACTCGCGCGCCGCGGGGGCGAGGCGGAGATGGCGGTGCTCCACGTCCGCGAAGGGCGGGTCGTCGGCGCGGCGAGCCACGGCTTCGCCGACGTGCGCCTCGACGACGGCGAGGTCGTGAGCTCGTTCCTCGGACAGTACTACGGCGGCGAGGAGCCGCGCCTCGTGCCCGCCGAGGTGATCGCGCCGCTGCCCCTCGAGGACGACGGCGCCCTCGAGGCCCTGCTGCGCGATCGCGCCGGCCGCCGGGTCGCGGTGCGCGCGCCGAAGCGCGGCCAGGCCCGGGAGCTCGTGGCGATGGCGGAGGCGAACGCAGCGCTCACGCTCGAGCGACGCATCGAGGCGCGCGAGAGCGTGGAGGCGGCCGCCCTCGAGCTCGCCGAACGCCTCGGCCTGCCCGCGCCGCCCGGGCGCATCGAGTGCTACGACGTGTCGAACCTGAACGGCGTGCTGCCCGTCGCGAGCCGCGTGGTCTTCGAGGCGGGGAAGCCACGCAAGGCGGACTACCGGCGATACCGGATCCGCCACGCCGCGGGCGGTGACGACCTCGCGTGTCTGCGCGAGGTGCTGGCTCGCCGGCTCGCGAAGGTGGAGCGGGACGCGCTGCCCGACCTGATCGTGGTCGACGGCGGGAAGGGACAGCTCGCCGTCGCCCTGGCGGCCCTCGCGGACGCCGGGCTCACGGCGCCCGCGATCGGCCTCGCGAAGGAGCGCGACGAAGAGTCGCCTTCGCCCCGCGTGAAGCGCTCCGGCGGTCTCAAGGCCGAGCGCGTGTTCCTGCCGAACCGCAAGGACCCCTTGCTGCTCCCGCCGAGCTCGAAGGCGCTCCTCCTGCTCCAGCGCGTGCGCGACGAGTCGCATCGCTTCGCGATCGAGTTCCAGCGCGCCCTGCGCCAGCGCGTGCACCTGACGTCGATCCTCGAGGAGATTCCGGGCATCGGCCCCGGGAAGCGTCGCGCCTTGCTCCAACGGCTGGGCTCCCTGCGCGGGGTGCGGGAGGCGAGCCGTGAGGAGCTCGGCGCCGTGCCCGGTCTCTCGGCGCGCGACGCGGACGTCCTCTTCCGCTTCTTCGATGCGCAGCGGCGAGCGGAAGGCGAGGTCGCGCCGGAGCCTCCCTCGGAAGCTGCGCCTTCGCGCGAGACCGGCTGAGGACCCTCGCGGCTTCAGATCCGCGTTGCGCGAGCCGATCCCACAGGGAGCGGAGGCCCCATGGGACGCTCGCGCCTCGTTCCGCTGCTCGCGCTCTGCCTGGCGGGCGAGCCCGCCCGCGCCGAGCTCTATCGCTGGACCGACGCGAAGGGGCAGATGCACGTCACGATGCACCTCGACGAGGTGCCTCCCGACCAGCGGCCGAGCGCCGCACAGTCGGCGCGCGACGCCGCGAAGGAGCCGAGCCGCGTCCAGAGCTACGCGCAGCCCGGCCCGGCCGCGGGCGCGCCGGCGGCCCGCGCGCTCCAGCGCGCCCCTGCGGCCGCGCCGAAGCCGGTCTACCAGGTGCGGGTGGAGCGTGCGGGCACGAGCATGATCGTGCAGGTGCGGCTCAACGACCGGGTGACCGCGCCCTTCGTGATCGACACCGGGGCGAGCGACGTCCTGATCCCGAAGAGTGTCGCCGACGAGCTCGGCATCCAGCCCGGGCCCGAGGCGCGCACCATGCGCTACCAGACCGCGAACGGCGTGATCGACAGCCCCGTCGTCACGCTCGAGAGCGTCGAGGTCGGCGGCGCGCGCGTGGAGGGCGTCCCGGCGAGCATCGGCTCGGGGATGGGGGTCGGGCTCCTCGGTCTCTCCTTCTTCAACCACTTCACCTACCGCGTCGACGCGGCCGCGGGGCTCGTCACGCTCTCGCCGAACGGTCTCGAGGAGTCGGGGCTGATCCGCGGAGGGCGCAGCGCGGCCGAGTGGCGTTCGCAGTTCCAGAACCTCCGGATGCGCATCGAGCAGGTCGAGGGCCAGCGCGCCTCCACCCCGCCGGCCCACATGCGGGAGCTCACCCGGCTCGCCGACGCGAAGCAGGACCTGGAGCGCCAGCTCGAGCAGCTCGAGTCCGAGGCCGACACGGCGCACGTGCCGATGTCCTGGCGGGACTGAGCCACCCCGCACGCCCGCGCGCAGAGGCAGCGCCGTGCCCTGCCCGGGCAGCGCGGGTGTCTTCCGTGCGCCTCGCTCGGCCGGCTCCACCGACCTTCCGTGCCCGAGAATTCGCCGTCGCCGCGCGGGCCCGACGGGCGAGCTGCGCACGCGCGAGCAGGCGGCACCGAAGTTGCTCCGAGGGAGGTCCGAGCTCCGGAGGAGACGCCATGGGCGAGGGCGACGGCGAGCGACGCGAGCGGGTCCGGGTGGCGCTGGAGGCGCACGGCGTGGCGTCGAGCCAGGCCGGCGCCCTGGCCAAGAGCCTGCTCGATCTCGTGACCGTGATCGGTGTCGAAGGCTGCCGCGCGGCCTTCCAGACCGCGCTCGGCGAGGCGCCGGCCCGCACGAGCCCCGGGCCGGCCGCAGGCGAGGTCGCCGAGATGGAGCGGATGCTCGGGAGCTTCGTCGGCGAGCTCCGGCGCCTCGACGAGGCGCTCCAGGTCCTGACCCGGCAGCTCGAGCGCGCGGTGCCGCCGAAGTCGCCGCCGGAGCCCGGCACGCTGCACTGATCCCGGGCGCGACGCATGGCGCGACGCCTCGCACCGGGTAGGCTCCGGCATCCCGGTCCCGCGGCTTCCGCGTGCCGCAGCTCCTCTCGCTGCTCGTCCTCGCCTACGCCGCCGGCATCCTCGCCGCAGACCGCGCGCTCGTCGGCCGGCCGGGCGGCCTCGCCTTCGCGTGTGCGGGCCTCGGCGTCGCGGCCCTCTCCCGCAGTGCCGGCCTGCGCGTCGCCGGCCTCCTCGTCGCGGTCGCGGGCACCGGCGCGTTCGCCCTCGCGACGCGCCTCGACGAGGCCTCTCGCGTCGCGCTCCCGGCTCCGATCGAGGCGACGTTCGACGCGCGCGTGCTCGCGCTGCACGCGAACGGGGGGCGGACGTCCCTCGACCTCGAGCGAAGCGAGCCGGCCGAAGGGCAGGAGGGCCGGCATCGCGCCGCCGCGCTGCCGAGGCGCGTCCGCCTGATCGAGGACGTTCCCGGGACGCCCATCCTTCCCGGGGATCGGATTCGCGTCGCCGCGCGGCTGCGCGCGGTGGAGGCCCGCCACGATCCGGGCGTGCCCGACGCACATCGGCGTCTCGCCCGCGACGGGATCGGCGCCGTGGGCCGGCTCCTCGATCCGCGGCTCGCGGTGAAGATCGACGAGGCGGAGGGCCCGACGCCACGGCAGCACCTCGAGGCGCTGCGCGACCGCCTGCGCGAGCGCCTGCTCGCGGCGGGCGAGGGCGGCGCGCTCGCGGCCGCCCTCGCGCTGGGCGATCGTCGTGGCCTCACGCGAGCGGACGGCGACGCGTTCGCGCGCCTCGGGCTCACGCATCTCCTCTCCGTGTCGGGCCTCCATCTCGTGCTCGCGAGCGCGCTCTTCCAGACGCTCGCGTTCGCGCTCCTGCGGCGGAGCGCCCGTCTCGCGCGCCGCGACGCGCGACGGCCCGCGCTCCTCGTCGCGCTCGCGGGAGCCGCCGCCTATGCGCTCCTGTCGGGCTTCGACGTGCCCGTGCAGCGCTCTCTCGCGTTCGTCGCGGCCGGCGCCGCCGGCTTCCTCGCGCGCAGGCCGATCGCCGCGTCCGGTCTCCTCTCCGCCGCGGGCGGAATCGTCCTCGCCATGGATCCCGCCGCGCTGTTCGACGTCGGCGCGCAGCTCTCCTTCGCCGCGAGCGCGGCGCTCCTCCTCGCGGCTCCGCTCGCCGGCGCGGCGGGCGCGCGGGCGACCTCGGGGCGGGCGGCGGCCGTCCTGCGCTCGGTGCGCGAGGGGCTCTCGACGTCGGCGCTCGCGACGGCCGCCACCGCGCCGCTCCTCGCGACGCAGCTCGGCGTCACCGCCCCGGCCGGCCTCGTCGCGAACCTCGTCGCCGTGCCGTGGACCGGGCTCGTGCTGCTCCCGGGCGCTCTCCTCGCGGCCGCGAGCGCCGGCTTGCCCGGAGGCGGCCTGCCGGACGCGGTGATCGACGCGGTCGCGGCGGTGAGCTCCGCCACGCTGTGGGTGCTCCGGGCCGCTGCCGACCGTGCGGCGGGCGCAGCGCCGCCGGCGCCGGAGCCGGGCGTGCTGGCCCTCGGTGCGGGCGCGCTCCTCGCGGTCCTCGTCCTGCGCGCGCGTCGCCTCCGCGTGCGCCTGGCCCTCGCGCTCGTCGCGGCGATCCTGCCGGCCCTCGCCCCCGCGCCGCCGCGCCTCCCGCCGCCGCCGCGCGCCGTCTTCCTCGACGTGGGGCAGGGGGATGCGCTCCTCGTCCAGGGCCGCGAGTCGACGCTGCTCGTCGACGGCGGTCTCGCGCTGCCCGATGGGCTCGACCTCGGTCGGCAGGTCGTGCTCCCGGCGCTGCGTGCGCTCCGTGTGACACGGATCGACGTCGTCGTGGCGACCCACGCCGACCTCGACCACCGCGGAGGCCTCGAGGCCGTGCTCGACTCCCTTCCGGTGGGCGAGCTCTGGCTCCCCTACGGTGGCGGCCTCGATCCGGACTTCGCGTCGCTGCGCGAGGCCGCCGCCGCGCGCGGCGTGGCCGTGCGCGAGCACGGCGAGGGCGACGAATCGGTCGCGCTCGGCGACCTCGTGCTGGCGCCGCTCTGGCCCCCCGCGCACAGGGCGCGGGCTGCAGCGGGCGCCGGACGCAACGACGGCTCGCTCGTGCTCCGCGTCGAGGTGTCGGGCCGAAGGCTCCTCCTCACCGGCGACGCGAGCGAGAACGTCGAGCGGGCGCTCCTCGCCGCGGGTGCCGACCTGCGCAGCGACGTGTTGAAGCTCGGCCACCACGGCAGCCGGACCGCGAGCAGCGCCGCCTTCCTGGGCGCCACGGGCGCCCGCATCGCCATCGCGTCGGCGCCCTGTCAGGGGCGCTTCGGGATGCCGCACCCCGAGGTCGTGGAGCGCGCCGCCGCCGCCCGCATCTCGCTCTGGTGGACGGGCCGGGACGGCGCGGTGTCGGTCGGATTGGGAGAGCGGCTCGTGGCCTTGGGGGAGGCGCCCGTCGGAGAGGCGTGCGCGCGCCGCCTCGCCGCGCCGCGACCGGCTGGCCCACAGCCGGCGGCTTCCGTGGACGAAGGCGGGTCGGCGCTCGCGACGCGATCGACGGCAGGCGCATCGGCGTGGCACGGGCACGAGCCCGGGCGGCGCGATCAGCGCTTCGCGGGCGCGGGCCGATCGGGAGCCCGGACTCGATCGAACAGGCCGAGCAGATCCGCCGCAGCTCCTCGTTCTGGAGCGCGAGCTCGATCTTGTGGACCTCGAGCTCGTGGGCGAGCGCGCGGACCTGGTATCGACGACGTTCTCCGCGAGGACTCGTGCCACCTGCGCGCGCTCCGCCCGCTTCGGCGTGATGTCCACGAAGGTCAGGACGAGCCCTTCGATCGCGTTGCGCGCGGTGCGATAGGGGACGGATCCGCACGGAGTACCAGGAGCCGTCGGCCGCCGGCGCCTCCCTCTCGATCGCTCGGAGGTTCGTGAGCACTCCCCCCGTCTTCGCGACCGTCGCGGACTCGTTCGCCGTCGCCTCGCGGAGGGCGGAGGCGATCGGAGCGCGCAGGCCGTCGCGCGCCATCTCCCCGACGGACAGGGTCGCGCGGCCCGGCGCCGGCTCGAGGCAGGGGCCGAGACGGCCGGGGATCTGCTGGATCGCGGACACCATCCCATCTTGCGCTGGGCGCGGCAGCGAATCCAGGCCGATCCGCGGCAGGCGAGGCGATCGTCTCCTCGCTGCCCGAATCCGCGGGCGCTGGGTAGGATCGGCGCCCATGTCGATCGGGACGAGGACGATCCGCCGGGTGCAGCTGCGCCTCCTGCCGTTCCTCTTCCTGCTCTACGTGATCGCGTTCCTCGACCGCATCAACATCGGATTCGCCGCGCTCACGATGAACGCGGAGCTCGGCATCGGGAGCGAGGAGTTCGGCTTCGTCGCCGGGATCTTCTTCTTCGGCTACTTCGCGTTCGAGGTCCCGAGCAACCTGCTGCTGCATCGCGTCGGGGCGCGCGTCTGGATCGCGCGGATCCTCCTGGTCTGGGGGGCGGTGGCGGTGCTCACGGGCTTCGCGAAGAACGCGCAGCAGCTCTCCATCGCGCGCTTCGTGCTGGGGCTCGCGGAAGCCGGCTACTTCCCGGGCATCGTCCTCTACCTGACCTACTGGTTCCGCCAGCGCGAGCGGGCGCGGGCGATCGCGCTGTTCCTGGTCGGGCTCCCGGTCGCGAGCCTCGTCGGCGGCCCGATCTCGGGTCTGATCCTCGACCACGTCCGGTGGCTCGGCCTCAGCAGCTGGCGCTGGCTCCTGATCCTCGAAGGGATGCCGGCGGTGGTCTGTGGCGTCCTCACCTACTTCGTCCTGCCCGACCGGCCGGCCGACGCACGCTTCCTCGGCGCCGACGAGAAGGCGTGGCTCGTGGCGGAGCTCGAGCGCGAGGAGCGGGAGACCCTCGCGCACCGACGCTTCTCCGTGCTGGAGACGCTCTCGAGCCGCCGCGTCTGGCACATGGCCGCGATCCACTTCGGGCTCACGATCGGCCTCTACACGCTGAGCTTCTGGCTGCCGACGGTGGTGAAGTCGCTCTCGGCGGAGTACTCGAACTCCGCCGTCGGCGTCCTCGTGACGGTCCCGAATCTCGTGGGGCTGATCGCGATGGTCCTCGTCTCGCACAGCTCCGACCGAAGGCTCGAGCGACGCTGGCACGCCGCGGTGTCGCTTGCGCTGGGCGGCGTTGCGCTGCTCCTGTTCGCGACGAATCCCTCCCCCCTGTACGTCCTGGCCCTCCTGTCGCTGCTGGCCGTCGGAGCGTACAGCTACCTGGGCCCCTTCTGGGCGATTCCGGGTGAGTTCCTCACGGGGTTCTCGGCGGCGGCCGGCATCGCGCTGATCAACGCGGTCGGCAACCTCGGCGGCCTGGTCGGGCCCCTTGCGATCGGCGCCGCCCGGCGCGCGACGGGCGACGCGCTGGGGGCCCTCGCGATCGCGGGCATCCCGATGCTCGCTTCGGCCGTGCTCGCGCTCCTGCTGCCGAAGCCCGCGCGCGAGCCCGCGACGGATCGCGCTCCGCGGCGAGCCGCCTAGTCGAGCTCCATCAGCGACCGGTCCACACCGGGCGGCGTCGCTCGACGAAGGCGCGCTGCGCCTCGCGCGCGTCGTCCGTGCGTCGGAGGGCACGGCCGATCTCCTCCTGGCGGCGGTAGGCGGCGTCGAGGGGAAGCCCGAGCAGCTCCCGCACGCCACGCCGGGTCTCGCGCACGGCGAGCGGCGCGTTGGCGGCGATCGCCTCGGCGAGCTCGAGGGCCGATCCGAGGAGCTGCTCGCGGGGCACGAGGCGATTCACGAGCCCGATCTCCGCGGCGCGCTCGGCCGAGATCGGCCGGGCGGTGAGGAGCAGCTCGAAGGCGTGGGTCCAGCCCACCTGGCGCGGGAGCAACACCGTGGCGTTTCCCGTCGGATAGAGCCCGAGCGCGACTTCCTCCAGCGCGAACGTCGCGTCGGGCACCGCGAGCCGGATCTCGGAGGCGAGCAAGAGGTCGAGGCCGCCCGCTCGGGCGTGGCCGTTCACCGCGACGACGAGCGGCTTGCGCAGGTCGAAGCCCGCGAGGAGCGCGGTGTCGACGCTGCGCAGGCCCTCGAACGTCTCCTCGTCGAGGCGCTCGCCCCGGGCGAGACGCTGCGCTGCGGGGACCGTCGTCGTCATGTCCATGCCCGCGCAGAACACCCGATCGCCTGCGCCGGTGAGGACCGCGCAGCGGATCCCGTCGTCGTCGGCGATCCGCCGCCAGGCCGCGGCGAGGTCTCGCAGCATCGCCGGATCGAGGCTGTTCGCGCGCTCGGGGCGGTCGAGCGTCACGATGGCGACGTGCGGTCGCGCCGGCTGGATCTCGAGATGGACGGGCATCGGGCACCCCCCTGCGCGCCGCGAAGGAAGCGGCCCGCGGAGCGTATCGGACGCGCCGCGCGGCGGTATGCGGGCGGCAGGGGGAGCGAGCGCTAGTACGCGACCTGGGGCGCGCCGCTCGAGCGCACGGCCTGGTAGCGGGGCGGGGCGCCGACGCGCAGCTCCGCGCGGACGTCTTCGAGCGGTCGGCGCAGGAGCGCTTCCCAGTCCTTCGCCGGGAGCCACGCCGCGCTCCGCCCGCGGCGCCAGCCCTCGACGATCAGACCGCGCATCCCGCCGCCCGCGCCGGCCCGGAGCCACGCGACCGCCACGATGAAGCCCACGCCGGGATTCGGCACCTGGGCGAAGCTGAAGGCGAGGAGCGCCGCCTCGCCCACGAGGTCGCGGCCGTAGCCCGTGACCACGTGCCAGAGGTCGTGCATGTCGCGCAGCCGATCGCCGACGAGCCGCCGGTCGGCCCCGTAGTCCCAGCGCTCGCTGCCCTCCTGGCTCGCCGCCACGAGGCCGTCGGCGCTGATCTGCTCGCGTGTCACGAACTCCGCGTAGGTGCGGCCGAGGGTTCCCTCCGGAAGCGCGCGCAGCGCCTCGAGGTCACCCAGGGTCTTGAGGAGGGAGCGCCGCTCCTGCAGGATGCGGGCGCCCGTGGGGTCGCTCCGGAAGCGCCGGAACGTGCGCTCCCCGGAGTTCCCGGAGAGGGCGTCGATGATGCGGAACACCTGCCCCGTGTCGTCGGGGTTCCGGAGCAGCGCCCGGATGGCGCGCCAGGCCTCGAGGGGACGGATGCGGCGCTTGCGGGCATCGCCGGCCATCGGAGCACCTCCGCGCGGTCGCGCGTCGACCTCGGTGACTTCCCTCTCGGGGGAAGCCCCGAGGACGCGCCGTCCGCCACTACTGACAAGGATGTAAGTAGCCAGTGACCCCTCCGCCGTCAATCCGGCCGCGGCCCCGCGCGAGAAAGCAAGACCGGACGCGCGCCGCGGAGCCGCGGCGCCGCCGCTCGGCCGAGGACGCGAAGCGCGCGATCCTCGACGCCGCGGAGGCGCGCTTCGCCGCCCGCGGTCCGGAGGGCATCCGGCTGCAGGAGATCGCGGCCGACGTCGGGGTCTCGCACCCCGCGATCCTCCACCACTTCGGGAGCCGCGAGGACCTCGTGCGCGCGGTGATCGACCGCGCGCTCGAGGCGCTGCGCGAGGACGTTCTCGCCGCGCTCGGCGCGACGGACGTGTCGCAGATCGATGTCGCCGCGCTGGTCGAGCGCGTGTTCGAGACGCTCGGGGACCACGGGCAGGCTCGACTCCTCGCGTGGCTCGCCCTGGCAGGCGACGACCGGGGCCGACGCCGCACCCGGGCCGGTGCGCCCTTCGTGCTCGCGGTCGCCGAGGTGGTGCACGCCCGCCGGCGCGCGGCCTGCGCGGCGGCCGGCCGCCGTACGCCGCCCTTCGAGGACTCGCTGTTCGCGATCCACCTCGCGTCCTTCGCGCTGCTCGGAGACGCGCTGCTCGGCGACGCGACCCGCGCGAGCAGCGGCTTCGCGGAGCCCGCCATCGCGGGTCGTCGCTTCCGCAGCTGGTTCGCGAGGCTCCTCGTGGGGCATCTCGGCCGCGAGCCGGCGGCCGGGGAGAACCCGCGACGCGGGCGGAAGCGCGGCTGATCGGAGCGCCGCTCGGAGCTCGCCGGCTCCGCCGGGCTAGTTGCCGCCGGCGATCGCGTCCGGCGGGACGAGCCCGGCCTCGCGCATCCGGTCGACGATCAGCAGGATCACCGTGCGGCGCGTGAAGGAGAAGAACCGCTCGAGGTCCGCGCGCTCGGGGTCGGCCAGGTAGCGGAGGGCGGCCGCCTGCTGCAGCGAGAGCAGCGCGTGCGCCACGAGATCGAGGTCCGGCAGCGGCTGCCCGATCGTGTCCTCGAACGTCTGCACGATCGAGGCGGAGAGCCGATCGTAGATTCGACGCACCGTGTCTCGCGTCTGGGGATCGCTCTCTCCTCGCTCGAGCAGCACGGAGAGCACGAGGCGGAGATGGCGCGGGCGCTGCTCGACCAGCTCGCGCAGGCTCGCCAGGGCGTGGTCGAGGCGTGCGAGGGGCGGCCCCTCGGCTCCGACGCGGCGCTCGATCTCGTCGGTCCAGTCCTGGGAGACGCGCTCGAGGAGCGCGGCGAGGAGGCCCTCCTTGCTGCCGAAGTGCCAGTAGAGGGCGGTCTTCATGATCCCGGCGCGCTTGCACAGGGCGTCGACGCTCGTGGCGGAGTAGCCGCGCTCTCCGATCAGCTCGAGCGCCGCCTGCAGGATGCGCTCGCGCGACTGCGAGCCTTGGGGCGTCTTGGCGCCCCCTGCACGGGCGGCCGCGTCTGCCCCGTCGGGGCGAGAATCGTCGTCGGCCTGCATGTGTGGTTCTCCGTACCGCGGACGGCTGCCGCCTCCCCTGCAACCCCAAGGAATGCGACGCTCCGGCGTCGGGCGGGCCGGCGCGTCGTCTGCCTGCTCCTCTCGCGTGTACCATGAGTCGCGCGAGAAGTCAGCGACGGCGAGCACGTCCGAGCGAGCCGAGGCCGCATGCGTCCGCCCGCGCGCCGCGCGTCGACGTACGATCGAGAGCACGTCGTTTCGGATCGGATCGCGCCTGCGCCGACCGCATCCCGGGAAGCATGCGCCTCGGGTTTTTCCAGACGGCTCGTGCTCGGTTCCTGGGCACGCGGACACGGGGATCCTCGGGGAAGGCCCTCGACCGCCGAGCTCACGAGTGCGGCGGCGCCTCGTAGCCGCCGATCACGCCCGCGAGGAGCTGCGCGAAGCGCAGCGGGGTCCGGTCCTCGAGCCAGGGCCCGACGATCTGGAGGCCGACGGGAAGCCCCTCCGCCGTGCGGCCCACGGGTGCCACCGTCGCCGGATGGAGCGTCGCGCTCGCGAGCCCGATCCAGCCGAAGAGCTCGTAGTAGCTCCGCGCGACGCCCGACACGTGGATGCGTCGGGAGGTGATGGGCGCGCTCTCGTCGAACGGAATCGCGGCCACCGGCGCGACGGGAAGCAGCAGGACGTCGAATTCGCGGAAGAACGCGGCGAGCCGTGCGCGGAGCTGCTCGCGTCGCTCGTTCGCCGCGATCCAGTCGCGGTGTCGCGCGGTGCCGTCGCGCGCCGTGCGAAGGGCGTCGTCGACGGGCGCGCCCGGCGGCGCGGCCTCCGCGAGCGCGACGAGCCGATCGAAGACGACGGCCGGAAAGCCCGATGCGATCACCGGCGTCAGGAGCCGCAGGTACGTCTCCTGCAGCTCCGCGAGGGAGAAGCCGGGCCGCGCCTCCCGGGCGACGCGCACGCCGGCCGACGACAGTGCGTCGACCGTCGCTTCGAGGCGCGCGCCCACCGCGCCGTCGACCGGGAACGCCGGATCGTCGAGCCACGCCGCGACGCGGAAGTCGCGCAGCGCGCGGGCGCGGGCCGGCGGGAGCACGAGCCGCCAGGCGACGCCGCGCGCCGCGTCGGGCCCGGCGAGGAGGTCGAGGGCGAGCTCGAGGTCGGCGGGTGAGCGCGCGATCGGTCCGGCGACGGCGAGATCCTGGGTCGCGAGGGCGCCGGGGGCGGGCGGGATGTGGCCGCGCACCGGAACGATGCCGTGGCTCGGCTTGTGCCCGTAGACGCCGCACCAGCTCGCCGGCGTGCGGATGGAGCCCCCGATGTCGCTCCCGAGCTCGAAGCTCGTGAGGCCGGCGGCGACCGCCGCGGCGGCGCCGCCCGAGGATCCGCCGGGCGTGCGCGCCGGATCCCAGGGGTTCGTGGTGCGCCCGAAGAGATCGTTGTAGGTCTGCACGTCGCCCGCGAGCAAGGGCGTGTTCGTCTTGCCGAACACGATCGCGCCGGCACCGCGCAGACGCGCCACCGCGTCCGCGTCCGCCGTGGGCACGTGATCGGCGAGGAGGGGAGCGCCGCACGTCGTGCGCAGCCCTTCCGTCTCGAAGCTGTCCTTGATCGTGATCGGGAGACCGTGCAGGGCGCCGAGGGAGCCTCCGCGGGCGAGCACGCCGTCGGCCGCGTCGGCGGCGGCGAGCGCGCGCTCGACGTCGAGCGTCACGACCGCATTCAGCCGCGGGTTCGCCTTCTCGATGCGCGCGAGGAAGTGCTCGAGCAGCGCGCGGCTCGAGAGCTCCTTGCGCCGGAGCATCGAAGCCAGCTCGACTGCGCTCCGGAACGCGAGCTCGTCGCTCGGCGCGCTCGCCAAGGTGCATCCTCCTTGCGGGCCCGGACCACGCGGTGCCCGAGTGTATCCCCCGCGGCTGCCGTCGCGACGGGCATCGGGCGGGGCGGAGCGCCTTCGTCGCTAGACTGGCCGGACCGTGCCCCCGCAGCGCCTCCTCACGACGGCCTTCGCGCTCTGCTTCGTCGGAAACTTCCTCCAGGCCCTGTGCTTCAATCTGTTCCTCCACCTGCCCGGCTTCCTCCGCGATCTCGGCGCCGGGGAGGTCGAGATCGGCCTCCTCGCGGGTCTCACCTCCTTCGCGGCGATCGTCGTGCGCCCGCCCGTCGGCCGGGTGATGGATGGCACGGGCCGCCGACGCGTGATCCTCGTCGGCGGCGCGCTGAACGTCGCCGTGTGCGCCCTCTACCAGAGCGTGCACGGTCTCGGGCTCTGGCTCGCCGCGGTGCGGATCCTGCACGGCCTCGCGGAGGCGATGCTCTTCTCGGCGTTCTTCACGGTCGCCGCGGACCTCGTGCCCGCTGCGCGCCGCACGGAGGGCCTCGCGCTGTTCGGCGTCTCGGGCATCCTGCCGATCTCGCTCGGCGGGCTCCTGGGCGACGCGATCCTCGCCCGCGCGGGCTATCCGACGCTCTTCGGCGTCGCTGCGGCGCTCGCGACGCTCTCGTTCGCCGTGTCCCTCCCGCTGCGCGACAGCCGCCCCGAGACGCCGCACGCCGAGCCGTCGCGAGGCTTCCGCGGCGCGGCGTTGCAGCGCGATCTCGTGCCGCTCTGGTTCATCGGCACCGTGTTCGCGACCGCGCTCGCCGCGGTCTTCACCTTCGTGAAGACCTTCGTGCTCGATACCGGCGTGGGATCGATGGGGCTCTTCTTCACGTTCTACTCGGCGGCGGCGGTGGTGCTGCGGCTCTTCCTCGGCTGGCTCCCGGAGCGCATCGGCCCGAAGCGGGCGCTGTGGCCCGCGCTGGGCTGCCTCGCCGCCGGTCTCCTGGGCCTCGCGACCGCCCGCAGCGCCACGCCCGTCGCGCTCGCGGGCCTCTCCTGCGGCTTCGGCCACGGATTCACCTTCCCGATCCTCTCCGGGATGGTCGTGCACCGCGCGCGCGAGGCGGAGCGCGGCGTGGCGCTCTCGCTCTTCACCTCGCTCTTCGACGCGGGGATGCTGATCGGCGGGCCGGCGTTCGGCTTCCTGCTCGAGCGCTCGGGCTACGCCGCGATGTACGGCGCGGCGGCGGCGGTGGTGGTCGTGGGAGCGCTGGCCTTCGCGCTCTGGGACGCACGAGTCGCCCGGCGCGCCGCGGCCGCCGAAGCTGGGCGCGCCGGGATCGGCCATGTAGAATCGGCGCCGCGTTGACTCCCGAATCAACGGAGGCCCCATGTCCGACGGACACTCCTTCCACGTCGACCGCACCGGCATCCTGCTCTTCGCGAGCGCCCTCGGCGAGACGAATCCCATCTACTGGGACGAGGACGCCGCGAAGCGCACGAACCTCGGCGGCGTGATCGCACCGCCGACCTTCGCGATCTCGGCCGCGCACTGGAACCCCGACTACGCGCTGAAGGGCGTCCGACGCATTCCTGCGTCGAAGCCCAAGGACGCGCCCGCCGCGGGCGCGAGCGGTGGCAGGGGAGGAGGGGGCGGCGGCATGAACCTCGCCCGCGTGCTCCACGGCGAGCAGCGCTTCGAGTACCACAAGCCCCTTCGCCCCGGGATGACGCTGACCGTGACGACCCGCCCCGGCAAGAGCTGGAGCAAGGAAGGAAAGAAGGGCGGCAAGATGAACTTCTCCGAGT
Organism: Myxococcota bacterium; assembly: GCA_035542715.1. Classification (GTDB taxonomy): domain Bacteria; phylum Myxococcota_A; class UBA9160; order UBA9160; family UBA9160; genus DATKKW01. The sequence goes on from DATKKW010000052.1 coordinate 145,054, forward strand.
CGGTCTCCGAGTACCGCGACGAGAAGGGCGAGCTCGTCGTGGTCGCGACGAGCGTCGGCATCGTGACCGAGAAGGCGGTGGAGGGCTGAGCCATGACCGGGAACCCGAGGCTCACGCTCGCCGACGTGAAGGTCGGCACGGCCCACGAGGCGAAGGTCGTCGACAACCTCTCGCGGACGCAGATCGTCCAGTACGCCGCCGGCTCCGGCGACTTCAACCCGATCCACCACGACGAGACATTCGCCACGAAGGTCGCCGGCTATCCGTCGGTGTTCGCGCACGGCATGCTGACGATGGGGCTCACGGGCAGGATGCTCACGGACTGGCTCGGCGACGGAGTGCTGAAGAGCTTCGGCGTCCGCTTCGTGAAGCAGGTCTTCCCCGGCGACTCGCTGGTCGCGAAGGCGACCGTGAAGGAGGTGCAGGAGCAGGGCGGCGAAGGCCTGGTCGAGCTCGAGCTCGTGACGGTGAACCAGCGCGGCGAGCCCGTGGTGCAGGGCAGCGCCACCGCCGTGCTGCCCCGCTAGTGGAGCGCGCGTGACGCGACTGCGCGAGCTGGTCGAGGAGCTCGAGAAGCGGCGCGAGGCGGGGCGCGCCATGGGTGGGCCGGAGCGCATCGCGAAGCAGCACGAGCGCGGGAAGCTCACGGCGCGCGAGCGGCTCGCGCTGCTCTTCGATCCGGGCACGTTCGAGGAGTTCGGTGTGCTCGGGAAGCAGCCCGGCGTGGCGTCGCCCGCGGACGCCGTCGTGACGGGCTTCGGCGAGATCGACGGACGTCGGGTCGGCGCCGCGTCCTACGACTTCACGGTGCTCGGCGGCTCCATGGGGCCCACGGGCGAGGCGAAGGCGGCGCGTCTGCGCGAGCTCTGCCTGCGCCATCGCGCGCCGATCGTGTGGCTCGTCGACTCGGGCGGCGCGCGCATCACGGCGGGCGGCAGCTCGCTCGGCGGCGGGGGAGGCGACGGCAGCGACGAGAGCGGCGCCTCGGTCTTCGCCGATACCGGATACCTGTTCCGCGAGCAGGTCGTGATGAGCGGCGTCGTGCCCCAGGTCGCGGCCATGGTCGGGCCCGGCGCCGCGGGGACCGCCTACATCCCGGGCCTCGCGGACTTCGTGCCCATGGTGAAGGGCAACTCGAGCATGGCGCTCGGCGGGCCGTACCTCGTGAAGGCCGCCGTCGGGGAGGACGTGTCCGAGGAGGAGCTCGGCGGCTCGAAGGTGCACTGCGAGGTGTCGGGCGTCGGCGACCTCGAGGTGCCCGACGATCCCTCCTGCATGGACGCGATCCGCCGCTACCTCTCCTTCCTGCCGAGCCACTGCGAGGAGGCGCCGCCCGTCCGCGCGTGCGCCGACCCGATCGAGCGACGCGACGACGCGATCCTCGACCTCGTGCCCGACAATCCGCGTCGTGCGTACGACGTGCGCAAGGTCGTGGCGATCCTCGCCGACGATCGCGACGTGTTCGAGCTCAAGCCCAGGTTCGCGCGCAACCTGGTGACCGCGTTCGTGCGGATCGGCGGCCGGCCGGTGGGGGTGGTGGCGAACAACCCGATGTACCTGGGCGGCGTGCTCGACGTCGACAGCGCCGACAAGGCGGCCAAGTTCGTGCAGATCTGCGACGCCTTCGGCGTGCCGCTGCTGTTCCTGCAGGACACGCCGGGCTTCGTGATCGGATCGAAGGTCGAGCGGGCGGGCATCATCCGCCACGGCGCGAAGATGCTGCACTACGTCGCGTCGGCGACGGTACCGAAGATCTGCGTGATCCTGCGCAAGGCCTACGGCGCGGGCTACTACGCGATGAACGGCAAGGCGTACGAGCCCGACACCATCGTCGCGTGGCCGACCGCCGAGATCGCCGTGATGGGACCGGAGGGCATGGTGTCGATCTTCGCGCAGAAGCGCTTGCGCGAGCTCCCCGACGACGACGCGCGCCGGCGCTTCATCGACGAGGCCGCGGCGCGCATCCGGAGCGGGATCAATCCCTACGTGCCGGCGATCCGCGCGATGATCGACGACGTGATCGACCCGCGCGACACGCGGAGCGTGGTCGCGCGAGCGCTCGCGCGCAGCGCCGGAAAGCGGATCGAGCGGCCGTGGCGCAAGCGCGGAGTCGTGCCGGTCTGAGACGCCGCGCGCTCCTCGCGCTGGCCGCGGGCCTCGCCACCGCCTGCGCCCTGCCTTCCGGCGGCGCCGACGCGCCCGGCGGGGCGAGCTCCGGATCCTCGGACCTCGAGGGCGCGGGCGAAGCGGCCGCGTACGTGCTGCCGTCCCAGGGGAGCGTCACGTTCTTCCTGTGTCACTGGAGCACGGCGGCCCCGGTGCCGGTGTCGCTCCCGGCGGACGCCACGGACGACGAGCAGCGTGCGCTGCGCGCCGCGCTCCGGGCGTGGGAGGGGGCGGGCCTCGGCGTCCGCTTCGTGGAGGTCGCGTCCGGAGGCGCGGCGTCGCTCGAGATCTCCTTCGCGCGGGCCGGGTCCTGGGACGAGCCCGGGAACACGGGGCTCACTCTCGCCGACTGCCGCGTGCGCCCCGGCGCGCGCGGTGCGTCGGACGGCGACGGGCTCGACGCCGAGCTCGTCTACGCGCGCATCCGGCTCGCGCGCCGCACGCCCCTCGATTGGCGCGATCGCGACCGGCCGCTCCGCCCGGCGGAGCTCGCCGGCGCCGCGGCTCACGAGCTCGGCCACGCGCTCGGTCTGCCGGGACACGCGAGCCGCACGGGCAGCGTCATGGTCCGCGAACGCGAGGAGGTGGTGCGCCTCGGCGCTGCGATCCTCGCCGGCGACGCGCTCCGCGAGTCGGCGCTTCGCGCCCTGTACGCGCGGCCGAGCGGAGCCGTCGTGCGTCGCGTGACGGTGTCAGCCGCGCGCACGGCGCCCGGCGATCGCCTCGCCGACGCGGCAGCGGCCGCGCGACTCGCCGGCCCCTTCGTACGGGCGGGCGAGAAGAGCGCGCGTGTGTTCTACGTGGAGCAGGGAGGCGCAGAGGCGGGGGTCGAGATCCCGGATCTCGCGGCCTTGCGCCGGTCTCCGGAGCGCCTCGCCCTGCTTCCCGACGCGCGCGCCGAGGCGCTCGCGGCCCGGCGTCCGTAGCCGAGCTGCGCGGCGCCGATCGCGCGGGCGGGGCTAGAGCTTCTTGCCCTTCGGCTCGAGCGCCTTCGCCTTCGCGAGGGAGCGGTCGGCGTCGGCGCCCCGACCGAGCGCACGCAGCACCACGCCGAGCCGGTAGTGCGCGATGGAGTTGCCGGGCTCGAGGGCGACCGCGGCCTCGAGGTGCGGCAGCGCCGCGGCGGCGTCGGCGCGCGGCTGCTTGTACAGCGCCCAGCCGAGCTCCATGCGATACGCAGGATCGTCGGGCCAGAGCTCGACGGCCGGCGCCAGGAACTGCAGCGCCTCCGCGAAGGCGCCCTTGCGCGCGAGCACCTCGCCCTTGCGGAAGAACCCCTCGGCCTGGGCCAGACGCTGCGCCTCGGCGTCTTCCATGCCGCCTGCCTCGTCGTCGTAGGCGCGCCGCGCGGCCGGATCGGAGAGCACCGCGTGGGCCTTGCCGATGCGCGCGAAGAGCTCGTTCGACTGGGCGTGGAGCTCGGCGAGCCCGAGACGCAGGAGCGCGTCGGGATGGAAGCGCTTGGCCGCCTTGAGGTACGCCCGCTTGATCGTGCCCGCGTCGGCGTTCCGCGCCACGCCGAGGAGGGAATAGTGGTCGAGCTCGGCGAGCTTCGAGTGCAGCGCGACCACTTCGTCGCGCAGCGCCGCGACTTCGGGCGAGAGCGCGCCCGGCTTCGCTCCGCGGTCCGCCGCGGCGCCGGACAGCAGCGCCGCGTCGTCGTCCCGCTCCACCACGATCTCGACGTCGAGATCGGCCGCCGCCGCGTCCGGCTCGGGGGCCGCCGCGCGCGCGGCCTTCGGCGCGGACAGGAGATCGAGCGCCACGAGCATCCAGGCGGCCGAGACGAGGCCCGCCGCGCGGGTCGAGGTCACGACCTCGCCGAGCGTGCGCCGTCCGTCGAGGGCCGCGACGAGCGCGTCGACGCCGGCGTCGTCGCGCAGCCGCGCGCGCCAGCGCGGCAGCTCCGCGCTCGCCACGAACGGCTGGGCGAGAGCGGGGGCGAGCTGGGCGAACAGGCGGTCCGCGCTCCAGTGCGCCTCGACGCCGTCGTGCACGAGCCGCACCGGGTCGACGCGGAAGGCGCCGGCCTCCGACGGCGGCTTCTCCGCGCTCTCGAGGCGGTAGCTTCCGCTCGCCCAGGAGAAGCACTCGACGAGGCGGCGCCGGAGCTGGTCCTTCAGCGCCACGAACAGGCCCTTCGGGTCGAGGAGCTTCAGCTCGAGCAGCGCGACGCCCTCCTTGCAGGCCTTCTCCTCGACGAGCTGTCCCACGCGCGTGTAGTCGGCCCGGCTGATCTTGCCCTGGTCGAGCAGCAGCACGCCGAGGGTCTCGCTCGCGAGGTTCGACTCGGCCACGATCGGTGCTCCGTCGTGGAACGTGATGCGCTTCCGGACGCCCTCGCGCTCGAGCACGAGCGCGCCGCAGTACCGCTCCTGGTAGAGCTCGAGCAGCAGCCGGGGCAGCGGCCGGGCGTCGAGCGATCCGTTCGAGGGCGGAAGGGTCATTCCTCTCCTCCGGCCCGCGCTCCGCTCACGCGAAGCGACGCTGTGCCTGGGCGATCTGGAACGCCGACGCGATGGCGTTCGGCAGGTCCTTCCGCACCACGAGATGTGCGCGCTGGAGGTCGGCGACCACCGGATCCGAGAGCGGCGAGACACCCGCGAGCACGGGCTCCGCGCCCCACGCCTCGATCGCGTCGAGCACGTTCTCGAGGGCGAGGGCGCCGAAGCCCGGATCGATCACCGCGCCCGTCAGGTCGAGCACGACGACGCTCACCTCGCGCGCCGCGGGATCCCTTCCGATCAGGTCGACGGCGCGGAGCGAGTCGTCGGCGCCGCCGAAGGGCACCACCATCACGGGCCCCCACACGTGCACGGCGGGGGACTCCGGATCGAGGACGCATTCCTGCGTCGGCTCGCGCTCCGCGTCGAGCTCGGCCTCGATCCGTGCCCTGAGCTCTCCGCCGGCCAGGGCGGAGAGCGCGGCCACGGCGGCGGGATCCGCGTCGGCGCGCCACGCCTCGCGCTCGCGCGCCGCGAATCGGCACGACGGGTCGCCGCGTCCGACGCAGCGCTCCTCGAGCGCGACGAGCTCGGCGTCGTACAGGCCGGAGAGCCAGCCCGAGGTGTAGCCCGAGCTCACGTGGCAGCCGCCGCCCGCGGCGCAGGCCGCCGTCGCCTCGTGCCGCGCGGGCCAGCTGCCGCGCAGCTCGAACGGTGCGCCCGGGATCGCGCCGGGCAGGCCGTCGAGCTGGATCGCGAGCGTCGGGGCCGCGGGCAGCGCGCTGGCGCGCCCGCCGTGGAAGCCGCCGCGCAGGGCGCGCAGCGCGTCGCGCAGGCCGAGGGCGTAGCCGATCTGGAGAAGCACGATCGTGGCGTCGTGCGCGCCGAGGCGCTCCCGGAGCTCGGTGTGCACGGCGGCGAGCAGGCGCCCGTCGGCGAGCAGACGCGGCTCGCGCACGAGGTCGGGGTGGTCGTCGAGCAGCAGGCCGGCCGGCCCCGGCAGCGCTTCCGCGCGTCGGCGCGCCGCCTTCGTCGCGCGCACGGCCCTATGCCTCGAGGAACGCATAGATCTCGAACTTCTGGTCCTTCTTGATGAACGAGTCGCCTTCGCGCTCGAGCAGCCGGAGACACGGCTTCACGACCGCGGGGTCGAACTGGCTGCCGCTGAAGCGACGCAGCTCGGAGATCACGTTGTCGAGCGAGAGGCCGCGGCGGTACGGCCGGTCGCTCGTCATCGCCTCGACGGTGTCGGCCACCAGGATGATGCGCGAGGGCAGGGGGATGTCGTCGCCGCGGAGGCGCTTCGGGTAGCCGTGCTCCGAGCCGTCGTACCATTCGTGGTGGTGTCGGACGCAGGAGGCGACGTCCGAGAGGAACGTCACGGGCTCGAGGATCCGGGCGCCGATCTCCGGATGGCGCTTGATCTCCTCGTACTCGGCCGGCGTGAGGCGGTCGGGCTTCGTGATCACCGCGTCGCGCACGCCGATCTTGCCGACGTCGTGGAGCAGGCCCGCGATGTAGACGCGCTCGATGAACTCCTTGGGGAATCCTCCGAGCTCGCGCGCGATCTTCGAGGCGTACACCCCCACGCGCTCGGAGTGGCCGCGCGTGTAGGCGTCCTTCGCGTCCACGGCCTCGGCCAGCGCGCGGATCGTCTCGACGTAGGCGGTGCGGAGCTCGCGGTGCTTGTCGTCGAGCTGCTTCGTGCGCTCGCGCACCTTCTCCTCGAGCGTGCGGTTCATGTCCTGCAGCTTGAAGTTCTGCTCGCGCGTCACCTGGTTCAGGCGGCGGATCTCGTGCTTCAGGTCCCAGTGGTCGAAGGCCTGGCGCAGCGTGGCCTTGAGCTCCTCGTCGTTCCACGGCTTCGTGATCAGGCGGTAGATCTCGCCGCGGTTGATGGCGTCGACCGCGACGTGCATGTCGGTGTGGCCCGTCATCATCATGCGCACGACGTCGCCGTGGCGCTCGCGCACGGCGGAGAGCAGGTCGACGCCGCACATCTCCGGCATGCGCTGGTCCGAGACGACGACCTGGGCCGGGGTCTTGTCGAGGAGCTCCAGGGCCTCGACGCCGCGGGAGGTGCAGAGGACGCGGACGGGCTCGTGGCGGAGGAGCCGCTGGACCGCCTTCAGGATGTTCGGCTCGTCGTCCACGAAGAGGACGGTGTGCTCGCTCATGGGGCTCCCGCCGCCGGCTCCCGGGCGAGGGGCACTGCACGCCACCTGCCGCCGACCCGCTCCCTCCTAGAGCGGCACGCCGCGCCTCGGAATGAAGAAATGCTTCGTGGGGGCGATGGGTTGGATGCCCACGGGGCGGCAGCCGGTGCGCAGCTTCGCAGGCCACCCGCGCGGAGCGTCGATCCGAGTCGAGCGCGGGCGCGGCGCGGACAGGATTTTTCCGTGCCACCCGCGCCCTCGACGCGCCCACTTCCCCTTCGAGATGACGGTCTGCGGGTGGTGCCACGACGAGATGCATCCGAGGGGCTCGGGCGCCCCCCAGGCGACCCGCGGGGTGAGCCACGGCCTGTGCCCCACGTGCCTCGATGCCGCCGTGGCGCGCGCCACGGCGCGACCGCCGCAGGCTCCGGTCGGCGCGTCGCGCCCCGGCACGCCGCCCTCGACGGCCCGGCGCCCGCCCGTCTACGCGCGGGCGTAGCTCTCCCCGAACCCTTCGCTGGCGAGGCCGAGCCGCTCGCGGCGGTAGGTCCCGCTCTGCACGGCCTCGCACCAGTCGAGGTTCGCGAGATACCAGCGCACGGTGTCGGCGAGGCCGTGCTCGAGGTCGTGGGCCGGCGCCCAGCCGAGCTCGCGCCGCAGCTTCGAGGCGTCGATCGCGTAGCGGCGATCGTGTCCGGGCCGATCCGGGACGAAGGTCCGCAGGTCCGCGTACGCGCCCACGCCCCGTGCGCGCAGGGCGGCGTTCGTCGCGGCGGGACGCTGGCGCTCGAGCTCCGCGCAGAGCGCCGCCACGAGCTCGAGGTTCGTGCGCTCGCCGTGGCCGCCCACGTTGTACTTCTCGCCCGGACGGCCGCGCTCGAGGATCGCGAGGAGCGCAGCGCAGTGGTCGTCGACGTAGAGCCAGTCGCGCACGTTCTTCCCGTCGCCGTAGATCGGGAGCGGCTTGCCTTCGAGGGCGTTCAGGAGCATGAGCGGGATCAGCTTCTCCGGGAACTGGAACGGGCCGTAGTTGTTCGAGCAATTCGTCAGCAGGGTCGGCAGGCCGTAGGTCCGGTGCCAGGCCTGCACGAGATGGTCGGCGCCGGCCTTCGAGGCCGAGTAGGGCGAGCTCGGGTCGTAGGGCGTCGTCTCCCGGAAGGCGCCCTCCGGTCCGAGGGAGCCGTAGACCTCGTCGGTCGAGACGTGCAGGAAGCGGAAGCGCGCGCGCAGGGCCTCGCCGCCCCGCGTGACGTGGGCGCGCGCCGCCTCGAGCAGCTCGTAGGCGCCCTGCACGTTCGTGCGGACGAACGCTCCGGGATCGTCGATCGAGCGGTCGACGTGGCTCTCCGCGGCGAAGTTCACGAGCCAGGTCGGCGCGTGGACGCGGAACAGCTCACGCATCGCGGCACCGTCCGCGATGTCGGCCCTCACGAAGGCGAAGCGCGGATCGGCGGCGACCTCCTGCAGACTGCGCAGGTTGCCGGCGTAGGTCAGCTTGTCGACGACGACGACGCGTGCCGTCGTGTGGGCGAGCGCGCGGCGCACGAAGTTCGCGCCGATGAAGCCGGCGCCGCCCGTGACCACGACCACGTCGGGCGTCACAGGTAGATGCCCCCGCCTTCCGCCGGAAGCTGACGCCGCGCCCGGCGGGAGCGCTCGACCTCCTCGAGCAGATCCTGCGTCCGGACTGGAGTGACGATGTCGCCGGCGGCCTCGCAGCGCGCCTTGCGACGCAGCGTGGCGTGCATGAGGCGGATCCAGTCACCGGTCGACGGCTCCCGGAACTGCTTCACCACCTCCGTCCACTCCACCTGCTCGAAGAGAGCACGGCCCGCGCGCTTCTCCGCGTCGCGCACATGGAGCTCGAGGGCGGCCACGATGTCGTCTGGGAAGACCGGCACCACCTCGACGATGCGCTCGAAGCGCCCGGCCATCACGAAGGCCCGGCGCAGCGTCTCGGGGTGTGCGGTCGATGCGATCACGAGCGTGCTCGAGGCTTCGATCGTGCGATCGATCAGGTCGAGCAGGAAGTCCATGATCGGTCCCTGGGGCAGGTCGGCCCTCCGCGCACCGAGCTCCTCGGTCTGCAGGAACTCGAGCTCCTCGAAGAAGACGGTGATCGAAGGCATCTCGTTCAGCGCCTGCGACCACGTCTCGACCAGCTCGCCGGCCTTCCCGCCCGCGTGCAGCAGCTCGATCACGAGCCGCGGAACCGTGATGCGCAGGAAGCCGGTGTCGGTACGGGCGGCGAGGGCCGAGGCGAGGAGCGTCTTGCCGACGCCGCGCTGTCCGATGAGGAGCAGCCCGGAGGGCGGGAACGTGCCCCAATGCCCGTAGACGTCGGGATGGGTCGCCGCGCACGCGTACGTCTCGAGCTCTTCCTTCGCAGAGGCGAGGCCGCCGATCGCATCGAAGCTCGCGGTCGGGGCCGGGTCCATCTGGGCCGCGCGCGACAGCAGCGGGAGCTTGCGCTCGTAGCTCGTCCAGAGGTTCTGGGTACGCTCGCGCCGCAGGTCCGGATCGCTCATGGGGGCGCATTCTACCCCGTCGATCCGGCCGGGCGGCGCGCAGCGTGATCAGCCGGGGGGTCGGGGCGCGCCGGTGGTAACGTCGTCGCCGCATGACGCTCTTCGCCGATCCCGCGGCCCTTCGCACCGCGTCCCGGCATCTGGCCCGCCGCGACGCCCGCCTCGCCGCGGTGATCCGCCGGCTCGGACCCTGCGGCCTCCAGCGCCGCGGCGACCCCTACCGCGCCCTCGTCCGCTCGGTGCTCCACCAGCAGCTCGCAGGCGCTGCGGCGCGGGCCATCGAGAGCCGGGTGAAGGCCCTGGGAGGCGGTCGCATCCCGGCGCCCGCGGCCCTCCTCGCGATCTCCGAGGCGCGCCTGCGGGCGGCGGGCCTCTCGCGCCAGAAGGTCGCGAGCGTGCACGGCATCGCCGAGGCGTTCGCCGAGCGGCGCCTGGTCTCCCGTCGGCTCGCGCAGCTTCCGGATCCGGACGTGATCGAGGCCGTCACTCGCCTGCGTGGCATCGGCGAGTGGACGGCCCACATGCTGCTCATCTTCAGCTTCGGGCGTCCCGACGTCCTCCCCGTCGGCGACTACGGTGTGCGCAAGGCAGCGATGCTGCTCTACGGACTGCGCGACCTGCCGAAGCCGCGGGAGCTCGAGGCCCTGGCGGAGCCGTGGCGGCCGTACCGCTCCGTCGCCACCTGGTACCTCTGGCGACACCTCGAGGGCGAGGCCGCCGTCTGAGCCGCGCCGAGCCGCCGTCGGGACGCGGCCGCGTTCCTGCGCGATACTGCGCGCGGCCGACGCGTCCCCATCGTCTAGAGGCCTAGGACTTCGCCCTTTCAAGGCGACAACACGGGTTCGAATCCCGTTGGGGACGCCATTTTTTCTCGTGAAATCGATCGCGTGTGAGGAGCGGATTGCGCCGCGGGACAAGTCGTCACTCGTCGGTGTCGCGTCCCGGGGCCGCAGGACGCTGATCAGCGCGGCCTCGGAGAGCCGGGCGTAGCGCGGCGTGGACCGGACGTCGGGGTGTCCGAGGAACCAACCTGCTCGAGCGGCTCTTCGTCGAGGAGCGCCGACGCACGAAGATCATCCCGAACTTCTTCCACGGTGAGCCGCGCGTGCTGAAGCTCATGTACGCAGCCTTGATCCGCGGCGCCGAGCGCTGGCGCGGCATCCACAGGAGCGCTTTCGAGACGCGTCAGCTCGAAGCGATCCGCCGGGAGCTCGACGAGGAACCTCGACGGCGACACGTCGCGCCGTCGCGGTCATCAGAGGCCAAGTCCCCTTCTCACATTTCCAGCAAGCTCGAGACTTGACCCCCCAGCCGCGAATTCTACGCCGATCAAGCGGCGATTCGGTCTACTTTGTCAGCAACCTGCTAGAGGTCATGCGTCGCGATGGAGGTGCTGATGAGTACCCCTACTGATGCTCAAATCGCGGCGGCGAAAGCCTACGAGGCACTTTTCGTGCCTGCTCTATTCGGCCAGTGGGCATCAAGAGTCGCCGACGCAGCGAACCTCGTGGCCGGTGAAAGCGTGCTAGACGTCGCGTGCGGTACTGGAGTTTTGGCCCGTGAAGCCCGCCTCCGAACGGGTCCCAAGGGATACGTCGCCGGACTGGATCCTAGCGTCGGAATGCTGGCGGTAGCAAAAGAATTCACTCCCTCGGTGGACTGGCAGCAGGGTACGGCTGAAGCAATGCCCTTCACCGATGCGACTTTCGACGTAGTCGTAAGCCAGTTTGGCCTCATGTTCATGGATCGCGACCGGGCAATTCACGAGATGCTCCGCGTCCTGAAGCCGAACGGGCGTTTGGTCGTCGCGGTCTGGGACACTGTCGAGAACATTCCCGTGTATGCGGCCGAGATCGCCCTCCTTGAGCGGCTTGCTGGCACACAGGCTGCCGATGCGCTGCGCGCCCCGTTCGTTCTCGGCAATCGGGAACTCCTCGCCAAAGTCTTCAATGACGCCGACGCCGATGCGGTCACCATCAGCACGTCCAAGTGCGTTGCGCGGTTTCCCAGCATCCGGGCAATGGTCGAGGCCGATTTGAGGGGCTGGCTCCCGGTCATGGGAGTGAAGCTTACCGAAGAGGAGATTGGCCGCGTCCTGAACGAGGCGGAAAACGTACTTGACTCATACGTTACGGACGACGGTCGGGTCACGTTCGAAGTGCGGGCACACCTCGTCACGGCCAAGAAACCGTAGCCGGTGGGGGCAAGCGACCCACCTCCGCATGCACCTGACCGGCTACAGCGCCGGCAGCTGAAGCGGGTCGTTAGGCAACGCGAAGAGACGAATGCTGCGTGCGACCTACTTTGCCCTGGCTTCTCGCCGTGGGCAGGACAGCTCAACCGGCCGTCGCGGTCGCCCCGTGAATGGCTTGCTGCCTCGTTTCGTGTCTGCTTCCGCCGCAGCCGCTGGGGACGGCAGGAGCGGTCCTCGAGCCCGGCCTCGCCTTCCGAGATGAAGCGAGCCAGCCACCTGTACGCGGTCTGGCGGGCCACTCCGGCGGCCTCGGCCGCCTCCGTGACCCGCCAGCCGAGCTCACGGACCCGATGAACCAGGAGCCGGTGCAGGGCCGGCGTCAGCTTCGCGTTAGCATGCAGATGCACCTGTGGGGTCTCCTCTGAGAGTTGAGGTCGTCGAACAACCCCATTCTCAGAGCCCCCACAGGTTCAGAGCCCCCACAGGTGTCAGCAATCTATTGAGGCCCCTCACCTAGATCCGAGCGCGCACCCGGACGCGTACGGCGTCGACGACGAGACCGTAGACGAGATGCGCAGCGAGGGCGGACGCATGGCGCCGCAGCGGCGTGCGCCGGGGCCCGGGGGCGAGGTGGAGGGCCGGCACGAGGATCTCGTCCGCTGCGACCATCAGCGCCGCCCCGAAGGCGGCTCCGCGTCCCGCCGTCGTGGCCGGCACCTCCTCGGCGGCGAGCCCGTAGAGCCCGCCCATCGCGGTCCCGAATCCGAGATGGACCAGGCTTCCGCCGATGCGTCGCTCCCGCCGGTTCAGCGGTCGACGGACGATCGGCCGCGACATCCGCTCTGCCGCGAGCGCGGTCGCAGACTCGGCGTCGTCCTGCCCCCCCGACGCCGCTTCGCCGCCGCGCGCGCGCGCGAGCGCACGCTGTGCCCGGCCGAGACCGGTCTGCAGGATCGTCATCGCGACGACGCCGGCGAAGCCGCCCGCGAGACCCGCGCCGAGGCCTCTCCACGGCGCGCTTCGGTCGGCGCTCGAGCGCAGGCCTGCTTGCGTGGTGTCGCGAAGCCACCCGGCGAGGGTCGGCGCAGCCTCGCGGAGCGCGTGCGAGATCGGGGCGGAAGACATGCAGATACCTCCAGGATGCGGATCCCGTTCTGACCCGTTCCGCTGCAGATCCGATGCCAGCACCACACGGCTCCGGTTTGTACAACCGGCAAGGCGGCGACGGCCCGAAGCCCCCATTCCCGCTGGAGCCGCCCCCGCCCCGGCCGCGACAGGACCCGGTGTCGGAGTCGGATCGCGGGCAGGCGGCGGGAACAATCTTCCATCGGCACGCCGCCGCGCGGGCCATGTCGGCGCTTGGTGGCATGCGTCTTGCGCACTCGATCGCCATGACAGCGCCGCCCGCCGCCGCGCGCCGGCTCCGGGCGCGCCGCGGGCGCGTCCGGTGATCCTGCTCCTCGTCTTCTCACTCGCATTGCTCGCGGCGGTCCTCGTCTCCGAGCTCGCGAGCCGAAGCGTGCTCTCGACGTCCGTGCTCTTCCTCGTGGCCGGCTTCCTCGCGGGACCGGGCGTGCTCGGCGTGATCGACATCGGCGCCGGCGACCCCGGCGCGCAGACGATCGCCGAGCTCGCGCTCTTCAGCGTGCTCTTCACGGACGGCATGCGGATCGGATTGGGTGAGCTGCGCCAGGCCTGGCGCCTGCCCGGTCGCGCGCTCCTCCTCGGGATGCCCCTCACGTTCGTCGGGACGACCCTCCTCGCGCGTGTCCTGATCGGTCTGCCCTGGATCGAGAGCGCGCTGCTGGGGGCGGTGCTCACGCCGACCGATCCGGTATTCGCGGCCGCGGTGGTGGGCCGCGAAGACGTGCCTCGCCGTCTGCGCCGGCTGCTGAACGTCGAGAGCGGGTTGAACGATGGGCTCGCGCTCCCCGTCGTCGTGTTCCTGATCGCGTACGGCGGCGGCGCCGGCGGCCAGGAAATGGGCGGCCTGCTGGGCGAGGTCGCGCTGGGCGTTGCGGTCGGCGTCACGATCCCGTGGGCTGCGCTCCGGCTCGAACGCCTGGCCGTCTTCGCGTCGGCCCGGAACTACGAGCCGCTCCTCGCGGGCTCGATCGCGCTCCTGCTGTACTCGGTCACGGCGCTGACGCACGCGAACCCGTTCCTCGCGGCCTTCGTCGGCGGCGTCACCGTGGCCAGTGTCGGCGAGAAGGCGCGAGCAGACTTCCGGCCCGTGGGCGAAGTCGCCGCCGAGCTGCTGAAGCTCGCCGCGCTGCTCGTCTTCGGCGCGCTTCTCTCGCCACGCTTCTTCGCGGAGGCGCGAGGCGTCGAGTGGGTGTTCGCATTCCTGGCGCTCTTCCTGGTGCGGCCCGTCTCCGTGGCGGTCGCGCTCGTCGGCAGCGAGCTCGCCCGGATGGAGCGTCTGGCTGCGGCCTGGTTCGGACCGAAGGGCTTCGCCTCGGTCGTCTACGCGCTCCTCATCCTGCGCGCAGGCACCCCGCACGCGGCGGAGATCTACCACGTGTCGGCGATGGTGATCGCGGCGTCGATCGTGGCCCACTCGTCGACGGACGTCGTGATCGCGCGCCGCTTCCGCAAGGCCGAGGCCGCCGAAGTCGGTCCGCAGGGCGCGCGGAGCACGCCGTGAGCGCGATGTCGCGAGCGGAGCTCGCGCGTCGGGCTCGCGCTGGCCCTGGGGGGTCGCGGTCGCGGCGGCGGTGCTCGTCGCGGGCTTCCCGCAGGTGCCGCTCATGGTCTTCGGTGGCGTGCTCGCCGCGCTGCTGCTCGATGGCCTCGCCCGGCCCTTGCGAGATCGACTCCACCCGCCGCGTGCCGTTGCCGTGCTGTGCGTGGTGGTGCTCCTGACCGGCGGCGCCGGGACCTTCCTGTGGCTGTCCGGTCCGCGGCTGGCCCGAGAGGGTGCGCTGCTGGCGAACCGGATTCCGGGCGCTCGCGACGCGCTCGCGCGGCTCGCGCCGGACGGCCGCTGGCTCGAACCCTTCGGATTCGGGGGTCCCGACGGCGACGGCGGGACGATGATCGCAGACGCCGTGCGCACGGCCGCGCTCTCCCTGGGCCGGATCGCGTCGTCGGTCTCCATCGCCGTGACGGGCTTCGTCGCCGTGTGCGTGCCCTCCGTCTTCCTCGCGATCGACCCGCAGCTCTACGTGGCCGGCCTGATGCGGCTCGTGGCGCCGCCTCGCCGGGCGCGGGTGCGCGAGGTGCTCGAGGCGGTCGCGAGCGCGCGTCGCTGGTGGCTCGTGGGTCGCTTCTCGGCGATGGCCGCCGTGCCCGTACTGACGTTCGGCGGCCTCTTCGCGCTGGGAGTCCCGCTGGCCGTCGTCCTCGCCGTGATCGCCGGGGTCCTCACCTTCGTGCCGTACCTGGGGCCGCTGCTCGCGGCGGTCCTGATCGGCTTCGCGGAGAGCTCCGAGCTCGCCTTGTGGGTCGCCGGGCTCGCCCTCACGGTCCAGCTGCTCGAGAACAACCTGCTGACGCCGCTCGTCCAGCAGCGTGCCGTATCGCTCCCGCCGGCCGTCCTGATCGTGGCGCAGCTCCTGCTCGGGGCGCTGTTCGGGCTGCTCGGTCTGCTCCTCGCGACGCCGGTTGCCGTCGCAGCGATCGTCCTCTGCCAGGCGTTCTACGTGCAGGACGTGCTCGGCGACAGCGTCCGCCTGCTCCGCGCGGATCACTGGCGAAGCGGCGGTGGGGGCGCGCGCGACCCGTCGAGGCGGGCGGCACGGAGTGGCTCCTGAGAGGCGTCGGCCCGCCCGGGGGTGGCACCGCGTGTCGCGACGTCGGCTGCCGTGAGGCCGACGAAGATCACGACGAGCGCGAGCGGCACCGCGAGGAGCGGTCCGAAGACCCGCGGCGCCTCGGCGAGGTGCATGAAGAAGAGCGCGACGAGCGTGGCCTTCGCCAGCGCAATCGCGAGCGCGACGGCGACCTGGAACGAGCCGAGCGGAAGCGTCGAGAGACCCCAGGTCGCGCTCGTCAACACGAGCAGGGCTACGAACGTTCCCAGCAAGCGGCGATGGTCGGGCTCCCGCGTCACGGCGACTCCTTCAACGGAGCAGGTAGAAGAGCGGCCAGAGGAAGAGCCAGATCGCGTCCACCAGGTGCCAATAGAGACCGCCCAGCTCGACGGGAGCGGTGTAGGCCGCATCCCAGCGGCCGCGCCAGACGCCCAGGGCGAGGATCGCCAGGACGATCACGCCCGCGAGGACGTGCAGCGCATGGAGCCCCGTCGCGACGTAGTAGAGCGCGAAGAAGAGCCCGAGCCCGCCCCCCGTCGGGTCCGCGGCGGCGAAGTGGCTGCCCGGTGCGAGGCCGTGCGCGAGATGCTCGTGATACTCGGTCGCCTTGAGGCCCAGGAAGACGACACCGCTCGCCGCGGCGGCGAGCAGCCACGCGACACAGGCGCGACGCACGCCGCGCCGCAGTGCCGCCACGCCCATCGCGACGAAGAAGCTGCTCGTCACCAGGATGTAGGTCATGGTGGTGCCGAGGCCGAGCGACGTCCGCCGGGCTCCAGCCCGGATGACGTCGGGCTCGGCCATCCGGTAGCCGGCGTAGAGCGCGAAGAGCGCCGAGAAGAGCAGGATCTCGCTCGCGATCACGACCCACATGCCGAGACGCGCGGCATGGCCCTGCTGCGCGAGATCCGCATAGGGCGCGTGGAGGCGTCCGGATCTCACGGCGGATCCTCCCGCCAGTACTCGTGCGGGGCGCCGTCCACGGCGAGGGGCTCGTCCCAATTGTGGGCCGGCGGGGGCGACGTCGTGCGCCACTCGAAGCCCAGCGAGCCCCACGGGTCGGCGGCGGCGGGCCCGCGGAAGATTGCGCGCACCAGGTAGGCCAGGGTGAGGAAGAGACCCGCTGCGAGGACCCACGATCCCAGCGTCGAGGCCACGTGCAGCGCCTCGAAGCGCGCCGGGTAGGTGGCGTACCGTCGCGGCATGCCCGCGTTCCCGAGCGCGAGCTGCGCGAGGAACGTGGCCGCGAGACCCGCGGTCACGAGCGCCCAGGCGACGACCGCGACGCGCCGCGGGTACATGCGGCCGAACATCTTGGGCAGCCAGTAGTGCCAGGCCGCGAGAAGCGCGGTGAGCGTGCCGCTCACCATGATCAGGTGGAAGTGGCCGACCACGAAGTAGGTGTCGTGCCAGTGGAGGTCCAGCGAGGTGCTCGCGAGCGCGACCCCGGTCATCCCGCCGACGCTGAAGAGGAAGAGGAAGGAGAGCGCGTAGAGCATCGGCACCTCGAGCGCGATCGAGCCGCCGTAGAGCGTGCCGACCCAGACGAACACCTTGATCGCCGAGAAGATCGCGACGAGCATCGAGAGCAGGCCGAAGATCGCGACGTCGAAGCCGGACATGCCGGCCGTGAACATGTGGTGTCCCCAGGTCAAGAATCCGACGAGGGCGATGCCGATCGTCGACACGGCGACGGCCGTGTACGAGAGCAGGTTCTTGCGCGCGAAGGCCGCGACGAGCTCGCTGATCACGCCCATGGCCGGCAGCACCATGATGTAGACCGCGGGATGCGAGTAGAACCAGAAGAGGTGTTGGAACAGCACCGGGTCGCCGCCGCGCGCGGGATCGAAGATGCCCAGGTGGAAGACGCGCTCGACGAAGACCAGGACGATGGTTACCGCCAGCACCGGAGTGCCCAGGATCTGAATCAGGCTGGTCGCGTAGTTCGACCATACGAAGAGCGGCATGCGGAACCAGGTCATGCCCGGCGCACGCATCGTGTGCACCGTAACCACGAAGTTCAGCCCGGTCAGAATCGAAGAAAATCCCGCGATGAAGATGCCGAGCGCGGTCGCGATCACCCAACTATTCGAATATGCGGTCGAGTACGGCGTATAGAACGTCCAACCCGTATCCACGCCGCCCGCGATCATGGCGAAGAGGCTGAACAGGCCGCCGATGACCAGCAGATACCAGCTCAGCAGATTGATTTTCGGAAAGGCCAGATCGCGCGCGCCGATCATGATCGGCAGAAAGAAGTTACCCAAGACCGCCGGGATGGACGGGATCATGAAGAAAAAGATCATCGCCACCGCGTGCATGGTGAACAGCTTGTTGTAAGTCTCGGAACTCACCAGGTCGCCCTGCGGAGTCAACAGCTCGACGCGAATCAACGTGGCGAACGCACCCCCGAGAAAGAAGAACAGCGTGATGGTGGCGAGGTAAAGCAGGCCGATACGCTTGTGGTCCTTGGTCAGGAGCCACGACTTGAGGCCGTAGCTGGCGTTCAAGTAATGCTCGCGTTCTTGTACCGCTGTGGTAATCATAGTTATTTCTTCGCCGCTGGGGCTCCGGCGGCCTGCGCGGACGGCTTCGGACCCAATGACTTGATGTATTCGACCAACTGCACCACCTGGTCTTCGTTCACCAGGCCGGTGAAGGTCGGCATCACCGGCTCGTAACCAGCGACAATCTTGGCCTGCGGCTGAAGAATGGATTCGCGCAGGTAGGCCTCGTCGGCTTTCACTTTGCCGCCGCCGCTCAACTGCACGTCCTTGCCGAACAGGCCGACGAGCGCGGGACACCGGCCGCTGTTATCGTCCTTATGGCAGTTGCTGCAGGCGAGCTGCTCAAAAAGCAGCTTGCCGTTTTCGGCCAGCGATCCGCCGCCGGTCCCGCCGCCCAGCCAGTTTTCGTAATCCCGCGGCTCCATTACATAGACCCAGCCGATCATCCCGGAATGACGCGTACCGCAATATTCGGCGCAGAAGAGGTGATACCTGCCGACCTTGGTAGGCGTGAACCACGTCGTGGTGTAGCGGCCCGGAACCACGTCCTGCTTGGTGCGGAATGCCGGCACGTAGAAGCTGTGAATCACGTCCTCGCTCGCCATCGTGATGCGCACCGGACGGCCGACGGGAACGTGCAGCTCGTTGATCTCGCGCACACCCTCCATGTGCTCCAGCTTCCACATCCACTGCTTGCCCACGGCGTAAATCTGCATGGCGTTGTCCGGCGGACGCGCGCCGGTGAAGAACACACTCGCGCCCCAGGTGAACATCACCATGGCCAAGCCGAAGGGAATCACGCTCCACAGGATCTCCAGCGTGTAGCCGCCATGCACCACGTGCGGCAGCTCCTTTTCCGAGCGGCGGCGGTAGCGGATCGCGAAATAGAAGATCGCGCCGAAGATCAGCAGCGTGAAGAACACCGTGACCGCCAGCAGAAAGTAGAGCAGGTGGTCCACCTCGGGAGCCAGCGTGGAAGCCTGAACCGGAAATAGTTGGAATTCGCCCATGTGTCTCTAGCCGGCCCGCCTGACCTGTCCAAGGTCCGTTAACGTGCGGCGGCCGGACCGGAAATCGCGCCGCAGAAAGATCGCGAGTACCGTGCCGCAGAGCAGCACGAACCCCACACCCGCCAGGCGCACAATGTTCATGACCACGGCGCCGTACTTGCCCGTGGCCGGATCGTAGTGATAGCAGAACAGCAGAATTTCATCCACCGGGTTGCCGATCCTGTTCTGCGACGCTTCCACCAGCCCCAGCCGCACATCCCGCGGGGCATATTCAACGCCGTAGAAGTAGCGCGAGAGCCGCCCCTCCGGGGTCACGATCATGATTCCGCTGGCGTGCGCGAACTGGTCTGTCTTCGGATCGTATTTGTAGTGGTAGCCGATGGCATCGGTGAGCGCCTTGATATTGGCGGCATCGCCCGTCAGCAGGTGCCATCCGTTGGCCGTCCCGGGGCGCCCGTACCGCTTCAGGTACATCTGCTTTTTCGAAGCGGCGGTCTCGGGTGTGTCCTTGGGGTCGAAGCTGATCGCGACTACTTCAAAGTCCTTGCCGGGATCGAGCGACACGGCTTTCAGGCTGCTGGCGGTGCCCGTCAGAATCTGCGTGCAGAGCATGGGGCAGCGATAGTAGACCAGCGCCAGCAGCACCGGCTTGCCGGGCCGGAAATAGGTCGAGAGCGGAGCCTGTTTGCCGTACTCGTCGGTGAAGACGAGATCGAGCGGGACCTGCTGATCCAGCTTCTGGTCGATCCCGACACCTTGCAGCGCACCGGGCAGAGCGGGCTTGAGGTTGGTGTCCTGCATCGCGGATTGGCGCGGCGGACCAAGAAGCTGCTGCGCGTGCAGAGCCGCCGCGGCGGCGGCAATCAATACCGCAAGCCTCATTTGGCACCGCCCGCGCGCGAGGGCAGCCCGCGCTGCGCCAGCACGTCAATGGCGCGATCGATCGGAATTCGCACGATTCCCTTCGGCTGATCGACCCAGCCGTAGCTGTCGAGGATCTTGTCTTCTTCGGCATGGAACTGCCGAAGATCGGGTATCGGCGTCTTCTGAAGCTGCGGCTGCGGGAAGACCTGCGCCGGGTCCACGGTCTTCACCACTTCGGTGGTTTCGCGCGATTGGAAATACTTCATCAGACCGAACAGCAGAACGAGGCTCACTGCCGTCACCACAACCAGGGCGATCGCGAACTTGCCGACTGCCCAGACGTTGATGTCGCTGGTCTCGTGGCCCGGACCTTCGTACGGAGAGTGGAGATTAGTCTCGTCCATGTTCCAGGACCTCCTCCAGGTGCGGAGCGTTGCGCGGCATCAGGGGCCGTTTCTCCAGTTGCGTCAGAAAATAGGCCAGCCACAGGCCGAGCAGGCCGAGCGGGATCGTGAAATCCATCCAGCTAATGCCGAAGCCCTGCTTGCGGAAAGTCGGCATCACGATCCAATAGAGATCGACGCAGCGCATGCAGAGAACAAAGACGGCGATACCGCGCAGCAATCGGAAATTACGTTTCAAATCGCGCGAGAGCAGCAGCGCGAACGGCAGCGCGAAGTGGCCGACCACCAGCAGCAGCCCCACGAACCCCCATCCGTGGTTCATCCGGATGAGGTACCAAGGGATCTCCTCGGGCAGGTTACCGGCCCAGATGATCAGGAATTGCGAGAACGAGAAATACGCCCAAACCATCACCAGCGCCAGCAGGAACTTGCCGAGATCGTGCAGGTGACGGGGCGTGAGCACCGCGGACATCGGGCGGCGGAAGGAGAGCATCACCATCAAGGTGATGAGGAATGCCATCGACGTCAGGCCCTGGCTGGCAATGAACAGGAGCCCGAACATACTCGAGAACCAGTGCGGATCCACGGACATCACCCAGTCGATCGCCAGGAAAGTGACGCTGAAGCCCCAGAACAGAATTCCCGGCGCCGCGGCACTGGACAGCTTTCCGTGCACCGCGTCGTGGCCTTGTTCGTCCTCGATCGCCGACAAGCGATTGAGCCGCCACGAAAGCACCGCCCAGCCGGCGAAGTAGATCGCCGCGCGTAACAGGAAGAACGGGACGTTTAGGTACGGCGCCACGTGATGCATGTGTGCATCGGCATCTACCAGCTTCTTGTGGGCCCACGGATAAAGATTGTTGATCCCGATCACGAGAGGCAGAAACATCACCGCGGTGAGCGGCAATGTACGCGTGGCAGCCTCGCAGGGGCGGCGAACCACCAGTCCCCAGGCGCCCCCGGTAACGTACTGCAGCATCAGCCAGGCCAGCGGCCCAATGGTCAGCCCAAGAACATAAATGTAAGACCAGAGATACGACCGGTAGAACTGGTCGTGATCCACCAAAAAGCCGATCGCGGACAGCGCTGTGCCGGCCGCGCCGGCCATCAACGCCCGCGTGCGCCACCGCCGCAGGTCCGACTGCAACTCCGGAGAAATGGCGAAATCCACCGTTTGCGCGGTCATCTCCCGCCCCCGGTGGACAGCTGCCCGCGGGCATCCGCGGGCACGTCGTTGACCGACGCCTGCTGGCTCAGTTGCAGCGCGCGAACGTAGCTGACAATCGCCCAGCGATCCGCCGGCGGAATCTGCGCCGCATAATCGGGCATCGCCCCGAATCCGTTAGTGATCACGTCGAAAATGTATCCGTTTGGAACCTGGCGCAGGCGGTCGCTGTGATAGGTTGGCGGATGCCGGTAGCCGCGCTGCACCACCATGCCGTTGCCGTTGCCTGTGCGATCGTGGCACGGCGTGCAGTAGATGTTAAAGCGCTGCTGCCCGCGCTGGATCACCGCCTTCGTCACCGGGAACGGAAATTCATTGACCGGCTTTCCGTCCGGACCCTTGCCGGTGTAGAACAGCGTGTCGTCGTTGAGGTGGCCGCGTGCGACCGTGCCCTCGGGAATCGGGCGCGCCGACCGCCCGTCCGCGAAGAACGTGCTGGGCCGCAGCGGAATGAACTTGGGCTGATCCTGCATGTCCTGCCGGCAACCGGCCAACAGGATCGCGATCACCGACCCGCACACGTAGAGGCCTCGCATGCTGAATTGTGACTTCCGAATTCCGACTCCTGTTTCAGTGCGCAACTTCGGACACCTCTCTGGGCTCCAGCGTCTCGAGAAACTCGCACGTGCGGTCATGATCGAACAGCGGATCGGTGGCCTCGATGCACAGAAAAAAACGATTGCGGCTGGCCAGCGCGAAACGCGGCACGTTGAACGTCGGATGGTACGGCATGGGCAGCCCGCACAGCCCCAACAAACCGAACACCGCCGAAAGAGCGGCAAGCAGAATCGTCATTTCGAACGTGATGATGATGAACGAAGGCCAGCTATGCAGAGGACGCCCGGCGATGTTGATCGGGTAGTAGTCCACCGCGATCCAGTACTGCATCAGGTACCCCAGCGTTCCGCCCACGATCCCGCCGATCAGCACGATCAGCGGCAGCTTGTTGTGGTGCAGGTGCAGCGCATCGCTCAATTCTTCGATCGGGAACGGCGAATAGGCGTCCAGCTTGCGGTAGCCCTTCTCGCGCGCGGCATGCGCGGCAGCCACCAGCGCGGAAGGACTGTCGAACTCGGCCATCACCCCGTAAATCGGCTTGGTCATCCGCGCGCCTCCTCCTCCACCTTGGCCTGCGGAAGCAGCGTGCGGACCTCAAAGATCGAAATCATGGGCAGCAGACGAATGAACAGGAAGAACAGGAACAGGAACAGACCGATCGAGCCCAGGTACGTCGCCCAATCCCAACGCGTGGATTCGAAGAGGCGCCAGGAGCCCGGCAGGTTGTCCTGCGCCAGGCTGCTGACGATGATCACGAACCGCTCCAGCCACATGCCCACCAGCACGATCAGCGACCAAATGAACAGCAGCACCGGACTTCTGCGGATTTTCGTGAACCAGAGCGCGTTCGGCGCGATGACGTTGCATGCCACCAAAACCCAATACTCCAGCCTGTATGGCCCGAACATCCGGTTGGCGATCACAGCCTGCTCGAAGACGTTGCCGCTGTACCAGGCCAGGAAGGCTTCCAGGATGTACGCGTACCCGACGATCAGCCCGGTGGCCATCATCACCTTGCCGCAATAGTCCAGGTGCGTATCCGTGATCAGGCCCTGGAGTCCGTAGACTGCGCGCAGCGGAATCGCCAACGCCAGAACCATGGCGAAGCCCGAATAGATGGCGCCGGCGACGAAGTACGGGGGAAAGAACGTGCTATGCCAGCCGGGCACGATGCCGATGGTGAAGTCGAAGCTGACTACCGTGTGGACCGAGAGCACCAGCGGCGTCGCCAGTCCCGCGAGCAGCAGCGATGCCGTCTCGTAAATGCTCCAGTGCTTCGCCGATCCACGCCAACCCATCGCCAGGATGCCGTAGGTGAATTTCAGAAACCGATTGTTGGACCGGTCGCGCAAGGTCGCCAGGTCAGGTATCAGGCCGACAAACCAGAAGAGCGCCGAAACGGTCGCGTAAGTCGAGACCGCGAACACGTCCCACACCAGCGGACTGCGGAAATTAGGCTCGATCCCCATCGTGTTCGGATAAGGGAACAGCCAGTACATCAGCCACGGACGCCCCAGGTGCAGGATCGGAAACATGCCTGCGCAGGCCACGGCGAAGATCGTCATCGCCTCGGCGAAGCGGTTGATCGAGTTGCGCCAGCGCTGGTTGAGCAGCAGCAGGATGGCGGAGATCAGTGTGCCGGCGTGCCCGATACCGACCCACCAGACGAAATTCGTGATGTCCCAAGCCCAGAACGTCGGCGAGCGCAGTCCCCAGATTCCCAGGCCTTTGGTGAAGAGAATCGCGACCGCCAGCAGAAACAGGAGCAGCAACGCAATGCCAACCGCAAATGTCGCGAACCAGAAGATCGGCGTCTTCTTCGTCAGTACGACCGTGGCGATCTGGTCGGTAATCGTACCGAAGGTGTACCCCGGAGCAATGATCTGCTTGGGAGCCGGCTTGTCGATCACCTGTTGTTCATCGGCCATTGGCTAGGACTCCAGATCCTGGTTGAGATTGCGCAGCGTGGCGAGGTATGTGGTCCGCGGGCGCGTGTTCAGGTCCGCCAGCAGCGAGTAATTCCGCTCATCGGCCTTCAGTTTGGCCACGCGGCTGTTCTTATCGTTGATATTGCCGAAGACGATCGCCTCGGCCGGGCACGTCTGCTGGCACGCGGTCTGAATTTCGCCGTCGCGTACCTGCCGGTCTTCGCGCTCGGAATCGATCTTGGCCTCGTTGATCCGCTGCACGCAGTACGTGCATTTCTCCATGACGCCGCGGCTGCGCACGCTGACGTCGGGATTGCGCGCCAGTTTCAGGACCGGCGTCTCGAAATCGCTGAACAGGTAGAAATTGAACCGCCGCACCTTGTAGGGGCAGTTGTTGGCGCAGTAGCGCGTGCCCACGCAGCGGTTGTAGACCTGCACGTTGATCTGCTCCGACTCGCTGTGCACCGAGGCGTACACCGGGCAGACCGGCTCGCAGGGCGCCTCGCCGCACTGCTGGCAGAGCATGGGCTGGAAGTCCGTGGTCACATCGGGGAAGGTGCCGGTCCAGAAGCGCTCGATGCGCATCCACTGCATGCTGCGCCCGTAGCCGGCGTCCTCCTCGCCGACGAAGGAAATGTTGTTTTCCATGGCGCAGGCGGTGACGCAGGCCTGGCAGCCGGTGCACAAGTCCTGGTCGATGACCATGCCCCACTTCGCCTGGGGTTGTTCGCTGGTAGTTGGCATCCATAAACTCCTTATTTGGTCAAATTCCCGTATACACCGAGACGGCTTTCCAAGCGGGCCAGGGGCTTCTTCCGGCCGGTCTTCTCGACCTTGACCTTGAGGGCGGTGTAGGCGAGGTCGCCGGCGGTGTTGAGCCTCAGGCCGAGCAGCTTTGCCAGGTTGGTGCCGCGGCCCTGGGCGTAGCGCCCGAGGGCGGTATGCCCCTGCCCGAAGGGGATGGCGAGCGTGTCGGGGCGGATGGCGGGATACCGGTAAACGGAAACTTCAATTTCCCCGAAGGGGGAGGTGACCCTGACGAGGTCATCGTCCGTCACGCCCAGCTTGGCGGCGGTATCCGGATGGATCTCGACCCAGGTGTTCCACATCACCGTGGTGGTCGGGTCGGGGGTCTCCTGCAGCCAGGGCCGGTTGGCGCCCGCACCGTCGGCCAGGATCGGGGACGGGAAGGGGAAGAGATAATATTCCCCGTCGCCGTCGAACTCGGCTGCCGGCAGATCCAGCTTTTGGTCGAGGGCGGAGGGCGTCTCGAGGCCTGCTTGCGCATTCCACCAACCGCCATACTGCTGCCACTGCGTCCACCAACTCTTGATCTCCGGGGCATTGAAGAAGCCCGGCGTGGTAACCAGCTCGCCGACCGCGTTCTGCAGGAATTCGACCTCGTCCTTGTAGGGCACGGCCGCGGCCAGGTTT
>DATKKW010000053.1:0-149380 GCA_035542715.1 Myxococcota bacterium
CCGATGCGGATGCCGGCGGCGTCGTCTTCGCCCACGGCTCGCGCTTCGGCGGACACGCGTTGTTCATCAAGGATCACAAGCTCTACTACGTCTACAACTTCCTCGGCATCAAGCCCGAGCAGAAGTTCGTCTCCTCGGAGGAACTGAAGCCCGGCAAGTACACGCTCGGCATGGAGTTCACGAGGACCGGCGCGGGCCCGAACAAGGAGTCAGTGGGCACGATGAAGCTGTACATCAACGACAAGGTCGTCGGCGAGGGCCCGATGAGGACGCAGCCTGCCAAGTTCACGCTGTCGGGTGACGGCCTGTGCGTCGGCTACGACAGCGGCGACGCCGTCAGCGCCGAATACAGGACGCCCGGCACGTTCCACGGCGGAACGATCGATGGGGTCGGTGTCACGGTCGAAAAGGCGTCGTACGAGGATCTCGAGCAGGAAGCGCAGAGAGCACTGTCGCGTGACTAGCAAGAGAAGGGACGGACAGAGTCCCTCGCCGCCGCGTTCGTCGGAGCTCTGGCCTTCGCAACCACGGGCGCGCAAGCCCTGGTCCGACTGCATCCCGGCGTACTGCTTCTTCCAGCGGTAGAAGGTCTGCCCGGGCAAACTCCTCAGGCCCTGCCAGGGGCCCGGTTTGCCGAAGACTCACGCTCGTCGTGGTCCGGAATTCCGAAAGCAGCTCAGCTCCCGGAACGGCGCCCTCCTCCGAGCACGCTGCGCGTCCAGCTAGGGTTGGATCTGGCGCTGCCAGCGGAAGGGCCCGAAGGACGTCGGGCCGTCGCCGCTCGCGCTCGGATCGACCGTCAGCTTCAGCCACTCGAGCGGGAACGTGCTGCCGTGGACGACGACACGGTGGAAGTTCGGAACCTCGTAGCCCGGGTGCATGTCCGCGACGGAGACGCACGGGCTGGCAAGCTCCCAGGTGCAGCTCGCCGTCGACGACAGAGGGTTGTCGGAGCGATAGACGTGCGAGTCGCCGTTGAACATGAGCACGGGCCCGCCGAAGTCGGTGGCGTGGGACGCGACGCTCTGCACGAAGGGCTCGTAGCCAGCCTGGTGCGCCGCGCCCTTCTCCGGGTCCCACATGTCGGCCTGTGCCGCGATCACGACGCCCTTCGCGCGCACGAGCTTCGCGAGGGTGAAGCCGATGTCGAGCCAGGAGAGGTCCGCGCCGGTGCGCTCTGTGCGCGCTTGCGTCTGCGCCGCGGTCTCGGTCGGCGCGCCGTACCAGACGTCGGTGTCGTTGTTCGAGCCGCCGGGAAGATCGATCGTCAGGAAGAGCACGCCCGACTCGAGCCAGAGGACGTTCTCGACGAACTTCCTGTCCGACGGACGTCGGCGGTCGTAGGCCAGCGCCTGCGAGAGGACGAGCCGCCTGTGGGCTCCGAGCGTGAGGTTCGGGATCGGGAAGAAGATCGACCGGATCAGCTCGAGGTTCGCGACCGGATCGCCCTGGGCGTAGCCGACGGGGACACCGCTGGGATCGAGCACGTAGTCGATCTGGCCGGTCGCGGCGTTGTAGGCGCCGCCCCCCTCGGCCTTCTTGTTGCAGTCGGTGGTCTCGTTGTCGCCCGGCGTGTAGATCAGCGGATCGCTGTAGGACTTCCAGAGGTCGAAGATCGCCTGATCGTACGCTTGCGTGCAGTACTGCTTGCCCGAGTGGATGTCGCCGACCTGGATCACGAGGCTGACGTCGGGATCTGCGTTGATCGAGTCGATGAACGCGGGGGTAGCGAGGAGCTGGCTCACGTCGGTCGGCGACGTTCCGTAGGGCGCGTCGCCGTAGACCGCGATCGTCGCCGGGTTCGCGGGCGGCCGGCCGTCGTCCGAGCCGCGAGCGCCGGCGGCCGGGGCCGCGAGGATCGCGACCAGCGCGAGACCGAGTGCGGAGCGTGAGCTCTTCGTCATGCCGTCTTCTCCTCGTTCTTCCCGATCGGGCGCGGAGACTACGGCCGAGACGTGACGTCGCGGTGACGGAACGCGTACGCGCTCGCTCGGTCGGTGAACGTTTCGCGGGGACGGGGCCCACGCGGCTCGGAGCCGCCGACGCGTCGGGGGTCACTGTGCAGCGCGAAGGCCACGGGGAAGGTGGGCTCGGTGCTCACGAAGCCAGCGCGTCGGTCACCGCATCGCTCAGGATGTAGACGCCGACGGCGATCAAGAGGAAGGGGAGCACGAAGCGCATCGTGCGCTGGAGGATCGCCGCGAGGGGGCTGCGCCGCGCGATCCAGTAGGCGAGTCCGCACCAGAGGCCGATCGGGACGACCCCCGGGAAGCCGAGATCCGCGACGGGCAGGAGCTCGACCAGCTTCGATCCTCCCCAGGCGGCAGCGGCGACGATTCAGGATGCGCCGAGATAGCCGATTGCCACGCGCTGGGGGCGAAGACCCCGCGCGCCGAAGAGGGCCATCAGCGCGGCGAGGTTGGCGCCCGCCCGGTCCGGCAGCCCCCAGCTGCGCGGCCAGCCTATCGGTTCACCCTCCGACCGCGCCCGGGATCCGTCTGCGCGCTCGTGGTCCGGATCGCCGCGCCACAGATGCCGTGCGCAAATGTGTCACAGAGGGGCTCGCCGCGGCCATGGGATCACGCCCGGCTCGCGGCACGATTCGTGTAGTCTGGAAGGCGCACCGTTCCCTGAGAACGGGAAGGAGAACCCGATGATCCGCAGCAAGGCACTCACTCTATCGCTCGCGATGGCGCCGGTACTGGCGGTGTTTCTCGCCGCTCCGGTTGCGAGCCGGGCCGCCGAGACGGGGAACAAGGTGAAGTGCGAGGTCACGAAGGACGGCAAGAAGACGACCGAGATGGTGAAGAGCGCGGAAGAGTGCACCCAGATGGGCGGAAAGGTGGCGACCGCCCACAAGAAGAAGAAGACGACGAGCTAGGAGTCGGAGCGCTCGGCGCTTCGCGGCTGGCGGGGCATGCGCGACGCGCCGGCCGCGAAGCGACGGGTGACCTGAGCACACGAGAGGGACGCCCCCCAAGGGCCGCCGCCTGCGGGGGGAGTTCGTTCGTCGCGACGACGAGCAGCGTCGTGGCGTGCGAGGCAGGGGGAGCCTGCCTCGGCGTCGGGCGGAGCCGGTGCGCCGGAGCGCCGATCCATCGCGCGCGCCGCTGGGCGGGTGCGCGGCGGGCCGACCGGTTCGATAGGCTGACGCCCCGCATGCCGAGCACCGCGCCGCGGAGACACGAGGGCGGCTCCGACGGCCGGCTGTCCGCCATGCCGATCCGCGATCCCGCGGACGGAGCGGCGCCGGGACCGAGGCCGCACCGGAGGCACGAGGCGGGCACGGCACCGCAGCCGCCGCCCGGAGCGCCGTGAACGATGAGCATGCTCGCCCGCAGCCTCGTCTTCCTGCTCCTGCTCCCGGTGCTCGGCTGGTGCGCGCTGGTGCTCGGCTACACGATCCCGGGTCCGCCGCTCGCGGGGAAGCTCCTCGCGGGAGGGGCGGTGGTCGTCGGCCTGCTCGGCTTCCGCGTGCTCGGCTCGTTCGCGCGCGGCTGCGCGCTCGTGGCAGCGATCTTCGCGGCCGTGCTGCTCTGGTACCTCTCGCTCGAGCCGCCGCAGGAGGCCCATTGGCAGCCGGACGTCGCCCGGCTGCCCCGCGCGACGTTGGTCGGCGACCAGCTCACGATCGAGAACGTCCGCGACTTCGACTACCGCTCCGAGACCGACTACACGCCGCGCTGGGAGACGCGCACCTACGATCTCTCGAAGCTCGACGGCGTCGACATGTTCTTCTCGCACTGGAGCGGGCCGGCGATCGCGCACACGATCGTCTCGTGGTCGTTCTCCGATGGGCAACACCTCGCGATCTCGATCGAGACGCGCAAGGTCGTCGGGCAGGAGTACTCCGCGGTCGCGGGCTTCTTCCGCCAGTACCCGATCTACTACGTGGTCGCCGACGAGCGCGACGTCGTACGGCTCCGCACGAACTATCGCGGCGAGCACGTATGGATGTATCGCGTGAAGCCGGCCCGCCCGGGCGCCGCGCGCGCGTTCCTGCTCGACTACCTGGCGAGCGTCAACGCGCTCGCGGAGCGGCCGGCGTGGTACAACGCGCTCACCGACAACTGCACGACGACGATCCACCAGCACGCGCGCCACCTGAACCCTGGCGCGAATCCGTTCGACTGGCGGCTCCTCGCGAACGGCTACCTGCCGGAGCTCCTGTACGAGCAGGGTAGGCTCGAGAGCAGCCTGCCGTTCGACGAGCTCGAGCGGCGCAGCCGGATCGACGCGCGCGCGAAGGCCGCCGACCAGGATCCGGATTTCTCGGCACGCATCCGCGCGGTCGAGACCGGCAACTAGGCTCGGGTTGACACAACGCACCGCTCAAAGGCCCTCACCCCCCGTTCTGGGGGGTGAGGGAATGCGTCCCTCACCGCCTTTTCGATTGATCGGCTTGCGCTGCGCGGTGTAGGTTGCGCGAACGGCGGTGTCGGCGGCTGCGAACGCGATACCGGTCGGAGCGATGCGGGCGGTGGGCGGCGAAGCGGCGCCGGAGGCGAAGTCGTGTTGCGGGCGGTGCCTTGGACGCGGGATCTGCGGCTGCGCTTCCTGGTACTCTTGCTTCTGGTCTTCCGCGGCACGCTGGGCTGCGGCCCCACACCGCTTCCGGCGCTGACCTCGAGCCAGCCCCTCGCCGGCGCGAGCAGCGTCCCCACCAGCGCCTGGGTCATCCTCCACTTCGCTTCACCGGTCGGAGGTCTCGCTCCGGACGCCTTCGGGGTCGTCTGCGGGGGAGCCTCCCAGGCCGTCACGACCGAGATCCTCGGGACCGACACCGTCGTCCTGAACCCGTTGGCGGCGCTTCCGCCGGCGGCGAGCTGCACGGTCTCCTGGAGCGGGCCGTCGGGCCCGACGAGCCTCTCCTTCCTGACGCTCGCTGCCGCGTCGAGCCCGAAGGTGCTCTACGACCGCGACGTTGTGACGGGCCTCGCTCCCTTCCCCGACGACTACTGGCTCACCCCTGACGCGTCGACGGCGACCGGCCTCCGCGTCGATGCGCCGGTGCCCGACCGGACGCCGGATGTGGAGACCGTGTACACCGCGCTGCTGGCGGAGGTGAACAAGATCGACGGGTTCAGCCCGAGCGGCCCGATCGTGGTCGAGCTCGACCAGCCGCTGTGGCCGCAATCCGTCCCGCGGACCTCCGCCGAGTCGCTGGACCCGCTGGCGTCGGTGGCGCTCTTCGATCTCGATCCGACGAGTCCGAGCTACGGCCAGCGGGTGCCGTTCCAGCTTACGCCGCGCGGGGACACCACCAGCCAGTCCGTCACCGGCTACACCATCGTGATCTTCCCCTCGGTGCCTCTGCGGCCTCGCGGGCGCTATGGCCTGGTCGTCACGAATCGAGCGCTCTCGTTGGGCGGACAGCCGCTCGCCCCATCGCCGTTCTTCGCCTCCGTCCTCGCGGCTCCGACCGGTGTCGATACGCCGGCCGTGGTCCGTGCGCGGGCCGCGGTGGCGGACGTGCTCGACTTCGTCGAGGCTGCCTCGCCAGCGATCCCTCGCGACGATCTCGCGCTGGCACTGAGCGTGCACGTTCGCTCGACCGACACGATCCCCCTCGACCTGGCGGTGGTGCGGGCGGACGTGTTCTCGCAGCCCCCGCCCGCCTGGACGATCACGAGTGTGCAGCAAGGTTTCGGCGGGGGTGTCGCAGCAGTCGTGCGGGGAACGTGGCAGGCGCCGGACTACCGCTCGGGGGCGAACTTCGCCCGCGACGGGCAGGGCAGGCCCGTCCGTCAGTCGACGCGACCGATTCCGTTCGTGCTGGCGATCCCGACGACGGCCCTCGCGCATCCGGCCCCCATCGTGATCCACCAGCATGGGAATCCGGGCAGCGCCGAGTTCGAGGTGGAGTCGAACGCCTCCTACTTCCTCGCGCCGGCCGGCTTCGCGGTGATCGGCTTCACCGACGTCCTGAACCGCGAGGTCTCGAGCGACCTCGTCGACCAGGTCCAGGCAGCCTTCGGCGGAATCCTCGCGAACCGCAAGATCCCCGACTACTGGGCGGAGACGCATGCCGAGCAGATCGCCTTCGTGCGCATGATCCAGGGGCTCGGCAGCCTCGACGTGTTGCCCGTCGGCGCGCCCGACGGCCGGCCGGATCTCGACGTCGCGGCGCCCCTTGCCTACCACGGCATCAGCGAAGGAGCGAACCACGGGCCCGGCATCCTCCCGTACCTGCCCGAGATCCGCTCGGCAGCGTTGGTGGCGGGGGGCGCGCGGCTCGGCGAAGTGCTCGTCCAGTCGCCGGAGGCGGCTCCGCTGCTCCTCCAGCAGCTCCCGCAGGTCGTGCCCGGACTGACGCCGTCCGACATCTGGGTCGGCGTCGCGCTCTTCCAGGCCGGCTACGACGTGCAGGACGCCCACAACCACGCTCCCTTCCTCTACCGCATGCCGCTGTCGCTCGGGGGTGACGGCCGCCGCGCGAGCGTCCTGCTGCAGGAGGGGCTCGGCGACGCCCTGGTGCCGAACGACGCCACCGAAGCGCTCGCGAACGGCCTCGGGCCGATCGCGCAGCTCGGAGTGAAGCGGCCCGTTCCGTTCCTCCCCGTCGCGACGGCACCGCTCTCGGCGAACGTCGACGCGCTCACGACGGCTGCCCTCACGCAGTACGTGCCGGCCGTCTTCCCGGGCCTGCCGCCAACCCCGGGCTGCGAGTTCCAGTACGAGGGCCATTTCTGCCCCCAGGTCGCTGCGCCGGCCCGCGATCAGCGCGTCGCGTTCTTCCAGAGCGCGCTGCAAGCTGGCGCGCCCGTCGTCATCGACCCGCTCCAGGACACGGACGGAGACGGCCTGACCGACGTCGCCGAGACCACGACCTATCACACGAATCCGGCGAACGCCGACAGCGATGGGGACGGGATGCAGGACGGCGTCGAGGTCACGAACGGCCTCGACCCGCTCCGCGACGACGCGGCGCTCGACCCGGACGGAGACGGTCTCTCCAACGCCGAGGAGCTCGCCCAGGGAACGTCCCCGAAGAACGCGGACTCCGACTACGACGGCCTGGCGGATGGCGTCGAGGTCGAGGTCTTCGGGACGGCGCCCACGAGCTACGACACGGACGCCGATGGCCTCGCGGACGGCGCGGAGATCCTCAAGGGCAGCGATCCTCACCTCGCGGACAGCGACGGCGACGGCCTTTCCGATGCCGCCGAGATCGGGGCTGGCCTCGATCCCGTGGTCGCGGACGCCGCCGAGGACCCGGATGGAGACGGACTCTCGAACGCCGACGAGCTGTCGCTCGGCACGCTTCCCTTCCGCGCCGACAGCGACGGAGACGGTCTCCCGGACGGAGCGGAGGTGAACGTCTACCACACGTCGCCCCTCTCCCAGGACAGCGACCGCGGATCGCGCGCGGATGGCACCGAGGTGACGAAGGACGGCACGAATCCTCTGGACCCCAGCGACGACGTGCGCGATGCGCTCGGTCCGCTCGTCGACGGAGACGGCTTCAGCTGGGACCCCACCCGCGACGGGGTGATCCGATTCGGGACGAACCGTGCGTTCGCGTACGGCGGCTTCACGAACTACCTCTACACAGCTCCCGGTCCCCTGGTCGGCGCGGAGGACGGCGGGCGCGAGCTCGTCTTCCCGCCGTACACGGGCTACCCGCCGGGTGTCCGGGTAGGCCGCAAGCTCTTCGTCCCGACGGACGCCGGCTTCGCTCGATTCCTCGAGATCCTGGAGAACACGGGCTCGGCTCCGACCACCGTGAGCCTGCAGCTCCGGTCGGCGTTCGGAACGTTTGGCACGGAGAGCGTCGTTGCGACGTCCGACGGCGACACCACGTTCGAGACGACGGACGACTACGTCGTGACCGATGATGGGCCGGGCGGAGCATCGGCGATTGCGCACGTCGTCGCCGGCCCCGGTGCGACAGTGCGACCGACGAGCGTGCTCCGCTACTCGGGGGCGCTCACGTATATCTACACCATCACGGTTCCCGCCCACGGTCGTGCGATCGTCCTCGAGTTCGGCGTCCAGAGCGGCGATGGCCCGACGGCGACGGCGCACGCCGAAGCGCTGAGGAACCTCCAGGGCTCGGCCTTGCGCGGCCTCGCGCCGGACGAGCGGATGGACGTCGTGAACTTCGCGCCACCGCCGGACGCAGACGGCGATCGGCTCGCCGACGCCGACGAGGCGGCCTACGGGACGTCTCCCACGGATCCCGACAGCGATCACGACGGCCTCCCCGACGGCTTCGAAGTGCGCTTCCGCCTGGATCCCCTGAACGGGTCGGACGCGGGTGCGGATCCGGACGGCGATGGGCTGAGCAACCTCCGCGAGCGCACCACGGGGACGGATCCCGCCCTCGCCGACAGCGACGGCGACGGCCTTCTCGACGGCGAGGAGGTGGATGCCTATGCCACCGATCCGCTCCGCGCCGACAGCGACGGCGACGGCCTGCTCGACGGCTTCGAGGTGCGGAGCGGCTTCGACCCCCACGCCTACACGTACGAGTACGGCGACACCGACGGGGACGGACTCGTCGAGCTCGATGAGCAGAGGAACGGCACCGACCCAAGACAGGCGGACACCGACGGAGACGGGCTCCGCGATCGGGACGAGGTCTACGCCGGGCTCGACCCGACGAATCCGGCCGACGCGGTCGGCGACGCCGACGGGGACGGCCTCGGCAATCTCGACGAGGCCGCGCGAGGAACATCGATCTCGAGCGTCGACACCGATGGAGATGGAATCGGCGACGGCATCGAGGTGCGTCGGCTGGGGACGGATCCGACGAAGCGGGACTCCGACGGCGACGGGCTCGGCGACGGCGAAGAGCTCCAGCGGGCGCTCGACCCGCTTCGGGCCGACTCCGACGGGGACGGGATCTCCGACGGGGTGGAGGTCTCGGCCCGACTCGACCCGAGGAACCCGGCCGACGCAGAGCTCGACCCGGACGGGGACGGCCTCACGAATCTCGAGGAGATCGCCTACGGCACGGACGCCTCGATGTCCGATACGGACGGCGATGGCCTCGGGGATGGAGCGGAGGTCCACCTCTACCAGACGAATCCCGCGCTCGCCGACAGCGACGGCGGCGGGCGAAACGACGGGGCAGAAATGCTCCAGGATGGCACGGACCCGCTCGACCGCTTCGACGACCGTGTGTCCCGCTCGCTTCCCGTGTACACGACCGACGGTCAGGGGCGATCCTGGAGGATCCAGGGCGATGGGGCGCTCGACCTGTCCTCCTCGAATACCGCGCTCCTGCGCGCGCTTCGCTCCCCGATCTACGGCGTCGCGGCGAGCGGCGTCGTGGAGGGCGACAAGCTCGAGCTGGTGCTGCAGCCGACGACCTCCGGTGGGATCGTGGCGCGACGGAAGATCCTGGTGCCGTCCGACGAGTCCTTCGCCCGCGTCCTGGACATTCTCGAGAATCCGACCTCGACGCCGGCCCTGGTGCCGGTCGATCTGGTGTCGGACCTGCGCACCGATCTCGATATCGGGGTGGTGGCCACGTCGAACGCCGACGGCGTGCTCGACGCGCGCGACCGTTCCTTCGTGCTCGACGATGCGATCGCCGAGGGGGGCGCCGCCGCCACCACGGAGGTCTTCTCGGGGGCGGGCGCGCGACTCCAGCCGACGTCGGTGAGCACGGACGTGCGTCGCGGCGGCACGGTGACGATCCACTTCGACGTTCCGGTGCCGGCCCGGGGCCGAGCGATCCTCCTCCACTTCGTGGCCCAGTCTGCATCGCTCATCGAGGCGCAGTTCTACGCCGGGAGCCTGAGCCAGCCGCAGCGCCGCGCACTGTTCGATCTGACGGACGACGAGCGCCGCGACGTCGTGAACTTCGCGCTGGCGCCCGATGCCGACGGCGACGGCGTCGTGGACGCGGACGACAACTGCCCCGCGGTCCGGAACGCGTCGCAAGGGGACGCGGACCACGATGGGCGGGGGGACTCGTGTGACAACTGCCTGCTCGATCCCAACCCGAGCCAGCGCGATTCGAACCGCGACGGCTTCGGGAACGCTTGCGATCCGGACATCGACAACAACCTCGAGATCGACATCGGCGATCTCAACCGGATCGACCAGGCCTCCGAGAAACGGCGGGGGCAGTCGGGGTACGACCCGGACGCCGATCTCGACGGCGACGGCGTGGTGGGTCTGCCCGACTTCAACCTGCTCCGCGATCGCTACGGCACGGCCCCGGGTCCCTCGGCCATGCCCTGCGCGGGCCACGGCTCCGTCTTCTTCCCTTCGCCGGTGTGCTCGCCCTATTGATCGGCGCCGGATGCGCCGGAAGCGGAGGTTTCGGGATGCTGCGGTGGAAGCGTGCGATCGGGTGCCTTGACGGGCGCCGTGCCTCGCGCGCGGTGCGCTCGATCGCCGGTCTCCTCGTGGCGCTGGGCGTCGGCGCACCGGCCCGGGCGATCCCGATCGTGGAGATCGTCTTCGTCTCGACGACGGGGGCGGGCGGCGTCGGCGGGAGCACGATCGTCGCGGCGCCCGGCGACGTGCTTGTGGCCGAGCTGCGCCTCCACGCAGGGCCCGAGGGCGTGAGCTCCTACGGGCTCTCGCTCCAGTTCGACGACGACCTCAAGGACGAGGTGGACGTCCTCGCGGCACAGGAGCGGACGCCCGCTGGGTTCGCGTTCTCCTTCTCGCCGGGCGTCGTCGCGGGAATCGAGGAGAGTCATTCGGCGCGCGCGGGAAGGGTCCTCACCTTCGAGGCCGAGACCCTCGGCCTCGGCCCGGCGGATGCCACGTTCACCATCGGCACCTTGGAGCTCCGCGTCGGAGCCCACGTCGCGACGGACGGACTCGACATCGTCACCGGACTGTGGAATCCGGGCGTGGATGGGCTGTTCGACAACGCGGGGGTCAGTCTCGCCGGCGTGGCGCAGTGGGGAGGGGCCGCGATCGACGCCGTTCCCGAGCCTTCCAGCGTGCTGCTCATCTCATGCGGGCTCGCGGCTCTCGCGGCGAGCGGGTCCGCGGGGAGGCGGATTCGCGCGAGACGTGGACCTCAGCGCAAGGTGTCCCGCTTCACGGCCACGTCGAAGCGCAGGGCGCTCTGCGCCTCGCCGCGGCCCGCGGTCTTGCTGCGACCGAGCCAGAGCCAGGTCCGGCCGTCGCTGCTCCTCGCGTACTGGAACTTGCGCTTGAGCGTCGCGCCGATGCGCGGGACCTCCTCCTCCTCGATCACGAGCGTGTCGTCGTCGGGCATCGGGTGGAGGGGATCCCGACGCAGCATCCAGCCGCGCGGGTAGAAGACGTAGGCGCGCAGCTCGTCGTCGATCGGGACGCGCGTGATGAAGTCGTCCTGCGCATCGAGCAGGTCGAGGAAGGCTTCGTAGTCGGGCTCGGCGGCGCCGATCACCGCCACGCTCGCCTCCGGGTAGAAGCGCTTCAGCCCGGCACGCGCGAGGCGGATCGAGAGCGGATCGCCGAGATCGAGCGTCGGGTCGCGCACGGGGAGGAGCGGGATCCAGTTGGCCGGCACCGGGGTCTGCATGCGGTAGACGAGCTCAGGGGAGTCGACGCCGCCGTCGAAGTTGATCCGCTGCTGGAAGGCGAGGGCGCGCGCTTCGAGGTCGCGATCGAGCGGCTCGCCGGAGACGCCCTGCACGCGCTTCTCGATGGCCCAGGCGAGGTTCGCCATCTCGTCCCGGGCGAGCATCGTCTCCTCGAGCACGGACCCTTCGAGCACGCCGTCGAGGCTGTCGGGCAGGAAGAGCGCATGGTCCAAGCGGCCCTGGAGACCCGGATCCGGCGTCACGGAGTACAGCGTCCACTGCGAGCCGTCGGGGTTCACGATCGGGTTGGCCGAGGCCGCGATGCCGAAGCCGTCGGTGATCACGAAGTCCGACACGCGGTGGATCCAGCCGACGGGCAGGCGCACGGGCACGAGGAACCAGTCGTTGCCGAAGGTGAGCGCGAACTCCGTGACGCTCATCCGGAGGAGGTCGGTCACGCCGGCCTCGGCGCCCGCGAAGTTGACGTCGCCGTCCTCGAACTCCCAGAAGCGCTCGGCCGGCATGCCGGGATAGCGGACTGGCGTCGGGTGCCGCGACGCGACGGCGAAGGTCTGGCGCGTTGCGTCGCCGTTCGCGGGCGTCGGAGCCGCGCGGAAGTCCTCCCAGTCGACGTGGCCGTCGGTGTACTCGTCGGACTCGAGCCGCGTGTCGCCGGCCCGGAGCGCGAAGGCATACTCCATACGGTTTCGCTGCCACGAAGCGTGGGCGGGGTCTCCCTCGTAGAGCAGGCCGTCCGCCCAGGCGAGCCACTTCGCGAGCATGGTCTTGGCGTCGTCGGCGTCGGCGCCCGCCAGGGCGAGGCGCGCGGGCAGGCCGGTGAGCGCGCCGGCACCGTCGAGGAGCGGTCGGAGCTCCGTCGCGAGCGCGAGCGCGTCGAGCGTGCGTGCGTGGAGGAGGGTCGACCACAGGAGCCCCGCGCGATCGGCGTCGGGGTCGGTGGGGGCGGTCAGCGCGAGCGGATAGGCGGCGAGGAGCGCCGTGCGCACGGGGGGCGTCGCCATGCGCAAGGCGTGCTGCCCCGCCTCGCCGCGCAGTCTCGCGTGGGTGGCCCAGGCG
Organism: Myxococcota bacterium; assembly: GCA_035542715.1. Taxonomy (GTDB): domain Bacteria; phylum Myxococcota_A; class UBA9160; order UBA9160; family UBA9160; genus DATKKW01. The sequence continues at coordinate 12,561 of DATKKW010000053.1, forward strand.
GCCTCCGCCTCGACCCGCGTCTCGAGCGGCACGTCGTGCTCGCCGATCGCCTGCCAGGGGGCCGCTGCGTCCCCTCCGGCGCGGAATGCGTCGACCTTCACGCCCTCCACGCGGAAGGCCAGGCGCAAGGGTGTGCCGGCGTCTTCGCCCTGGAACTCGTTCATCTGCCATTGGCGCGCGAGGAGCCACAGCGGATCCGCCAAGGGCGCGGCGAGCCCGGCCTGCAGTCCTACCGAGGTGGGCTGCGTCTCGAGCCGCGTGATGCCGGTGATCGACGGCTTCTTCTGGCCGACGAACCGGCTGGATGCCGCCGCCTTGTTGATCTCGAATCGCATCCGTTCCCTCCGCGCTCAGATCTTGCCGAGAGCGAACGCAGCGCTCTTTTGCGCCGAGGCCGACACGACGTGGAGGAGCGCCTCGCGCATCATCTCGAGCACGCGCACGCTGGGCAGGTCGTCGGTGTAGATCTGCGGCAGGAAGTTGCCTGGCAGGAGGGCGCCGAGCCCGCCGGCGAGATCGCGCGGCCGTACGCCGCGCAGCTTGGCCAGGTCGAAGGCCTCGTGGATCACGTCGAGCGCGTCGTCGAAGCTCCAGGCCGCCTGATCGAGCTTCGGCGGGAGGGCGAGCAGGATGGTCTGCGGTGGCCGCGCCCCCGGCGCGTCGTAGTGGAACGCGATCGCGGCGGTCTGGAACGGATCGGGAATGAACTCCGGCCAGTCGTCGCACACGAAGGCCGCGATGCTCTCATCGGCGGCGATGGCTGCAAGCGCCGGTGCGTGGAGCGCGATCGCCACGTGGGGCGCCACGCGCTGGATGTCGCGGTAGGGCGCGCCCGGGCGGGCGGCGAGGTAGTCGCGCAGCTCCTCCGGCACCTGCGCGGGATCGAAGGGCGTGCCTTCGTCCTCGCGCCAGGCCTCGGGCAGGGCCGCCCACACCTGGCCGGTGCGGTGTGGGAACTGCACCAGCTTGAGGTCGCCGCGCGCGAGGGGCGCGCACAGGGCTTCGTGGGCGGAGATGGCGGCAGCGAGGCGATCGGCGCCGTCGCGCACGCGCGCCACCTGCGTGAGCCAGCCGTGGATGCGCCAGGGGTCGGAGGCGGCGAGCACGTCCTGCTCGGCGAGCGAGGCGTTGAACTCGGTCGAATAGGGACCGAGCACGAAGCGCGGAAGGACGGGGAAGTCCTTGCCGAAGAGGCGCTTCAGGCCTGCGATCGCGTGCTGCGCGCGCTGGGCGTCGGTGGCCGCGATCTGGCCTTCGAGGAGCGGCGGGTCGGCCTGCACGTCGTCGTGTATCGCGGCGAGGAGGGGCGTCAATGCCTCGATCGCCTCGGCCGCGCGGGCGTCGCGCGTGCCCGGGTCGGCGCCGGGGGCGTCGATCGCGAAGACCTGCGCGGGCCACGCCGACGGCGGAAGGAAGTCGCTGAAGCCGTCCAGCGCCGCGAGCAGTGCATCCGCGCCCACGCTCGCGAGAAGCGCGTTGCGCGCGGTGTCGAACTCGCCGACGAGGTCTCCGGCGCGCGTCACGATCTCGGCGACGTCGACCCCGGCGTACTCGCCCATCGGGGGCAGGGTGGCCTCGAGCTTGTCGTCGACGCTCACGAGGTCCTTGCGCGTGGCGAAGCGCGACTTGTCGACGACGGCCTTCAGCGTCATCGCGATGGCTTCGAGCTGCGCGAGCCCGAGCAATGCACCGTCGGCGGGAAGCGGATCGATGTCGAGCCCCTTCACGTTCGCCGGGTCGCCGAGCTTGGCGATCAGCGCCGACGCGACCGCGCTGCGAAGGCCCGTCTCCCCCGGGCCCGAGAGCCGGTGCCCCGTCGGCCCGTCGCACAGCAGCACGGCGGACAGCGGAGAGAGCCCGAGGTCGGCCCAGGACGCCTCGAGCAGGTCGGCGTCGATCACGTCGCCGGCGCCGTCGGGCGCCGCGCGATGGACGCGCGCCGTGAAGCGATAGCGCGTCGGGTCGCCGAGCATGCTCGCGAGCCAGGCGTTCAGGGCCGGCTCGGCACGCGCGCGGCGATCCTCGGGCCAGCCGTCGATCGGCGAGGGACACAGCGCGACGATGCGCTGCGTGTAGCTCGCACCGCCGCGCGGCGTGCGGTCGACCTGGGTCTCGATGGGGAGGGACTGCTTGTCGGCCACGGCCATCGCCGCGGCAGCGCGCGCCGGATTGCCCTGCACGACCTGGTGCGCGCCTTCGGCCAGCAAGAGGTCGCTCACGCTGTCGGCGAGGTCGAGCGCGTCGTCCAGGATGGCCTCGACGCCGCTGCGCTCGGGACCGTTCGCCGCGGGCTGCGCGGGGTCGAGCTTCGCCAGCGTGTCGTCGAGCTTCGTGAACACCGGATCCGTGGCCGGGTTCGCCCGCGTGCTCTCCCAATCGGCCAGCAACGCCACCCCATCGACCACGTCGCGCGCGCCGATCGCGTCGCTCGCGTGCCCGTCGGGCTGCCCCGCGCCCGGGCGCCAGGGATAGGCGAGGCGCAGCGGCCAGATGAACTTGCCGAGGCCCGCGTCGCGCAGCGCGCGCTCGATGCGGTAGCCGTAGAGCGCGGCGAGCGGCTGGTCGCGCGTCAGGCCTTGCAGGATGTCGAGGGCGCGACGCGTGCGCCTGGAATCGAGGGCGATGTCGAAGGCGCCCTGCTCGTGGTTCGCCATGAAGCCGCTGCGAAGGAGGGCCGCGGTCGCAGCCTGCGCCTGCGAGGGAGCGAGCAGGAAGCCTTCGCTGTCGGGTCGCGCATCGGCCTTCAGGTTCTCGACCCAGGCGTAGCCTCCCACGTAGAGGCCCTGGGGCCGAGCCGCGCGGATCTGCTCGAGCCGGCGATTGGCGCGCGCGGTGATCCACGCGTCGAGGCGGTACGAGAACGCATCGAGCGTCGAGCGGAACGCGACGTTGAGCTCGCCCACGGTGCGCGTGGCCAGGAAGTCGAGGCTGAGCTTCACGCCGCCGAGATCGCGCGTCTGCGGGAGCACCGCCTGCAGCCCGTCGAACAGCCCGGAGGCCGCATTCGACGCCAGGCTCTTGGGCGGCGCAGGGAGCTGCGCCGCGAGCGTGTTGGCCACGTGCTCGCCGAGCGTCGCGCGACCGCTCACCGCGGGGACGGAGAGGCTCGCCAGCTCCTTCGGCGTCTCCACCGTGAACATCGCCTCGTTCTGCGGCAGCTCCTCGACGTAGGGCATGATCGTGGTCGTCCGCGAGAGCACGCGATTCAGCGCGCCGCTCGCCACGAGGAAGCGATCGACCGCGTCGTTCTGCTCCTTCTGCACGGAGTAGGCGGCCAGGGCCTGCAGCAGCGCGGGGCCCGCCTGGCTCTTGTCGAGATCGGCCTTGCCCGCGGCGGGTGTCTGGATCGCTGCGGCGCCGATCTTCGAGAGGTAGTCGTTGGCCGCCACGAAGGTCGTGTCGGCCGCCGCCTCCTTCGTCGGGTCCTGCTCGTCCGCCAGCACCCAGGGCACGCCGGCGAGATAGCCCGCGGAGTACGGCGGGTCGGGCAGGAAGTCGTTGCACACGCCGATGTCCACGTTGTAGAAGGAGTAGGGCCCGAGCGCGGCGAGAAGGTTCTGGATCACCGGCGTGCGCCCGCTCGTCTGCGCGCCGCTGACCGGCGAAGGCTTGATGCACATCGCATTCGCGTCCTTGTCGCGGTAGAACGCGGTCTGCGACCATGCGGCCGTCTGCAGGATGCTCTTCGCCTGCTCGACGTCGCCGTCCACGAGACGCGGGACCCCCGCGCTCGCGAGCTCCCACATCGGGCGCAGCACGCCCAGCACCTTTCCGATCGCGGTCTCGACCGGCGAGCCGCCCGGATCGACGAAGCGACGGCCGACGAGGGGCAGGATCCCGTAGGGCTGGTCGTCGAAGCGCAGGATCGGAAGAGGCCCCGTGGGTCGCACGTACGACGCCGCATAGCGACGCAAGGCGAAGAGCTTCGCGGTGTCGAGGACGTCCTGGCCGTCGACGAGCGGGTTCCATCTCTGGAGCAGGTAGTCGCCGAAGGTGCCGCGCCAGAGCAGGTTCATCATGTGGAGGGCGCTGCGCTGGTCGGTCAGGTGCGGCTGGTCGATGTTGTCGGCCGGCAAGGCTCCCGGGGCCAGGCCGCACGCCCAGTGGAGGAGCTGCAGCGCGTCCTGGTCCTCGGGCGGCGCGTTGGGGGCCGGCGGCGGAGGCTCGCGCTTCGCCGCGGCGCTGTGTCCGGAACGGGCCGCCTCGGTGTTGTTCGTCGGCGTGCCGAGGGAGGCGAAGCCGAAGCCGCTCGAGTCGCGATGTGCCGCCAGGAGGTCGGCGAAGGCGCCCGCGCTGTCGGCCGCGCCCTTCGTCCACTCGAAGCCGACGACGACGAGGCGCTCGAGCGTGCCCGTCGCGAGGTCGAAGTGGCCGGCGACGTCCTGCTGCGTCACCTCCAACGCCATGCCGTTGGCGAGGGCCGCGTCGAAGTCGACCATCCAAGCGCGATCGCCGCCGAGCAGCGCCTCGGGCTGGTCGGTGGCCAGCCAATCGGGCGAGAGCACGAGCTCGTCGGGAATGGTCTTGCCCCACACACGGAACACTTCGACCCGCCCGGCCGCGTAGCCGACGGCGCACCAGCGCTCGGGCAGGAGGACGGCACGCGTGGCCTTGGAGAAGGTGTCGATCGTGTCGATCGCCCGGAACGCCGGGACGCCCTGCTGGCCGGGCGGCGGGAGCGGGTTGGTCGGCGTGAGCACGCGCACGAGCCAGGCCGCGCGGCCGCGGCCGTAGCTGCGCGCGAGGTCGCGCAGCAGGCGCGCCGCCTCGTCGTCGTTGCCGGCGAAGCGCGCGGTCCAGTAGGCCATGGCCGCCTGCTGCTCGTCGGGCGTCGGCGCGGCCTCGTGGTCGATGGTGTGGATGTCGTCGGGATAGACGCGGATGCGCAGCCGGTCGGGCCGGCCCACCGGCACGTAGCGCGTCTCGATGCGCACCGGGAGGAGCGCGATCGGCTGATGGCCGTCGAGGCTGCCGACGAGCTCCGCCGGGTCTCGATTGCGCACCAGGCGCTCGGCCAGCGCGCCCAGCCGCTCCTGGACGGCGCGGCGCTGCTGCACGAGCGCGCTGCGCGCCGCCTGCGCTTCGTCGACGCGCGCCGCGAGCGGTCCGATCTCGTCGGGGGAGACACCGGCGCGCGTCGCCGCGCCGAGCGCGCCCTTCGCCGCCGCGACTTCCTGGTCGGCGGCGCGCTGGCGGGCGGCCAGACGGTCGAGCTCGCCGCGCGCCGTCGTGAAGCCGCCGAGGTCGATGTCGATGGGCGCCATCGGGTCTCCCGTGCTGGCTCAGGCCGGCATCTCGAGCGCCTTGCCTCGCCAGTAGCCGCGGAACGGCCGCTGCAAGGCCGCGTCGGCGACGGTGGCCGCATGCGGATCCACCCAGCGCGGCCCGGTCGCAGGCTGCGCGCGCTTGAGCGCCGCCGCGCCGAAGTAGCTCCCGTTCGCGACCTGGACGTCGTCCCAGTCCACGTCCTGCCAGCTGTTGCTGTTCTGGCCCGCGCCGACGCGCTCGTCGAAGCCGAAGCGCGGCTCGGTCATGTGCTCTTCGACGATGAAGAAGAACTTCTCGATCTCCTCGGGGCGGATCGGGAAGCCGACGTACGTGATGTCGGCGTTCAGATGGCCGCGGATCACCGGCACGATGGCCTTCGTCGGGTCCATCTCGCTCGGGTCGTCGCCCGCCGGCGGCGGGCTCGTGCCTCCCGGTCGCTTCTCGCTCCCGACGATCGGGTAGGCGTAGATCGAGAGGTTGGGGAAGCGCTCCAGCAGCCGGCCGCGGAAGAGGAGCACGATCATCGCGGTGCTGCCCGGCTGCTGTCCGAGGGGCACGGCGTTCCATCGATGGAGGAAGTCGATGTCGTCCTTCCCGTCGAGGCGCTGCCAGAAGTGCTGGAACGGGGTTCCGCGCTGATCGGTGGGCAGGCCCTGCCACAGCATCTCGCGGCCCATCTCGTGGTTGGCGCCGACCATCAGCGCCTCGACGAAGCGCGGATTGGTCTTCACCGCCATGATGAAGTCCTCGGGCAGCGCGCCCACACCCGGCAGGAACACGTCGGGCGCGAACGTCTCGAGCTTGCGCGAGAGCGGGAAGGGGAGGTGCGGGAAGGCCATCACCCGGTCGAAGGTGAGCGGCACCACGTAGCGCAGGCGCTCGACGAGGGCGGCGTCGAGCGACGCGCTGAGGAAGGCGTGGCTCAGCGTGCCGCCCGAGAATGCGACGGCCTGACCGCCAAGGGTGAGGCTGCTCGCGAGCCGCGCCGGCACCGTGCGGTCGGCGTCGGTGCGTGCGCGCGCGCCCGCGGTGCTCGCCGCCGTCGCGAAGTCCACCGCCTCGACGGTGATCGTCGATCCCGCCGGCGGCATCACGACGCGCTGGTACTCCTTGAATGCCGCCGAGTAGCGCTCGAGCGTCGCGCGGTCCTTGATCGCCGGCGGCAGCGTGATGGTGGCCGCTGCTTCCGCGCCGGGCGCCGGCACCTTGGAGAAGTCGCCGGGGCCTCCGAGGTCGATTGCGACCTCGGCTCGGTCGCCGCCGAGGGTCGAGGGCGGCAGCGTGGAGAAGACCGCCTTGTTGCCGTAGAGCTTGAGCGCCTTCGGCGGCACGGCGGCGACCGCTGCCAGCGCCGCGCCGGCCGCGCGGGGCGCACGCATCGGCCTCCTGCCGGGCGTCGCGACGAGCGCGCTCCCCACCGCCTTCAGCGCGCCGCTCCGCCCGTCGATGCGCAGCGCCTGGCTCAGCACCTGGCCCTGCTGCACCGAGAGCAGCACGCCCTCGGTCGCGCCCTTGCTGCTCTGCTGGATCAGGCTGCCGACGTCAGCCGTGATCGCGACGTGCGACACGCTCTGCAGCTGCGCGACGCGGATCGCGTGCGTCTCGGTGAGGAGCCCGAGGTGCCACACGTCGCCCATCGCGGGCGCCGTCTTCCTCGTCACCGCCGCCTGGCTCCGCGCGGCGGCGTTCTGCTCCTGGATGGCCTTGATCTCCGCTCCGGTCATCGACCCCTCGAGCCCCGTGTACGGCCTGAGGTCGACCCGCGCCGCGAGGTCGGCGGGGAGCGGGATGGAGTCGTAGGAGCGGCTGCCGAGGATGCCGTCGGGCACGAACTGATTCGGGTCGATCTTGGCCGCGCGGGAGGACGCCTGGGCGAAGTCGTCGACCAGGGCGCTCATCTGCGCCGTGACCGACGGGAGCGCGAGATTGCGGGCACGCCAGCGCGCCATCTTGAGCGCGGCGCGGCGGGGGCTCGCGAGGCGGCGCATCGAGCCGTCGAAGAGCTCCTGCGGAAGCGTCGCGCCGGCCATGCGGCCGTAGAGCGATTCGCCCGGGCCGAGCGCGATGCGCGCCCGCGCCGCGGACATCACCGCGAGCACGCGGTCCGGGGAGAGCTTCGAGAGGTGCCGGCGCTCGACGCACTTCAGCACGTCGCGCGCGAGGCGCGCCAGCGAGAAGGCGCGCTCGGCGGCGAGCACGTCGCCGAGCTGTGCCCAGGCGGCCTGCATGAACTCGTCCTGGTTCTGTCGCACGACCTCGGCGCCCCAGCCCGCGACGAGGCGATAGCGCGGCTGCAGCGACAGGTCGTCGAGCCAGTGCTGGCCGATCCGTGCCTGGTCGACCGTGTGTCGCTTCGCCGGGTACTCGCCGTAGATCGGCGGCGCGAGCGTCGGCACGTGCTCGGCGGGAGGCTTGCCGTCGGAGGCATGCGTCGATCCGCTGTTCAGGATCTCCTGCAGCTTGCCGGCGTAGGTCGTGTTGCTCGGTGCGGGCGCGAATCCGAGCGAGACCATGGCGCCTTCGAAGACGGTCTGGCCCGGCGTCGCGCCGTCGAACATCAGGCGGTCGCCGTCGACGTACACCGGCCGCTCGCCGATGTGGCGGAGCTGCGCGAGAAGCGTCGCATCGCCGCCGTACTGATTCGGGGTGCGCAGGCGGCGCGCGAGCGTCTCGATGTCGCCCACCGGGCCCGTCGAGAAGGTCCACGAGAAGTAGACGGGGAGCTCGATGTCGTTCGGCGCCTGCAGGGACCACGCCGGCGCGAGAGAGGCGGCAGCGAAGGGCTGGCCGATGCCGCGCAGGCGGCCGCCGTCGGTGGCGGGCACGACGCAGGCGAGATAGTCGGTGCGCGGCGTCAGGCGGCGCGGGCAGACCAGGCGCGAGACGTTTCGCTCGGGAGAGCGCTGCATCTCGAGGGAGAGCGTCTCCATCGCGCCGGCGCTCTTCGGGTCGACGGTGGAGACCGCCTGGGAATGGGCCCACAGCCACGACTCGGCAAGGTCGGGCAGCTCGGTCGTCACCTGTGCTGCGGTGAGCGCGATCGACGGCAGCGGCCGGCCGGGACGCAGCACGGGAAGCGCCACCTTCCGGCGCTCGACCACCACCAGCACGAGCCAGGGACGCAGGTGGTCGGTCGCGTTGGATCGCGCCGGTGTCAGGAGCCAGGGGAAGTCGGGGGGATCGAAGTCCACGATCGCGAGGTAGTTGGGCTCGAAGTCGGTCACGTCGGGGCGCGGATCGGTGCGCACGACGAGGCGGTGGTCGATGCCGATCACGTCGCCCGGGCCGTAGAGGCGAAGGTCGACGTTCCCCGAGACCGCCGCCGCGGGGCCTCCGTCCTGCTTCGCCTGGAGCGTGAGGCCGACCTGGATGCGCGGCCGCGTCTCGAGGGCGCCGCCTGCATCGGGGGCGGCGTGGGCCCGGGCGAGGCCGCGACGCGACCAGGGCATGAAGCGGTAGGGGACGCTCATGCGGCGAGCTCGGCGAGCTCGATGACCTGCACGCGCGCGGCATCGACGCTCGCGACGGAGGAGCGCGCTTGGGACGCGCGCCACACGCTGGTGAAGGTCCCTCCGCCCCCTGCCACGGCGAGCGTGGCCTTGTCGGCGAGGGTCACCGGCGCGGGATCGACGCGGAACGCGGCCGACTGCGCGGGCTGCGCGAGGGCGCGGTCGCGCAGCGGCGAGCGGCCCGCGGCGCCGAAGGAAAGGGTCGCGCCGTGCACCCCCTCCACGTACGTATCGAACGCTCGGCGTCGGCGGAGCTTCGACACGGGCTCCGCCCCGAGGTCGGCCTCTTCGTAGCCCAGCGGCTCCGGGACGATCTCGCCCAGGTCGAAGTCCTCGCTGGCCAGCCGGTACCCCGCGGTGTAGGACTCGAACGAGGGCTTCGAGAGCTTGTCGTCCTGGGACATCTCGAGGAACTGGGCCGCGGCGAAGAAGTCGCTGATCGCCTGGGCGGTAGCGCTTCCGACCGAGGTGGGCTCGTCGTCCTGCGTGAGCACCAGCGCCCCGCGGGAGAACTCGTTGGCGCCCTTGATCTTGCTTCCGCTCGCCTTGTCGAGGCGGAGCTCGAAGGGCACGAGCTTCTGCTGGAACAGGAGCGAGCCCAGCGGATGCGCGAGCAGGTCGGCGCCGGGATCGATCGTCGCGAGGCTCAAGAACGCCTCGCCGCCGGTCGGGAGCTGCGCGCTCCAGTTGCCGGTCTTCGGGATCTCCTTCGCGAGGAGCTCCGACACGTCGACCGTGACCTGCGGCGTGTCGACGTCGTTGCCGAAGTGCTCGTCGACGTGCACCGAGAAGTCCGGCAGCGGCCAGGGCGTGTGCACCTTCGCGTTGCCCGCGATGTGCCAGCGGCCCGGTCCCGCGAGCTCGCCGTCGAGATGGATGGAGGCGAAGTCGATCCCGAACACGTGGACGTCGAGGTACGCGAAGATGTCGACCTCGAAGTAGAACTTCGGCGCGAGGTAGCAGATCGCGTCGAACCCGAGGCCGCCCTCGATGCTCGCGATGCCGATGTCGGCCCAGGCGCGGAGCTCCGCGCCGGCCTGCACGGTGGCCGAGGTGATCGCGAAGTAGCCCTTGAAGGAGACGCCGACGATGCCGATGTCGAGGCTCATGCCGACGCGGTCGAAGGGCGACGGGATGTCGGAGGGAATCTCCTTGAAGTGCGGGTGGAAGCCGCCCGCGCTGATGATGAAGGTCGGCTGGTCGCCGAACGAGGCGCGGAAGGCGAACTGCCCGAAGATCGAGATGAACGCGACACGGGAGTGGATCAGCTTGGCGTCGAACCCGATGCGCAGCGGATCGAACACCACCCAGCCCGTGAAGTCGAGCCGCAGGTAGAGCAGGGCGATGTCGGCCGAGACCAGCGGCGGGAGCGCGACCACCGCCTGGCCGAGCAGCGTGAACTGGTTCGCCTCGACGAGCAGGCCGAGGCGCACGCTCACGAGGCTCGGCGTGCTCCAGCCGAGCTCGAGCATCGGCCCGATCACGAAGCCGCTGCGCCGCACCGGGAACATCGTGCGCAGCGTGCTCACGATCTGCGGCGCGTTCGCGACCGGGTTCTCGGGGAAGAGCACCGCGTCGAGCTGACCCGCGCTCAGGGCCTGCGAGAGCGCGGGCTGGCTCGCCGTGTGCTGGACGCCGATCAGTCCGCCGATCCCCGTCAGCGTGAAGCCGAAGGAGAGCTGGATCGGCGGGAACTGTCCGAAGATCAGAAGCAGCAGCGAGAAGCCGACCTCGGACTGCGTGTTGAGGAGGGCGATCGCCTTCACGTCGACCGCGAGCATCTTGAGCTCGAGGACGCCGGAGTAGCCGTTCTGGTCGACCGCCAGATAGCCGCCGCCCTTGACGATGCCGGCGTCGAGGGAGAGGCCGATGCCGTTCGGCGGCTTGAAGGCGAAGGCGATCGGTGTAGCGCCGCCGAGGTCGAGCTCGAGCATCACGCCGAGCCGATCGACGGAGGCCGCGAACGGTCCGAGCGCCACGCCGAACGAGGCGGAGATCTCCACGGCGAGCTTCGAGAAGCTTCCGTTCCGTGGATCGAGACCGAGGTTGATGAGCTGCAGCTCGAACGGACCCGTGGGCAGCGTGGGGACGGGCAGGCTCGCGTGCAAGCCGGTGCCGTTCGTGAGGCGGAGCTTCCCCGCGGCGTCGGCCTGGGCCGCGACGTCGAGCCCGACCGTGATGCCGTCGCCGAGGATCAGCTTGAGGAAGCCGTCGGAGGGCTTGAGGGTCGCCTTGGCGTTCTTCGCGAAGAACTGGAGGGAAGGGCTGCCGTTCGCGAGGCGCAGGGCGACGCCCAGCTCGTCGACGGTGAGCGTCGCGCCGAGCTCGTCGCCGCCCACGTGCAGCGCGTTGCCCTTGCGCTTGAGCTGGAGGCCGACGGAGTAGTCGCCGCTCGCGGCGACGCGGCCGGGCGGAGCCACCGGGACGACCACGTCGATGCCGGCGCTCGCGTCGAACGCGAGGACGAGGCCGGTGCCGTCGATCGGCTGGGAACGGTCGAGCGCGAGGGCGAGCGAGGCCTTGATCGCGCTCGGAGGGCCAGCGTCGAAGGCGAGCGTTCCGTTGATGCCTGCGGGGACGGAAAGCGTGAGCGACGGCTTGCCCGCGAACGAGGGGATGGCCTGCGTGACGAAGCCGGCGGCGGCGTCGGAGGGCGGCACGGTGAAGGAGCGATCGAGCATGCTGCCCACGAGGAGCGACACGACGCCGAGCGCGCTCTGTGCGTTCGCCACGTCGGCGGCCGACACGGCACCGAGGAGCGCCGCGAGCTTGTCGGCCTCGTGGCCCGCGGCGGGGTTCGCCTGTGCGTCGCCGCTCAGCAGGAGGAGCATCTTGCCGATCGAGAAGGCGCTGGGATAGCGGCTGTTCGCCTGAAGCTGTGTCAGCCGATCGATCTGCTCCATGACCGGGCCGACGACGGCGAGCGCCGCCGCGGGATTGCCACCCCCCTTCAAGGCGTCGACGGCCTGCTTCACGTAGCCCAACGCGACGAGGGTCTCGGCGATGACCTCGCACGCGATCGCGAGCGATTCGGCGGCGGCTCCGTTGTCCTTGAAGTCCGCGAGATCCGGAGCCGCGGGCGGCGCCGCCGGATTCGCGAGGCCGAGGATCTGGAAGACGAGCTGGCGGACGGCGGGCTGATCCGCTGCGGGAATGGCGCTGGCCGCGAGCAGACGGTCGATCGACGCCTTGTACCAGGCGTAGGTCTGCGCGAAGACCTTGTCGGGTGCCGCCATTCGCCGGACCTCCTTCGCGCCGCGCGCAAAAGGACGGGCAGGGACAGCTGGGCTCCGACACAGTAGACCGAAACGCCGGCCGAGTGGCGCAAAATTCGCGCGCGCAGAGGAATCATCAGAATCCTGACGTGTCGCTTCGGCGCCGTGGGTTGTTCTACCAACGTCGGGCCAGCCGACCCTGCGCGTCTCTCCGGGGCTGCATGCGAGGCCTCGTGCTACCACCTGCGGCACCGACCTCGAGAAGGGGAGACTGATGCGCCCGATCGTCTGCGCTCTCGGATGTCTCGTGCTCGGGCTGGTGCTTCTCGCCTCGCCGGCGCTCGCCGATCTGCCCGACGCCACCACGTTGCTCGGCGACCTCGGCCTCGGCGCCGACGAGATCGCGCAGGTGAAGGCTGGCCAGTTCGTGACCGTCTCGATGCAGCCCGCCTCCGAGCGCGAGCTGGTCGCGGCGCTTGCCTTCCGGGTGGACGTGACGCCCTCCGCGCTGATGGCGGAATCGAAGGCGGATCTGCTCGATCGGGTCGATCCTGGCATGACCTCGTACGGCGTCGTCTCCGGAGCCGCGAGCGCCGCCGACTTCCAGAAACTCGCGCTCACGCCCGACGCCGCCGGGCGAGCGAAGGCCTACGTCACGGCCCGGCCGGGCGAAGCGCTCAACTTGTCGAAGGAAGAGATCGCCGGCTTCGCCGCGCTCGACGCGAGCGCGTCGGTCGCGAGCGTGGAGCAGCAGGTGCGAAGCGCGCTGCTCGCGCGCATGCGGGCATATCAGTCGCAGGGCCTCGCGGGCATCGCGCCGTACGCGCGCTCCGAGGGAGAGCGCTCGGCGGCCGACGAGCTCCGCACCGCGACGGCCGCATCGGCGAACCTGCGGAAGTACGCGCCGGTCGCCTACCGGGCCCTCGCCGACTATCCGCGCTCGAAGCCGCCGGGATCGGAGGAGTCGTTCCGCTGGTCGCAGTTCGATGCGCACGGCACCCCGACCCTCGCGTTGACCCACGTGCTGCTCGTGCCGGACGGCGACGCCTGGCTCGTCGTGCAGCGGCAGTTCTACGTCAGCGCCGGCTACAACGCCGAGCAGGCCGTGGCGGCGTTCCTGCCGACGCAGTCGGGCACGGTCGTCGTCTACGGCAATCGGACCTCGACGGACCAGATCACGGGCTTCGGGGGCGGCATGAAGCGCGAGATCGGGAGCAGCCTCCTGGCGTCGCAGCTCCGCTCGATGTTCGAGCACGCCCGCGCCGCCACTCGCTGACGCGCCCGCCGATCGTCTCCGGTCTTGCAGGTCGACGTCCGTGGAGCGGCGGGGGCGCCGGCTGACCGCCGGAAGGCCGGGCGGCTAGACTGCGCCCGCATCGGATGGGCGAGCCGTGAGAGGGAACGCCGGGAACCGCAGCGCGGAGTTCGGATTGAGTCGGCGAGAGCTCCTGCTCGCGGCGCTCGCGGCCGCGTTGCCGCTCGGTGCTCTCGCGTGCTCGGAGCGGAAGGCGAGCGACGCGCTGCAGGTGGGCGGCCTGCCCGTGACCTGCAATCTGACCCTGCCCGTCGCCTGCACCGCGAGGGCCGCGAGCGGCGGCGCCGCCCGTTCGGATGGCGCATCCCCGGCGTACGAGTACAGCAAGTACAACGGCTGGCCCGAGATCAAGGAATCGCTCATGGCGGGCCGGATCCAGGCGGCGTACATGCTGGCGCCCCTGGTCATGGATCTCGCCGACAAGAAGATCCCGGTGAAGATCGTCTCCCTCGGGCACCGCTCCGGCGCGGTGATCATGGTGCGCAGCGACTCCCCGTACCAGCAGTTCCGGCAGCTCGCCGGCAAGCGGATCGCGATCCCGAGCCGCTTCGCCGTCGACTTCCTGTTCCTCCGGAAGATGCTGGCGCAGGAGCGCATGACGGCGGACGACGTCCAGATCGTCGAGATGGCTCCGCCCGACATGCCCGCCGCCCTCTACGCGAACGCGGTCGACGCCTACTGCACCGGTGAGCCCTTCGGCGCGGCTGCGCAGCGCGCGGGCTATGCGCGGCCCCTTCGCATGACGCGCGACGAATGGCCCAGGTACATCTGCTGCGTGCTCACGGTTCGCGAGGAGCTGATCCGCGAGAGCCGCCCGCTGGTGCAGGACCTCGTCGACCACGTGCTGGGCGCCGGGATCTGGCTCGACGCGAAGCCCGAGAACCGCGACAAGGCGATCGCGATCGCGGCCGGTCGGAGCTTCTTCAACCAGGATCCGCAGATCTTGAAGTTCGTGATGGAGAACCCGACGGATCGCGTGACCTACGGCGACCTGCGGATCCTCCGCTCGGAGCTCGAGGAGCTGATGCAGCTCTCGCTCGAGGCCGGCACGCTGAAGCGGCCGGTTCCGTACGAGACCTACGTGGACGAGAGCTTCGCCAGGCAGGCCCGGCCGGCCGGGATCCCGCTCTGAGATGGTGGCGAGTCGCTCGATGCGCCTTCGCGCGCTCTTCCTCCCACTCCTGCTCGTGGCCGCGACGGCGGGGGCCGGAGAGGACTCGACCCTTCGCGCGGGCGTCTTCAGCCCGCCGCGCCCCGCGCCCGACTTCTCCCTGCGCGGCTCGGATGGCTCGGAGCTCGCGCTCCACCGCTATCGCGGCAAGGTCGTGGTGCTCGGCTTTGGCTTCAGCTCCTGCCCCGCGGTCTGCCCGACGACGCTCGCCGTGCTGGCCGAGGCGCGGAAGCGGCTCGGCGCCGCGGGCGAGGAGCTCCAGGTCGTCTACGTCACGGTCGATCCGGAGCGCGACGGCGTCGAGCGCCTGCACGAGTTCCTCGGGCGCTTCGATCGGACGTTCGTGGGCGGGACGGGCTCCGCCGAGGAGCTCGCGGCGGTGCGCGAGCGCTACGGCGTCGTGGCGACCCGCACGGGCTCGGGAGAGAGCTACGGCTTCGTCCACTCCTCGTCCACGTACCTGATCGACCGGGAGGGCGCGCTGCGGGCGCTCATGCCGTACGGCCACTCGTCGGACGACTACGTCCACGACGTAGAGATCCTGCTGAGGCAGTGAGCGGTGCCCTTCCTTCGGAGCCATCCGGCATCGAGCGCCCTCGCGGCGTGTGCCCTCTCCGCGATCCTCTGGGGCTCCCTCGCGCCCATCCGCTCCGCCTCCCGAGACGAGCTCTTCGAGATTCCGAAGGGGACCTGGGCCCGCCGGATGGCGGGCGAGCCGGTCGAGATCCTCCCGAGCGAGATCCGGCTCACCCTCGGCGTGCGGGACGTGCTCGTGCTCCGCAATCTCGACGACGTGCCGCAGATCTTCGGGCCGACCCTGATGATGCCGGGGCAGAGCTTCCGATTGCCCTTCGCGGTCGCGTCGAGCTACCAGTTCGCCTGCACCGCCCACGCGAGCGGGCAGATGACGATCGTCGTGGAGCCCCGCCCCGAGACGCCGTGGGCGCGCCTCCGATGGCGCGTCCGGGAGCTCTTGAGGCCACGAGCGTTGCCGCGGGACGAAGCAAGGACATGAGCCGGATCGCACGCAGCGTGCCCTCCCTGGCGGTGGCGGCCCTCCTCGTCTCCGTCTGGTGGGGCCTCGTGATCGCCACGGGAAGCGCGATCTTCCCGACGCCGTGGCAGGTGGTGACGGGCACGCTCGAGCTGGTGCGGGACGGCACGCTCTGGGGGCACATCGGCGCGTCGCTCTTCCGCGTGGGCACGGGCTTCTCGCTGGCCGTCGTCGTCGGCGTGCCCCTCGGCCTCTGGATGGGATGGGTGCGCGGCGCCTTCGCGACGCTGAACCCGATCTTCCAGATGCTCCGCCCGATCTCGCCCATCGCCTGGATCCCGATCGCCATCCTCTGGTTCGGCGTGGGGAACGCGTCGCCGATCTACCTGATCTTCATCTCGTCGGTCTTCCCGATGATCGTGCAGACGACGGCCGGCGTGCACACCATCGAGCGTCGCTACCTGTGGGCCGCCGAGAACTTCGGCGTCTCGCGCTACACGCTCTTCACGCGGGTCGTGATCCCCGCCGCGTTGCCCCAGATCATCGTGGGGATGCGGATCGGCCTCGGCGTCGCGTGGCTCGTGGTCGTCGCGGCGGAGATGATCGCGCTCCGCTCCGGCCTCGGGTACCTGATCATCGACTCGCGCAACGCGGGGAACCGCTACGACCTCGTGATCGCCGGCATGATCGTGATCGGGCTGATCGGCCTCCTGCTCGACGGCGCGATGAGGCTCCTCGAAGGGCTGCGGCTCGTGCGGTGGCGGTATGCGCACCAAGATTGACGTGAAGGACCTCCAGAAGGGCTTCGCCTCCGACAAGGGCCCGCTGCGGGTGGTCGAGGAGGTGACCTTCTCGGTGGGCGACGGCGAGTTCGTGGCGATCGTGGGCCCGTCGGGCTGCGGCAAGTCGACCCTCATGAACATCATCGCCGGCTTCGTGCGTCCCGATCGGGGCTCGGTGGTGATCGACGGCGCCGAGCGCTCCCGGCCCGACTCGAGGGGCATCCTGATCTCCCAGCACGGCTCGGTGTTCCCGTGGCTCACGGTGCGCGAGAACCTGATGTTCGGACTCGACGCTCCCTCGCGCGCCGCGAAGGCGGATCTCGCCGACCACTATGCCGCGATCGTCGGGCTCAAGGGCTTCGAGAAGAGCTACCCGCACGAGCTCTCGGGCGGGATGCTGAAGCGCGCCGAGCTCGCACGGGCGCTCGTCGTGAAGCCGGAGATCCTGTACATGGACGAGCCGTTCTCCGCGCTCGACGCGCTCATGAACCTGCGCATGCGGAACGAGCTCCTGCGCATCCTCGCCGAGGAACGTCATACCGTCCTGCTCATCACCCACGACGTGGAGGAGGCGGTCCACCTGGCGGACCGCATCCTCGTGCTCTCGCCGCGTCCCGCGAAGGTGCAGGCGAGCTTCGAGGTGGCGCTGCCGCATCCGCGGAAGCTCACCAGCCCGGAGGTGCAGGAGCTCCGTCTCGCGATCCTCCGCGAGCTCGGGGTCGACCGGTCGGAGTAGGGCGCGGTGCGGAGCCCGTGGACGGACCTCCTGCTCTTCGGCACCGCGTTCCTCGCCGGTGTCGTGAACTCGATCGCGGGTGGCGGGACGCTGCTCACGTTCCCCGCGCTCCTCTCCGCCGGCCTCCCGCCCGTGACGGCGAATGCGACGAGCACCGTCGCGCTCGTGCCGGGCTCGCTCTCCGCCTTCTGGGGCTACCGGGGCGAGGTCCGGGGCGAGAGCCGGCTGCTGCTCGCGATGGCCGCGCCGAGCCTCGTGGGAGGCGTGCTGGGCGCCTTCGTGGCCGATCGGGTCGGCGACGAGGCCTTCGGGAGGCTCGCCCCGTTCCTCGTGCTCGGCGCGACGGTGCTGTTCATGGGCCAGGAGCCGCTGCGCCGCTGGGCGCGGGCCCACGCCGATCCCGACTTCCACGGCGGACGGGAGGCGCGCCACCTGGCTTCGATCGCGGCGTTCCAGCTCGCCGTGGCGCTCTACGGCGGCTTCTTCGGCGCCGGGATGGGAATCCTGATGCTCGCCGCCCTCGGGCTCCTCGGCCTCCAGGACATCCATCGCATGAACGGTCTCAAGAACCTCGCCGCGGTCTGCATCAACGGGCTCGCCGCGGCGACGTTCGCGCTCGCCGGGCGCGTCGAGTGGTCGACCGCCGGCATGATGATGGTGGGCGGGATCGTGGGGGGCTACACCGGCGCGGGTCTCGCGCGCCGGCTCGGCCAGGTCGTCGTGCGGCGGCTCGTGGTGGCGATCGGGCTCGCGATCAGCGCCATCCTGTTCGTCCGTCTCGTGCTCGCGGGCTGAGCGGCCGTCAGCGGGCGCGGGGCAGCAGGTCGGCGATCGAGCGCACGATCTCCTCCTGCACCTCGGGCCGATGGAGCCCGCCGAGGTGCCCGCCGTTCGCGAACACCCGCACGTGGTGCGTGCCGAAGGTGCGGATCAGCCAGGCGTCGTCCTCGTCGCTGCGCAGGAAGTCGTTGCGGTTCACGAACACCCGCACCTTCTCGTCGCGGCGGAGCTCGGGCTCGAGCGCGCGCAGGTCGCAGGCGGCGATCATCTCGTCGGCGTCGCGGATCCAGTGGAGGTCGTCGCGGTAGTAGCGCAGCACGAAGAGGTAGAAGTATTCCTGGAACCCGTAGTCGTACATCTCCTGGTACGCCGCCCAGCGGTGGAACCAGTCGCGGCGCGTCTCGAGCACGCCGAGATCCTTGCGCTCCTGGCTCACCCACAGGATGGACTGCAGCGAGAGACGGAACGAGAAGCCGATCAGGTACTGCGCCTCGAGGTCGCTGAAGGGCAGCTCCTTCGGCGGCTGCCACGTCCCGATGCGCGTGTCGGCCGCGCCGACCCGGCTGAACGCCTGCTGCGCCGCGAGCTCCCCGCGGCCGAACTCCATCGCACGCTTCAGGATGTCGCGGATGCGCTCCGCGCGCTCGGCGGCCGGGAAGGCGAGCGGCGCGTCGTAGTAGCGGTCGAGGGCCTGCATCGCTGCCCACAGACGCACGGGGACGTCGAGCGCCACGTAGCGATCGAAGCGCAGGAGATGGTCCTCGGGATCGCGTTCCCGCGCCGCGAGGAAGAGCGCATGGAACGCGCCCAGCGAGTAGCCCATCAGGACGCGGGCCGTGACGCGGCCCGGGTGGCGGCGTGCCACGTCCGCGTCGACCCGATCGAGGGCGACGTGGAGGTCCTGGGAGTCGACCGGCACGTAGCCCGGCACCGGGGCGCGCAGCCCCTTCTCGATGAACTCGAAGTTCATGGGATCGCTCACGATCACCACGGAGAAGCCGCGATCGTAGACGAGCTCGGCGAGCGCCAGGCTCGAGCCGTCGAGCCGGTGCGCGCCGAGGCCCGGTACGAGGAAGACGAGGGGCGCGGGATCGGGCTGCAGCCGATAGGAGTAGGGGAGCCGCTGGCCGCTCGCGCTCTCGACGGAGCCGCTCCGCAGCCGCTCGGGGAAGCTCGGGTCCTGGAACGTGAGGAACGCGGCCTGGAGCGTCTGTACCGCCGCGGTGTCCTGGGGCTTGGGGCGGTAGTTGGTGACGCGCTTCTCGCGATCGACGAGCCAGAGCATCCGCGAGAGGTCGTAGGCGTCGAAGTTCGCCTGGGCGAGGCGCACGTAGGAGCGGACGAGGTCCGACTGCTCGTTGAAGGTGAGGGCCCCGTTGACGGCGAGCGCCGGTCCGAAGGGCAGCCAGGAGATCGGGTTCGTGAGCGAGTCGGGCACGAGGCCCACGCCGTCGCGCAGCGTGCTCGGCCCGAAGAACGGCAGCGACACGAAGGTGGAGGGCTGCCAGCCCCAGGCGGCGAAGACCTGGCCGAAATCCTCGTCGCTCGGGGCGATCCCCCAGCGTGTCGCGGGATCGAAGAAGCCGAGCACGCCGACGGTCGTGTTCACGGCGAAGCGCTTCGTCTCGTCCCACGCGCCCTGGAGCTTGCCCTGGAGCAGGTTCGTCAGGAGGCGTCGCGGATAGAGCACGTTCTCGGAGAAGTGGAGCAGGCTCGCACGGACCGGTCGCGGGACGAGGAAGCGATAGCCGTAGGCCAGCGGATCGACCACGCCACGCAGGAGCCCGTAGTTGGCGGCCGCGATCGTGCGGTTTCCGGGCTCCAGCGGATCGGGAAAGGCCGGGGGCGGAGGCTCCTCCCGGTGCAGGAGCGCCGCGCCGGGTCCGTCGTATGCGGACCAGTCGTGCCGCTTCACGGGATAGGTGCACCCCGCGAGTCCGGCGATCAGGACGAGCGCGAGCGCGCGCAGCGGGGAGAAGCAGCGCAGCGGGACCTCCTCGCCGTCCAGCATGGCGAAGCCGGGAGCATCGAGCGAGGGATGCGCCATCGCCCTCGCTGGTGTCGGCCTGCGAGAAGAGCGCTCACGGCTCACGTCCGCGCGTATACTGGCGCGCGCGCCGGAGGAGCGCGCTCGGGGTGCGTCCGAAGCCTTCGGCATCCACGTGCGAGCCGGGATCGCGTTCCGGCTGGGGGAGGGGAGAGTGCAGCAACGGCTGAGCAGCAGGATCCAGGGCGGCCGCCTCGCGGCCGCAGTGCTCGCGTTCGGAGTCGCCGTCGGGCTCGCGGCAGGAGGAGCCGAGGCCCAGACGCCGCCGCCCGCGAAGTGGGACCAGGCCCGGGTGACGGACATCGCCATCAAGCTGAGCGACGCGACGAAGGCGCTCTACGTGGCGGCGCTGAAGGCGCCGGACAGGCCGATCGGCGCGGCGCGCAAGGCGCAGTACACGGCGCGGGAGGATGTGCGCGAGATGAACAACATCGCTCGCCGCCTCGCCGCGCAGCTCAAGGACGGGAAGGGACGCGACGAGACCGAAGGCGCCTACCAGCGGCTGCAGCTCAACCGACGCGACGCGGAGGAGGCGGGGCGGCGGCTGGACCTCAGTCAGGAGGCCCTCGAGAAGATCGCGCCCGTGCAGGACCTGCTCCGCCAGCTCGCGCCCTACTACGAGGACACCGCCGGAGCCCAGTAGCGGAGCGGCGCCTCGGGGCGTGTCGCGGCCCGCCGGCGCTCGGCCGGCGGGCCGCTCGACGCCTAGCGCGTGTAGCCCTTCGGGTGCGCCTGCATCCAGCGCCAGACCGACGCGATGATCTCCTCGAGGTCGCGGTGCCGGGCCTCCCAGCCGAGCACCTCCCGGGCGCGGCTCGGGTCGGCGTAGAGCGCGACGGCGTCGCCCGGACGTCGCGCGCCGTAGATCACGGGAACCTTGCGTCCCGTCACCTTCTCCGCCGCGGCGACGATCTCCTTCACGGAGAAGCCGCGGCCCGTGCCGAGGTTGCAGAAGATCGGGCGGCCCGGCGCCAGGCGATCCATCGCCGCCACGTGCGCCTCGGCCAGATCGTCGACGTGGATGTAGTCGCGCACGTTGGTGCCGTCGGGCGTCGGATAGTCGGTGCCGAACAGGGTCAGCGCCTGGGCCGTGCCCGCGATCGCGCGCAGCACGTTCGGGATGAGGTGCGTCTCCGGATCGTGGTGCTCCCCGAGCGATCCGTCCATTGCGCAGCCGCAGGCGTTGAAGTAGCGGAGCGAGGCGAAGGCGAAGCGGGGATCCGCAGCCCCGGCGTCCCGCAGGATCTGCTCCACCATGAGCTTGCTCCGACCGTACGGCGAGACGGGCCGCTGGGGGGCGTCCTCGTCGATCGGCACCCGCTCCGGGTCGCCGTAGGTCGCACACGTGCTCGAGAAGACGAAGCGCGAGACGCCGGCCTCCTGCATGCAGCGCAGCACGCCGACCGTCGTGGCGACGTTGTTGTCGTAGTAGAGGAGCGGCTCGGCGACGCTCTCGCCCACGTAGGCGTAGGCCGCGAAGTGCATCACCACCTCGATCGCGTGCTCGCGGAGCGCGCGCAGGAGGCGCGCGCGGTCGGCGAGATCGGCGTGGACCGCGGGCACGCCGAGGGTCTCGACCGGCTCGCGGTGCCCGCGGGAGAGATCGTCGTACACGACGGGCGCGTGCCCCGCCTCGAGCAGCCGCTTCACCGTGTGCGAGCCGATGTAGCCCGCTCCGCCTGCCACGAGCACCTTCACGCATCGCCTCCCGCACGAGGGTCGCTCCTCGCCGGCCGGAAGGTGCTGCGGCCGGCGCGGGGGGGCCAGTCGGCGGAGGTCCTACGCGGGAGGGCGATCGAGCTCGTCGCGCACGCGGCGCGCGAGGAGCTGGGCGCTGAAGGGCTTCGTCAGGAGGGGCGCGCTCTCGGGAAGCCAGTCGGGTCGCGCGAGGCCGCTTCCGGTGTACCCCGACATGAACAGCACCTTCACGCCCGGGCGCAGCGCGACCAGCCGCTCCGCGATCTCGGGACCGCTCATGCGCGGCATCACGACGTCGGAGAGCAGGAGGTGGATGCGCTCCGGGTAGGAGCGCGCGAGCGCGAGCGCCTCGCTGCCCGAGCTCGCAGCGAGCACGCGATAGCCGCGCGCCGCGAGCGCGCGTCCCGCGAGCGAGCGGACGCCGGGCTCGTCCTCGACGAGCAGGATCGTCTCGTCGCCGCCGCGGGTCTCGAGGGCGACGTCGGACTCGGCGGCGGGACGCGAGAGCTCGGCCGGCACGCGGGGCAGGTGGATCTCGAAGCGGGTGCCATCGTCGGGGCGGCTGCGCACGGCGATGTGCCCACCGGCCTGCTTCACGATCCCGTAGCACGTCGCGAGCCCGAGGCCGGTGCCCTCGCCGGTGGGCTTGGTCGTGAAGAACGGCTCGAACACGTGGCTCAGCACGAGATCGTCCATGCCGCTGCCGGTGTCCTCGATGGCGAGCCGCACGTACGAGCCGGGCGGTAGCTCGGGATGCGCGATGCCGTCGTGGCCGCCGACCTCGACGTTCCGCGTCGCGATCGTGAGGCGACCTCCGTGGGGCATGGCGTCTCGCGCGTTCACCGCGAGGTTCACGAGGATCTGCTGGAACTGTCCGGTGTCGATCGTGACCAGCCCGAGGTCGACCGCCGGGAGCGTCACGAGCTCGATGTGCTCCCCGATCAGGCGCCGCAGGAGGCCGCAGGTCGAGAGGATCAGCTGATTCAGGTCGACCACGGCGGGCTGGATGATCTGCTTGCGCGCGAATGCGAGGAGCTGGCGCGTGAGCTCGGCCGCCCGCTGGCCCGCGCTGCGGATCTCTTCGAGGTCGGCGCGCGCGGGATCGCGCGGCCCGAGCTTCTCCGATGCGAGCTCGGCATAGCCGAGGATCGCCGTCAGCAGGTTGTTGAAGTCGTGGGCGATCCCTCCGGCGAGGCGCCCGATTCCCTCCATCTTCTGGGCCTGGAGGAGCTGGGCCTCGAGGGCCTTCCGCTCGCGCTCGTCGCGCACGATGGTCGAGAGGAACTCCGCCTGGCCGGTCACGTCCCGGTGGACGATCACCACCTGGAATCCCGCGATCGAGAGACCGTTCCGATCGCGCAGCGTGATCTCGCCCGCCCAGAGACCGTCGCGGATCGCGGCGGTCAGGGCCTCCGTCCGGATCCGCTGGGCCTCGTCGGGCGCGTAGAAGTCGCGCACGTGGAGCTCGCCGAGCTCGCCTTCCTCGGAGAAGCCCATCATCCGGCGTCCCGCGCGATTGAGATACTGGACCCGACCGACCACGTCCGAGATCCCGACGAGATCCGGCGTCGCCTCGAGGATCGCGACGAGCCTGCGCTGCGTGCGCTCCGCCTCGATCCGACCCGCGATGTCGGCGCGCAGCGCCTCGTTCGCTCCGCGCAGCTCCGCCGTGCGCTCGCGCACGATGCGCTCGAGCTCCGCATGGGAACGACGCAGGACCTCCTCCGTCCGCTTGCGCTCCGTGATGTCGCGGGCGATCCCCGCGGTGCCGATCACCTCGCCGACGTCGTCGAGGAGCGGGATCTTGATGGTCTCGATCCAGACCTGTTCGCCGCTCGGGTCGACCAGGGACTCCTCGATGCGCTTCATCTTCCGGCAGCGCATCACCTCGTCGTCCTCGGCGCGGTAACGCTCGGCCCGCTCGCGTTCCCAGAGCTCGAGGTCCGTGCGACCGACGATCGTCTGCCGCGCGATGCCGGTGGACTGCTCGAAGCGTTCGTTCACCGCGAGGAAGCGGCTCTCGCGGTCCTTGAGCCAGGCCATGTCGGGAATGCTGTCGAGGATGCCCTGCCGGAGGCCCTGGGCTTCGCGGAGCCGAACGTAGGCGCTCTCGACCTCGCTCGGGCGGGGCGCGGCGCGCTCGGCGTCGCCCGATCCCGGCTCGCGTTCGCGGTGCGCCATGCGCAGCTCCCGTGGCGGTTCACGGCGAGCGCCGGGTCCGCGCAGGTCGGCGAGCTTCCGAAGCTCCCGGCCCGGACCGTATCATGCCCGGATGCGTGCGGTCCTGCTCGAACGCCCCGGCGCTCCGGGCGAGCGCAGGCTTTCCTTCGTCGAGCGGGCCGATCCGACGCCGGCGGCGGGCGAGATCGTGCTCCACGTCACCGCCTGCGGCGTCTGCCGGACCGACCTCCAGCTCGCGGCCGGCGACCTTCCCGCGAAGCACCTGCCGATCGTGCCCGGCCACCAGGCCGTCGGGGTCGTGGTCTCCGTCGGAGCGGGCGTCGACGGCTGGCGCGTCGGCGAGCGCGCCGGTGTGGCATGGCTCGCGAGCGCCTGCGGCGTGTGCACGGCCTGTTGCCATGGCCGCGAGAACCTCTGCCCCGAAGCACGCTTCACCGGCTGGGATCGGGATGGCGGATTCGCGACCCGCGTCGTGGTGCGCGCCGACTTCGCCCTGCGCCTGCCCGCGGCCTTCTCCGACCTCGCTGCGGCGCCGCTCCTGTGCGGCGGCGTGATCGGCTACCGGGCGCTGCGGGTGGCCGGCGTGGGCCCCGATTCCCACGGCATGCGCCTCGGGCTCTATGGCTTCGGCGCCTCGGCGCTGTGCGCGATCCAGGTGGCACGGCACTTCGGCTGCGAGGTGTTCGTGGCGACGCGCTCGCTGGAGGAGCGCGAGCGGGCGCGGTCCCTCGGCGCCGTCTGGACCGGGGGCTACGGCGATCCCGTCCCCGAGCCGCTCGACGCCGCCGTGACCTTCGCGCCTTCCGGCGACGTGGTCGTGCGTGCGCTCGGGGCGCTCGCGCGGGGCGGCACCGTGGTGGTGAACGCGATCCATCTCGATCGCGTGCCGGCCTTCTCCTACGACCTCCTCTGGTGGGAGCGCGGCATCCGCAGCGTCGCCAACTTCACGCGCCGCGACGCGCAGGAGTTCCTCGCCCTCGCGGCGGAGATCCCCGTACGCACGGCGGTGGAGCGGCATCCGCTCCACGAGGCGGAGCACGCGCTCGTGCGCCTCGAGGCGGGCGAGGTGCGCGGCGCGGCCGTGCTCGAGATGCCGTCGGACGAAGACCGGCGCTGACGGAGCGTCACGTCGCCGCGTGAGCGCGCTCACACGTGCGTCGTGGCCGGCCCGCCGATCGGAGGGGAGCCCACGGGAGGTTCGCCCGATGCGTCCGGTCCGCCGTGCTCTCGCGTTCCGGGCCTCGATCTTGGCCGGTTCGGCCGCGGCTGCGCTGGCGGTGCCCGCGGCTCGCGCGGCCGAGCCCGCCTTTCCGCCGGGCAACGTCTACGGGCAGGACGTGAGTGCGGCGGCGCTCGATCCGCAGTCGGCGAGCGTGATCGCGTGGCTCGAGTCGCAGGGGGGCTTCGGGCTCGGGCGGCTCCAGATCGACTTCTCGATCGAGGTGCTCGAGGCCGACGCGTCGACGCCGTTCCTCGACTTCACCCCGACCGCGGACTTCTACGATCCCGACTGCGACCGCGCGCCGATGCCCGTGCCGGCGGGCGGCGCGCTCGAGGGCGAGAGCGGCTACGCGTGCACCCAGGACGGCGACTGCCACCTGATCGTATGGCACCGCCCGAGCCAGCGACTCTACGAGATGTGGCGCGCCGATCTGCGGAGCGGCGTCCTGCGTGGAGGCTGCCTCGCGATCTGGAACCTCGCGCTGCCGCCGCCGCCGAACGGCCGCGGCGAGGGCTGCACCAGCGCCGATGCCGGTGGCCTCCCGATCGCGCCGCTCCTCTTCTCGGCCGACGAGGTCGCGGCCGGCGAGATCCCCCATGCGGTGCGCTTCGCGCTCCCGAACCCGCGCATCCGCAGCCGCACCTACGTGCGCCCGGCGACCCATGCGACGGGGGCCGCGAGCGGGGGCAGCTCGGCGCCGCCCTATGGCGCGAGGCTGCGGCTGCGCGCGGACTATCCGGTGGCATCGCTCCCGACCGCCGGCGCGCGCGTGCTGGCGCGCGCGCTCCAGCGCTACGGGATGATCCTCGCCGACGGAGGGAACGTGGCGCTCATGGGGCGGAGCGACCGCTTCACCACGGCGAAGTGGAGCGGCCTCCTCGGCCCGCGCGACCTCGCGTCGATCCGGGTCTCGGACTTCGAGCTCGTGGATGGGGGCGCGCGCTTCGCCTGGACCGGCGACTGCCAGCGCAGCCTCTCGGCGCCGGGCCGACCCACGCTCGTGTCGCCCTAGCCCGCGCCCTCCGTCCACCGGAGCAGCGCCGCCACGATCGCGATCCCGACGAGGAACGGCGCCGTGTGCAGCCAGCCCCCGCGGCCGCGGTGCTGGTGGTGGAGCTCGGGGATCAGGTCGGCCCCCGCGATGTAGATGAACATCCCCGCGGTCGCCGTGAGACAGGTGCCGAGGTGCGCGCGGACCCAGTCCTCGACCCAGAAGCAGGCGAAGACGCCCAGGAGGGCCGTCAGGCCCGAGAGGAAGTTCAGCAGGAGCGCGCGCCGCGGCGTGTATCCGCGCGCCAGGATCGCGTAGTCGGCGACCTCCTGGGGCACCTCGTGCGCCGCGACGGCGAGGCTCGTGGCGACCCCCAGCCCCGGGCTCGCGAGGAAGCTCGCGGCGATCACGACGCCGTCCACGAAGTTGTGGAGGCCGTCGCCGATCAGGATCAGCATGCCCGGCGTCCTCGAGCTGCCGCCGTCGTGCTCGTGGAAGCCGTGGAGCCAGCGCTCGAGGAAGAAGAAGGCGACCATCGCGACGAGGGGCGCGAGGAAGAGGCCGGCGACGTCCTGATGCGATTGCTCGAGGGCTTCGGGAAAGAGCTCGAGGAAGGCGGAGCCGAGGAGGACGCCCGCCGCAAAGCTCACGAAGGCCATCTCGCTGCGGTGCGTCCAACTCTCCTGGAAGAGGAACACGATCCCGACGAGGGAGATCGCGCTCACGGCGAGCGCCGCGCAGAGGGCCTGGGCAAGGGGGGACATCCGACCTCGATGAGAGGCGGCATGGTGCGCGGCGCGCCGTGGAGGGGCAAGGGAGAGGTCCGGGAAGGGCGAATCCGCGGAAGGCTGCGCCGCCCGCCCGCCGGGGCTGGCAGGGCGGCGCAAGGGAAGGCAATCTCCCGCCTCCGCGGGCGCTCGCCCGTCGAGCGACCCGACCGAAGGACTCCGGAGGATCGAGATGGCGAAGCTTTCCCAGACGCTGCGCGACCAGCGCCGCGCGGCCCTGGTCCAGAAGCACCAGGCGAAGCGAAGCGAGCTTCGCAAGAAGCTCAAGGACCCGAACGTTCCCGTGGAGGAGAAGGGCGCCCTGGTGGCCGCCCTCGAGAAGCTCCCGCGGAACTCGTGCCCGACGCGCGTGCACCACCGCTGCGGCCTCACCGGCCGTGCCCGGGGCTATCACCGCAAGTTCGACCTCTCGCGCATCGCCGTGCGCGACCTCGCGCTCAAGGGAATGCTCCCGGGCGTCCGCAAGTCGAGCTGGTAGCAGCGCCATGAAGTCCGGCATCCATCCCGACTACCATCCGGTCCTCTTCATCGATTCGGCCACCGGCACCGAGTGGCTCTCGCGCTCGACGCTGAGCTCGAGCGAGACGCGCGAGGTCGAGGGCAAGCCCGTCCCCGTGGTCCGGCTCGAGATCTCGGCCTACAGCCATCCCTTCTGGTCCGGCCAGAGCCGCGAGCTCGACTCCGCCGGCCAGATCGAGCGCTTCCGCAAGCGCTACGCCAAGGCCAAGAAGTAGCCCGAAGGCCCGCCGCGAGGCGGGCCTTCCCGCTCCTGGGGGCGGACCGTGGCCCACGTCCTGTCCGCCGCAGCGCGCGCCCGGTACCGCGACGCGGGCTACGTCGTCCTCGGCCGGATCGCGAGCGAGGCGGACGCCGCGGCCCTCCGGGCGGAGGAGGCGCGCTTCCGACCGCCGCGCGGCTACGGGGGCGAGCGGAACCGCACGCTCCTCGTCTCCGTCCAGCTCTGCCACCGCTCGGAGCCCGTACGCCGCTTCTGCACCGGCGGGCCGCAGGTGCCGCTCGTGCGCGATCTCCTCGGGCCCGACGTCTGCCTCACCCACACCCAGTTCCTGAACAAGCTCCCCGATGGGCCCGAGACCCGCAGCGACGTCCCGTTCCACCAGGACAACGGCTACGGCCGACTCGAGCCGATGACCGACGTGACGGTCTGGATGGCCCTCACCGACACCGACGAGGAGAACGGCGGCCTCGTCGTCGTGCCGGGCTCCCATCGCCTCGGGCTCCTGGAGCACGGACGCGCCGGCGTGAACCCCGCGCTGCGGGAGCTCGCGGTCCGCGAGGAAGGGGTTCCGCTGCGTCTCGCGGCCGGCGAGGCGGTCGCCTTCAGCGGGCTCCTCGTCCACGGCTCGGGCCCGAACCGCAGCCCATCCCCGCGCATCGCCTTCTATGCGCGCTACTGCGAGCCCCACACACGGATGCTCTCGGAGGGCGGGAAGCCCGTCCTCGAGGACGGCCATTCCTGGATGGTCTGCGGCGAAGCGAGCTGATCCTTCCCGTCGACTTCGCCCCGCTCCGCCGGTAAAATAGAACGCGTTTCATTCTTTGCGGCGGAGGCCCGATGTACGTCGCCTACGACGAAGAGCAGGAGCGCCTGCGCGCGGAGCTCCGCGCCTACTACGAGCGGCTGCTCACGCCCGAGATCCGCGAGGCGCTGCACGAGGGCCACGGCACCGGCCCGACGATGCGCGCGGTCGTGAAGCAGATGGCGCGGGACGGCTGGCTCGGCATCGGCTGGCCGGAGGAGTACGGGGGGCAGGGCCGCTCCCCGATCGAGCAGTTCATCTTCTTCGACGAGTCGATGCGCGCCGGCGCGCCCGTGCCGATGCTCACGATCAACACGGTCGGGCCGACGATCATGGCCCACGGCAGCGACGCGCAGAAGAAGTCCTTCCTGCCGCGCATCCTCGCCGGCGAGATCCACTTCTGCATCGGCTACACCGAGCCCCAGGCGGGCACCGACCTCGCGTCGCTCCGCACGCGGGCCGAGCGTCGCGGCGACGAGTACGTGGTGAACGGGCAGAAGATCTTCACGAGCCTCGCCGGCGACGCCGACTACATCTGGCTCGCGGCCCGGACCGATCCTGCGGCGCCGAAGCACGCGGGCATCTCGCTCTTCGTCGTGCCGGTCGCGACGCCCGGGATCCGCGTCGTCCCGATGCAGCTCCTGTCGCAGCACGACATCAACTGCGTGTACTTCGACGACGTGCGCGTGCCCGCCGACGCGCTCGTGGGCGGCGAGAACAAGGGTTGGCGCCTCATCACGAGCCAGCTGAACCACGAGCGCGTGACGCTCTGCTCGGCGGGCCTCCTCGCCCAGAGCTTCGAGGAGACCTGGCGCTTCGCCCAGGAGACTCGCCTCGCCGACGGGCGGCGCGTGATCGACCAGGAGTGGGTGCAGATCCACCTCGCCCGCGTCTACGCCGGCCTCGAGTTCCTGCGGCTCATCAACTGGAAGGTCGCCTGGACGGGCACCCAGGGCCGGCTCGACGTGGCCGACGCCTCGACGATCAAGGTCTTCGGCACCGAGTTCTACCTCCAGTCGTTCCGGCTGCTGATGGAGATCCTGGGACCTCGCTCGTACCTGAAGCACGGCTCGCCGGACGAGGTGCTGCGCGGTCGCCTCGAGCTCAACTACCGCTCGCTCCTGATCCTGACCTTCGGCGGCGGCACGAACGAGATCCAGCGCGATCTCATCGGAATGTTCGGTCTCGGCATCCCGCGCGCGCCGCGATTCTGAGGGGACGCGATGGACTTCTCCTTCGACGACGATCAGCGCGCCCTCGCGGAGCTCGCGCAGACCATCCTCCGGGACGCCTCCTCCCACGAGGCGCTGCGCGCGCTCGAGCGCTCCGGCGCGCCACGCTTCGACCGCGGCCTGTGGAAGCGCCTCGCCGAGGCGGGCCTGCTCGGGATCGCGCTGCCCGAGGCCCACGGGGGCGCCGGGCTCGGCTTCCTCGAGCTCGCGCTCGTCGCCGAGCAGGCGGGTCGCACGGTGGCGGCCGTGCCGCTCCTCGAGACGCTCGTGCTCGGCGCGCTCCCGATCGCCGCCTTCGGCGACGAGGCGCAGCGCGAGCGCTGGCTGCCGCGCGTCGCCCAGGGCGCGGCCGTCCTCACGGCCGCGCTGCAGGAGGCCGACGACGAGGCGACGCTTCCGCCGACGCGCGCGACGCGGGAGGGCGAGGGCTTCCGTCTCGACGGCGAGAAGCCGTGCGTGCCCGCGGGCGCGATCGCCGACCTCTTCCTCGTGCCCGCGCGGAGCGCCGACGGAGCCACCTCGGTGTTCCTCGTCGAGGCCTCGCTGCCGGGCCTGCGCGTCGTGCCGCTCGACACCACCGCGGGTCACCCCGACGCGCGCCTCGAGCTCGACGGAGCGCGCGTCGCGGCCGAGGCGGTGCTGGGCCGTCCCGGTCAGGGCGCCGAGATCGAGGCGTGGACGCGGCTTCGCGGAACGGCCGCGCTCTGCTCCCAGGCGCTCGGCGTCTGCGCGGAGGCGCTCCGGCTCACGGCGGAGTACGTGAAGAGCCGGAAGCAGTTCGACCAGGCGATCGGCACGTTCCAGGCCGTGGGCCAGCGCGCTGCGGACGCGTACGTCGACACCGAGGCGATCCGGCTCACCTCGTGGCAGGCGGCCTGGCGGATCGCGGCGGGCCTCCCGGCGGAGGAGGCCGTGGCCGTGGCGAAGTTCTGGGCGGCGGAGGGCGGGCAGCGCGTCGTGCACACCGCCCAGCATCTCCACGGGGGCATCGGGGTCGACCGCGACTACCCGCTGCACCGCTACTTCCTGCTCGCGAAGCAGATCGAGCTCTCGCTCGGCGGCGCGACGCGCCAGCTGCGCGGCCTCGGCCGGCGCCTCGCCGGGCGGAGCCCGGGCTAGGACCGCGCGCGCCCGGCGCGGCGCGCTCTCACGCCCAGCATACGGCGATGCGTCGCGGCCCCGCGTAGGGCAGGCGCCCGTGCGACACGGCGTAGTTGTCGATCGCGACGACGTCGCCCCTCCGCCAGGGGACGATCACGAGGTGTCGCCAGATCACGTCGAGGACGTGGGCCACGTCCGCGTCGGCGATCTCACCGCCGTCCCGGTGCGTGCAGTGCATCGCGAGGGAGTCGCTCGCCTTCGTGCGTCGCTGCACGGCCGCGAGCGCGCGGGAGACCTGCCAGAGGGCGAGGTGGCGCAAGGTCGGGCGCAGGCGCCAGATGTGCCGGTACTCCTCGCTCGGCGCCGACGCATGGAACGTCGTCACGTGATTGTGCCAGGCCTCTTCGCCGGTCTCCGGATGCCTGCGCGAGACCGGCTGGCTCGAGACCAGGCGGAGGCCGCCGTCCGCCGCGAAGGTCGGCTCGAACCCTTCGCGCGCGCACGTCGCCTCGACGACGGCGCGCTCCGTCGTGCCGAACGTCTCGTCCCAGCCCTTGAGCTGGAAGGGATTGAGCGCGCTCCTCGCGCCGGGCGGGCCGTAGTTGCGGACGATCCGGATCCCCCGCTCCTCGAAGCGGCGGCGCACGGCGGGATCGACGTCGCGCAGCACCTTGCGGAAGTCGCAGAGCGGCGTCTCGCCGCTCCCGGCGGCCGGCTCGACGAGGCAGGCGAAGAAGAGGCGTCGCGGCGGCCGTGCGGTGAAGCTCATCTCGCAGTGCTGCGGGATCGGATAGAAGGGCGGGAGCTCGCTCGCCGTGAAGACGTGGCTCGTGAGCGCGTTGCGCGGAGAGGTGCCGAGGTACTCGTTCCCGAGGTCGGGATCGATCGCGCGGGCGACGCGCTCGAAGGCGGGGGCGTCGCCGACCTCGAAGCCGCGAAGGAGGAGCGCTCCGCTGCGGGCGAGCTCCGAGCGGAGCGCCCCGTGGTGCGCACGGATCCACGCGACGAGGCCTTCGACGGACCGCTCGCCCCGGGCGTGGACCACGAGCGGAAGCGGATCCGGGCCGCCGGCCCAGGGCGCGACGTCGAAGGGCGCGCCGGGGCCGCCGAGGGGAGAAGACGCGACGGGGGCCGGGGTCGAGCTCGCAGCGCTCATCTCGCGAGCCTATCACGCTCGGCCCGGGGCGCGTCGCGCACGGCCGCGGGGCTCGCACATCCCGGGGCGGTCGCGCATCTTCGGCGCTCCACACCACCGAGTGCAAGGAGGCCCCCGTGTCCGACGAGCCCGTCCTCCGCGTCGAGAAGAGCGAAGGCATCGCGACCCTCACCCTGAACCGGCCGCGTGCCATGAACGCCCTCTCCCTCGCGCTGCGTCGCGCGATCCGCGAGGCCTTCGAGGAGATCCCGAAGGACCCCGCGATCGGCGCGGTGATCCTGACCGGCGCCGGGGATCGTGCCTTCTGCGCCGGCCTCGACCTGAAGGAGCTCGGTGGGGAGGTGCAGTCGGGCGAGAGCGCACAGCAGGCGCTCACGGGCGGGGACAACCTGATCCGCGCGATGTCCCAGTGCCCGCTGCCCGTGATCGGAGCCGTGAACGGGGTGGCCATCACCGGAGGCTTCGAGCTCGCGCTCGCCTGCGACGTGCTCGTCGCCTCGACGGGCGCGCGCTTCGCGGATACGCACGCGCGCGTCGGCATCCTGCCGGGCTGGGGTCTCAGCCAGAAGCTTCCGCGCCTCGTCGGCATCTACCGGGCGAAGGAGCTCTCGCTCACGGGCAACTTCCTCTCCGCGGAGGACGCCGAGCGTTGGGGCCTCGTGAGCCGCGTGGTCGCTCCGGAGGCGCTGCTCCCGACCTGCCGCCGGCTCGCCAAGGACATGTTGAGCTGCGAGCCCGCGACCATGCGCGCCTACAAGAGGCTCATCGACCAGGGCTTCGCCGAGACGTTCGGCGACGGCCTGCGACGGGAGATCCAGGCGAGCCTCGACCACGTGAAGACCGTGTCCTCCGCGGCGATCGCGGAGCGGCGCAAGGGAATCCAGGAGCGGGGGCGCGCGCAGCAGGGGTAGGGGGCGGTCGTCCTCACCCCAGGCATCCCCCTCGAAGGCCCGCTCCACACCGTGCCGGAGCCGCGCGTGCCCCTGCTCGTGCTGGCCGGTGTCGGAGCGCTCGCCGCCACGCGGCCGCGGCGCGGGCCGCGGCGTCACTCCGGCAGGTAGGTCTTCACGAGCGCGGCGAAGCTCTCGAGCTGCTCCTTCTCCCAGAGCGCGTCGCGGCCGAGCTCGCGCGCGACGAGCTTCGCCACCGCCGGCGCGGCCTCGAGCGCGGCGCGCGCGTCGAGCAGCAACGAGCGCGTGCGGCGCGAGAGCACGTCCTCGACGGTGCGGGCCATCTCGTGGCGTACGGCCCACGCGACGTGCACGCCCTGGTAGGGCAGGCGCGGGTGAAGGGGCGCGGCGAGCGCAGGCTCGCGGCTCGAGAGGGCGCACACCGCCCTGGCCTCGCTTCCGTACGCCTGCCAGTGATCTTCCG
Source organism: Myxococcota bacterium (assembly GCA_035542715.1). Lineage (GTDB taxonomy): Bacteria > Myxococcota_A > UBA9160 > UBA9160 > UBA9160 > DATKKW01. The sequence goes on from DATKKW010000053.1 coordinate 45,662, forward strand.
CAGGGAAGTCCGGATCGTCGCGCGCCATGAAGCCGTGGAGGTCGAGCCGCTCGGTGCGGCACGGGACGTCGTCGAGGCCCGCGATCGAGGCCGCGTCGTCGACCGTGTCCTGGGCCATCTTGCGGTAGGTCGTCCACTTGCCGCCGATCAGCGTCACGAGGCCCGTGGCCGAGACCAGGACGGAGTGGTCCCGCGAGAGGCTCTTCGTCTTCTCGCTCACCGATGCGCGCGCGAGGGGGCGAAGTCCCGCGAAGATCGAGAGCACGTCGCTGCGGCGAGGGTCGCGCGCGAGGTAGCGGGCCGCATTGCGCAGGATGAAGTCGATCTCGTCCTCGCGCGCCCGGGGCTCGAGCACGGGACCGGCCGTCGGGGTGTCGGTGGTGCCGAGCACGCAGCGGCCGTGCCAGGGGATCACGAACAGCACCCGTCCGTCGTCGGTGTGGGGCACCATGAGGGCCGTGTCGCTCGGCTGGAAGTCGCGCGGGAGCACGAGGTGCACGCCCTGGGACGGCTCGAGCGCGGCCGGTGCGTCCGTGTCGTCCATGCGCCGCACGGCATCCGCGAAGACCCCCGTCGCGTTCACCACGACCTTCGCGGGGATCTCGAGCTCCTCTCCCGTCTCCTCGTCGCGCGCCCGCACGCCTGCCACGAAGCCGCGGGCCTTGAGAAGCCCCACGACCCGCACGTAGTTCAGGAGCACCGCCCCGTGCTCCGCCGCGGTGCGCGCCAGCGTGATCGCCATGCGGGCGTCGTCGAACTGGCCGTCGTAGTAGAGCGTGCCGCCGAGGAGCCCTTCGGGCTGGGCGTTCGGGATCCGCGCGAGCGTCTCGTCGCGACCGAGGTGGCGCGAGGGGCCCAGGTTGAGCTTGCGGGCGAGCGCGTCGTAGACCTTGAGGCCGATGCCGTAGAACGGGCCTTCCCACCAGCGATAGCTCGGCACCACGAAGGCGAGGTCGCGTACGAGATGGGGCGCATTGCGGCGCATGAGCCCGCGCTCGCGCAAGGCCTCGAGCACGAGGGCGATGTTTCCCTGCTGGAGGTAGCGGACGCCGCCGTGCACGAGCTTCGTGCTCCGGCTCGAGGTGCCCTTCGCGAAGTCGCACTGCTCGAGGAGCAGCGTGCGGTAGCCGCGCGTCGCGGCGTCGACGGCCACACCCAGGCCCGAGGCCCCGCCTCCGATCACGATCACGTCGAAAGAGCCCCCGGCCAGCCGGCCGAGCATCGCCTCGCGCTGCATCCGTCCTCTTCTCTGATCTTCCGCGACCGCTGGCAACCGGGCCTGGCGGCGGGTCCGGGCATGGTACGTTGCGGCGCGATGTCCGCACGCGAGGCCCCGGGCCAGCTCCTGTTCGCCGGCTTCGAGTCGACCGAGGTCCCGCCGCAGCTCCGATCCTGGATCCGAAGCGGCCGGGTGGGCGGCGTCGTGCTCTTCCGGCGGAACCTCGAGTCGGCCGAGCAGGCGCGGCGCCTCGTGGCCGAGCTCCACGGCCTCGCGCCGCCCGAGGCGCCGCTCGTGGTCGCCGTGGACGAAGAGGGCGGCCGCGTGCAGCGGCTGCGCGAGTGGCTCACGCGCTGGCCTCCCATGCGCAGGGTGGCCGCGCACGGCGACCCTGCGCTCACGGCCGAGCTGGGCCGCGCCCTCGGGCGGGAGCTCGCCGACCTCGGGATCGACCTCGACTTCGCCCCCGTGGTCGACGTCGATACCAATCCCGCAAACCCCGTGATCGGCGATCGCAGCTTCGCCCGCGACCCCGACACCGTGGCGCGACATGCGTGCGCGTTCCTGACGGCGCTCCAGGCCGAAGGCGTCGGCGCCTGCGCGAAGCACTTCCCCGGCCACGGCGACGCGAGCGTCGACAGCCATCTCGCGCTGCCCGTCCTGCCCCACGACCTCCCACGCCTGCGGGCCGTCGAGCTTCCCCCGTTCCGCGCGGCGATCGCGGCGGGCGTCGCGAGCGTGATGACGGCCCACGTGCTGCTGCCGGCGCTCGATCCCCGCGAGCCCGCGACGCTCTCGGCGGCGGCGCTCGGGCTCCTGCGCGGCGAGCTCGGCTACGCGGGCCTCGTGTTCAGCGACGATCTCGACATGCAGGCGGTCGCCGCGCGCCACGCTCCCGGCGAGCTCGCCCGGCTCGCCCTCGCCGCGGGCGTCGACGTGCTGCTCGCGTGCCGCGACGTCGCGCGGCAGGAAGGCGCGCTCGCGGCGCTCGAGGCGCTTCCCCCGGCCACGCTGGCCGGCCCGCTCGCGCGGCTCGCCGCCTTCAAGGCGCGCTTCGCGGGCGGCCGAAGGGCCGGCGCGCGGGCGCCCGACTTCGTGGCCCACGCGGCGCTCGCCACGCGCCTCGCCTGACCGCTCGGCCGGGCTGCAGCCCGACGGCGGCGTGCGCGCGGCGCGTCGCCGCGGGCGGCCGCGCTCACCAGGCGTTCACGTGCAGCACGGTGTCGAGCGGGCGGCGCCTCGCAGGCTTGAACTCGGTGCCGAGCGTGTAGGCGATCGGCGTGAGCATCACCTGCATGATCTCGTCGACCGGGATGCCGAGCAGCGCCCCGACCTCCTTCTCGCGCATCAGGTGGAGCGAGGTCCAGGCGGTACCGAGACCGCGTGCGCGGGCCGCGAGCATGAAGCTCCAGACCGCGGGAAGGATCGAGCCCATGAGCCCGGCTGCCGCGCGCGAGACGTTCTCGGGCGGGACCCCTTCGAGGCGTCCGCGGATGCAGGGGATGAGGAGCGCCGGCGCGCGGCCCATGTGCTCCGCGAGATGCTCGGCCGAGCGCACGACCTCCTCCATCACGACGCGCTCCGCGCCCTCCGCGCGCGCCGCGAGCGCGTGCGCCGAGTGGGATTGCTCGCGGTAGATCGCGAAGCACTCGCGATAGATCTCGCCGATCCGGCGGCGCTTCGCGGGCTCGGTCACGAGCACGAAGTGCCAGCCCTGGGAGTTCGATCCGCTCGGCGCCTGGAGGGCGATCTCGAGGCACTCGCGCACGAGCCCGAGGTCGAGGGGCCGCTCGAAGTCCAGGCGTCGCCGGACGGCGCGCGTCGTCGTGAGCAGAGTGTCGGGATCGAGAGGGAGAACGGACATCGGGCCTCCGGGTTTTCGCGGAGCCTATCGCGCGTCGCGCGCGAGTTCGAAGCTCCAGAATCCCGCCCGCGCGCCGATGCGAAGACAGGAGCTCCGGAAGGTCCCATGTCGCCCGCTACGCTCCAGCTCGACCGCGATCTCATGCGCGACCTCGAGGTCTATTGCCGGCGCGCGGCGAAGGCGCCCGTCGCCGAGGGCGCGGGGCTGGCGCCGCTCGCGTTCCACGACCAGGCGTGGGGGATCTCGCGGAGCCAGTGGCGCCGCCGCTGGCGCCTGCGCGACGGCAAGGCGGCCGCGCGCTGGAACGAGCTCTGGAGCGGGATGCTCGGAGAGGCGGGCACGCCGTTCGCGCCCCTGCTCGAGCTCGGCGGAGAGCCGATCGACGAGCCCTGCCTCGCGGCCACGGCGCGCGTCGCGGCGCAGCTGCTGCACGAGGAGGTGCGCTCCGGCATGCCGTGCCCCGAGGTGCGGGCGGGCTGGAGCTTCGAGCTCGTGGTCGCCCAGAGCTTCCGCCGATCGGGCGTCCCCGGAATCCCGGCGTGCCTCCTCCTGCTGCTCGACGCCGGCTGGCGCGACGAGCGCGACGAGCCGCTCTGGTTCAGCGAGGCCCTGCGCGAGTGCTCCGTCGACGAGCTCCCGCGTCGCGGCGCCACCCTGCTCCTCAGCACCGGCTGGCGCGAGCACGAGGAGACGTTCGCCGGCTGACTAGAGATGCTTCAGCACGTTCTCCGCGCTCGAGACCTCGAACTTCATCGGCTGCTCGACGAAGAGCTGCTTCACGACGCCGTCCTCGACGATCGCCGCATAGCGCTGCGAGCGCAGGCCCATCCCGAACTTCGTGCCGTCGAGCTCGAGGCCCAGCGCACGGGTCAGCTCGGCGCTGCCGTCGGCGACCATCGTCACCTTGCCGCCGACCTTCTGGTCCTTGCCCCACGCGCCCATCACGAAGGCGTCGTTCACCGAGAGACAGACGATCGCGTCGGCGCCCTTCTTCCGGATCTCGTCCGCGCGCTCGACGAAGCCGGGCAGGTGCTTGGCGGAGCAGGTCGGCGTGAAGGCGCCGGGCACGGCGAATAGCACCACCTTCTTGCCCGCGAAGAGGTCGTCGGTCTTCACGTCCTGGATCCCGTCGGGACCCGCGACCTTCAGGGTCACGCTCGGAATGCGCTGTCCGGGCTGGATCGCCATCTCGGTGTCCTCCTTGAGGTTGGTCCCGCGGACGTTACGCGCGCAGGCAACGCCGCGCACCGCCCCCCGGCACCGGCTCCTCGCCGAGCCGCGGTCGCCGAGCTGCGGCCCGCCCGTGCGACCCGTCCTGCGCGCGCGTGCGCAGGCACGTCGACACCTCGCTCCGCGCGGCGGCCACCCACGCGCGAAGCGACGCGTCTCGCTCCCGTCCGGGGGGCCGCCGCGCTGAAGCTGCACGAGGAGTGGAAGATGGTGCGGAAGGTGGAGCGTGGTTCCTGGCTGGCGTGGGGCGTCGCCGTCGTCGGCTTGCTGGTGGCGTCGAGCGCTCCGGCGTCGACGTTCAGCGTCCTTGGGACGGTGCCCGGCCTGGCGAGCGCCCGCACGATCCGGTTCACGCTCGACCAGCCCGGCGCATTGCCGGACGCGAGCCAGAACGTCTACGTCGTGGGCTTCCAATCGAAGCTCGACGGTGTCGCCGGCACGAGCTTCTGCGTCGACGTGCTCCACTCGCTCAGCCTCGGCGGCACGTACCAGGCGACCGCGGAGAGCCTGAGCGGGCCCTACCTCGATGCCGCGAACATCGCGCACCGCTGGGCGAACGACCTCGGCTCGATGGCGTCGAGCCTCGGCATCTCCCTCGCCGACGCTGCGTCGGGCGTACAGCTCGCGGTCTGGTCGAGCGTGTACGACGACCCGAATGCCCTCGGCACGATCTCGTTCGGCCGCGCCCTGACGGCGGGCGAGAAGCTCGCCTTCGCGCGCGCGAACGACAGCTCCTACTGGACCGGCACGGGCGGGAGCGTGCTGATCCGCCTGAAGGACGCCGCCGGGAGCGTGCGCCAGGCGCAGATCTTCACGCCGGCCGTGCCCGAGCCGACGGGCTTCGTGGTCTTCGGCGTGGGCTCGCTCCTGATCGCGAGGATCCTGCGCAAGCGGCCCGCCGCGCCCCACGCCTAGCGCCGCGCGCGCAGCAACGCCTCCGATCTCGTCCTCGACCTCGTCCGATACGCACTATCGTTCCTCCGATGAGGCGAGGGACGCGGCGCGAGCGGGGAACCGGCCGGGCACTCCACGGGGGACCGCTCGGGAGCGACGTCTGACGGTCGAGGCGCCGCTTCCGATCGACGCGGTGCTGCCGGAGCTCCTCGCCGCGTTCCACGAGCACGAGCGGCTCGTGATCGAAGCGGAGCCCGGGGCGGGGAAGACGACACGCCTGCCCCACGCGCTCCTCGAGAGCGGGACCGTCGGCGGCGAGATCCTCGTGCTCGAGCCGCGACGACTCGCGGCCCGGAGCGCCGCGGCCTACGTGGCCCGACGGCTCGGAGAGCCCCTCGGCCGTCGCTGCGGCTACCGGGTGCGGTTCGACGCGGCGGTCTCCTCCGAGACGCGCCTCTGCTTCCAGACCGAGGGCCTCCTGGCGCGGCGCCTGCGCGACGATCCCGATCTCGTCGGTGTCGGCGCCGTCCTGCTCGACGAGTTCCACGAGCGGCACGTCGCGACGGATCTCGCTCTCGGCCTCCTCCGGCTCGCGCAGGCGAGGCGGCGCGAGGGCGGCGTCCCGCTCCGTCTCGCGCTGCTCTCGGCGACCTTCGACGGCGCAGGCCTCGCGGCGCGCCTCGACGCGCGCCACGTGCGCGTGCCCGGCCGGAGCCACCCGGTCTCGGTCGAGCACCTGGGCCCCGAGGAGCTCCTCCCGCGGCGCGGCGAGCGCGAGGCGCCCCGCCTCGAGACGCTCGTCGCACGCGCCGTGCGCCGGCTGCTGCGCGAGGGCGTCGACGGACACATCCTCGTGTTCGTTCCCGGGCTCCGTGAGATCGGGCGCGCGGCCGACGCATGCGCCGAGCTCGCGCGCGAGGCCGGCCTCCTGGTGCTGCCGCTTCACGGCGCGCTCCCGCCCGCGGAGCAGGACCGCGCGCTCGCGCCGAGCACGGGCCGCAAGCTCCTGCTCGCGACGAACGTCGCCGAGACGTCGCTCACGATCGACGGCGTCGTCGCGGTCATCGACTCGGGCCTCGCCCGGACGCCGAGCCACGATCCCTTCTCGGGCCTGCCGCGTCTCGTCGTGGCCAAGGTGAGCCGCGCCTCCGCCGCCCAGCGCGCGGGGCGCGCCGGGCGCACGCGGCCGGGCCGCTGCCTGCGCCTCTACACGCGCGAGGATCATGACGCCCGGCCCGAGCGCGACGCGCCCGAGGCGCTGCGCCTCGAGCTCTCGGAGGCCCTGCTCGAGCTGCACGGCGCCGGCGTCGCGGACGCCGGCGCCTTCCCCTGGCTCGACCCCCCGCCCGCCGCCGCCCTCGAGGCGGCGGAGGCCCTGCTGCGCCGCCTCGGTGCCGTCGACGGCGCGAGCGGGCGTCTCTCCGAAACGGGGCGGGAGATGCTGCGCTTCCCACTCCACCCGCGGCTCGCGCGGCTCGTCGTCGAGGCCGAGCGCCTGGGCATCGGAGCGCTCGGGGTGGCGGCAGCAGCGCTCCTCGGCGAGCGCCGGATCCGCGGCCCGGCCGGCGCGGAGCGGCGCGCGAGCGCCGACCTCCTGCTCGACCTCGAGGATCTCGACGCGGTCGCGCGACACGCGGCCACGGCCGCGTCCCTCGGCCTCGACCCGGCGGCGTGTCGGCGCGTCGCCCAGGGCCGGCGGCAGCTCGAGGGCCTGCTTCGCCGCGTTGCTCCTCATGCCTCGCGCCCCGCGGAGCCGGCTCTTCCCGCAGAGGAGGAGACGCTCTGCCGGGCGCTCCTCGTCGCGTTCCCGGACCGCGTGGCGAAGGCGCGCAGCGCGGCGAGCGGGGAGCGCGCGCTCGCGCTCGCGGGCGGTGGCGCGGCGGTGCTCGCCCGGGAGTCGGCCGTGCGCGACGCCGAGTGGCTCCTCTGTCTCGACGCCGAGGAGCGCCCGAGCGGGCCGGGCACGCGTACCTTCGTGCGGAGCGCCGCAGCGATCGCGCCGGAGTGGCTGCTCGAGGCCTTCCCGGAGCGCGTCGAGGAGACGCGCGAGCTCGCGTTCGATCCCGTGCGGGAACGTGTCGAGGGGCGGAGCGCGCTTCGCTTCGACGGCCTCATGCTCGCCGAATCGCCCCTTCGGCCGCTCCCGTCCGAGGCGAGCGCGCTGCTGCGCGAGGCCGCCCTCGCGGCCGGGCCCGAGGCGCTCTCCTCGGCGCCCGGCGCGCTCGCCGAGCTCTTCGCGCGCACGGAGCTCGCGAGCACGCTCGATCCCACGCAGCCGCGGCTCGACGCAGCCGCGGCGCGGGAGGCGCTCGCGCGGCTCTGCGAGGGTCGCACGAGCTTCGCGGAGCTGCGCGAGGCCGACCTCGGCGCGACCCTCGAGGCGACGCTCGGCGGTGACGGACGGGCGCGCCTCGAGCGCCTCGCGCCCCGGGAGGTCGCGCTCCCGGGAAGGCGGCGCGTGCGCGTGCGCTACGAGGCCGGAAAGCCGCCTTGGATCGAGTCGCGCCTCCAGGACTTCTTCGGGCTCGAAGAGGGCCCTCGCGTCGGAGGCGGGCGCGTGCCGCTCGTCCTCCATCTCCTCGCACCCAACGGACGCGCGGTACAGGTCACGACCGACCTCGCCGGCTTCTGGGAGCGACACTATCCGGCGCTGCGCCGGCAGCTCGAGCGGCGCTATCCGCGCCACGCCTGGCCGGTGGACCCGCTCCGCGCGACGCCGCCGAGACGCTGAAGTCGGCGAAGCGCCCCGGCCCTAGCCCTCGCCCCGACCCCGGCGCGCCTCGAGCGCCGTCCGGATCCGCGCGTGCTCCGCCCGCGTCAGGGGATAGCCGCGGGCCCAGGCGGCTGCGACGAGGAGGCAGAGGCTCGGCGCCGCGGTGGTGAGCCAGCGGATCGCCTGGCGGACGGTCTCGCTCTGGCTCTCGCCCTTCGCGAAGCCGGCCCGGTCGAGGATCGCCATCACCAGGAATACGCCGATTGCGCCGGCGATCTTCCGCAGGAAGGTGAAGAATCCGTTGTACAAGCCGTCGCGGCGCTCACCGCTCTCGAGCTCGTCGGCGTCGATCACCTCGCCGAGCATCGCCCACGGCATGAGGTCGACGGCGGAGAACCCCAGGCCCGCGAGGCACGCCAGCGCCGCGACCCACGCCGTCGGCCAGTCCGGCCGCACCAGGAGGAAGAGGAGGCCCGCCGCGGCCCACCAGAGCGTGGCGACGATGAAGATCCGGCTCTTCTCCCGGCCTCGGGCGAGGCCGAGCCAGAGCGGCAGGGAGAGCACGACCGTGGCGAGGAACGAGAGCATCACGGGCTCGAAGGCCTCGGGCCTTCCGAGCCAGTAGCTCACGAAGAGGATCATCAAGGCGCCGGTCACGTCCATGGCGAAGCGTCCGGCGAGGAAGAGGGCGACGAGCCGACGAAAGGGGCGATTCCTGGCGACCGCCCGCGAGGCCTCGCGCAGCGACAGCGCGGCCGCCTGCGCCCGGAAGCCCGGGCGCTCGAAGGTCACGCGGTGCACCACGAGCCACGGCGGGACGAGAAGGGCGCCGACGATCGCTCCGGCCGCGGCGAAGCCCGGGGGCCCGCCGCCGAGCCGCTCGGCCAGGGGCTTCACGCCGAGCGCGGCGAAGATGCCGAGCGTCGAGCCGAGATTGCGCCAGCTCGAGAGCGTCGTGCGCTCGTCGTAGTCGAGGGCCATCTCGGGCAGCAGCGCGAGGTACGGGACCGAGAGCACGGTCATCCAGATCGCCGCGGAGCCGTAGGCCACGACGTAGTACATGAAGCGGGCCGTCTGGTGCTCCGGCCCGACGAGGCATGCCGGGACGAGCCACATGAGGGCGAAGCTCGCGCCGAACGGCAGTGCGCCGATCAGGAGATACGGGCGGCGACGACCCGCCTGCCAGCGCGTGGCATCGGAGATCCTGCCCATGAGCGGGTCGAAGAAGGCGTCGACCACGCGGCCGACGAGCGGCACGAGCCCGGCGAGCGCGGGGCGGAGATCGGCCACCTGCGTCAGGAAGTGCGTGGTGTAGACGAGCACCATCGCCGAGAGGACCGTGTTCACGGTGAGGTCACCGAGCCCGTACAGGGCCCGGTCGCGCGGGCGGAGCGCTTGCGGCGCGGACGCGGTCACGTGCGCGGCCAGCATAGGCGCGGCGTCGGGCGCGAGCACGGGGCTATGCTGCGAAGCGGTGACGGAGCTCGCGTACCACGACTGGCGCCGTGACCCGGCCGGCTGGGCCGCGGAGCTCGGCATCTCGCGCCACGCGGTCGATCTCTACCTCGCGAGCGACGTGATCGACCTCCATCTCGACACGTTTCTCTGGAACCGGATCTTCCGCTACGACCTGCGCAAGCGACACGGGCGCGGGCCGTTCGGCGGTCGCTTCTTCTCCCAGGTGGACTTCCCGCGGATCCGCGAGGCCCAGGTGACGGGCGCCACGTGGGTGATCACCACGAACCCGTTCCGTCCTGCGCGCGAACGCCCGCACGCGCTGCTCGAGAACCTCCGCCGGCTCCAGGGGATCTTCGAGAGCGTGCCGCGCGACTTCCGGGTCGTGCGCAACGCGCGCGAGTACCGCGCGGCGCGCGCGGCGGGGCTGCACGGCGCGTTCCTCGGCATCCAGGGCGGGAACGCCCTCGACCGCGATCCCGAGGCCCTCGATCTCGTTCCCGACGATCTCGTCTTGCGCGTCACGCTCGTGCACCTCACGAGCTCCCGGATCGGCACCACGAGCGAGCCGCACGGCGCGCGTCGGGGCCAGGGCCTCTCGGCCTTCGGCAAGGATCTGGTCCGCCGGCTCGACGCGAAGCGGATCTTCGTCGACCTGGCCCACGTGAACCGCGAGGGCTTCTTCGATGCGGTGGCGGCGCACGACCGCAGCCTTCCCCTGCTCGTGACCCACACCGGCGTGAAGGGTGTGACGGACCACTGGCGCAACCTCGACGACGCCCAGCTCCGCGCCGTTGCGGAGACGGGTGGGACGGTCGGCATCATGTACCAGTCGAGCTTCCTGGGAGAGCCGTTCTGGGGTGGGCGCGCAGAGGCCGTCGTCGACCATCTGCTGCACGTCGTGAAGACGCTCGGTGAGGACTACGCATCGCTCGGGAGCGACTGGGACGGGATGATCAATCCGCCCCGCGACCTCGTGACGCCCCTCGAGCTGCCGCGTCTCGTCGAGCTCATGCTCCGGCGCGGGGTGTCGGAGGACGGCGTGCGCAAGATCCTCGGCGGGAACTTCCTGCGCGTCGTGGAGCAGCTCCGCGGCTAGGGCGCCCTTCGCTCGAGCGCCTCCGTGACGTGTCGCGCGAGGGTGTCGTAGTCGCCGTCGAAGTGGTGGCCGCCGGGCAGGGTCTCCACCTGGGCGAGATCCGGCGGGAGGGCGTCGCACAGGCTCTCCTCCTCGCCTTCCCCCTGCACGCACAGCACGCGGACCCCCGCGAGCTGTCGCGCTTCGGGGAGGACGGGCAGCTCTTCGGTGTCGCCTCTGCCCTGGCCGAGCCAGTCGGTCACGTGGAACTCGAAGCTCGTGCCGAGGCCGGGGCCGAGCAGCACCACGAGCGCGATCTCCTTCCGCAGGTCGGCCGGAAGACGGTGGACGAGGAACGGCAGCACGTCCGCACCGCGGGAGTAGCCCACGAGGGCGATGCGCTGGGCTCCCCACGCCTGCAGGTAGTGGCGCAGCACGCGCGCGAGGTCGGCGCTCGCGCCGTCCGGCGTGCGCGGCTTCCAGAAGTACCGGAGCGAGTCCACGCCGACGACGCCGAAGCCCTGGTCCTGGAGCGCGGAGCCGACGTCGGTGACGAGGGCGGCCCAGCCGCCGTCACCGGAGAGGATCACCACGAGGGTATCCGAGTGATCGTCGGGAGGCGGGAGCGTCACGAGGGGCAGATCGGCGACGTCCTCCCCCTCGGGCGCCGGTCTCGAGGCCGTCGGAAGGCGGGCGAGCCCCGTCTCGATGGCGAGCGCGAGGCGCGAGGCAGGATCGAGGCCGCGCGCTTCGTCTCCGAGCGACACGATCTGGCCCGCAGGCAGGCCGGCCACGAAGGCCGCGACCTCGGCGTCGGAGCAGGGCCGGGCGCGCCCCGGGGTCGCGACCACGACGAAGCTCTCGGGAGGGCCGGGCTTCGGGAGGAGCCGTGCGGTGTCGCTGCCCGGCGTCGGCCGGAGCGCGAGGGCGCTGCCCTCGCCGGCGCGCTTCGGCAGCGTGAGCCTCGGACAGAAGTCGACCCCGATCGCGCCGCGGAAGGTACGGGCGCCCTGCTCCGCGAGGGCGGCGTAGGCGACGGACGCGCCGCCTCCGACACCGGCGAGGATCGGCGTCCGGAAGCGGGCGAGGCCGAGCTCGCGCTGGACGTACTGGCCGAGCACCTCGAGGTCTGCGCCGGGGTAGGCTTCCTCGTCGGGCAGGGTCGTGAGGACGTGCCGGTAGCGCGCGAGGTCGACGGCGACGACGAGGCTCCCCGCCTTGCGCAGCGCGCGCGCCGCGCCCTCGATCGAGGAATCGAAGCCCGCGTCGTCCGAGACGAGCAGCACCACGTCGCGAGGCTCGCCGCGCGGCACGAACACCGCGACGGATTCGAAGCGGTCGAAGGGAAGGCGGCGCGGCGCGGGCTCGCAGCCCGCGAGGGCGAGGAGCAGGCAGGCGAGCGCACCGGTCGCGCCGGCTCGACGCCTCATCGCTTCACCACGCCCGAGAGGCCGCCGGAGATCAAGGCCGCGACGCTCCGCAGCACGCCCGGCAGCGCGATGCCGCCCGGCGCCGCGAGGTAGATCGGCTCCCAGACGGGATCGAACTTCTCCTTGTAGGCGCGCAGCCCGCGGAAGTTGTAGAAGCGCTCGCCGTGGCGGAAGACCTGCGCGCCGAGGCGGCTCCAGAGGGGCGCCAGCGCCCGGGTCTCGAGCCCCGAGAGCGGGGCCATCCCGAGGTCGAACCAGGCGTAGCCCTGGTCTCGCGACCAGAGCATGAGCTCGGCGAAGAGGTACTCCATCACGCCGGGCGGCGCGTCGCGCACGTGGCGCATCAGGTCGACCGAGACCTCCTCGCGCTCGCCCGCGAGCCAGAGGTTCGCGAAGGCGACGATCCGATCGTCCCGACGCACGAGCGCGACGGGGAGCCGCGAGAGGTACGCGCGATCGAAGTACCCGAGCGAGAACCCCTTCTCGCGGGTTCGCTTCGCGTCGAGCCACTCCCGAGAGACGGCGTCGAGCTCGTCCAGGAGCGCGGGGACGCCCGCGGGCGGCACGACCTCGAAGCGACCGCCTTCCCGCTCGACGCGACGCTGCGCGTAGCGCAGGGGCTTGCGCAGGCTGCCGTCGAGGGAGAAGCCCTCGAGGCGTACCCGCGCCGACTCGCCGAGCTTGAGCAGCGCGAGCCCGAGGTCGAGATAGAGCGGCAGGTTCTCGCTCGACACCTCGTAGAACACCGCCAGGTGTCCGTTCGCATCGGCGAGCTCGCGGAAGCTCCAGACGAGCTCGCGCCGCACGGAAGGCGGGCCGACGGGGTCGCCCATCGCGACGAGCGCGTGGCCCGCGGGCCGGTACATGACGAAGCCCTGTCCGCTCTCGTCGAAGAGCAGGCTCTTGTCGCCGACGAGGGCGAGATGCGCCACCGCGTCGGGCGAGCGCGCGACGATCGCCGCCGCGCGCTCGAGCTCGGCCGGAACGGGCGGCGGGGCCTCGTGCGCGGCGGGGCGCAGCAGGCGGCGCACGCCCCAGGCGAGGAGCACGACCAGCGCGGCCACGCCCGCGCGCATCGAGCGGGGCGCGTGGGCATCGAGGGCGAACTGCCACCAGAGCTCGTGGTCGTACTCGACGTCCTGGTAGGCGAACAGCACGAGCCACGCCGATGCCTGCAGCACGAGCGCGACGGCGACGATCCAGCCAGGCGAGAGGCGGTCGCCGCGCAGCGCGGCGCGGCGGTAGAAGGAACGGTGGGAGGGGAGCAGGAGCGCGAGCACCAGCGCCAGCACCGAGGCCTCCTCCCAGTCGAGGCCCTTCGCGAGGGAGAGCACGATGCCGGCGGCGAGGCCGATGCTCGCGAGCCACCAGGCGGCGTCGAGCCTGCGCTGCAGGCCACGCGCGAGGAGGAGCAGGAGCACGCCGACCACGCTCCCGAGCAGATGGGAGGTCTCGAGCAGCGCCAGCGGCACCTGCTGGCGGAGCGCCTCGAAGCGCTCGGGCTCCGCGGGCGTCGCGCCGGAGAAGAGCAGCACGGCACCCGCGCCGAACGTGGCGATCGCGAACGCGTTCGGAACGAGATCGGGCGCCCAGGCCGCGAGCTGCCGACGGGCGCGGGCGAGGGGCGCGCGGCTCATCCGGAGCTCGTGGACCCCGAGCACGGCGGCCGCGATGGCGAGGGGCAAGACGTAGTAGATCGCGCGGTAGACGAGGAGCGGGCCGACGAGGGCGGCCTTGCCTTCGCCCACCCCGAGGAGCACGAGCACGAGCGTCTCGAACACGCCGATTCCGCCCGGGACGTGGCTCACGACGCCGATGATCTGGGCGAGCAGGAAGGCGCCGAGGAAGCGGCCGAAGTCGACGGGCAGGTCGGGCGGGAGGAGCGTCCAGAGGACGCCCGCCGCGACGAGCCAGTCGAAGGCCCCGAGCGCGACCTGCGCCAGCGCTCCCGCGGGCGCGGGAAGCGGCAGGGCGACACCGGCGAGGTGCAGCCTCTGGCGCCGTCGCAGCACGGTGAAGGCCACGTAGGCGGCGACGGGCGCGAGGAAGAGCGGACCGAGCAGGGCAGGCGGCGGAAGGGTCGCCGCGAAGGCGGCGGGGAGCGTCGGCGGCGCGAGCCAGAGCGTCGCTCCGGCCAGGGCGAGGAAGCCCGTCCAGAAGATCGCGGCGTTCGAGACCAGGATCCGTCCGACGTCGAGCGGGGGGACCTCGAAGCTCGCGTAGACCCGGAAGCGGATCGCGCTGCCGCCCAGGAACGCGCCCAGGCTGTGGCTCGCGGCGAAGCCGAGGAACGCGGCGAGCAGCGTGCGGCGCTTCGGGATCGCGAGTCGGAGCAGGCGCGCGGAAAGGAGGTCGTAGCCCGCGAGGGCGGTGTAGCTCAGCGCCGTGAGGGCGAGGGCGACGGCGATGCGCCCGCCCGGGATCGCCCGCGCATCCGCCTCGATCTCATCGAGCGAGTATCCCGCGAGCTCGTGCCGCAGCACCGCGAGCGCCAGCGCGAAGAGGACGAGGCCGAGGACGGGCAGCAGGAAGCTGCGGAGGCGCTCACGCCAGGACATCGCACGCCTGGCCTCCCGTCGACATCGTGCGGAGGATCGCACACGGCGGCTCCGGGCGGGTTCGCCGCGCGGAGACCGCGCTTCGAGGGCAGCCGGGTTGCACGGAGCTGGGCCTCACGCCGCGGCGTCGGTCGAGATCGACTTCTCGCGGCGCCGTCGGCGGCGGTCGTCCCACTCGAGCACGGCGGGCAGGACGACCACGTAGCAGACGAAGGTCGCCACGACGCCGAGAGTCAGGATCTCGCCGATCGCAGCCATGCCCCGGTGGGACGCGAAGGCAAGGCTGCCGAAGCTCAGCACGGTCGTGATGGTCGAGAACAGGACCGCCCGGGCGGTGCTCGTCCCGAGCACGTCCTCCTCGTCGGGCTCCGTCCGGTGGCGGTGCACGAGGTGGACGCCGTTGTCCACCCCCATCCCGATCAGCATCGGGAGGACGATCACGTTGGCGAAGTTGAACTGCATGCCGGCGAGCACCATCCAGGCGCAGGTGACGCCCGCCGCGAGGGCCAGCGGGAAGAACGCGAGCATCGTGTCCCACACGTTTCGCCAGAGGAAGAACAGGAAGAGGAGCATGCAGCCGACGCCCAGGGCGAGGGCCTGCTTCATGGCGCCGGAGGTGATGCGGCCCCACTCGAGCGTGGAGACGGCGCTGCCGGTGATGGACGGCGTCACCGAGCGCACGTCGTCCACGAACTGCTCGAGGGCACGGCTGTTCGAGAGATCGGCTCGAGCCGAGACGTCGATCCGCGCCCGCCCGTCCGCGGCGAGCATGCTCGCGCGCAGATCGTCGGGAAGATCGGCGGCCGTGACGGGCGATGCGTCGAGGCCCGCACGAAGGTCGGCGATCTGCTCGGGCAGCCAGCCGACGACGTTGCGGCGCAGGAGCGCGAGATCGCCCTCGCCGGCCACGAACGGCTGGAGGCTCGCGGCGAGGGCCTTTGCGCTCTCCGCGAGCTTCGGGTCCGACGTGCCTTCGGCCGCGCGCGCGAGCCCGGCGTCGAGGCGGGCGAGCGCGGCGCGCTCTTCCTCCGGCGTACGCGGGGGGCCCGGAGGCGCCGGGGGCGGAAGGAAGAGCGCCGTCGTCTGCAGCACCTCGAGCTTCGCCGCCTGGTCGTCCGGCACGTAGTCCGAGATCGTGAGCGCCCGCGCGACGGACGGCAGCGCGCGGATCCGCTCGGCCTCGGCGTCCGCAGTCGCGATGTCGGGCGCGATCACGTCGACCGTCCAGGGCGACGTGCCACTGCGGGCGAGGAGATCGTTGATCGCCTGCACCGATTCGGTGTTCGGGTCGCGCAGGTTGATCGGGTTGTGGTCGAAGCCGATGCGCGGCACGAGCACGATCGACGCGAGCCCGACGCCGGCCGCGCCCCACCGGATTCCCCGGGCGTAGCGAAGCGGCAGGTGTCGGAGCCGCGCCGCCCAGGGCGGGGTCGGCGGCGGCGCCTTCGGCAGCGGGGGCGCGCCCAGGGACAGCAGGGCGGGCAGCACCGTCAGGCTCGAGAGCAGGGAGAGCAGCATGCCTCCGCCGGAGATCACGCCGAGCTCGGCCACGCCGCGGTAGTCGGTCGGCATGAAGACCAGGAATCCGATCGCGGTCGTGATCGCGCTCGAGAAGAGGGAGCTTCCGATCGAATCGCCCATCTCGACGAGTGCCTCCGCGCGCCTGCGGCCCTTGCCGAGGAGCTCGGCGTAGCGCATGCAGACGTGGATCCCGAACTCGCCGCCGAGGCCGACGATCAGCACGTTGAACACGGCGGACACCTGGTTCAGGTGGCCGATCGCGACGGTCGCGAACGCGTTCGTCCAGGCGAGGCTCACGATCAGGCTCGCGACGAGCGCGAAGACCATCCTCACCGAGCGAAGCGCGAAGAACACCGCGATCGTGAAGAGGGCCAGGGAGAGCAGGGCGACGAACTTCCCCTGGAACTGGACCGCCTCGAGCTCCTCGTAGTTCAGCACGTCGCTGCCCGTGAGCCGCACGCGCACGCCGTGCGCGGGGTCGAGCTCGAGGGTGCGCACCGCCTCCTGGATCGCGGCGATCACGGGCTCGGTGTAGAGCAGCTCCCCGAAGTTCCGCTGCGGCTCCACCCAGACGACCCGATGCTTCCCGTCCTCGGAGAGGGAGCCGCCGATCAGCGCGTCGCCCCACGGATCGGGCGAGCGCTTCCCCGCGCGCGCGGCGTCGGCGGCGCCACGCACGCGGTCGAGGGCCTCCGAGAGCTCGAACTCCATCGGCGTGCCGCCCGCCTTCAAGACCAGGGCCTGGCCGAGCAGGTCCGAGACACCGACCAGGCTCGGATCCTGCTCGATCTTCGCCACCAGCGGCTGCACGGCGGCGAGGCTGTCGGACATGCGTTGCAGGGTCGGGAGGTCCTGGTAGAGCAGGCCGTTCTTGTGGAAGAACGGGCCGCCGAACGGCACGTGGACCTTGGGGAAGAGCTCGGGCCGGGCGCGCAGCTTCCCGGCGAGGGCGTCCGCGGCCCGGTCGGCCACCGAGGCGCTCTCGCCGTCGATCACGATCAGCACCGCGTCGTCGGGGCTGCTGAAGGCCTGCTTGAAGTCCCGGGCCATCTGCCGGAACGGCAGATCGCGGGAGATCATGCTGTCGGGGTCGGCGTCGACGCCGAGGTTCCGGGCCGCGTAGGCGAGGGCGAGGGCCGTGACGATCATCACGACGGACAGCACCCGCACGGGACGGCGATCGACCGCCGCGATCCAGCGTGCGGCGGCGCGCCCCACGAGCTCGTCGAAGTGCTTCGTCACGCCCCGCCCCGGCTCCGCCCGACCGCGCCGCGCCCCCCCGGACCCCCCGGCCGACGGCGGCGGCAGGAATAGCAAACTCGCGCGGCACGATTACCCTGCGCGCCGCAGCGAGGCGACGGGAGGAGAAGGGAACGAATGGGGAGCGAGATCGAGGCGCGATTCCGGCCCTTCGAGGCGAAGATGCGCGAGGCGGGCGTGCCGGCGCTCGCGATCGATGGCTTCCGCGACGCCTACGCGCAGGTGTGTGGAGGAGCGACGGGGCTCGTCCCCGAATCGGACCTCGAGCCGGTGGAGGACCTCCCGCGGCTCGACGCCCTCGGCGCCGAGGCCCGCGCAGGCGAGGCGGTGCTCGACCGCGCCGTCCTCGTGAAGCTGAACGGCGGTCTCGGCACGAGCATGGGCATGAGCCGGGCGAAGAGCCTGCTGCCCGTGCGCCCGGGCCGGAGCTTTCTCGACGTCCTCGCGCTCCAGGTGCTCGCCCTGCGCCGCGCCCACGGCGCGCGCCTCCCGCTCGTGCTCATGGACAGCTTCCGCACGCGCGACGACTCGCTCGCGGCCCTGCGTCGGCATCCCGGGCTCGAGACCGACGTTCCCCTCGACTTCCTGCAGCACAAGGTGCCGCGCATCCTCGCGAGCGACCTCTCGCCCGTCGTCTGGCCCCGCGATCCGAGCCTCGAGTGGTGTCCTCCCGGCCACGGCGATCTCTATCTCGCCCTCGCCACCTCGGGCGTGCTCGAGCGCCTGCGCCGCGCCGGCTATCGCTACGCCTTCGTCTCGAACGCAGACAACCTCGGTGCGACGCTCGACCTGGCGCTCCTCGGCTGGTTCGCCTCGGAGGGCGCGCCCTTCGCGATGGAGGTGGCCGATCGGACCGCCGCCGACCGCAAGGGCGGGCATCTCGCGCGCCGTCGTGGCGGCGGCCCGCTCGTGCTCCGCGAGTCGGCGCAGTGTCCGCCCGCGGACTCGGCTGCATTCCAGGACATCGCGCGCCATCGTTTCTTCAACACGAACAACCTCTGGCTCGATCTCGACGCGCTCGCGCGTCTGCTCCAGGAGCGCGGAGGCGCGCTCGGCCTGCCGCTCATCCGGAACGAGAAGCGGATCGATCCCGACGATCCGACGTCGCCGAAGTGTCTGCAGCTCGAGACGGCGATGGGCGCCGCGATCGCGCTCTTCCCCGACGCACGGGCGGTGCGGGTGCCCCGCGCGCGCTTCGCGCCGGTCAAGACCACGAACGATCTCCTCGTGCTGTGGAGCGACGCCTATGCGCTCGGCGACGACGGGCGGCTCGCGGCTGCGCCCGGCTTCGCGCCGGGATCGCTCTTCGTCGACCTCGACGCGCGTCACTTCGGACACATCGAAGCCTTCCAGGCCCGCTTCTCCCACGGCGCGCCGAGCCTCGTCGCCTGTCGCCGCTTCGTGGTGAAGGGCGACGTGCGCTTCGGCCGGGGGGTGGTCGCGCGGGGCGAGGTCGCGATCGAGGCGCCGGAGGGCGCCGCGCTGGAGATCGCCGACGGGGCGCGGCTCGGGAGCGGCTAGCCGTCGTCGAGGAAGAGGCGGAGGAGCTCGATCATCGGCTGCACGTCCGACGCGGCGGCCATCTCGCGACACGAGTGCATCGAGAGCATCGGGCTGCCGACGTCGACCGCCGGGAGGCCGGCCCGGGCGGCGCTGATCGGCCCGATGGTCGATCCGCAGGGGAGGTCGCTGCGGGTGACGAAGTGCTGCGGCGCGATGCCGAGCCGACGGCAGAGCGCGGTGAGCCGCGCGGCCGTCTCGCCCTCCGTGGCGTAGGACTGGCCCACGTTCTGCTTGATCACGGGCCCGCGGCCGAGCACGGGCCGATGGCCCGGCTCGTGGCGATCGGCATAGTTCGGATGCACGCCGTGGGCCATGTCGGCCGACACCAGGATGGAGCGCGCCGCGGCGCGGGGCAGGGCGTCGGGCGCGGCGCCGAAGGCGCCGGCGCAGCGCGCGATCCCGTCGCGCAGGAAGGTGCCGCCCGCGCCGACCGCCGAGCGGCTTCCGACCTCCTCGTGGTCGTAGAGCACGACGAGGCGCGTGTGCGGCGCGCTTCCCGCCTCGGCCGACGCGACCAGGGCCGACACGGCGGCGTGGCAGCTCTCGAGATTGTCGAGCCGCGGCGCGAACAGGAGCTCGTCGCGCGCTCCTCCACGGCTCGGCGGCTGGACGTCGTGCAGCATGAGGTCGAAGCCGAGGACGTCCTGCGCGGCGACGTCGGGACGGCCGGCGGCGCGCAGCGCGGCGCCGAGGAGCTCGGGCAGCGCCGGCGCGTCCTCCAGGCCGAGCACCGGAACGGCGTGCTGCTGGGCGTTCAGCTTCAGGCCTTCCGTCGCGAGCTCGCGCTGCAGGTGGATCGCGAGGCTCGGGATGCGCAGCAGGGGACGCGCGAGCGAGACGAGGAGGCTCTCCGGCGCGCCACCCGCGTGGCCGGGAACGAGCAGCCGACCGGAGAGGCCGAGGTCGCGATCCAGCCAGGTGTGGAGCAGGAGCCCGCCATAGGGCTCGACCGCGAGCTGACGCAGGCCGTGGGCGACGAGATCCGGCCGGGGCTTCAGGCGCAGGTTCGGCGAGTCGGTGTGCGCGCCGATCACGCGGAAGCCGACCTCGGCAGGCGGACGCTCGCCGAGCGCGAACGCGAGCAGGCTGGATCCACCTCGCACGACGTAGCGTCGATCGCCGGGCGCGAGGCGCCACGCGTCACCCTCCGCGAGGGACGAGAAGCCGGCGGCGTCGAGGCGTGCGCAGGTCTCGGCCACCGCGTGGAACGGCGTCGGAGAGCGCTCGACGAAGGCCAGGAGGTCGGCGACGGGATCGCTCATCGGGCGCCCCCGGCGGGCGAGCGGCCCTTCGGCTCGAGGTGCGGTCCGCGCAGATGGACGGGCTCCAGCGCCTTCCTGCGCAGGCGGAGATTCAGCATCTCGACGCACACGGAGAAGCCCATCGCGAAGTAGATGTAGCCGCGGGGGATGTGGTGGTGGAAGCCGTCCGCGAGCAGGGCGACGCCGATCAGCAGGAGGAAGCTCAGGGCGAGCATCTTCACGGTCGGGTGCCGCTCGACGAAGGAGCTCACGGGCTCCGCGGCGATCATCATCAGCGCGACCGCGATCATCACCGCGAGCACCATGATCTCGAGCTCCTGGACCATGCCGACGGCCGTGATCACCGAGTCGAGGGAGAACACGACGTCGAGCAGCATGATCTGCACGAGCACGCTCGCGAAGGACGGATGGGCCGGAAGCGCCCGCTCGTCCTCGAGGCCTTCGAGCTTGCCGTGGATCTCGTGCGTGCTCTTCGCGAGGAGGAAGAGCCCGCCGAGGACGAGGATCAGGTCGCGGCCCGAGAGCGCGAAGCCGGCGAGGGTGACGAGCGGCGTGGTGAGCCGCGCGATCCAGGTGAGCGTGGAGAGCAGGGCGATGCGCGAGATCAGCGCCAGCCCGAGGCCCAGGCGCCGCGCGCGCGGCTGCTGGGAGGTGGGGAGCTTTCCCGAGAGCACGGAGATGAAGACGATGTTGTCGATGCCGAGCACGAGCTCGAGGACGGTCAGCGTCGCGAGGGCGATCCAGCTCTGAGGATCGGTGATCCAGTGGAGGCTCATCGCCCGACCTCTCGTCCCCTCGTGCGCGGCCGCCGCCCGCCGTGGCACGTCGGGCGGTGCCGCTCAGTAGCGGTAGTGCTCCGGCTTGTAGGGGCCCTCGATCGGCACCCCGATGTACTCGGCCTGGTCCTGCGAGAGCACGGTCAGCCGGGCGCCGAGCTTCTCGAGGTGGAGCCGCGCCACCTCCTCGTCGAGCTTCTTCGGCAGCGTGTAGACCTTCTTCTCGTAGGCCGACGCATTCTGGTGCAGCTCGAGCTGCGCCAGGACCTGGTTCGAGAAGCTGTTGCTCATCACGAAGCTCGGATGGCCGGTGGCGCAGCCGAGGTTCAGGAGGCGGCCTTCGGCCAGCACGAGGATCGAGTGGCCGTCGGGGAAGATCCACTGGTCCGTCTGGGGCTTCACGGTGACCTTCCGGATGCCGGGCACCCGGGCGAGGCCCGCCATGTCGATCTCGTTGTCGAAGTGCCCGATGTTGCCGACGATCGCCTTGTCCTTCATGCGCGCCATGTGCTCGGCCGTGACGATCGCCTGGTTGCCCGTCGCGGTGACGAAGAGGTCCGCGGTCTCGACCACGTCCTCGAGCCGCGCGACCTGATGGCCGTCCATGCAGGCCTGCAGGGCGCAGATCGGGTCGATCTCGGTCACGACCACGCGGCACTTCTGCGCCGAGAGGGACTCCGCGCAACCCTTGCCCACGTCGCCGTAGCCGCAGACCACGGCCACCTTGCCCGCGAGCATCACGTCCGTCGCGCGCATGATGCCGTCCACCAGGGAGTGACGGCAGCCGTACTTGTTGTCGAACTTCGACTTCGTGACGGAGTCGTTGACGTTGATCGCGGGGAAGAGGAGCTGGCCGCGCTCCTGCATCTGGTAGAGGCGGTGCACGCCGGTCGTCGTCTCCTCGGAGACGCCGCGGATCCCGGCGCCCATCGGCTGCCAGAAGCGTCCGTTCTCCTCCTGGAGCGCCTGGAGCAGCGAGAGCACCACGCGCCACTCTTCGCTGTCGCTCGGCGTCGGGTCGGGCACCTTCCCGGCGCGATTGAACTCGAGGCCCTTGTGCACGAGGAGCGTCGCGTCGCCGCCGTCGTCGAGCAGCAGGTTCGGGCCCTTGCCATCGGGCCAGAGCAGCGCCTGGAGGGTGCACCACCAGTATTCGGGCAGCGTCTCTCCCTTCCAGGCGAAGACGGCCGATCCGCGGGGCTTGTCGACGCTTCCATCGGGCCCGACGACGACCGCGGCGGCCGCGTGGTCCTGCGTCGAGAAGATGTTGCAGCTCGCCCACCGCACCTCGGCGCCGAGCGCCGCCAGCGTCTCGATCAGCACCGCGGTCTGCACCGTCATGTGGAGCGAGCCCGTGATGCGCGCGCCGCGCAGCGGCTTGCCCACGCGGTGCTTCTCGCGGAGCGCCATCAGACCCGGCATCTCGTGCTCGGCGAGCTCGATCTCCTTGCGGCCGAAGGCGACGGTCTTCGCCGAGAGGTCGGCGACCTTGAAGGGGAGCGGCGCGAAGAGCGGGAGCCCGGTGTCGAGGAACGGATCGGTGTCGAGGCGCGACTTGGCCACGGTGGGTCCTTTCGTGCGGGAGCGCCCGCATCGCTGGAGCGCGCTGAATCCTTTCATTCGGATTCGCTGATGCAGGTTGCGCCAGCCGTTCTCCCGGGTCAACCAGCCTTTCCCCGGACGTGGGAGCCGGCTCTCCGCCGGAGGCGCGGCTCTCAAGTGCAGCGGGCCGGCGGCCGAAAGGAGGCCGACCGACCGATCTGACGCATCGTGTCGTGGATCACACTTCGGGGGACTCCGGTGCGCGGCTGGCTTCTATTCCTGGCTTCGGCTCTCGTTCCGATCGGCTTGGCGGTCGTGTCGCCGAGCGCGGCACCGCATCCGGTGCACGCCTGCAGCTCGCTCGACGCGCCCCGCCGCGTCACGGCTCCCGGTGTCCTCGAGTTCTGTCCCGCCTCTTCCAGCCGCTGACCCGCGCCGACGCGCGGCGGCAGCCGCTCCTTCGAACGGCCTCGAAGGAATTCCTGATTGACGAGCCGTCGCGCGCGCTCTAAACAGAACCAGAACCCTCGTTCTGTTTCGCGCGCGGCCGGACGGCGGGGAGGCGGAAGCGGGGCAGGAGGCGGGGAGCCCGGTGGCACGACGGGATCGCACGCTCCAGTGGGTGAGGCCCCCGCGCCAGACGCGGAGCCAGGAGACCCTCGACCGCATCCTCGACGCCGCGGGGGCCCTCGTCGCAGAGAAGGGCTTCGCCGACACGCCGCTCCAGGAGATCGTGCGCCGGGCTGGCACGTCCATCGGCGCCTTCTACTCGCGCTTCCACGACAAGGACGGCCTCCTCTATGCGCTGCAGGAGCGCCACCTCGAAGAGGCCATCGCGACGACCGACGACGCGCTCGATCCCGCACGCTGGGCGGACGCGCGGCTCGACGAGGTGATCTACGCCGTCGTGCGCTTCCTGGTGTCGATCTACCGCGAGCAGGAGGGGCTGCTTCGCGCGTTCGTGCTCCGGCTCCAGCAGGACGGCGAGTTCCGCGCGCGACAGGCGCGCCTCTCGCGCCACCTGAACCGCCGGCTCGCCGAGCTCCTCTCGACGCGCACGGCCGAGATCGGCCACCCCGAGCCGGAGCGGGCGATCCCGCTCGGCCTGCTCACCGTCCTCGCGACCCTCGAGGCGACGCTGCTCTTCGGAGACATGCGGGCCCAGGAGCTCGCGCTCTCCGATGAAGACCTCGCGCGCGAGCTCGCCCGGAGCTGGCTCGCGTATCTCGGCTGCGACGCGCCCGCGCCGGCGGCCGGCTGAACCCACCCGCTTCCCCAGGACAGGAGACCCCATGGCCGCCCTCGACCGCCTCCACCCCGAGACCGCCATCGAAGAGCTGCGCGTCCCGCAGTCGCTCTCCTACAACTGGGAGTACGACGCGACCCGCCGCCAGCTGATCCGGCTGTACGAGAACGCGAAGCGCGACCAGTGGGACGCGTCGAAGCGCCTCGACTGGAGCGTCGACGTCGACCCCGAGAAGGGGCTCGTGCCGGACCTGGCGATCGGGATCTACGGCACGGACGTCTGGCAGCGCCTCACGCCGAGGGAAATCGAGCGGCTGCGCCACGAGCAGATCACGTGGCAGCTCTGTCAGTTCCTCCACGGAGAGCAGGGCGCGCTGCTCGCCACGGCGCAGATCGTGGACAGCGTCCCCTGGTACGAGGCGAAGCAGTACGGCGCGACGCAGGTGATGGACGAGGCGCGCCACGTCGAGGTGTACCGGCGGTTCGTGCAGGAGAAGCTCGAGAACGAGTACCCCGTGAACGCGGAGCTCAAGGCGCTGCTCGATCAGATCCTGACCGACTCGCGCTGGGACATGAAGTTCCTGGGGATGCAGATCATCGTCGAGGGCCTCGCCCTCGCGGCGTTCGGCACGCTGCGCGACACGGCGAGCAACACGCTGCTGCGCGATCTCACGGCCGCCGTGATGGAGGACGAATCGCGTCACGTGGCCTTCGGCGTGCTCTCGCTGCGGGAGTACTGCCGCGACCTCTCGCAGAAGGACCGCGAGGAGCGCGAGGACTTCGTGTACGAGGCGTCGGTCCTGATGCGCGACCGGATCACGAACCGCGAGGTATGGGAGCGCTGCGGGCTCGACCCGGAGGAGTGCATCGCGCACTCCGAGCAGTCGGGCCTGGCGAAGATGTTCCGGCACCGCCTGTTCTCGAAGATCGTGCCGAACGTGAAGAGCCTCGGCCTCTTGTCCGATCGCCAGCGCGAACGCTTCGCGGCCCTCGACATCCTCCAGTACGAGCACGAGACGACCTCCGACGTGGACGACGCGATCGAGGAGGAGCGCCGGGCCCGGGCGGGGGAGCCGGCCGTGGCGGCCCGGTGACGAACTCCCCCCTCATCCTCTAGCCTCCGCGGGCCGAAACCGGCTCGGGGCTCGGCGTCGAGACGGGGGGGACATGAGCGAGCAAGGAGGCGGAGGGGCCGTGACCCCTCTTCCGGCGGGGGTCGATCCCGAGGCCCTCGCCGAGGCGCTCCGGCACCACGGGAGGACGGCCTTCGCCTTCGACGTCCTCCAGGCCCCCGAGCGCTACGGCTTCTTCCAGTCACGCACGGTGCCGGGAGCGATCGTCCCCTACCGGAGCGTGGGCCGCGGCGACGTCGTGATCGGCGAGCCCCTCGCGCCCGCCGACGCCCTCGAGCGCGTGACGCGCGAGTTCCTCGAAGACCGGGCCGACCGCGGCCGCCGCGTCCTCGGCTTCGTCGCGAGCGAGGACTTCGCGCGGGCCGCGATCGCCTGTGGTGCCTCCGCGGCCCAGCTCACGTCCGAGCCCGAGATCGACCCCGTCACCTGGGAGCCGGCCGGCGGAAGCGCCAAGAAGATGCGCCAGTACGTGAAGCGACTGCGCAAGGAGGGCTACGAGGGACGCGCCCTTCCGGCCCGCAGCGCCGTGATTCGCGACGAGTTCCGCCGCGGCGCCGAGGCGCTGATCCGCACCTGGATCCGCGAAGGCGTCGGCCGCTCGGCGCACATCCTCGAGGTCGACGCCTGGCGTCTGCCCGCCGAGAAGCGCTACTTCGCGGTGTACGATCCGAAGGACGAAGAGCGCCTGCTTGCGCTCCTGATCGCGCATCCCGTGTACGCGCTCGACGGCTGGCACCTCTGCCATCTCGTGCGCGATCCGAAGGCGCCGAAGGGTGTCGCCGAGCTGGTGGTCTCCCGCGCGATCGAGACGCTCGGGGACGAGGGCTGCCGCTACGCGACGTTCGGGCCGTTCCCGGAGCCGCAGATGGGCGAGTTTCTGGGCGTGGGACGCACGATGGAGCGGATCGTCCGCAGGGCGTACGACCTCGCGGGCCGGCGTGGCGGGTACGCGCGCTCCGTCGAGTTCTATCGGAAGGTGCAGGCGGGCACATGGCGCCGCCGGTACATGGTCTTCTTCCCGCGCAAGGTCGTGCTCCGGAACTTCCTGACGCTGGTCCGCATGACCCACGTGCTCGGCTTCCTCGACCGCGGCTGAGCGACGCCCCGGAGTGATAGGCTGCGCTCCGTCGCGCGCCCACGCGGGAGGAACGCCATGGACGGTCCCACGGCAGACGGCGGCGCGGTCGCGCTCGGCCTCGCGCTGCTCTGGCTCGGCTTCGGTGGGAGCCACGTGCTGCTCTCGAGCCTGCGGGTACGGCGTCGGCTCGTCGCGGCGCTCGGGACCGTTCCCTTCCTCGGCCTCTACAGCGTCGTCGCGCTCGCGTTCTTCGTGCCCCTCGTCCGCCTCTATTTCGCCCACAAGCATGCGGGGCCGCTCCTCTGGACGCCCGGCGTCGGCGATCCCGCCCGCGTCGCGATCTATGGGGGCATGGGCCTCGCGTTCGTGCTCGTGGTCTCGGGGCTCCTCCAGCCCGGACCGGCCGGAGTCGTGCCGGGCTCGCTCGTGCCGCGCGGGGTCTACCGCCTGACGCGTCATCCGCAGAACATGGGAATCGCGCTGTTCGGCGCGCTCCACCTCGTGCCCAACGGGTTCGCGAGCGACGTCGTCTTCTTCGGCGGCGTCGCCGCATTCGCGATCCTGGGCTCGTGGCACCAGGACGCGCGCAAGCGCGTCGACGGTCCGCGGGGCTACGCGGAGTTCGTGGCCCGTACGCCCTTCTGGCCGTTCACGGGGCGCGAGACGGTCCAGGGCCTGCGCGAGCTGTCACCGCTCGCGGTCGCGCTCGGCGTGGGGGCCGCGTGGCTCGTGCGCCACTTCCACGCGCGGTGGTTCGGAGGCTGAGCGAGCCCTCAGAAGAGCGGCTGGTCACCCTCGGGCGCGTACGCCGTGATCTCGCAGTCGAGGGAGATCACCTCGAAGCGGGGCGGCGTCCACGAGGCCTCGGGTCGGCCGAGCGCCCCGGCCTCGCGGCCGGAGAGTCGGGGCTGGATCTCTTGCGCGAGCGTGGTCTGGCTCATGGCGCGGAGATAGCGCGCGGGAGACGCGGGCGGCAAGCGCCGGCCCGTCAGGACCGTGTCAGGACCGCCCTGCGCCCCTCAGGCCTGTCGCCGCAGGTCGATCAGCTGGAGCAGCGCGTCGCGCGAGATCGCTCCGAGGATCCGGTCGCCGTCCCGCACCGGGATCTGGTTCACGTCGCGCTGCGCCATCTGGCGCAGGACCTCGAGCACCGGGCTCTCGGGCGAGGCCGTCTCGACCTTCTCGATCGGCGTCGCGATCGAGGCGATCCGCGTCGACTCCCAGGCGTCCGGTGCCACGTGCTTCACGTCGGTCAGGCTCACCAGTCCGACGACGCGCGGTCCTTCCTCGACCAGGGCCCAGCGTTGGCCGCGCATCGCGAAGCGGCGCGCGAACTCCCCGACGCTCGCGTTCGCGCCGATCCGCGGAACGTCCGGGGAGACGACGTCCCGGGCACGCAGGCCCGCCAGGGCGTCGCCGATCGCCGCCTGCTGGATCGAGGAGCCCGACGCCGAGACCAGGAACCAGCCGATGAACGCGAGCCACAGGCCCCCGAGATCGCCCCCCATCACCCGGAGCGCGCCGAAGGCGATGAACGCGTAGGCGATCCACTGGCCCGCGCGCGCCGCGGTCCGGGTGGCGCCGCTCGCGCTTCCGGTGCGGGCCCAGAGGAAGGCACGGAGCACGCGGCCCCCGTCGAGCGGAAAGCCGGGGAGCAGGTTGAAGATCGCGACGCCGAGGTTGATGCGCATGAGCCAGTCGGCCATCGAGGCCCAGGCCGAGGCCTCGGGGGCGACGCGCTCGAGCAGCACGAAGACGAGGCCGAGCAGCGCGCTCACGATCGGCCCCGCGATCGCGATCTCGAGCTCGGCGCGCGGCGTCTCGGCGTCGCGCTCGATCGCCGCGATGCCCCCGAAGACGAAGAGCGTGATCGAGCGGACGGGCACGCGGTGATGGCGCGCGAGCACGCTGTGTCCGAGCTCGTGCAGCACGATCGACGCCGCGAAGAGCAGGGACGTCGCGCCGCCCACGAGCAGCGCGACCGCGGAGGCCGTCCCGGGATGCGTCGCGCGGAGCTGCTCCGAGAGGAGCCACGTCACCAGGAAGAAGACGAGGAACCAGGTGGGATGGAGATAGATCGGGATGCCAGCGATGCGCGCGATCCGGATGCCGCCCATGGCGCCCACTCTAGCAGGCGGCGAGAGCCGGCGGCCGTCAGCGCAGCAGCACGTCGCAGGCGTCGCGCACGCGGCGGACGAAGCGCCCCAACGCGTTGCGGTGGATGTTCCGCCGCAGGACCACGAGCAGCCGCCGCTCGAGCGCGTAGCGATCGAGCGTGCGGCGGGACGGTGCCCGTCCCGCGCTCGGAACCGCGTCGAGCTCGGCCGCCATCGCCGCGCGCGTGTAGCCCCAGGCCTCGAGGTCGGAGTCGAGGAGACGGGCCAGGATGCGGCGCGCCTGCGCGACCTTCTCGGGGCGTCCTGCCATCTCCTGCGCCCAGCGTGCGACCGAGGCCGTGGTGGGACGCGATTCCTTGCCGACCGTCCGTGGATCTCCGAGGCCTCGCGCCGCCGCCCGCTCCTCGCGGCCGTACTCGACCATGCCGGCCTCGTAGGCGACACCAAGGTGCGACGTGATGCGCCGGAGCTCCGCCTCGGGGTCGCGCACGAGCTCCTCGTAGCGGACGTGCACGAGGGGCACGGGGCGCTCGCGCAGGAGCCGCGCGACGGCGGGCACGTAGCGTTCGAGGAGCGGGTTGTGCGCGTGGGCGACGTCGTGGTCTCCGTCGAAGAAGGACTCGACGTAGGAGGTCCAGACGGCGAGCGGATGGCGCGTGAGCACCACGTAGCGTGCGCACGGATAGAGCTTGAGCAGGAAATCGAGGACGAGCGCGTAGGCCGGTGTCTTGTCGAGGAAGAGGCGCCGGCCGGACGCGGCGAGGAGCCGATCGTAGAGGCGGTCCGACAGCGCGCGGAGGGCGTCGAGGTAGTCGGCCTCGCCGCGGGGCAGCGCGGCGACGAGCGCGCGCTGCGCCGCTGCGGTGATGATCGGGTCGTAGGGCGCTCGCTCGACCGACGCGAAGTAGCCGAGATGTGCGAGCGGTGTCAGCAGGTGGGGCTCGTCCGGCGCGAAGATCCCGGGGTGTGCGCCGAGCATGCGCGCGAGGAGGGTCGACCCCGAGCGCGGCGACCCGATCAGGAAGACGAGGCGATCCTCCACGGCGCTCCTCCCGGCGATCGGCGATGCCGGACGCGGCAGGTTCGCGCCTCCGCCCCGGCTCGTGCAAGCGGCACGCCTGAGGATGCGGCCGACGAGGGATCCTAGACTCGGGGGCATGCGCCTCTACGTCGTGCGCCACGGCAAGGCCGAGGACGTCGGACCCGACGGAACCGACTCCTCTCGTCGGCTCACCGAGGAAGGCCGTCGCGAGTTCCGGCGCGCAGCCGACGGGCTCGCGAGCCTCGGGATCCGGCTCGACCACCTCTTCACGAGCCCGCTGCCCCGGGCGAAGGAGACCGCCGAGATCCTGGCGGAGAGCCTCGGGGGACCGGATCCCGAGCTCGCGTCCGGCCTCGGCCCCGGCGCCTCGGAGCGCGCGATCCTCGAGCTCGTCGCCGGGACGGGCGACGAGGTGGCGATCGTGGGCCACGAGCCCACCCTCGGGCAGCTCGTGAGCCTCGCCGTGTTCGGCCGGCCGAGCGGCGGCACGCCGCTGCGCAAGGGCGGAGCGGCCTGCCTCGAGTTCGAGCGCGGGCCGGCGCCGGGCCGCGGCGTCCTCGGGTGGCTCCTCACCCCGAAGCAGCTCCGCCGCCTCGGCTGAGCCGCCACCGGGGGCTCCGGACGATCAGATCTCGAGCGCGTTCTCGGCCGCGACCCGCCCGTACCAGCGGCCCGACTCCTTCAGGGTGCGGGCGCAGGTGCTGAAGTCGACGTAGACGAGGCCGAAGCGCTGCGCGTAGCCGGCGGCCCACTCGAAGTTGTCGAGCAGCGACCAGGCGTGGTAGCCGCGAACGTCGGCTCCCTGCTCGATCGCCCGCGCGACGCCCGCGAGGTAGCCCTGGTAGAACTCGATCCGACGCGTGTCCCGCACCACGCCGTCGGGGCCGGGCGCGTCGCCGTACGAGCACCCGTTCTCCGTCACCTCGATCACGGGCCGGTCGTAGTCGCGCGTCACGCGCAGGATCGTCTTCTCCAGGGCGTCGGGCCAGACCTCCCAGCCGAAGTCCGTGCGCGGGCCGACGTCGCCGCCGACCCCCGCGCCGACCGGCGCTGCACCGAGGCGTCGATCGTTCGGCCGCGCCCGCACGAGGGTTCGGAAGTAGAGGTTGATTCCGACGAAGTCGAGGGGTGCGCGGATCGCCTCGAGCTCGCCGGGCCGCACGTCGAGGGCCTCGTGCAGCGCGGCGTCGCCGTCGAGGAAGATGGAGGGATAGGCGCCGCGCAGGGCGGGACGCAGGTAGAGATCGTTCACGAGACCGTGCCAACGCTCGGCTGCGGCGACGTCCTGCTCCGCTTCGGTCGCGGGCTCGCAGTGCGACATGCTGTAGGCGCTGCCGATCACGGCGTCGCTCCGGACCGCGCGCATCGCCCGGAACGCCTCGCCGTGGGCGAGGTTGACGACGTGCACCGAGCGCCAGAACGCGGCGGGATCCCTGCGCCCGGGAGCGTGGATGCCGACCAGGTAGCCGAAGGTCGTGAACACGGCGGGCTCGTTGAAGACCATCCAGTGCGTCACGCGGTCGCCGAGGGCTCGCACGACGGTCTCCGCGTAGTCCGCGAAGCGGCCGGCGGTGTCGCGGTGGGGCCAGCCGCCTGCCTCCTCGAGCGCCTGGGGCAGGTCCCAGTGGTAGAGCGTCGGGAAGGGGCGGATGCCGGCTGCGAGCAGGGCGTCCACGAGACGCCCGTAGTAGTCGACGCCCTTCGCGCTCGCGGGACCCTTGCCCGTCGGCTGGATGCGCGGCCACGCGATCGAGAAGCGGTAGCTGTCGAGGTTCATGGCGCGGAGCAGCGCCACGTCCTCGTCGATCCGGTGGTACGAGTCGCAGGCGACGTCGCCGGTGTCGCCGTTCTGGATCCTGCCCGGCGTGTGGCAGAAGCGGTCCCAGATCGACTCGCCCTTGCCGTCCTCCTGCCACGCGCCCTCGATCTGGTACGAAGCCGTCGCGGCGCCCCAGCGGAAGCCCTTGGGAAAGACGAAGCGCGACATCACAGGCCTTCGCGCAGCTGGGCGAGCACCTGCTCGGGGTGGGTCTCGGCCTTCGGCACCTTCTTCCAGTGCTTCCTCACCTTGCCGTCGGGCCCGATCCACACCGTCGAGCGGATCACGCCGACGGTCTTCTTGCCGTAGAGCACCTTCTCGCCGTAGGCACCGTACTTCGTCATCACCTTCCTGTCGGGGTCCGAGAGCAACGGGAAGGGGAGCTTGTACTTCGCCTTGAACTTCTGGTGCGACTCCGGCGAGTCGGCGGACACCCCGAGCACGACGACGCCGAGCTTCTGGAGCTCCTTCCAGGCGTCGCGGAAGCCGCAGGCCTCCTTCGTACAGCCGGGCGTGTCGTCCTTCGGATAGAAGTAGAGCACGACGTGCTTGCCGGCGAAGTCGCCGAGCGACACCTTCCCGCCGGCGTCGTTCGCCAGCGCGAAGGCCGGCGCCGCCTTGCCTTCCTCCAGGGCCATCGCGATCTCCTCCTAGACGAGCTTCTCGAAGGGCAGGTCGTCGGGAACGTCGATCTGCATGCGGAGCAGGGCGAAGCCGTAGGTCTTGCCCTGGGTGTCGAGCCGCATCGAAGCGAGGGCCCCGCCGTCGAGGGCCTGGTGCAGCACGAAGTTCAGGGCCTCGAGGTTCGGGAGCTCGTAGCGATCGACCGGGCCCCTGCACCAGTCGCCGAAGTAGCGCTTCACGCGCTGGGCCGTGAGCTCCCGCAGCAGCACCGGGTAGTGCTCGGGCCGTCGCGCGATCACGCCGATGTTGCAGAGGTCGCCTTTGTCGCCGGAGCGCGTATGGGCGAGGTTGTAGAGCGCCGTCTTCATCCTCAGCTCTCGAGGATCTCGACCGTTCCCGTCGCCGCGCTGCGCGGCACGAGGCTCGGCCAGTAGTTCACGATCGCGCTCTCCTCGGGGCGACCCGAGAGGAGGCCGGAGGCGGCTCCCGGCACGCCCGAGAGGACGAGCGGCGAGATCTCCTCGCCGAAGCGCTTCGCCGACTCGCGGTCGCGCGTGCGGATCGCCATCCGGAACAGCACCTCGTTCGGCTCCTCCGACGGCATCGGTGCCATCGCGCCGTGCGCGCCCGAGAGGCCGATCAGGTCGACGTGGAAGGCGTCGATCTCGAGGCCGCGCAGCTTGCAGCGCTCGCGCAGCAGGGCCTCGGTATCGCGGGCGCGCCGCACGGCGTGGGGCCAGACGAAGGTCAACGCCACCGCGTTGCGCCAGCCGTCCTGGAAGCTGATCGAGACCTTGAGGTGCTCGGGCGGCGGCCCGCCGCGGATGCCCGAGAAGCGCACGCGGTCACCGCCGAGGTCCTCGAGGCGGATCGAGGTGAAGTCGGCGATCGCGTCGGGCGTCGCGTAGGCGCGAGGGTCGCCGATCTCGTACAAGAGCTGCTCCTTCATCACCGCCGGCGTGACGAGGCCGCCGAGGCCCGGGTGCTTCGTGACGACGAACTCGCCGGTCTCCGCGACCTCGGCGATCGGATAGCCGAGCCGGGCCAGGTTCGGCACGCGCTCGTAGCCCCCCGCGAAGTTCCCCCCGCTCCCCTGGCCGCCGCACTCGAGCACGTGGCCACAGACGACGCCCGCGGCTCTTCGATCGAAGTCGTCCGCCGCCCAGCCGTAGCGCGCGAGGAGCGGCGCCAGCGCGAGTGCCGAATCCGTGCAGCGGCCGGTCACGACGATCTGCGCGCCGCGCCGGAGCGCGTCCGCGATCGGGTCCGCGCCCAGGTACGCGTTCGCCGAGAGCACGCGCTCGCGGATCGTCGAGAACGCGGCGCCGGTGTCGAGGTTCGCGAGCGGCACGCCCTTTGCGACGAGGTCGTCGAGGGCGCCCATCAGATCGTCGCCGGTCACGAGGCCGACGCGCAGGCCCGAGATCCCCTGCTTGCGCGCGAGCTCGACGACGGCCTGCGCGCAGGCCCGCGGGTTCATGCCGCCCGCGTTCGTGATCACCTGGATGCCGCGGTCCGCGATCTCCTGGAGGGGCGGCCCGAGGGCCTTCAGGAAGTCGCCCGCGTAGCCCTGGTCGGGGTTGCGCATCTTCTTCAAGCGCAGGATCGACATCGTGACCTCGGCCAGGTAGTCGAGCATCACGGCATCGATGGGACCGCCCTGGACCTGGTCGAGGAGAGCGTCGTTGCGGTCGCCCCAGAACCCCGATGCGCCCGCGATCCGGAAGGGTGTCGTCATCGCGGGCCAGCATAACGCGCGCCCGGGGGCGGAGCGATCGGAAGTCCGCGCGCAGACGGTCCTAGAACACTTCCCGCAAGCGCGAGAGGGCGAGGTGGAGCCGACGGACGTAGGTGCGCGCGAGGCTCATGCCGAGGCGCTGCGCGAGCCACGGCTTGGCTCGGGCGAGGTGCGCGTAGGCGTTGCGGTCGATCTCGAACAGGACGACGTCGCTCTCGGCGACGGCGGACTCCGCATGGGGCGCGTCCGCGACGAGCGGCATGCCGCCGAAGAGCATCCCCGGCCCGAGCCGCGCGAGCCGCGTCTCCCGCGCGTCGCGGACGCGCAGCTGCAGCGCGACCGCGCCCGACGCGACCAGGAAGATCGAGTCCTCCCCGGGGTGCGCCGTCTCCTGGCGATAGATCGTCGCGCCCGCGGCCACCTCGCGATGGCGAGAGATCTGCGCGAGGCCGAGCGCTTCCTCCATGCCGAGACCGTGAAGGTCGGAGTGCGCATGCAGGAATCGCGCGAAGCCCTTGCCGCCGTCGAGCACGAAATCCCAGAGCAGATCGGCCGCATCGAGCGGCAGCTCGGTGAAGGCGACGCCGGTGAGGACGTGTCGGTCGCTGCGGAGATCGCGCTGCCAGCAGCCCTCCGCGCCGAGCTCGATCCGCCCCTTCGGGAGCACGACGGCGACGCGGCGGAGCGAGCGCAGGTCGTAGACGGTGGACGTCGCCGCGCACAGGCCGGTCACGCCGAGATCGCGCGTTCGACCGGCGAGCGCGCCCGGGAGCCCGCCGACGTGCAGCTCGAGCGGGAGGTTCGCTGCGACGCGCGGAGCGCCGCGCAGCTCGAGGGCGTCCGGAGCGGAGGTGGCAGGGGGGGCCAGGCGGTGGCTCGGCTTCATCGACGGCAGCGTCCTCCCGGGCGCGGTTCGGCCCCGAGAGGACGCGACTTGAGGGGAGAGTGGCGGCTCGGTCGCGATCGCCGGGCCGCCCGCCCGGCGCGCCGCTCAGAGGGCGTCGCGGACGCGGGCGAAGGCGTCGCGGAGGCGTCGCCCCTGGGCCCGGTTCAGGCTCAGCCCGAGCTGCTGGGCGAGCCATGGCTTCACGGCCAGCAGGTACGCGAACGACGCCCGGTCGATCTCGACGAGCCGCGTGTCGACGTCCGCCACGGCCGTCTCGGCGTGGGGAACGTTGGCGATGAGCGGCGTGCCGCCGAAGAGCTCCCCGGGCCCGAGGCGCGCGATGAACGCCTCGCGTGCGCCGCGCACGCGCAGCTGGAGCACGACCGCGCCATGGAGCACGAGATAGATCGAGTCCTCTCCCGCGCGATCCGTCTCCTGGGCGTAGACCATCTCCCCGCGGTGCACGTCGCGGTAGCGCGAGATCTGGGAGATGCCGAGCGCCTCCTCGACGCCGAGGCCGTGGTGCTCCTCGTACGAGTACATGAAGCGCGCGAGGCGCTTGCCCGAGTCCATCACCAGGTCCCACAGCAGGTCGAGCGTCTTGGGCTCGATGTCGACGAAGCGGAGGCCGGTCAGGACGACGCTGTCGCGCCGCGACTCCCGCTGCCAGCGACCCTCAGCGGGGAGGCTCACCCGCCCGCCGGGCAGGTCGATCGTCACGCGGTGCACGCCCGAGAGGGCGAACGGGCTCGACGTCGCGGCGCACACGCCGCTGATGCCGATGTCGCGCGTTCTCCCGGCCAACGCGCCCGAGATTCCTCCGATGTGGAGCTCGAGGGGGTGGTCCGCCGCGGCGCGCGGGGTCGAGCGCAGCTCGAAGCGCGGCCGCAATGCCTCGGCATCGAGGTCGACGAGGGGTTCGCTGGCGACGGACATGCTGGCCTCCTGCGGTGCGTTGCCGCGCTCCAGGCAGGCGTTCGACGCGCAATGGCTTCGACTTGATGCGACGGCTCGTGCATCCTCCCGTCCCGGGGCTCGATGGAGCAACGAAACGGCAAACCGAGCGCCTTTCCCGACCTCGGCCTCGGCGAAAGCGAGGAGCCCCCAGCCCATGGCCAGCGGAACGAGCGAAGGCGTGCAAGACGAGGCGCGAGCGTCGCGCGCGGCGCCCGGCCCGAGACCGCGCGAGATCGGGCTCCTCGCGCTGCTGCTCGTGGCCTTCGCGCCGGCCCTCGTCGAGATGGCGCACGCCTGGTCGACGCGCGAGGAGTACTCCCACGGCTTCCTGGTCCCGGCGGTGTCGCTCTGGGCGATCCTGCGAGATCGGAAGCGCCTCGCGCGCATTGCAATTCGAAACGACACGGCTGGACTGTGGCTGCTGCTCGGCGCGCTGGTGCTCCATGCGCTCGGGAGCGCCGCGGGGCTGGTGGAGGTCTCGGGACTCGCACTCGTGGCGGCCCTCGCCGGCGGCGTCTGGTGGCTGCGCGGGGCGCATTCTCTGCGGGCGCTCGCCTTTCCGATCGGCTTCCTCGTCTTCCTGATCCCGCTTCCCGAGGCGTGGCTCGCGCCCGTCGTGGTGGAGCTCCGGCTCTTCGTCACGAAGGGCGCGGTCGCGGTGCTCCACGCGTTCGCCGTGCCGGTCGCGAGCGAGGGCAACGTGCTCCTGCTCCCCGGCGGCGGGGAGCTCTTCGTCGCCGACGCGTGCAGCGGCGTCACCTCCCTCGTGACGCTGACACCGCTCGCGGTCATGCTCGCCTGCTTCACCGAGCGGACGCTCGGGCGCCGGCTCGCGATCGTGGCGGCCGTCGTGCCGATCGCCCTCGCAGGCAACCTGCTGCGCGTGATCGGCACGGTGCTCGTGGCGCGACGCTTCGGCGTCGAAGCGGCGACGGAGGCCTCGGCCCACCAGGCGGCCGGGCTCGTCGCCTACGTCCTCGGCTGCCTCGCCCTGCTCGGCGTGGGCGCGGCGATGCGTCGGCTGTGGCCGGAGCGCTGAGCGAGGGCGATCGCG
This sequence comes from Myxococcota bacterium, assembly GCA_035542715.1. GTDB lineage: Bacteria > Myxococcota_A > UBA9160 > UBA9160 > UBA9160 > DATKKW01. The sequence goes on from DATKKW010000053.1 coordinate 81,720, forward strand.
AGCGGGTGAAGGCGCTCGCCCTCGCGCTCGGCTTCGACCTGGCCGGCGTCGCGCCGGCTGCGCCCGCGGCGAACGCGGCGCGATTGCGGGAGTGGCTCGCGCGCGGGTACGCGGGGGGAATGGTCTGGCTCGCGCGGCGCGTGGAGGAGCGCATCGACCCGAGGCGTCTCTGGCCCGAGGCGCGCAGCGTGCTCGCGGTAGGGCTCGTCTACGACCCGGGCGAGCGCGCCGACACGCCCTCGGGTCACGCGGACGTCGCCCGCTACGCCGGCGGCGACGACTACCACGACGTGCTCGGAGAGCGGCTCCGCGCCGTCGCCGTCGCGCTCGAAGCCCTGCTCGGTCGCGCGGTCGCCTGGCGCGCGTACGTCGACACCGGGCCCGTGCTCGAGCGGCCGATCGCCGCGGCGGCGGGCCTGGGCTGGACGGGCAAGAACACGCTCCTGATCCATCCCCGGCTCGGCTCCTACCTCTTCCTCGGGGTGCTCCTGCTCGATCTCGCGCTCCCTCCCGACGCCCCGGAGCCCGACCACTGCGGGAGCTGCCGCGCCTGCCTCGACGCGTGCCCGACGGGCGCGTTGGTCGAGCCCGGCGTGCTCGATGCGACGCGCTGCCTCTCCTACACGACGATCGAGCTGCGCGACGCGGTGCCCCTGGCCTTGCGCGCGGCGCATGGGGCGCACGTCTTCGGCTGCGACGTCTGCCAGGAGGTCTGCCCCTGGAACACGCGAGAGCGTCGCGTGGTGCCCCCCGACCGTCACGGGCTGCGCGCGCGTCTCGCTCCGCGCCCCGCCTGGCGCGCGCCGAGCCTCGCCTGGCTGCTCTCGCTCGACGAGGACGCCTGGCGGGCAGCCACGCGGCGCACGGCGCTGCGGCGCGCGAAGCACCGCTTCCTGCTGCGCAACGCCCTCGTCGCGGCCGGCAACGGCGGCGGCCCGGAGCTCCGCCCGTGGATCGAGCACCATGCCGCGAGCGCCGATGCAATGGTGGCCGAGCACGCGCGCTGGGCGCTCGCGCGGATCGAGGCCGCATCGCGGGCGGCCGGGCCCGACGCCTAGCGCGTGCCGGCGCGGCGTCGGCGGGCGACGAGCCGCGCCAGGGCCTCGGGCGGCGCTCCGGCCGTCAGGCCTTCCCACGCACACTCGATCTCGAGCGCGCAGAAGAGCTCGGGCAGCTCTCCCGGCCCGAGCAGGAACGCTGGATTCCTGGGCCCATGGCCCAGCGTCCGCTGCTTCTGGGTGAAGGTCTCGTAGAGCAGGAGGCCGCCCGGCGCGAGCACGTCGACGATCGCCCGGGCGAGCGGTCGGAACAGGAAGCGGAACACGAGGACTGCGCCGCAACTCTCTGATCGCACGGGGATCCCATGCTGCGTCTCGAGGTCGGCGCGAAGCCCGCCGGCGCGCGTGAGGCCGCGCTCCCGGGCCGCCCGTCGCAGCGCCGCCAGGGCGTCCGGGTCGCGATCGATCGCCAGGACGGGCACACCCAGCTCGGCCGTCGCGATCGCGTGTCGGCCGCGGCCGCAGGCGAGGTCGAGCACGGGCCCGAGTCGAGCCGCATCGCGGATCGCCTCGGCGTGGGCGAGGAAGAACGGGGAGGGCGGGGCGCTCAACGTCCCGCGCGGCGCGCGATCACGGACGCGAGGGTCGCGGGATAGTCCGTCACGAGGCCGTGGACGCCGAGATCGAGCAAGCGATCCATCTCCTCGACCGCGTTGATCGTCCAGACGTGCACGTGCACGCCGTGGGAGCGCGCGTGGGCCACGAGGCGCGGCGTCACCAGGGGCTGACCCGCGAACTCCGCCGGGATCTGGAGCGCCATCACCTCGGGATCGGGCTTCGCGGCGTCGAGCGCGGCGCGCACGAAGCGCAGCACGTCGCCGGCCGAGGCGCCGAGCGCGACGCGGGCACGCACGCGTCGGCCCGTCTCGCGCAGGGCGGCCATGATCGGGTCCTCTCCCGCCGTGAGGAGCGTCGTCTCCTCGCGGCCCGCGTCCCGCAAGATCCCGATCACACGCTCCAGGAAGCCCGGGGCGTGCTGCTTCAGCTCGATGTTCAGGCGCGCGTCCGGCATCGCGCTCAAGGCTTCCTCGAGGGTCGGGATGCGGACGCCGTGGCCGCGAAAGGGAAAGCTGCCTCCTTCGTCCGGCGTGAAACGGAAGCCCGCGTCGAGCGCGCGGAGCTCCGCGAGGGTGTGGTCCGAGATGCGTCCCGTGCCGTCGGTCGTGCGCTCGAGCGTCTCGTCGTGGAACAGGACCACGGCGCCGTCGCGGGTGGGATGGGCGTCGGTCTCGAGGATCGCGGCGCCCAGGTCGCGCGCCCGCGCGAACGAAGGAAGGGTGTTCTCGGGGCGCTCGCCCGCGGCGCCCCGGTGTCCGATCACGATCGGTGTCGGGAGGTCGAAGTAGGGGTGCCGCATCGGCCCTACGGTATCGTGCGCAGCGATGACCGTCCTGACCCGCGGCGTGATCCAGCGCGAGATCGAGAGCGGGCGCCTGCGCATCGAGCCCTGCGCGCCGGACCAGATCGGGCCGGCCTCGATCGATCTCACGCTCGGGAACGAGATCCGCGTGATCGAGCCCGGGCCGTGGCCGATCCCGATCCGCGAGGGCACCGATTACCGCAGCCTCACCCGGGTCGTCGGCCTCTCGCCGCCCTACGTGCTCCAGCCGGGCGTCACCATCCACGGCATCACGCGCGAGCGCATCACACTGCCGCCGGACGTCTGCGGATTCCTCGAGGGGCGGAGCCAGTTCGCGCGCCTGGGGCTCATGATCCACGTGACGTCGGCCTTCGTGCAGCCCGGCGTCTCCAACCGCCAGGTGCTCGAGATGAGCAACGTCTCGAACCATCCGCTCGAGATCCACGCGGGCGTGCGTCTTTGCCAGCTCGTGCTGATGCGCGCCGAGGGTCGAGCCGAGTACCGCGGCCGGTTCTCGGACCAGCAGGAGATCTAGCAGGTGCGGGCCGTGGCCCAGCGCGTGCGGGGCGCGAGCGTACGAGTGGAAGGCGAGATCGTCGGCGAGATGGGCCCCGGCCTGCTCGCGCTCGTCGGGGTCGCGCGGGGCGACGGTGCGGCCGAGGCCGCGGAGCTCGCGCGCAAGCTCGTCCACCTGCGGGTCTTCGAGGACGAGGCCGGGCGCATGAACCGCTCGCTGCTCGAGACGGGAGGGAGCCTCGGCGTCCTGTCGCAGTTCACGTTGATGGGCGATGCGCGTCAGGGGCGACGCCCGTCGTTCACGGCCGCGGCGCCGCCGGAGCAGGCGGAGCCTCTCGTCGAGAGCCTCGTCGCGACGGCGCGGGCGCTCGGCGTGATGGTCGTCACGGGTCGCTTCCGTGCGCGCATGGAGGTGTCCCTCGTGAACGAGGGCCCCGTCACGATCCTCCTCGACACGGCGCGAAGCTTCTAGCCGACTTTTCGCGACGCCCGCGCGTCCAAGCCCTTGACCGACGCGGCGTACTCCCCGCACACTGACCAGCGGGGGGTTCGAAGCTCGACGCTCGCGCGTCGCATCAAGGAGAGGTTGAACCATGCGTGCAATCCGTTTCATTCGTTCCGCCGGCGCAGGCCTCGGCCTCGCGGCGGCCGTCTCGCTGTTCGCCGCGCCGTCGCTCGCCCAGACTGCAAGCGATCCCGAGAGTGCCGGGATGGGAGCGGCTGCCGCGCTCGCGACCCTCGTGTATGCGCCGGTGAAGCTCGCCTGGGCCACGACCGGCGGCGTCGTCGGCGGGCTCGCCTACGTGTTCACGGGCGGCAACGCCGACGTGGCGATCCCGATCCTCGAGTCGTCCGTGTACGGCGACTACTACCTGACGCCGAGCCAGCTGCGCGGAGACGAGCCGATCGAGTTCATCGGCCGGACCAGCGCCGATGCGCCACACGTCGCGAGCGACGGCATTCCGCTGGCGGGAGACCGGGCGGCCAGCGCCGACGAGGCGGGCAGCGAGAGCGGCTACTAGGGGCCCGGGGCAGCCCCCCGCGGCGCGGCGCGTCAGCCGGCGGTCCGGCGTCCTCGGCCGCCCGCGCCGGGGGCTGCGCTGGTGCTCTCGCTCCCTTCGTGCATCTTCTCCGCTGGGGGCGCGGGCGCCGATCTCTCCGCGAGGAATTCTCGCCGGAGCCGGCTCCGTGCCCTGCGCGGAGGCTCGGGCTTCGGGATGACGGACGTCTCCTCGATCGCCTCGCTGGGCGCTGCCTTCGCAGCGGGGCTCCTGTCCGTCCTCTCGCCCTGCGTGCTCCCGCTCATGCCCGCCTACCTGTCCCTGATCTCGGGGCTGTCGGTCGAGGAGATCCAGGACGGCAACTCGATCGACAGCGTGCGACGTCGCGTGATCGCGGGGTGCATCGGCTTCGTCCTCGGCTTCTCGACGATCTTCGTCGCGCTCGGGGCCTCGGCCACCGTGCTGGGCCAGGTGCTCCGCCGCTTCCAGGTGGAGGTGCTCGGCCACTCCTTCGGGATCGCTCAGCTCGCCGGCGTCGTGATCGTCGTCATGGGTCTCCACATCGCGGGGCTGACGCCCATCCGGGCCCTGTACCGGGAGCGACGCGTGCACCTGAAGCCGCGGCGGATGAGCTTCGTCGGCACCTACCTCGTGGGCGCGGCGTTCGCCTTCGGCTGGACGCCCTGCGTGGGGCCGATCCTCGGCGGGATCCTCACGATCGCCGGCAGCCGCGACACCGTCGCCCAGGGCATCGGGCTGCTCTCGGTGTACTCCGCCGGCCTCGCCGTGCCATTCCTGCTCGCGGGCTGGAGCATCGAGTTCTTCTTCGGCGCCTTCTCGCGCCTGAAGCACCACTTCCGCGTGCTCGAGCTCGTGTCGGGCGGCCTGCTCGTCGGGGTCGGCCTGCTGGTGATGACGGACCAGCTCTCGCGTCTCAACAACTACTTCGGTTTCATGACGAACGTGGTGTCGGCGGCCGAGCGCATTCTCGAGTAGACGATCGGAACGGACGCGATCGCGCCGGATCGGGCGGGGAGGTCGGATCGATGCTGCGCGTGCTGCGGATCTGCACTGTGGCGCTCGCGGCCGCGGCGGCGCTCGTCGGCTGCTCGCGACAGGAGCCGGCCGGGACGGCGAGCTCCGGAGCTACGGCGCCCGCCGCCGGTGCGCAGGCGCCGGCCGGGGCGGAGCGCGCGCCGGACTTCACCCTGAAGGACCTCTCGGGCCACGACGTGGCGCTCGGGAGCCTGCGCGGAAAGACGGTGCTGGTCGACTTCTGGGCCACCTGGTGTCCGCCGTGCGAGTTCCAGATCCCCGTGCTGAACGAGGTCTACGCAGCCCATCGCGCGCAGGGGGTCGAGATCCTGGGCGTGTCCGTCGACACCGAGGGGCCCGAGGTGGTGTCGAGCTACGCGCAGAAGCATGGCGTCGTCTACCCGGTGCTGCTCGGCAGCGAGGCGCTCGCACGGGACTTCGGCGCCCTGGGCTTCCCCGCGCTGGTCGTGGTGGCGCCCGACGGGACCATCCACTCGCGCCACGTAGGACTCGTCGAGCGGGACGAGCTCGAGCAGGTGCTCGCTCCGCTGCTGTCGTCGCCCGCGACCTGAGCGATGGCGCCCCGGCTCAAGAGGCCGCGCGGGACGGTCGAAGACGCAGCCGTGGGCCCCGCGAGCGTCGCGCAGATCCCCGAGGATGAACGGCAGCGCCTGCGCCGGGAGGCGCTCGCCGGCTGCGAGCGCACGCTCGCGCCGGGGGAGCGGCTGTTCGCGGCCGGCGACTCCGGGCGCAGCGTCTTCGTCGTGCGCAGCGGCGAGATCGAGCTCACGCGTCGCGGGCCGAGCGGCCCGTGCGTCGTGGGCCGGCTCGGGCCCGGCGAGCCCTTCGGCGAGCAGGCGGTCCCGCTGGGTGGCCGGCGTGCCACGAACGCGACGGCGCTCTCCGAGGCGCGCGTGCTCGAGCTCGACGCCGCGACCTTCGACGCCATGTGTCGCGCGCGGCCCGACATCGCGGTCCGCTGGATCGGCGCCCTGGCCGCGCGCCTCGACGACCTCGAGGAGTTCGTGGCGGCGCGGGCCGGCGACGACGCGAACAGCAGCCTCGTCCAGGCGCTGCTGCGGCTCGCGCAGCCTGCCGAGGAAGGCGCGCGCATCCCCGGGAGCCTGCGCTCGCTCGCGGAGGCAGCGGGGCTCTCGCTGCTCGAGACCTATCGCGCGCTCCATCCGCTCCTCGAGCGGCGGCTCCTGCGACTGGTCGACGACGTGCTCCAGGCGCCCGACCTCGACGCCCTCGCACGCGGCCTCCCGAGCGAGGCCTGAGGCGAGTTCCGCTTCCACGGCGATTGCCATTCTGATAGCGTGCGGCGCGACGGCGTGGGGGGGACGCGTTGCGCGGCTTCGTTCGGTTCCAGGCGCTGCTCCTGGTCGCGCTCGCGCTCGGCGGCGCGTGCCTCGCGCCGCCCGCGCGCGCCGACGTCGTCGCCTTCGGGAAGAAGGGCGGCAAGAACGAGCCCTACGACATCACCGCCGACAGCGTCGAGTACGACAAGGAGCGCGACCTCTACGTCGCGAAGGGAAACGTCCGGATCCAGCAGCCCGGACGCACGCTGACGGCCGACTGGATGACGTTCAGCAACAAGACCCGCCAGGCCGTCGCGAGCGGGAACGTGGTGATGGTCGAAGGCGGCGACACGCTGCGCGCGAGCTTCGTGGAGTTCCACCTCGACAGCTTCGAGGGCGTCGTGTTCGACGGGAACCTCGATGCCCGCACCTCGAGCTTCCGCATGACCGGCGAGGAGGTGCAGCGCACCGGCGAGAACACCTACACCTTCCACGAAGGTCGATTCACGACCTGTCGTTGTCCCCAGGAGGGCGATCGCGATCCGTGGTCGATCCGCGCCGAGGAGGCGGATCTCGAGGTCGGCGGCTACGGCACCGCGCGCAACACCACGTTCGACGTCCTCGGCGTGCCGGTGATCTGGCTGCCCTGGATGGTCTATCCGCTGAAGACGGATCGGCAGAGCGGCTTCCTCCTGCCGAACGTCACGCTCTCGAGCCGCAGCGGATTCGGCGTCGGGGTGCCCTACTTCTGGGCGATCGGCGACCAGATGAACCTGGTGACCACCCCGGAATACCTGCTGAAGCGCGGGCTCAAGGGGAACCTCGGCGGCGAGTACGTGTTCGGCAAGGAATCGGAGGGCCGCTTCGCCGGCGCCTTCATCCACGACAAGACCGTCTCGGGCAACAACACGGATACGCCCTTCGGCCCGAACCGCTGGTGGTTCAACGTGCGCAGCGACTACCACCTGCCGGACGACTGGCGCTGGGTCTCGAACGTCCAGATGGTCTCCGACAACTCCTATCCCTCGGACTTCAACGACATCTCGAAGGCCCGGAGCGATCGCTACCTGACCTCCGAGAGCTACTTCGGCAGGAGCTTCCTCTCGTCGGGCCGGCTCGGCGTCGCGGTCAGCGGCATGACCGGCGACGACCTCCAGAACCCCGACGACTCGGACCGCGACGCGTTCATGTTCCAGCGCCTGCCGAACGTCGACGTGAACCTTCTGCCGATGCCGATCACGCCGGCGCTCGGGCTCGTCGCGACGAGCGGGGCCAACTACACGTTCTTCACGCCCTGGAAGATCGGCACGCGGAAGCTTCCGTCGGCGATCGTGTCCGGTCCCGGCACGGACTTTCCCGACGGCCAGTTCCTCGACACGGGCTTCGACGCGTCGCCCGACTCGAACGAGCGCGGGCCCGGCGGGATCGCGGGCGTGAGGAATCCTCCGCCTCCCGGGTCGCCGCCCGGCACACTCGGGCCCTTCATCGACGCGCACGGTGACGACTTCGACCCCGCCAACGGAAATTTCGGGCCCGAGGGAGACGGCAAGTACGAAGAGGGCGAGCCGCTGAACGACCGCGGCTCGCGGCTCCTCCTGACGCCGCGCCTCGGGTACCCGACCCGGCTGTTCGAGCTGCTCGAGGTCTATCCCGAGATCGGCTACCGCGAGGCGCTCTACGACACACAGCGGCTGAGCTTCGAGGAGAACGGCTTCTTGACGGGCCGGGTCGACCTGCGCACCCGGATCCGGGGCCAGTTCAGCGACCCGTTCGGGGGCGGGCGCGTGACGCACCTGATCGAGCCCCGCATCGGCTACGCCATCGTGCAGCAGACGAGCCAGCGAAACGATCCGCTGTTCGTGCCGAAGACGGCCTTCCCCCAGGACCGGCTGCGGCAGTTCGATCTCGACAACGTCACTCTCGACTCGGCCGACCGCGTGGACGACTTCAACGGCGTCACGGCGGGCTTCGCGAACCGCTTCTACGGAACACCGGAAGGCGGCCTCACGCCGCGGCTGCTCGGCGACGTGCGCTTCTCCAGCGAGTACGACTTCTCCCACGGCGACTTCGGCAACCTCTACGTCGACGGCACGGCCTACCCCGGGACGGGGACCTACTCCCGTTTCATCCTCGGCTTCGACCCGCGCAAGGTGGAGGTGTCCGAAGGTCTGCTCGAGGCCGGCTGGTTCAGCCTCGTCGGGCACGACTTCACGCTGACCTATCGCTACCTCCGGGACATCCCGCAGTTCTTCGAGAACTTCCGCTTCGCCCCGGACCGCTTCCGCGAATCGAGGGACAACTTCAGCAAGGTGAACCAGATCTCGGCCTACACCCGGGTCGCGCTCACGCGCTCCTGGGCCGTGACCTACAACGTGGGATACAGCTTCAGCCAGTCGTTCCTGCTCGGGAACCAGGTCGGCGTGGAGTACCTGTCGAAGTGTCGCTGCTGGGCCGTGCGGCTCGAGGGGCACTACGACCGCACGCGCGGCTTCACCTACAACCTGCTGTACCGGATCGTGGGCCTGGGCGACGACACCGTGCGGCCCTTCTGGGGCGGCGGCAGCGGCAGCGGCTTCCTGGGCAGCAGCGCGGGCAATGCGGCGAACGCCTTCCTTGACGATCCCAAGTCCCTCTGATACCCAGCTTTTTTGGCCGTGGGAACGGCCGGTTCGAACCCTGTGACCCGCGCTGGATGCGAGGTCGAGGCTTGCTGCGCCCCTCCGAGGACGTCTTCTCCCAGCTCGCGACCCGAGGAAACCTGATCCCCGTGGTGCGCGAGATCGCGGCCGATTTCGATACACCGCTCTCGCTCTTCGCGCGGCTCGACGACGGTCGCACGAGCTTCCTGCTCGAATCCGTCGAGGGCGGCGAGAAGTGGGCCCGCTGGAGCTTCCTCGGCACCGGCGCGCGCGCCACGTTCCGCGCGCGGGGTCGCGCCGTCGAGTGGACGGAGGGTGGAAGGAGCGAGCACGGCGAGGCGCCGGGCGATCCGCTCGAGGTGCTGCGCGCGCGCCTGGCGGCGATGAAGCTCGCGCTCCCGGACGGCCTCGAGCTCCCGCCGTTCGTGGGCGGCGCCGTCGGGATGATCGGCTACGACTGGGTGCGCTTCGTCGAGCGCGTGCCGGACGAGAACCCGGACGAGCTCGAGCTGCCCGATCTCTTCTTCACGTTCCCCGAGACGGTCGTCGTGTTCGACAACGTGCGACACACGGCGCTGATCGTGCGCCACGTGGCGCTCGCGGCCGGCGACGACCCCCGCGCGCGCTACCGCGCGGAGGTCGCCGCCGTGGACGCGGTGGTGGCGAAGCTGCGCACGCCGCTCGCGCCGCCCGCGCCCAGGGCGCCGGTCCGCGCCCCGATGGAGGTGATCCGCAGCCACACGCGAGAGGAGTTCCACGAGTCGGTGAAGCGGGCGAAGGAGTACATCGAGGCCGGAGACATCTTCCAGGTCGTGCTCGGCCAGCGCGTCCGCATCCCGCTCCAGACCGATCCGTTCCTGATCTACCGACACCTCCGGCGCATCAATCCGAGCCCGTACCTGTTCTTCCTGCGCTGCGACGGCGCGATCCTGATCGGCTCGTCGCCCGAGATCCTGGTGCGACTCGAGCACGGGCGCATCGACCTGCGGCCGATCGCGGGCACGCGGCGCCGCGGCGCCACGCGCGAGGAGGACCTGCGCAACGAGCAGGACCTGCTGGCCGACCCGAAGGAGCGGGCCGAGCACGTGATGCTGGTGGACCTCGGGCGCAACGACGTCGGGCGCGTGGCGGAGATCGGCTCGGTGAAGGTGACGGAGTTCGCGACGATCGAGCGCTACTCGCACGTGATGCACATCGTCTCGAACGTCCAGGGTCGGCTGCGTCCGGGCCTCGACTGGCTCGATCTGCTGCGCGCCTCCTTCCCGGCAGGAACGCTCACCGGCGCGCCGAAGGTGCGCGCGATGGAGATCATCGACGAGCTCGAGCCCGTGCGGCGCGGACCGTTCGGCGGCTGCGTGGGCTACGTCGACTACTCGGGCAACATGGACACGGCGATCACGATCCGGACGCTGCTCGTGAAGGACGGCTGGGTCTTCCTGCAGGCAGGCGCCGGCGTCGTGGCGGACTCGGATCCGGAGTACGAGCACCAGGAATGCCAGAGCAAGGCGCGCGCGCTGATCGAGGCGATCGATCTCGCGCGCGAGGGCGAGGAGTGATGCGCATCCTCGTGATCGACAACTACGACTCGTTCACGTACAACCTCGTCCAGTATCTGGGCGAGCTCGGCGCCGACGTCACCACCCTGCGCAACGACGTCGAGAAGGTCGACGAGCTCCTCGCGCGCCGGCCCGACGGGCTCGTGGTGTCGCCCGGGCCGGGCACGCCGGAGCACGCGGGCGTCTCTGTCGAGGCGGTGCAGGCCTTCGGACGCGCGGGCGTGCCGGTGCTCGGCGTCTGCCTCGGACACCAGGCCATCGGTCTCGCGTTCGGCGGGAAGATCGTGCGCGCGCGAAATCTCATGCACGGAAAGACGTCGCTGATCGAGCACGCAGGGAAGGGCGTATTCCGGGGTCTCTCGCGGCCCTTCGAGGCCACGCGCTACCACTCGCTCGTGATCGAGCCGAGCTCCTGCCCGGCGGTCCTCGAGGTGACGGCGCGCACCGCGGACGGCGAGATCATGGGCGTGCGCCACCGCGAGCTCCCGATCGAGGGCGTGCAGTTCCATCCCGAGTCGATCCTCACGCGGGAAGGCAAGCGCCTGCTCGCGAACTTCCTCGAGGCCTGCGCCGAGCGAGGCGCGGCATGACGACCTCGACCGCGATCGGCAGCGCGCCGAGCGCGCTCCGCGTCGCCCTCGAGACCGCCGTGCGTGGCGACGAGGTGCCCGCGGCAGTGCTCGGGGCGGCGTTCGCGGAGATCGTCGACGGCGAGGCCGCACCCGTCGCGATCGCCGGGCTGCTCGTCGCCTTGCGCGCCAAGGGCGAGACGGTCGGCGAGATCGTCGCGGTGGCCCGCGCGCTGCGCGCGCGCGCGGAGACGCAGCCCTGCGTCGACCCGCGCACGATCGACACCTGCGGCACGGGCGGGGACGGCGCCGGCACGTTCAACGTCTCGACCGCGGCGGCCTTCGTGGTCGCGGGCGCCGGCGTTCCCGTGGCGAAGCACGGCAACCGTGGCGCGACGAGCCGCGCGGGCTCGATCGACGTGCTGGAGGCGCTCGGGGTGCGCGCGGACATTCCGGTGGAGGCGAGCGCGCGACTCCTGCGGGAGGTCGGGATCGCGCCGTTCTTCGCGCGGCGCGCGCATCCCGCGATGCGGTTCGTCGCGCCCGTGCGCGCGGAGCTCGGCATCCGGACGCTCATGAACGGTCTCGGGCCGCTCCTGAATCCGATGGGCGTGCGCAGGCAGCTCGTCGGCGTCTACGCGCCGGGCCTGGTGGTGCCCCTCGCACGGGCGCTCGGCGCCCTGGGCGGCGAGCGCGCGCTCGTCGTCCACGGCGAGGACGGCCTCGACGAGGTCACGACGACGGCGCCGACGCGCACGGCCTCCCTCGAGAGCGGACGCGTACGGGAGGCGACGCTCGACGTGGCGCAGCACGGCATCCCTCGCGCGCGGCCCGAGGACCTCGCTGGCGGCGATGCGGCGGAGAACGCCGCGATCGTGCGCGCGGTGCTGCGCGGGGCGCGCGGCGCGCGACGCGACCTGGTCGAGGTGAATGCCGCGGCGGCGCTCTGGGTCGGGGGCGCTCCGGACTTCGCCGCAGGCCTGGTCCAGGCCCGGGCGAGCATCGATTCCGGGGCCGCCGCCGCGAAGCTCGAGGCGCTCGTGGAGGCGAGCCGGCGCATCGCCGACGCGCCCGGAGCCGCGGCGTGACGGACGTGCTCACGGAGATCCTCGCGCACAAGGCCGGCGAGGTCGCGGCGTCGAAGGAGCGGCGTCGACCCGAGGCCGTGGCGGCGGAGGCGCTCGCGCTCCGAGATCCGGTGCGGAGCCTGCGCGCGGCGCTCACCAGCGCGCCCCGTCCGCGCGTGATCGCGGAGCTCAAGCGGCGCTCGCCCAGCAAGGGCGAGATCCGCGCCGACTTCGATCCGGCGGCCCTCGCGAAGGCCTACGCCGAAGCCGGCGCCGCGGCGCTCTCGGTGCTCACGGACGAGCGCTTCTTCGGCGGGCACCTCGACTTCCTGCGCATCGCGCGCGGCGCGGCGCCGGTCCCGATCCTGCGCAAGGACTTCGTGATCGACCCGTACCAGATCGACGAGGCCCGGGCGGCGGGCGCCGACGCGGTGCTGCTGATCGTCTCCGCGCTCCCGCCGGCGCGCCTGCGCGAGCTCCACGCCCACGCCCGGGGCCTCGGGCTCGACGCGCTGGTCGAGGTCCACGACGAGGGCGAGCTGCGCACCGCGCTCGAGGTCGGCGCCTCGATCGTCGGCGTGAACAACCGGGACCTCCGCACGTTCCACACCGATCTCGCGACCACCGAGCGCCTCGCGCCGCTCGTGCCGCCGGGGGTCGTGCTCGTCGCGGAGAGTGGCATCTTCCGGGCCGAGGACGTGCGGCGCCTCGAGGCGGCGGGCGCCCACGCGTGCCTCGTCGGGGAGTCGCTGATGCGCGAGGCCGACGTGGGCGCCGCGCTGCGCCGGCTGCGAGGGAGCGAGTGAGACGCGACGTCGTGGAGGGCGCGCGTCGGAATCGTACGGCGTGCGGGAGACCGCACGAACGGGGGATGTCGTGAGCAGCGTTCGCATCAAGATCTGCGGGATCGTGCATCCCGACGACGCCCAGGCGGCGGTCGACGCCGGGGTGGACATGATCGGCCTGAACTTCGTGCCGGGGACGCCGCGCTGCCTCGACGTGAAGCGCGCCGAGGCGATCGTCGAGCGCGTCGGTCCGCAGGTCGAGAAGGTGGCCGTGTTCCGGGACGCGACCTGGGACGAGATCGAGCGCGTGATCCGACGCATCGAGGTCGAGCGCGTGCAGCTCCACGGCTCCGAGGAGCCGGAGGACGTGGAGCAGGTCGACCTGCCGGTGATCAAGGCGCTGCGCGGCGCCGACCGCGAGGCGGCCGAGCGCTACCCCGGCACGATCCTGCTGCTCGATCATCCGACCGAGGGCGGGGGCCGCGGCCGCACCTGGAACTGGGCCGAGGCCGGCCCCCTGATCGACGAGGGCTTCGACGTGATCCTGGCCGGCGGGCTCGATCCGACCAACGTGGGCCAGGTGCTCGCGGAGCTCGGCGATCTCCTGCCGTGGGGCGTCGACGTCGCGACCGGGGTCGAAGGCGAGGCGCACCGCAAGGACCCCGCGAAGGTGCGGGCGTTCCTGGAGGCGGTGCGCAAGGCCGAGGCCGGAAGTTGAGCGCAGCGTCGAAGCCGGGACACTTCGGCGCGTACGGCGGCCGCTACGTGCCGGAGACGCTCGTCGCGGCGATCGAGGAGCTCGAGGAGGCCTACCAGCGGATCGCGAAGAGCGAGGGCTTCCAGCAGGAGCTCGCGTACCTCCTGCGCAGCTACGCCGGCCGGCCGACGCCGATCAGCTTCGCCGCGCGGGCGAGCGCCGAGCTCGGCGGCGCGCGCATCTACCTGAAGCGCGAGGATCTCGCCCACACGGGCGCCCACAAGATCAACAACGTGCTGGGCCAGGCGCTGCTCGCGAAGGCGATGGGGAAGCCGCGCGTGATCGCCGAGACCGGCGCGGGACAGCACGGCGTCGCGACCGCCACCGCCTGCGCGCTGCTCGGCCTCGAGTGCGAGGTCTTCATGGGCGCCGAGGACGTCTCGCGCCAGGCGCTGAACGTCTTCCGGATGGAGCTCCTCGGCGCGAAGGTGCACCCGGTCGACACGGGCTCGCGGACGCTCAAGGACGCGATCAACGAGGCGATGCGCGACTGGGTGACGAACGTGCGCACCACCTACTACTGCATCGGCTCGACGATGGGTCCCCATCCCTATCCCACGATCGTGCGCGACTTCCAGCGCGTGATCGGCCTGGAGGCCCGCCGCCAGATCCAGGAGATCACGGGAGGGCTGCCCGACGTGGTCGTCGCCTGCGTCGGCGGCGGCTCGAACGCGATCGGCATCTTCCACCCGTTCCTCGACGACGCGGGGGTCGCGCTCGTCGGCGTGGAGGCCGGGGGACACGGGATCGAGTCGGGCCGTCACGGCGCCACGATGGCCGCCGGCGCGCCGGGGATCGTGCACGGCATGCGCACGCTGGTCCTGTCCGACGACGATGGGCAGATCTTCGAGGCGCACTCCGTCTCGGCCGGCCTCGACTATCCCGGCGTCGGGCCGGAGCACGCGTTCCTGCGCGACAGCGGCCGCGCGCGCTACGTGCCGGCGACGGACGACGAGGCGCTCGAGGCCTTCCAGTGGCTGTCGCGCACCGAGGGCATCATTCCCGCCCTCGAGTCGGCCCACGCGATCGCCCACGTGCGCGAGCTCGCGCCGACCATGGCGCCGGAGGCCGTGGTCCTGGTGAACCTCTCGGGGCGCGGCGACAAGGACGCGCCCCAGGTGCGCGAGATCCTCGCCGCGCGGCAGTCGGGGCGGCACTAGTGGGCCGAATCTCCGAGCGCTTCGCCGCCCTGCGAGCGCGCGGCGAGAAGGCGCTGGTGCCGTTCGTCACGGCGGGCGACCCCGACCTCGAGACGACCGAGGCGATCGTGCTCTCGATCGTCGAGGCCGGGGCGGACCTGGTCGAGATCGGCGTGCCGTTCTCGGACCCGATCGCCGACGGTCCCACGATCCAGCGCGCGAGCGAGCGCGCCCTGCGCAGCCGCACCACCCTGCGCCGCATCCTCGAGCTCGTGAAGCGGCTGCGGCCCAAGGTCGAGGTGCCGCTCGTGCTGATGGGCTACGCGAACCCGTTCTTCGCGATGGGCAGCGAGGGCTTCGCCGACGCCGCGTCGCAGGTGGGCATCGACGGGGTGATCGTGCCCGACCTGCCGCCGGAGGAGGGCGAGGAGTTCTACGGCGCCCTCGCGAGTCGGGGGATCGACGGCATCCTGCTCGCGGCGCCGACCACGAAGCCCGAACGCCTGCGCTTCCTGCTCGAGCGCACGCGCGGCTTCCTCTACTACGTGTCGCTGACGGGCGTCACGAGCGCCCGCGCGGGCCTCGCCGAGGGCCTGCGAGAGAGCGTGCTCGCGGCCAAGCGCCTCGGATCGACACCCGTCTGCGTCGGGTTCGGGATCGGAACCCCCGAGCAGGCCCGCGAGGTCGCGGCCTACGCGGACGGCGTGGTGGTGGGCTCGGCGCTCGTCGACCGCATCGGGAAGGCCGCGTCGCGCGAGGCGGCGGTCGACGCCGCCGGTCGGTTCGTGGCGGCGCTCGTGCGCGGAATGCGCGCCGGCTAGGCGCGGGCGGAGGAGCGCCATGCACCTGCGTCAGATCGCCCTCGTCGCGCGCAGCCTCGAGCCGACCGTGTCGGAGCTGCGGGGCGCGCTCGACCTGCCGGAGCCCTTCGCCGACCCCGGCGTGGGCGAGTTCGGCCTCGTGAACGCCGTCCTGCCCGTGGGCGACGCGTTCCTCGAGGTGGTGTCGCCGGTGCGCGCCGACGCGACCGCGGCGCGCTACCTCGCGCGCCGCGGCGGCGACGGCGGCTACATGGTGATCCTCCAGACCGACGACCTCGCCGCGGACCGCAAGCGCCTCGACGGCCTCGGCGTGCGCGTCGTCTGGAGCGTGACGCTGCGCGACGTCGCGAGCGTCCACCTGCATCCGCGGGACCTGCCGGGCGCGATCGTCTCGCTCGACGAGCCGGTGCCCGCCGGGAGCTGGCGCTGGGGCGGACCCGGCTGGGAAACGAAGCGTCGGAGCGCGCGCGTGGAGGACATCGTGGGCGCCGAGATCCAGTCCGCGGATCCCGGCGCGCTCGCCGCCCGCTGGCGGCAGGTGCTGGGCCTCGGGCCCGCGCGGCGCGAGGGCGAGGCCCACGTGCTCGACCTCGCGCGCGGGCACGCGCTTCGCTTCGTGCCGCTCGAGGACGGGCGCGGCGAGGGCCTCTCGGCGGTCTGGCTCCGCGCGCGCGAGGGGTGGCGTCGGGCGGGCGACGGCGCCGTCCGGATCGGGGGCGTCCGCTTCGTCCTCGTCTGACGCCCGTTACTTCGCGGGGTCGAGAAGGCCCGCGAAGCCCGACGGCGCATGGGGCCCGATCACGAGCTGCTCCAGCACGCCGAGCCCGACGCGCTCCCGCGCGCCGTCGCGCATGCGCGCGCGGCAGAGCGCCTGGACGTGCAGGTGCTGGGGCGCCATCGGCGAGAGGTCGGCCAGGGTCCAGCGCTCGCCGTCGACCACGTTCTCGCCCTTCCACATGCCGTGGCTCCACTCCGGGTGCAGGTAGCCGATGCCCAGCATCTGGAAGTGGAGGAGCGGCTCGAGCGCGATCGTGATCTTCTCGCCGCCCTGGCGCTGGAAGCCGATCTCCGCGCCCGCGGCGCGCCGCGTGCCGGGCTGCCAGCGCACGCGGTGGGCGACGCGGCTCATGAGCTCGACGCCGGAGCCGGAAGCGGGCACCGCGTCCGATCCGGGCGCCGTCGCGGGGACGAGCGTGCCGAACGAGTGCCAGGGGCGGCCGTCGCCGTCCTCGTTCACGTCGAAGTGCGCACACACGTCGTCGAAGTGGATCGGTGCCCAGAGCCAGAAGAACTGGGGCACGGGCCCGGGCGCTCCGGTCTCGCGCTCTCCCACGGTGCGCACGCCCCAGGAGCGATCGCGCGCGCCGAGCACGCGGGCGGGCTCGAGCGCGATGCGCTCGCCGTCCAGCTCGAGGCTGCCCTGCCATGCGCCGAACTGGGTGAGCCGCGTCGAGTCCATGATCACGCGACCCTCGAGCTGGCGCGTGAATCGCGGCTCCTCGATGGGCTGCGTGCGGGCCGTGAAGCGGAGCTCGCCCGAGATGCCGAACGCGTTCGGCTCGATGCGCACCTGGTGGCGGCGCAGCGGCTCGACGACGTCGACGGCGATCGGTCCGACCCGTGTCTCGGCCCGCTCGAGGGGCGCGAGGCGCGAGGCGCGCACGGTACGCTGCACTCCGCCGCGCACCACGCTCACGGCCGCGTCCATCACTCGGCGGTTCGGGTAGAGGCCGAGCGCCACCGCGAAGAAGAGGTCCGCCTCGTGCGTGTAGCCGTGGAAGAAGTAGCGGTCGTAGAAGTTCCGGTCGCCCGTCCCGGGGTGGGCCACGGGCTCCGGGGTCTGGTGGATCGGGTAGTCGTCGAATTGTGTCAGCAAGCCCTCATCCTTTCGAGATCTCGTTCAGGAGCGACGGCTTGAGCTGCGCCACGTCGCGCAGCGTCTGCTGGACGAGGTGTGCCACCAGGGCGCGGCGCGCGGCCTCGCCCGCCGCCGGCGGGACCGCCTCGAGCGCCTCGAACGCGAGCGTGACCGCGCTCTCGAGGGCTGCGGCGCGCGCGACCGCGCTCGCGGGCGCCGCCGCAGCCGCGCTGCGCAGGCGCGCCGCGGCCTCGCCTGCGCCCGCCTCGGAGAGCGCCGCGATCGCCGCGGCGAGGGCATCGGCCGCGGACTTCGACTCCGCCTCGGCCAGGGATGCCTTGGGCTCGACCCGGTCACGCAGGTTGCGCAGCACGTCGGCCACGGCGTAGAGCTGCCCGCGCGCGAAGCGGGAGCCCACGTCGGGCAGCACCGATTCGAGGAGCGTACGCATGCAGCCGTCGATCAGGGCCTCGGGCGGGATCAGCACGTGGGCGCCTCACGAGCCGCCGGCGGCGGCGAAGTGGCCGCGCAGCATCGCGAGGCCGGCCATCAGGAAGGGGAGCTGGTGGTCGAAGATCGCCATCCGCAGGTCGCTCGTGCGGCCGTCGCGGAAGGCGCGGATGCCGGTCAGCATGATCGCGCTCATCTTCACCAGGGCGAGCACCTCGTAGAAGTGCACGCGCGCCGGATCGACCTTCCGGCCGGACGCTTCGGCGTAGAGCGTGGCGAGCTCCTCGGGCGGAACGAGGCACGACGCGTTCGGCCCGCCGGCGCGCCAGAGGAGGCAGGAGCACCACGCGAGATCCTCGAGCGGATCGCCGAGATGGACCATCTCCCAGTCGAGCAGGCCGGTGAGGCGCGTGCCCTCGCCGGCGCGCTCGATCAGCCAGTTCCCGATCCGGAAGTCGCCGTGCACGAGGGTGACCTCGTCCGCCGAAGGAAGGTGGGAGCGGAGCCAGAGCAGGGCCTCGGCGAGCACGGGCGGCGCGGGAAGATCGGCGCGGCGTACGCGCTCGGCCCAGCGCTCGACCTCGCGCCGGGCGGCGTCGGTTCCGGGCGCGGGCGCGCCGAGGAAGCCCAGGCCCGCGGCCTTCCAGTCGATCGCGTGGAGCCGCGCGAGGGCACGCGCGATCTCCGGCGCGAGGGCGCGGCGCTCGGCGTCGGAGAGCGGGCCGCTTCCGTCGGCGGAGGGCGCGGGCACGGGCACCTCGCCCGGCAGACACTCCATCACGTAGAAGGGGCGCTCGAGCACCGCCGGATCTCGCTCGAAGAAGGGAGTCGGCGGCGAGGGCAGGGGGTCGTCGGAGAGCGCGTGCAGCACGCGGAACTCGGGCTCGAGATCGTAGGGCTCGAGCAGCCCCGCCGGCGGCTCTCGCTTGGCTACGTAGGAGCGGACCTCGCGCGCGCCCCCGCGCACGAGCTCGACGTCGAAGCGGAACGTCTCCTGGGAGAACCCCTCCGTGCTGCGCTCCAGGCGCACGACGCGCAGCGTGTCGGCGTCGCCGAGGCGCGCGGAGAGGAAGCGCGCCAGCCGATCCTCGAGGGTGTCGCTCACGCCGCGCTCGCGTCCGCGGGAACGAGCTCCGCGTAGAGCTCGCGCACCTGGCGCTCGGTGTCCGCGAGGGATCCGGAGTTGTCGATCACGTGATCGGCCAGGGCGCGCTTCTCGTCGAGCGGCATCTGGGCCCGGATGCGGCGGAGCGCCTCCTCGCGGCTGCAGCGGTCACGGGCCACGGTGCGCTCGATCTGGACCGCCTCGGGCACCCACACGACGACGATCGCGTCGAAGCCCATGCGCGCGCCCGTGCCCGTCCCCGCGCGGCGGCCCTCGAGCAGGAGCGGCACGTCGAGCACGACGAGCGGCGCCCCCGCCTCCCGGGCTGCCTGCTCGCGGCGAGCCATCTCCTGGGCGACCCGTGGATGGACGATCCGGTTGAGGCGGGCCCGGGCGTCGGCGTCCCGGAAGACGAGGTCGCCCAGGGCGGCTCGATCCAGGGAGCCGTCCGGGCACAGGATCTCCCGCCCGAACGCCTCGACGATCTCGGCAAGGACCGGTGCCCCGGGCGCCTGGAGCTCGTGGACGATGCGGTCTGCGTCGATCACCGTGGCCCCGAGCTCGACGAGGAGCCGGGCGACGGTGCTCTTGCCCGAGCCGATCCCCCCCGTGAGCCCGATCCGGCGCGCCATGGGGGCGCAGCATCGCAAAGCCGGCCCCCCCGGCTCAAGAGCGCTGCCGGGGGCCTCGGAAGGCGTGGCGGGGCATGGGGTCGTCCGATATCTTGCGCCAGTTTTTTCGAGGGGTTAGCGATCTTTCCGCGAGCGACGCGAGATGCGTCGATGCGGCGAGGTCCGCGGCTCGCATGCGCGCTCGATGGAAGCGGGCGACCGGAGGGACCGGAGCCCGCTGGGCGCGCTCGGAGAAGGGACGCTTCGCGGATGAAGCAGGCGCGCCAGTCTGCGGCGAGCGATGCCGCGACCGATCGCTTCGATGCCGAGCTCGCGGACCTTCGCGAGCGCATCGACGCGATCGACCGCGAGCTCCTTGCGGCGTTGAACGCGCGCGCGAGCCTCGTGCAGCAGGTCGGAGAGCTCAAGCGCCGCTCCCGCGCCGCGATCTACTCGGCCGGTCGAGAGCGCGATCTCGTCGCCCGGCTCGTCGCAGAGAACCCCGGCCCCTTCCCGAGCGGCGCGCTGCCCGCCGTCTACCGCGAGATCCTCTCCGCGCTGCGCGCGCTCGAAGGCCCGGTGCGCGTGGCATTCCTCGGTCCGGACGGCACCTACAGCCATCTCGCTGCCCGCCAGCAGTTCGGAGCGCAGGCCGAGCTTCTGCCGTCCACCTCCATCTCCGAGGTCTTCGCCGCAGTCGAGCGCGGTCGGGCCGAGCTCGGGGTCGTGCCGATCGAGAACACGACGGAGGGCGTGGTCACGCCGACGCTCGACGTGCTGGTCGAATCGGACGTGCCGATCTGCGGCGAGGTCGTGCTCCCGATCTCCCACAGCCTGCTCTCCCGGAGCGGGCGGCTCGCGGACGTGAAGCGGGTGGCGTCGATGCCGCAGGCGCTCAGCCAGTGTCGGCGCTGGCTGGATCTGCACCTGCCCGCCGCGGCGCGCATCGAGACGACGAGCACCGCGGCCGCGGCGAAGCTCGCGTCGGAAGACGGCTCGGTCGGCGCGATCGGAAGCGCGATCGCGGCCGAGGTCTACGGGCTCGAGACCGTGGAGGCGGCGATCGAGGATCGACGCGACAACACCACGCGCTTCCTCTTGATCGGCGGCGACTGCGCGGCGCCGTCCGGCAACGACCTCACCACCGCCGCCTTCACGGTACGCAAGGACGAGTCGGGCGCGCTCCACCGCCTGCTCGCGCCCTTCGCGCGCCACGGCGTGAACCTGGCGTCGATCCAGTCGCGCCCCCTTCCCGGGAAGCCCTGGGAGTACGTGTTCTTCGTGGACGTCGAGGGCCATCGCGACGAGCCGCGCGTGGCCCAGTGCCTCGCCGAGGCGGCGTCGTGCGCCCACTCGCACCGCATCCTCGGCTCCTTCCCCCGCGCGGCGAGCCTCGCGCCGGGCGGGAGGGGCTGAGATGTCGATCGAGTCGCTGGTCAAGCCCTACGTCGCGAAGCTCGAGCCCTACCAGCCGGGGAAGCCCGTCGAGGAGCTCGAGCGCGAGCTCGGGATCTCGGGCGCGATCAAGCTCGCCTCGAACGAGAACCCGCTCGGCCCCTCGCCGAAGGCGGTCGAGGCCCTGCGCGCCGCCCTCGGCGAGGTGCATCGCTATCCCGACGGCAGCTCGTTCCGGCTGCGCCGGAAGCTCGCGGCGCGCCTCGGCGTCGAGCCCGGCGCCCTCGTCTTCGGCACGGGCAGCGACGGCATCCTCGAGTTCCTGGCGAAGGCCTTCCTCGCTCCCGGCGACGAGGCCGTCTTCGCGTGGCCTTCCTTCGCGATGTACCCGATCGTCGTCGGCGGCTCGGGCGCCCGCGCCGTGAGCGTTCCGCTCGACGAAGGGCTCGTGCACGACCTTCCGGCGATGTCGCGCGCGATCGGCGAGCGCACGCGCCTCGTGATCGTCTGCAATCCGAACAATCCGACCGGAACGAGCGTCGGCGCGGCGGCCTTCGACCGCTTCGTCGAGGCGCTGCCCGCGGACGTGGTGCTCGCGGTCGACGAGGCGTACGTCGAGTACGTGCGCCGCCCCGACTTCCCGGACGCGCTGGCCTGGGTGAGGCGGCGCCCGGGCACCATCGTGCTGCGCACGTTCTCCAAGATCTACGGCCTCGCCGGCCTGCGGGTGGGCTACGGCATCGGCGATCCCGAGCTCGTCGGCTTCCTCGAGCGCACGCGCCACCCGTTCGACGTGAGCTCGCTCGCCCAGGTCGCCGCCGAAGCCGCCCTCGACGACGACGACCACGTCGCCCGCTCGCGGCGCGCGAATGCCGAGGGCATGGAGTGGCTCGCGCGCGAGCTCGCGTCCCTCGGGATCGAGACGTGGTCGAGCGACGCGAACTTCCTGCTCGCCCGGGCCGGCGGCCGCGCGACCTACGATGCCCTGCTGCGCGAGGGCGTGATCGTGCGCCCGCTCGGCGGCTTCGGCCTGACGGAGCACGTGCGCATCACCGTGGGCCTGCCCGAGGAGAACGCGCGCCTCGTGGCGGCGCTCGGGAAGATCCGCGCGGAGGCGAAGCCGTGAGGGCGCCGTTCCGTCGCATCAGCGTGGTCGGCCTCGGCCTCCTCGGCGGCTCGGTGGCGCTCGCCGCACGCGCGCGCGGCATCGCCGACGAGGTGGTCGGCGCGGGCCGCTCGCGCGCGAGCGTCGACGCGGCGCTGCGAAGCGGGGCGTTCTCTGCGGTCGAGGTCGGTCCCGACGCCGTGCGCGGCGCCGAGCTCGTGGTGCTCGCGACACCCGTGGGTGCCATGGCGGGCGAGCTCGCGCGCGCCGCGTCGGGCCTCGCGAAGGGCGCCCTCGTGACCGACGTCGGCAGCGTGAAGTCCCAGCTCGCCGAGACCTTGCCCGGCCTCCTCCCGCCCGGTGCGCGCTACGTCGGAGCGCATCCGATGGCGGGGAGCCACGAGCGCGGCATGGTCCACGCGCGGGCCGACTTGTTCGAGGGCGCTGCGTGCGCCGTGACGCCGACCCGCGACTCCGAGCCCGAGGCCGTCGAGCGCGTCTGCGCCTTCTGGCGCGGCCTCGGCGCGCGCGTCTTCCTGCGCGACCCGGCGCGCCACGATGCCGAGGTCGCCTGGGTGAGCCATCTGCCGCACGCGCTGGCCTTCGCCTTCGCGCGGGCGCTCGCGGCCGCGCCCGAGGGCAGCCTGGAGCTCGCGGGCGCGGGGTTCCGCGACTTCACGCGCATCGCGCGCAGCGACGCCGAGCTGTGGAGCGAGATCCTGGCGGCGAATCGCAAGGCGCTCGCGGGCCCGCTGCAGCGCGCCGCCGCCGAGCTCGCCGAGCTCGCGCGGCGCCTGGAGGCCGACGACGAGCCCGGCCTCGAACGCTTCCTCGCGGAGGCGCGCGCGCGTCTCTCCGCGAATCCCGAATCTCGCCCCTCCGGAGGCGAAAATCCGGAGCTCGGAGCGGCCAGGTCGGCCGCTCCGACAGAAAGGAACCGAGAACACTCATGACCGAAATCCAGAAGACCCAAGGCGGGGGCAGCTTCGCCGAACTGTTCGAGAGCAGCGTCCGCCAGCTCAAGGAAGGGGAGGTGTGCAAGGGCACCGTCCTCTCCGTCGACGCGGACAACGTCCAGGTCGACGTCGGCTTCAAGTCCGAAGGCCTCGTCCCGACCTGGGAGTTCATGGACGACGACGGCACGATCCTCGTGAAGGTCGGAGACGTCGTGGACGTCCTCGTCGAGGAAGGCGAGGACGAAGAAGGCCGCATCGTCCTCTCGAAGGAGAAGGCGGACCGTCTCAAGATCTGGGACGAGATCAGCCGCGCCTACGAGGCCGACGAGGCCGTGGAGGGCGTGATCGTGTCGCGCGTGAAGGGCGGCCTCTCCGTCGACATCGGCGTGAAGGCCTTCCTCCCGGGCTCGCAGGTCGACCTGCGTCCCGTGCGCAACCTCGAGTCGCTGCTCGGGCAACGCCTGCAGTTCAAGGTGATCAAGTTCAACAAGCGGCGCGGCAACATCGTGCTGTCGCGGCGCGCGCTGCTCGAGAAGGAGCGCAAGAAGCTGCGCGAGACCACGCTGCAGACCCTCCAGGTCGGCCAGATCGTGGACGGCGTGATCAAGAACATCACGGACTACGGCGGCTTCATCGACCTCGGCGGCATCGATGGCCTGCTCCACGTGACCGACATGAGCTGGGGCCGCATCAACCATCCGAGCGAGCTCTTCCAGGTCGGCGACGAGATCAAGGTGAAGGTGCTGAAGTTCGATCCCGAGACCGAGCGCGTCTCGCTCGGGCTGAAGCAGCTCCAGCCCGACCCGTGGATCGACGCCGGCATGCGCTACCCGATCGGCAAGCGCATCCAGGGCAAGGTCGTGTCGCTCACCGACTACGGCGCCTTCGTCGAGCTCGAGCCCGGCGTCGAGGGCCTGATCCACGTCTCCGAGATGAGCTGGACCAAGCGGGTGAAGCACCCGTCGAAGGTCGTCTCGATCGGCGACCTGGTGGAGGCGGTGGTGCTCGACGTGCACGAGGGCGATCGCAAGATCTCCCTCGGCATGAAGCAGATCGAGCCCAACCCGTGGAGCGTGATCGAGGAGCGCTACCCGGTCGGCACCCGCGTGCGGGGCCAGGTGCGCAACATCACGAACTTCGGCGTCTTCATCGGCCTCGAGGAGGGCATCGACGGCCTCGTGCACGTCTCGGACATCTCGTGGACGGAGCAGATCAAGCACCCGTCGGAGAAGTTCAAGAAGGGCGACGAGGTCGAGGCGGTCGTGCTCAAGATCGACAAGGAGAACGAGAAGTTCTCGCTCGGCATCAAGCAGCTCCAGCCGAACCCCTGGGACGACATCCAGCGGCGCTTCCCCCTCGGCAGCGAGATCTCCGGGCCGATCACGTCGGTCACGGACTTCGGCGCCTTCGTGAAGCTCGACGAGGGCATCGAAGGACTGATCTACAGCGGCGAGCTCTCCGCGGAGCAGCGTGTGGAGAAGCCGGGCGACGTGGTGAAGCCGGGCGACGTGGTGAAGGCCCTCGTCACGAGGGTCGACCCCGTGGAGCAGAAGATCTCCCTGTCGATCAAGGCGCTCTCCGACCGGGAGCAGCGCCAGGCGCTGAGGGAGCTGGCGCAGAAGCAGTCGTCGAGCCAGAAGAGCACGCTCGGCGACCTGCTGCGCGAGAAGCTCGAGCGGCGCAACGAGGAGTGAGGTCTCGGGCGGGGAGGCGGCACGGGCCTCCTCCCCGCCCGCGGCAGACGCAACCCGAACGGGCCGGGGGGGACCGATGACGAAGAGCGGGCTCATCGAGAAGGTCGCGGAGCTCACGCCGCACATCTCGAAGAAGGACACCGAGGTCGTGGTCAACACGATCTTCGACGCCATGACCGAGGCGCTCAAGGAGGGCCGCCGGATCGAGATCCGCGGCTTCGGGAGCTTCCAGGTGAAGGTGCGCGAGGCGCGCGAGGGCCGGAACCCGAAGACGGGCGAAGAGGTGCAGATCCCGGCGAAGCGCACGCCCTTCTTCAAGGTCGGCAAGGAGCTGAAGGAGATGGTCGACGGCTCCGCGCCGAGCGGCGGCAGCGATCGCTCCGCGGAGGACAGCGCGGCCTGAGACACGCCGGAGCGATCGCTCCGGCGCGACACGAGGGGGGGCGCATGCGGATCCTGCGCAGGCTGCTGTGGGTGGCGGTGTTCGTGGTGCTGCTCGTCATCGGCTGGAACTTCCGCATCGCGAACGACATCACCGTGCGCTTCGACTACCTGATCGGGCACTCGGAGGCGCAGCCGCTCTGGAAGGTCGTGCTCGGCACGTTCCTGGCCGGGGCGGTGTGCGCGAGCCTCCCCTTGCTGTGGCTGCTCGCGCGCTCCGGCCTGCTCGCGCGGCGCTACCGCAAGACCGTGGCCCGGCTCGAGACCGAGGTGCACGAGCTGCGCACGCTCCCGCTCGGGGTCGAGGGCCCCGGGCGTGCGATCGCGGCGGGATCGGAGGCGCCGCCTGCGGGCGGCGCGAGCCGAGCGGCGCGAGGCGGGTAGCCGGTGCGCTGGTTGCCGCGGGCGTTCGGGGGGGGCGCACGCAAGCGGCGGGACGCGGAGTCCGCGCTTCGGGAGACCGTGCTCTCGCTGCTCGACCGCGACCTCGATCGCGCGGAGGCGCTGCTCGCCGCCGAGGCCCAGCGCTCGTCGCGGGGCGTGGGCGTGTTCCTCGCGCTCGGTCGGCTCTACCGCCTGCGCGGCGAGATGGGTCGCGCGGTGCGCGTCCACCAGAACCTCCTCCTGCGCAAGGACCTCGCGCCCTCGGACCGCGTGCGCGCCCTCGCCGACCTGGCCGAGGACTTCCGTCGCGGCGGGCTCCTGCGCCGCGCGATCGCGGCCTACGAGGAGGTCCTCGCCCACGCTCCACGCCACGCCGGCGCGCTGCGCGCGCTCGTCCGTCTGCACGCCGACGTGCGGGACTTCGACGCCGCGCTCGCCGTGGCGAGCCGGCTCGAGCGCCAGGACCCCGCCAGCCGGGCGCGCGTCGGCGTGTGGGTCGAGCAGGCCGAGGTCGCCCACGCGGAAGGGCGCACCGCCGACGCGCGGCGCGCGCTGAAGCGTGCCCTGCGCGGCGATCCGCGACACGCGCGCGCGTGGGTCCTGCTCGGAGAGCTCGAGGCGGAGCTCGGCCACCCGAAGGCGGCGCTCGACGCGTGGCGCCGCGTCCCCGAGCTCGACCGTCGCGCGGGGCCCCTCGTGTATCCGCGCCTCGCCGCGACCTTCGCCGCGCTCGACCGCCCGCGAGACCACGAGGCGTTCCTGCACGAGCTCCTCGCCTCGCAGCCCGACGACGGTCCCTCCCGGATCGCCCTCGCGCGCGCTCTCGCGGCGCGCGGCGACACCGACGGGGCGCTCGCCGAGCTGCGCGGCCTGCTCGAGCGCGACCCCGACGACCTGGAGGCGCACCACGCGCTCGGAAGCCTGCTGCTCGCGGCGGGGAAGGACTCCGAGGCGTTGCGCGCCTTCGCGGACCTGCTGCAGCGCGTGGAGCGCCTGGGCCTGCTCTCGCGGGAGTCGAGCGCATGACGTCGAGCCCCTCGGCCCTCGCGACGCCGATGATGCAGCAGTACCTCGCGATCAAGGCGAAGCATCCCGACGCGATCGTGCTGTACCGCATGGGCGACTTCTACGAGATGTTCCTGCGCGACGCCGAGCTCGCGGCGCCGCTCCTCGACATCGCGCTCACCACGCGCGACAAGGGCAAGCCCGACGCCGTCCCGATGTGCGGGGTGCCGGTGCACAGCGCCGACGCCTACGTGAGGCGCCTCGCCGAGCTCGGGCATCGCGTCGCGATCTGCGAGCAGGTCGAGGATCCCGCGTCGCGGGGCGGCGGTCGCCGCCTCGTACGCCGGGAGGTGGTCGAGGTCGTGACGCCGGGCCTCGTCGGCGATCCCGACGCCGTCGACGCGGCGCGCGAGGTGTCGCTCGTGTGCGTCGCGCATCCGCGCGCGCGCGGAGGAGACGCCGTCCGGACGGACGGCCGGCCCGCTCGCGACGAGTTCGGCCTCGCGGTGCTCGACGCCTCGACCGGCGACCTCCGCGCCACGCGCGCGGAGCGCGCCGCGGCAGGCCCGGGCGCGGCGCTGCCCGCGGCCCTGCGCGACGAGCTGCTGCGGATCGCGCCGCGGGAGATCCTGCTCGGCGGCGACGCGCCGGGCGAGCTCGAGGCGGAGCTCGCGGCGCTCCTTCCCGCCGCGGCGCGCGCACGCGTGCCGGAGCAGAGCTACCGCGCGATCGCGCCCGACGCCCTGCGCCTCGACCCCTCCCTCGAGGCCTCCCTCGTCGCGACGACGCCCGACGCGGGGACGGAGGCCACGCGCGCGCTGCTCGGCTACCTCGCGGCGAACCAGCCCTTCGCGCTGCGCCACGTCTCGAGGCTGCGTCGCTACGCGCTGTCGGACGCGATGCTCCTCGACGCCGCGACCCGGGGGCACCTCGAGCTGTTCGAGAGCGCCGAGGATCGCTCGCGCCGCGGAACGCTCGTCGAGCGCGTGGACCTCACGCTGACACCGCCCGGTGCGCGCCGTCTCGCGCGCTGGCTCGGCTACCCGCTCGTCGACCCGGCGGCGATCGCGGCGCGCCAGGACGCGGTGGCGTGGCTCGCCGAGCGCGACCGCGTGCGCGGGCGGCTGCGCGCGGCCCTTCGCGCCGTGCGCGACCTCGAGCGCCTGCTCGCGAAGGCCGCGCGCCCCGGCGCCACGCCGCGGGAGCTCGTGGCCCTGCGCGCCTCCCTCGAGGCCCTCCCGGGCGTCGTCGCCGCCCTCGCCGAGCGCGACGACGAGAGCCTGCCCGCCCTCGAAGCGCCGCGGCCGGCGGCGCTGCCGGTGCTCCTGCCCGTCCCGGAGGCCGCGCGTCTCGTGGCCGACTGTCTCGTGGACGAGCCGCCGGCGCTCCTGCGCGGCTCGCGGGGCGCGGGCGAGACGGGATTCGTACGGGAGGGCCACCAGCTCGAGCTCGACGGCCTGCGCGAGCGGGCGCGCAAGGGGCGGGAGTGGATCGCCGGCCTCGAGGCGCGCGAGCGGGAGCGCACGGGCGTCGCGGCGCTCCGCATCCGACACCATCCGGTGCACGGCTACGGGATCGAGATCACGAAGGCGAACGCGGGCCGCGTGCCGGCCGACTACGAGCGCAAGCAGACGCTCGCGAACGCCGAGCGATTCACCACGCCCGAGCTCCGCGAGATGGAGCGGAGCGTCGCGGGCGCCCACGAGCGGGCGGCGGCCCTCGAGCGCGAGCTGTTCGAGGCGATGCGCCAGGGCGTGCTCGGGCATGCGATCGCGATCCGCGAGGCCGCGAGCGCGGTGGGCGAGCTCGACGCCCTGCAGTCGCTGGCGGAGGTCGCGCGCCGGGACGGCTGGGTCCGCCCGGTGGTCGACGCGAGCGAGCGTCTCGAGATCACGGCGGGCCGTCATCCGGTGGTGGAGGCCCAGCTCGCGCTGCGCGGCGAGAGCCCGTTCGTGCCGAACGACACGACGCTCGACCCGGAGGGCGCCCAGATCCTCCTGCTCACCGGGCCCAACATGAGCGGCAAGAGCACCTACCTCCGGCAGGTGGCGCTGCTCGTGCTGCTCGCGCAGGCCGGGAGCTACGTGCCGGCGGAGAGGGCGCGGATCGGCGTCGTGGACCGCGTCTTCACGCGCGTCGGCGCCTCCGATCGTCTTGCGCGCGGCGAGTCGACCTTCATGGTGGAGATGCGCGAGACGGCGCAGATCCTCGCCCAGGCGTCGCGCCGGAGCCTCGTGATCCTCGACGAGATCGGCCGCGGCACGAGCACCTTCGACGGGCTCTCGATCGCGTGGGCGGTGGCCGAGCACCTGCACGACGCGCCGGCGCTTCGCTGCCGCACGCTCTTCGCGACGCACTATCACGAGCTCGCCGAGCTCGCGGACACGAAGGCACGCGTCCGCAACGCGCACTTCGAGGCGCGCGAGTGGGGCGACGACGTGGTCTTCCTGCGACGGCTCGCGGCCGGCGCCGCGAGCCACTCCTACGGCATCCAGGTGGCGAGGCTCGCGGGCCTGCCGGCGCCCGTGATCGCGCGCGCCCGGGAGCTCCTGCGCAGCGCGGAGGGCGAGGACCCTCGCGCGCCGGCCCTCGCGCGCCGCGCGATCGCGGCGCCCGCGCCGCAGCTCGCGCTCTTCGGCGACGCGCCCGCACCGCCCGGTCCGTCGCCGGCCGAGCGGGAGGCGCTCGCGGCGCTGCGCAGCGTCGAGCCGCTGCGCACGACGCCCCTCGAGGCCCTGGCGTTGCTCGACCGCCTGAGCGCGGCGCTGCGCGAGGAGCGGGGCAAGGGATGAGCGCCGTCCTGCGCCGCCGCGTCGTCGCCGCCGCCTGCGCGATCGCGCTCGCCGCCTGCGCCGCGCCGGCCCCGCGCCGCGCCCCCGCGGCCGCTGCCGCCTCCCCGGTCGTGGGGGCGGTGCATCCCGCGACCGACACCTCCGGCGCGGCGGAGCGCGGTCTCGCCGCGGTCCTCGGGGTGCGCCACTGGTCGTATCCCGGCTTCACGCGCGTGGCGATCGAGCTCGACCGGGGGGTCCGCTACCAGGTCGTGCGGCTGCCGGCGGATCCCGGGGCGAGCCGGCCCGAGCGGCTCTACCTCGACCTCGACGGCGTCTGGATCGGACACGACTTCACGGAGCCGATCCGCATCGGCGACGGCTTGCTGCAGGGAGTCCGCCTCGGCCAGAACACGTCGACGCGAACGCGCGTCGTGATCGACCTCTTGCAGTACGGCCGACATCGCGTGGTGGCGCTGGAGCGGCCGGATCGCGTCGTGATCGACGTCTTCGGCGCGCGCGAGGCGACGGACGCCGCGCGCACGGGGCCGCCTCCCGTCTCCGCCCGCGCGGTCGCCCGCTCGCCCGTGCGGGGCCCCGCGCGCGCGGTGCCGTCCGCCGCGCCGGCCCCGCCGCCCGAGCCCGCCCAGCCGCCGCTCATTCCCATCCAGTTCGCGGACGTGGTGCGTCCGGTCCACACGGTCGTGCTCGATCCGGGCCACGGCGGCAAGGATCCCGGCGCGATCGGGATCGGGGGCTTGACGGAGAAGGACGTCACGCTCTTCCTCGCGAAGCGGCTGCGGGCGAAGCTCGTGGCCCAGGGCTTCCGCGTGGTGCTGACACGCGAGGCCGACGAGACGCTCGATCTCGAGGAGCGCACGGCCATCGCCGAGGGCGCGCTCGGCGACGTGTTCGTGTCGCTCCACTGCAACGCCGCCGAGAGCCCGCAGCTCCACGGCATCGAGACCTACTCGCTGGACGAGAGCGACGAGCGCCACGACGCGCACGTGGCGGCGCGCGAGAACGGCGTCCCGCCGGCCGAGGTCGACGTGCTGCAGCGCACGGTCGCGCAGCTCCGCGTCTCCGAGGTGGCGGGGCCGTCCGCGGACCTCGCGAGCCTCGCGCACCACGGCCTGATGGCGAGGGCCCGCGAGCGGCAGTGGGCGGTTCACGATCTCGGCGTGAAGAAAGGGCCGTTCTACGTGCTCTTCCTCGCGACGATGCCGTCGATCCTGGTCGAGACGGGCTTCGTCACGAACCCCCAGGACGCGAAGCGCCTGGGGCAGGAGCGCTACCTCGACACGCTCGCCGAGGGCCTCGCGGCGGGGATCGGGGCGTATCGCGCACGCGTCGCCCCGGTGGTCGCGAAGGGCTCACGATGAGCGGCGCGCCGTCGATCGAGGAGCACCTGGGCGAGCTCGAGCGCGCCGCGACGCGCGGCGCGGTCGCCGACGCCGAGATCGTCCCCGCCGTGCGCCGCTACCTCGCGGAGGTGCGGAGCTGGCTCGAGGAGCTGCACCGGGGCGGCGGCTCC
Source organism: Myxococcota bacterium (assembly GCA_035542715.1). Classification (GTDB taxonomy): domain Bacteria; phylum Myxococcota_A; class UBA9160; order UBA9160; family UBA9160; genus DATKKW01. The sequence continues at coordinate 112,633 of DATKKW010000053.1, forward strand.
GGGCAGGCGGTGAACGAGGCGAACTCCGACTCGACCGACCGGCTCGTGCGGAGCCTCTTCCGCGTCGCCGAGGCGGAGTGGTACGCGGGCGGAGGCGAGATCGCCCAGCGCGTCGCCGTGATCGCCGTCGGCGGCTACGCGCGGCGGGAGATGTCGATCCACTCGGACATCGACCTCCTGTTCCTCCACGGCCGGCGCGTGACGCCCTACGTCGAGCGCGTGACGGAGCGGCTCCAGATGTGGCTGTGGGACGCCGGGCTCGTGCTCGGCGTGTCGACGCGCAGCATCGACGAGACCCTGACCCTCGCCGCAGCCGACGCGACCGTGCGTACGGCGATCCTCGACGCGCGCTTCCTCGGCGGCGACACCCAGCTCTTCCACGAGTTCGGCGAAGCCGTGCTGCAGGACCTGATCGGCGACGCCGCCGCCTTCATCGACGAGCGCGTCGAGGCCATGGAGGAGCGCCACCGCAAGTACGGCGAGTCGATCTACCTGCTCCAGCCCCACGTGAAGGAGGGCGCCGGCGGCCTGCGCGACTTCCACACCGCGACCTGGGCCACGCGCGCGGCCCACCCGACCACCCGCGGCCTCGAGGATCTGCTCCACTTCGGCCTGCTCACGGAGCGCGAGATGGAGGAGTACCGCGCGGCCCTCGACTTCCTGTGGCGGGTGCGGAACGAGCTCCACCTGATCTCGAGGCGCAAGAACGACCAGATGAGCTTCGAGCTGCAGGAGCGCGTGGCCGCCGCCTTCGGCTACCGCGGCGCGACGGGCGAGGCCGCGGAGGCGGCGGCGCGGCCGGGGGGGCTCACCGGCGACGACCTGCCCGAGCTCGCCGTCGAACGCTTCATGCGCGACTACTACCGCCACGCGCGGAACGTGCAGGGCTACTCGGAGATCGTCGTCGAGCAGTGTCGGGCGAAGGTGCGTGCGGCGCCGAGCCGCGAGGGAGCGCAGGACGCGGGCGACGGCTTCCGCGTGGCGGGCGGGCAGCTCGAGATCCCGCACCTCGCCCACCTGCGCGAGAAGCCCCTGCGCCTGCTCGGCGTGTTCGAGATCTCGCAGCGCCTCGGCGTGCCGCTCTCGCGCACCGCGCGCCGCCTCGTACGGGAGAGCCTCGACCTCGTCGACGACGCGTTCCGCCGCCACCCGGAGGCGGGCGCCGCCTTCCTCCGCATCCTCGACGCGGAGCGGCGCGTGATGCGCACGCTCGCGGCGATGAACGAGGTCGGGCTGCTCGGGCGATTCCTCCCGGAGTGGGAGCACATCGTCTGCCGCTGGCAGCACGTGATCTACCACACCTACACCGTCGACGTGCACACGCTGTTCCTGGTGGAGGAGCTGCGGCGTCTGTGGCTGGGAAAGTACGACGAGGCCTTCCCGGAGATCTCGGGGCTGATGCAGGCGGTGTCCGACCGACCGGTGCTCTACCTGGGAGCGCTGCTGCACGACGTGGGCAAGGGACGGGGCGGCGATCACTCGAACAAGGGGGCGGAGCTCGCGGGGCCCTGCGCGCTCCGGCTCGGCCTCTCGCCCGAGCGCGCGGAGCGGGTGGTGTTCATCGTGAAGCAGCACCTGCTCATGTCCCACCTCGCGCAGCGCCGCGACCTCTCGGATCCGAAGCTCGTCGTCGAGTTCGCGCGCACGTGCCGCGACCGGGACAACCTGCGAAACCTCTACCTCGTGACCTTCGCCGACATCCGGGCATCCTCGACCAGCGCCTGGACGGAGTGGAAGGGCCAGCTCCTGCGGGAGCTCTTCGAGCGCACCTCGGAGTTCCTCGAGACCGGCTCCGACGACCCGCAGGTCGCGCTCGAGCAGATCGAGGCGCGCGTCGAGCAGCGGCAGGACGCGACGCGTGCCGAGCTCCGCAACCTCGGGGTGGGCGAGCTCAAGATCGACGCGTTCTTCGAGATCATGCCGCGGCGCTACTTCATCTCCCATTCGCCGCGCGAGATGGCCCGCCACGCGCTCCTCCTGCTCTCCCACCCGGAGGGGCGCCTGTTCTCGACGGCGATCCGCACCCTCCACGGAAGCGTGTCGGAGCTGATCCTGTGCACGAAGGACGTGCACGGTCTCTACGCCATGGTGTCGGGCGTCCTCTCGGCGAAGGGGATCAACATCCTCGGCGCGCACGTGTACACGACGCGCTCGGGCCTCGCCCTCGAGGTCTACCGGGTCGCGACGCCGCCGGGCGGGCCGGACGAGCAGCGGGAGACCTGGCGCGGCGTCGAGACGATGCTGAGCGCGGTCCTGACGGGGACGCGGCAGGTGAGCGAGTTCCTGCGACGGAGGCGGCTGCGCGCGCCGGAGCTGCCGTCGCCGCGCGCCCAGAGCGTGTCCATCACGAACGAAGAGTCGGACTTCTACACGATCGTCGACGTGGCCGCGAACGACCGCCTCGGCCTGCTCTACGACCTGACGAGCGCGATCGCCGCCGAGGGGCTCGAGATCTACATCTCGAAGGCGACGACGGTGATGGACCAGGTGGCGGACACCTTCTACGTGAAGGACGAGGAGCGCGCGAAGGTGACCGACGTCGCGCGCCTGGAACGCCTGCGGCTCGCCCTGGAGCGCGCCCTCGAGGGCCCGGAGCGATGAGCGGGCTCTCGTGGGGCGAGGCGCGGGAGGCCTTCCTCTCCCACTGCCGGGTGGAGCGCGGGCTCGCGCCGGCGACGGTCGAGGCCTACGGCGCGGACCTCGTGCGCTTCGTCGCGCGCGCCGAGCGCGCAGGTGCGGCGCGGAGCGATGCCCTCGAGCGCCGACACGTCTCGGCGTTCCTCGCCGGGCTCGAGCGCGAGGGGCTCTCGGCCCGGAGCCGCGCCCGGGCTCTCGTCTCGGTGCGCCGCTTCGTGCGCTTCCTCGCGGCGGAGGGCGCGCTCCAGCGCGATGTGCTCGTGGGTGTCGAGGCGCCGCGCCAGGCGCGCGCCCTCCCGCGCGTCCTCGGCCCCGAGGAGACGACGGCGCTGATCGACGCCGCCCGGGGCGACGGCGCCCTCGGCCTGCGCGACCACGCCATGCTCGAGCTCGCCTACGCGTGCGGCCTGCGCGTGAGCGAGCTCGTCCGCCTGCCGCTCTCGGCGCTCGATCGTCGGCGCGGGGTCCTGCGAGTGCTCGGCAAGGGGCGACGGGAGCGGGTGGTGCCGGTCGGGGAGCCGGCCCAGGCGGCCCTCGCGGCGTACCTCGAGCGCGCGCGCCCCGCGCTCGCGCGCCGCGGCGGCGAGCGCAGCGACGCGGTCTTCCTCACGAACCGCGGCCTCGGGATGACCCGCCAGAACTTCTTCGCGCGCCTGCGGAGCCTCGCGCGGCGTGCGGGCATCCCCGTGGAGCGCGTCTCGCCGCACGTGCTGCGCCACGCCTTCGCGACCGATCTGCTCGAAGGCGGCGCGGACCTCCGGGTCGTGCAGAGCCTGCTCGGCCACGCCGACCTCGCCACCACCCAGATCTACACCCACGTGAGTCGGGCGAAGCTCCGCGAGACCGTGGAGCGCTTCCACCCGCGAGGCACGGGCGCGGCGCGCGGCACGCGGGGCCCGGGGCGGGGCGCCGCGCGGGGCCCGGGATGACGGCGTCGCGACCGCCCGGCGCCGCGACCGCCGAGGCCCTGCTCGAGGCGCTGCCCGAGGGCGAGGCGACGATCGTGCGCGCGCTCGTCGACGCGGCCGAGCGCGACGGGGTGTCGCTGCTCGCGGTGGGCGGCCCGGTGCGCGATCTCCTCCTCGCGCGGCCCCTGCGCGACGTCGACCTGATCGTCGAGCCGCGCGGCGGCGCCGACGCGGCGCAGCTCGCGCGCGCGGCGAGCCTGCCCGGCGCGCAGCTCCTGGCCCACGACCGCTTCGGCACGCTGCGCGTCTCGACGGCCGAGGGAACCGTCGATCTCGCGACGGTCCGCCGCGAGACGTACGCGTACCCGGGCGCGCTGCCCGAGGTCGCGCCGGGTACGCTCGAGGACGACCTGCGGCGGCGCGACTTCACCGTGAACGCCCTCGCGATCCCGCTCACGGCGGCGGCGCGAGACGGGCGGGGCGAGGTCGTCGAGGCGGAGCGCGGCCTCGCCGATCTCGAGGCGGGCGTGCTCCGCGTCCTCCACCCGCGGAGCTTCCACGACGATCCGACGCGGGCCCTGCGGGCGGCCCGCCTTGCGGGGCGGCTCGGCTTCACCCTCTCGCGCAGCACGCGCTCCGCGCTGCGCGACGCGCTTCGCGACGGCGCCTTCGGCCGCGTGTCGGGCGACCGCCTGCGGCGCGAGATCGAGAAGCTGTTCGAGGACGCGAGCCAGGGGCTCGATCCCTCGGCCGCGCTGCGCCTTCTCTCCGAGTGGCACGTGCTCGCGGCGCTCGAGCCCGGTCTCACCCTCCCGAGCGAGACCCTGGCACCGCTCCGGCGCCTCGGCCGGGCGATCGTGCAGCCTCCCTGGCCGGCGCCGCGCGCGCGTCCCTGGGCCGCCGGGCTCGCGATCTGGCTCGCGCCCCTCGACGCCGGCCTGCGCGGACGCGCGCTCCGCCGCTTCGCGATCCGCGGCTCCCTGGCGGACCGCATCGTCGGGTTCCCGAAGGCACGCGACGCCTGGCTGCGTGGCCTCGGCCGGGCACGCGGGCGCGGCGCGATCGACGCCGTGCTCGCGGGTGTGGGCGACGAGGAGGCCCTGGCCCTCCACGCCTGGGCATCGCCCACCGCGCGGCGGCGCGTCGCGCGGCACATGCTCGAGGATCGCCCGCGGCGGATCCCGGTCACGGGCGACGACCTGATCGCGCTCGGCCTCACGGGTCCGGCCGTGGGACGCGCGCTCGCACGGATCCGGATCGCGTTCCTCGACGGCGCCGTGAAGGATCGGGAGGACGCCCTCGCCCTGGCACGAGAGCTCGCGGGGCGGCGCGGCGGGTCGCGGACGCGCAAGACGAGCTGAGAGCGGCGCGCGGCTCTCCGCGGGTGCTTGCCCGCTCCCCTGCGCTCGCCGATACTCGCGCGAGCGCGATCGCCCCCCGATCGCCGGACCCGATCCTCCCTGGAGCCCAGCCATGACCTGGCCGGAGTCACCGGGCGCGCCGGCTCGAGCCGACGCAGGCAAAGCCCCCGGAGGCGCGATCTTCGAATCGTTCCTGTCCGCCGCCGAAGAGGCGGCCGGGGCGGGGTACGCCGTCAAGCTCCCGGTCTTCGAGGGCCCGCTCGACCTCCTGCTCCACCTGATCCGTCTGAACGAAGTCGACGTGACGGACATTCCGATCGCGCGCATCGCAGAGCAGTACCTCGAGTACCTCGAGCTCCTGCGCGAGCTCCACCTCGACGTCGCCGCCGAGTACCTCGTGATGGCCGCGACCCTCGCCTGGATCAAGTCGCGCATGCTCCTCCCGCCGGACGGCGTGAGCGAGGAGGAGGAAGGCCCCGACCCGCGGGCCGAGCTCGTGGCGCGGCTCCTCGAGTACGAGCGCTTCAAGGGCGCCGCGCGGGAGCTCGACGCCCGGCCGCTCCTCGGCCGCGACGTCTTCGCCGCAGGCGCCGCGCCCGACGCGCAGCCGACCGGGGAGCCCGAGCTCGAGGTTTCCCTCTTCCAGCTCCTCGAGGCCTTCCGCCTCGTGCTGCAGCAGGCGCGGAGCGCGGGCCTCGCGCACGAGGTCGAGGTCGAGCCGATCACCGTGCGCGAGCGGATGATCGCGCTCATGGACGTCCTCGAGCGCGTGGAATCGGCGGAGCTCATGGATCTCTTGCGCGGCGAGAGCGGCGGGCCGCCGACGCGCACGCTCGTGGTGACGAGCTTCCTGGCGCTGCTCGAGCTCGCACGGCTCTCGGCCGTGCGGATCTACCAGGGGCTCACGGACGCGGGCGCGCCGACGGGCCCGATCCGTCTGCGGCGCGCGGGCGAGGCGTCGCGCGCGGGCTGGAGCGCTCGGATCTCGGAGTGGATGTGAGCGACGGCGACGACGAGACGACGCGAACGGGGAAGGAGCGGAGCATGGAGCGCAACGAGCAGCGACGGATCGTGGAGGCGCTCGTGCTCGCGTCGCCGGAGCCGATCGCGGCGGCGCGCCTCGCGGCGGTGGTCCCCGGCGGCACGGCCTCCCTCGCGCGCGAGCTCGTCGACGAGCTCAACGCAGAGTACGAGGCGTCGCGCCGCGGCTTCGAGATCCGCGAGGTGGGCGGCGGCTACCAGCTCCGCACCCGGGTCGAGCTCGCGGAGTTCGTGCAGGAGCTCCGGCCGAAGCGCACGCAGCGCCTCTCGCGCGCGGCCCTCGAGACGCTCTCGGTGATCGCCTACAAGCAGCCGATCACGCGCGGTGAGGTGGAGCACGTCCGGGGCGTCGACGTCGGCGCGGTGGTGCGCAGCCTGCTCGAGCGCGACCTCGTCCGCATCGCGGGGCATCGCGAGATCCCCGGCCGCCCGATGCTCTATGCCACGACGAAGCGCTTCCTCCAGCTCTTCGGCCTGGCGAGCCTCGAGGACCTTCCGAGCCTGCGAGACCTGCGCGAGCTCGCAGAGGGAGGCTCCGAGGATGCGGCGTCCGGCGAGGACACGGCGATCGAGCCGGAGGACGCCCTCGGCCTCGCGCCCGAAGACGATGCATCGGAGATCGGGGCCAGCGAGGGCGAGTTCGAGGATGCAGCCTCCCTCGTGGCGGGCCTCGAGCTCGACGACGAGCCCGCGCGCACGTCGGGCGCGGGCCCGTCTGGGGACGAGGAGCCGCCCGCGAAGCCGCACTAGTCCGCCGTGCGGCAGCGTCTCCAGAAGATCCTCGCCGCCGCCGGGCTCGCCTCGCGCCGACGCGCGGAGGCATGGCTGCGGGACGGGCGGGTCTCGGTGAACGGCGTCCGGGCGCAGCTCGGCGACTCCGCGGATCCCGAGCGCGATGCGATCTGCGTCGACGGCCAGCCTCTCCGTCTCGAGCCGTTCCGCTACTGGCTCCTCCACAAGCCGAAGGGCGTTCTGAGCTCCACGCGCGATCCCGAGGGTCGGCGTACGGTGCTCGCGCTCGTGCCCGAGCGCGACGTCCGCCTCTACCCGGTGGGCCGCCTCGATCGCGACACCGAAGGGCTGCTGCTGCTCACGAACGATGGCGAGACCGCCCAGGCCTTGCTCCATCCATCGTTCGGAAGCGAGCGGGAGTACGACGTGACGGTGCGGGGAGAGCCGAGCGCCGAGACGCTGCGCCGCCTCGCGCGCGGCGTGCGCCTCGACGATGGGACCACCGCGCCGGCCGAGGTGGGGCTGCCGCGGAGCGATCGCGCCACGAGCACCTCGCGCTTCTCGCTCACGCTCCGCGAGGGGCGCAAGCGCCAGATCCGCCGCTCCCTCGAGGCGCTCGGCCATCCGGTCGTCCGCCTCGTCCGCGTGCGAATGGGTCCTCTCGTGCTGGGAGACCTCGCGCCGGGCGAGGCGCGGCCGCTTCGGGAGGCCGAGCGACGGGCGCTCGCGCAGCACGTGGCCGATCTCCGGGTCGCGGCAGCAGGCGCAAGGGAAGGCGGTACGGCGTCTCGGGCGGGCGCGCAGCGCTCAGCGGCTCCGGGAGGGCGAGGGGCCGGCCGGCGGGCCGGAGCCATCGACCGTGCGCGTGCCGATCGGCGAGACCAGCGCGAGGGCGAGCCAGAACCCGAGCAGGAACAGGAGCGCGCGAACCGGATCCGTCGGCATGGGCGGAGCGCGTGCAAGCCGCGTGCGCGCGCCGCGGGAGCCGCGCAGCCGACGAGATCGCGAGCCTGCGCCTGGCGATGCGGTGCGACCTGCACATCCTCGGTGCGTGCTCTCGCCACCCTCGGATGCACCCGGCCTTCCCAGGTTTGCCGCTCGGCGTCGGCGGCCGCGGCGGTGTGCGCACCGTTTGGTACGTCGCCAGGCATCCGGGCGCTCGAACGCGTGCGATTCCACCCGCCCGCCGTTCCCAGACGCGACCGCAGCAGGGCACGCCTCCTGCACCTGCACCGCACGAGGGGGAGACGATGACGAGGGGGGTCGACGTGTACGAGGTCGGGGACGAGGTCGTGGTGGAGATCGAGGCGCCGGGCATCCCGGTGCACGCGCTTCGCGTGACGCTTCATGGCGATCGCGTGTGCCTCGCGATCGACGCGGCGGCGGGCGGGGCCGAGGCGTTGGACGAGCGACGCTGGCATCGGCGCGAGCGTCCGACGGGCGGGTCCGAGCGCACGATCCCGCTCCCGCGGAACGTCGATCCGGAGGCGGCCCGAGCGCGGCTCGCGGACGGGCTCCTCGTGCTGCGGCTCCCCGTTCGCGTCGAGGTCGCGTCGGCCGGGCGTCGACTCTCTCTGGTGGAAGACGTCGCGCACGCCGCGTGAGATTGCGCGCCGGCCGTCCGACGAACACGGCCAGGTCTTGGGGGCTTCCTCGGATTGACGGTGCGCCCCCCGGTCGCGGACGCTCGTCCCGATGCTCGCAGCGGACCGCGCCTCGATCCTCGTCGTCGACGATGACACTCGCGTGGGGAACGTCGTCCGACGCTTCCTCGAGCGGTCGGGCCACGAGGCCGAGTACGCGAACGATCCCGAGGAGGCCCTGCGCCTCCTCCGCGAGCGTCGCTTCGACCTCGTGCTGACCGATCTCATGATGCCCCGCATCGACGGCCTCGAGCTCCTGCGGCGGGCGAAGCTCCTGCGCCCGAGCTGCGAGGTGATCGTGATGACCGCGTTCGCGACGGTCGGCACGGCCCGCGAGGCGCTGAAGCGAGGCGCGATCGACTATCTGACGAAGCCGTTCTCGCCCGACGGAGACCTGCTCCCGCTGATCGAGAGCGTGCTGCGCAGCGGGCCCGCGGAGGAGGGGGATCCGCAGGCCTCGTCGCCCGCCGCGCTGGCGTCGGCCGAGGGGATCGAGGGCGATCTCGTGGCACGGAGCGCCGTCATGCGGCAGCTCGTGGCGCGCGCGCGCAAGCTCGCGCGCGCCGGCGCCGCGGTGCTGCTGCGGGGCGAGTCGGGGAGCGGCAAGGAGGTGCTGGCCGCGCTGATCCATCGCCTCTCGCCGCGCGCCGAGGCTCCGCTCGTGAAGGTGAACTGCGCCGCGCTGCCCGAGTCGCTGTTCGAGAGCGAGCTCTTCGGCTACGCACGCGGCGCCTTCACCGGCGCCGACAGCCCCCGCGAAGGGCTCTTCCAGGCCGCGGACGGCGGCACGCTCTTCCTCGACGAGGTCGGCGAGATGCCCCTCGCCGTCCAGGCGAAGCTCCTGCGCGTGCTGCAGGATGGAGAGTTCCATCGCATCGGGGATCCGCGGCGCCCGGTGCGCGTCGACGTGCGCGTGATCGCGGCCACGAACCTCGACCTCGAGTCGGCGGTCGCGGCCGGCGCGTTCCGCAAGGACCTCTACTACCGCCTGAACGTGGTGCCGCTCGTGGTGCCGCCGCTGCGCGAGCGCCCCGAGGACCTGGCGCCGCTGCTCGAGAAGCTGCTCGCCCGGGCGGGCGCCGGCGCCGAGGTGCACTTCTCGCGGGAGGCCCTCGACGCGCTCCAGAGCTATGCCTGGCCCGGGAACGTGCGCGAGCTCGCGAACGCGGTCCAACACGCGCTGGTGCTGGCGGACGGGACGGAGCTCGCGCTCGCCCACCTGCCGCTCGCGCTCCAGGACCACTGGCGGAACGCCGCGGGATCGCGGGTCGGCGGCGTGATCGATGCCGTCACCCTCGAGGAGATCGAGCGGCGCTGCATCGAGCAGGCGCTCACGAAGACGGGCTTCCATCGCACGCGCGCGGCGGAGCTCCTCGGCATCACGCGCCGCACCCTCGGCTACCGGATCCAGAAGTACGGCCTCGAGAGCCTGCTCGAGGGCGCACCGCGCGCCGGCCGGCGCGGGCTCGTGCGCGTCGAGGGGCCGTCGGCTCAGCCCGCCGAGCGGGCGGGAACGGGCAGGCCCAGCGCCTCCGCGAGGTAGGGCAGGGCCTCGTCCGTGAGCGAGAGCTCGGGCGCGAGCCGCTTGCCGAGCCCTTCCGCCGTCATGAGCGCGAGGTTCACCATCGTCATGTGGCTCCGCGCCTGGATGCGGTGTCGCCGCAGGATGTCGAACAGGCGACCGATCTCGAGCGTGAGCTGCAGGCTCGCGAAGCCCCGCGCGCGGACGCTCTCGACGAACTCGACGATGTCGCGCTCGTAGGCCGCGTAGTCGGGCGTCCGCTGGTGCGGCGCGTTGTCGTAGAAGATGCTCGCCACGGTCTTGCCGTCGCCGGTCGAGAGCGCGAAGAGCATCTGCGCGAGGCTCCTGCGGTCGGCGTCCTCGAGCTGCCCCACGAGGCCGAGATCGAGCACCGCGATCCGCCCCGGCGCCTCGAAGCGCAGGTTCCCGGGATGCAGGTCCGCATGGACGAAGCCGTGCAGGAAGATCATGCGGCAGACCGTGCGCATTCCCGCCTCGACGATCGCCCGCACGTCGAGCCCGTGGGCCTCGAGCTCCTCCTCGCGCACGCCGTCCACGAACTCCATCGTGAGCACCGCATCGCTGCAGAGCCCGGGCACGAGGCGCGGGAAGCGCACCTCGGTCTCGCCCGCGAAGTTCCGCGTGAACCGGAGGTTGTTCGCGGCCTCGTTCGAGAGGTGGATCTGGGCCTCGACGGCACGGCAGAACTCGCGGATCGCGCCTTCGAGGGAGACCAGGCGCAGGGTCGGCACGGTGCGCTCGAGGGCGCGCCCGACGAAGAGCAGGATCGAGCGATCGAGGCGCGCCTTCTCGAGGATGTCGGGCCGCCGCACCTTCACGGCGACGCGCTCCCCGGCGGTGCCGGGGAGCACGGCCTCGTGCACCTGCGCGACGGAGGCTGCGGCGACGGGCGCGGTCTCGAAGCGCGCGAAGAGCGTCTCGAGCGGCGCGCCGAACTCGGTCTCGACGATCCTCCGCACGTCCTCGAAGGCGAAGGCCGGGACCTGGTCCTGGAGCCTCGCGAGCTCGAGGCGGAGGGCATCGGGCAGGAGATCCGCGCGGGTCGACGCGATCTGCCCGACCTTGATGAAGGTCGCGCCGAGCCGCGTGCACAGGTGCACGAGAGCCCGACCCGCCGCTCGCAGCGTCGCGTCCGGGACCCTGCGCTCCTGCCAACGGACCTGCACGAAGACGCCGCCCGCCGACACCGCGCCGCGCACCATCTGGGCGCTGCGCAGCGCGACGGCGCTCGCATGGCGGAGTCCGGAGACCCGGCGGACGGCAGGCGGCATGGGCCGCGCAGGGTATCACGCCGGCGGGACCCGGCATCACCCGTGCCGCCACTCGCGCGCGTCAGGGCGCGATCTCGACCGGCGTGCCCGGCGCCGCGCGCAGGATCAGGAAGTCGAGGTCCGCGTCGGAGAGCGCGATGCAGCCGTAGGTCCAGTCGAGGTGCTCGGAGTCGCCGCGCCAGCGCTCGCCTTCGCCGTGGAGCCCGACGATCCCCCCGAGCGCCGTGCGCTGGGGCGGCAGCGCGCCGCGGTCGTGGGCGCGCAGGATCGCGCCGCGTACCTCGCCGGAGATCCGGCCCTCCGCGAACGCCCGCTCGGCGTCCGCGGGCGAGGGATAGTCGATGCGCCAGAAGCGATGGAAGCGGCTCGGGAGCGGCTTGCCCACGAGACGGTAGGAGCCCTCGGGCACCCGCTGGTCTCCCTTCCGTTCCTTCGCGCCTTCCGGCACGCGCGAGAGCGCGACGGTGAAGCGCCGCTCGCCGCCGCCCTCACAACGCGCGACGAGCGTGCGCGAGCGCTTCGTCACTTCGATGCGCTCGACGCGCTCGCAGGGCAGCGACTCGGGCGAAGGCGTCGGCCGAGGCGCCGGTGCGGGAGGCGGCGGAGGGGGCGCAGGCGGTCGCGCGCAGCTCGCGAGCGCGAGCGACACCACGGCGAGGCAGGAGAGGGCGTACGCTCGCGCGGCTACCATCGCGACATGGCCTCGCCGCGGCTCCGTACGATCGCCCTGCTCCTCGCCATCGTCCTTCTTCCTGTCGCGCCGCACGCCGCGCCCGCCAAGGCAGCGGGATCGACGGCGGCCACGCTCTCGGCGCCGCTCCCACCCCTGATCGGCGATGAGGAGAGCGCGCTCATCGAGCCCGAGGATACGGTGCTCGACGTCGCCTACGGGCATCGGCTCGGCTTCGACAACGTCGCGCGCGCGAACCCGGGCGTGCCCGTGTGGATCCCGGAGCCGGGCACGGTGGTGCGGCTCCCGACCCGGGAGATCGTGCCCGAGGTCCCCCCGCGCGGGCTCGTGATCAACATTCCGGAGATGCGCCTCTACGACTTCACCCGGCGCGGTCCGCCGGAGGTGTTCGCGATCGCGATCGGCGACGAGATCGATCCATCGCTCCACGGCGCCTTCCGGATCGGACGGAAGCGCGAGAACCCGGCGTGGCACGTGCCGAAGGCGATCCGGGAGGAGAAGCCCGACCTCCCGGCCGTGGTGCCGCCGGGGCCCGACAACCCCCTCGGCGATCGCTGGATGACGATCGGCACCACGAGCTACGGGATCCACGGCACGAACAACAACTGGTCCATCGGCCGCACGGCCACGCACGGCTGCATCCGTCTCTACAACGACGAGATGCGGCGGCTCTACGACCACGTCCCGAGCGGTACTCCGCTCGAGATCGTGTACGAGCCCGTGAAGCTCGGCGCGGACGGCGACGCGATCTACGTCGAGGCGCATCCCGACGTCTACGGGCGCGTAGCCGACCTCCTCGCCGCGCCTCTCGCAGAGCTCGACGCGCGCGGACTCACGCCCTACGTCGACCTCGACGCGCTCCGACAAGTCGTGGAGGAAGCCAAAGGCGTGCCGGTCCGCATCGGCACGCTTCCGCCGTCGAGCGAGGCCGCCGTGCGCTGAAGCGCCGCGCTACTTCGACACGCCCTTGCGGAAGATCGCCTCGGACGTGCGGGCCGCGGCGTCTGCGCGATCCGCGGCCGCCGCCGCCCGCTTCTCTGCGGCGTCGGCGCGGCTGATCGCGTCCTTCGCGTCGCGCTGGGCATCCGCGGACTGCTGGAGCGCCTGCTCGGCCTTGCGGTTCACGTCGTCGATCTGCTGCTCGAGCTTGTCGACGCGCGAAGACGTCGCACATCCTGGCAGCAGGACGGCGGCCGAGAGGAGAGTGGCGGCGGAGAAGGAGCGGAAGGGAAGCGACATGTAGCGTCCTCCTGGATGAGCCTCGGGGAGCCCCCGATCGATCCACGTGGCGGCGACGTGGGCGCGTCGCATCCGCGGGCTCGGCGTCAGTCTAGGAAGCCCGGCCCGCATGACGCAACGGTGCGCGGGGTTGACCGCGCGGCGGAGGGCTGGCACAGAGGAGCGTGGCGTTTCGCCAGCGCGGAGGCCGGGACGTGAAGCGCGCCGTCGCGATCGTGCTCGCGCTCACCGCGCTCGTGGGCCTGCTCTACTGGGCGAGCCTGTCCCAGGCGGGCTACTCGTGCGAGGCATGCGCCGACAAGGCGGGAATGCGCCTGTGCCAGACCGTCGCAGCAGCCAGCGAGGACCTCGCGCGCCAGACCGCCGTCTCGAACGTGTGCAACGCCGTCGGGCAGGACCTGACCGAGCGTCTTGCGTGCCAGGCCGCCGCGACGACGACGGTCACGTGCGGGCGGCCGTGAGCGCGGGCCCCCGGTAGACTGCGACGCAGACCCGGGGAGCGGAGGAGCGCACGGCATGGACGTCGGTCTCACGCACGTCGCCCTGCCGGCGCGCGACCTCGATGCGAGCGTCGCGTTCTACGCGAAGTACGCGCGCATGGAGGTCGTGCACCGGCGCAGCGATCCGTCCGGTGCCGACGTGGTGTGGCTCTCCGACAGGACCCGTCCCTTCGTGATCGTGCTGATCCGGCAGAAGGAGGTCCGCCAGACGCTCGGGCCGCTGTCGCATCTCGGTGTCGGCTGCGCGACGCGCGAGGAGGTCGATCGGCTGTGCGCCGAGGCGCGGGCCGACGGGGCGTTGCGCCTCGGGCCGGTCGACTCGTCCTATCCCGTCGGCTACTGGGCATTCCTCGCCGACCCGGACGGCCACACGCTCGAGCTCTCCCACGGTCAGGAGGTCGGCCTCGCGGTCGAGCGCGCCGGGGGCGCGGCGAGCGGAACGCAGGCGGGCGGCTGAGCGAGCCGCGCGCTGCGGGCCGGCCGCGGCGGCGCAGTGCCCACGAGCGGCTGGCGGCCCGTGCGGGGCCACGGGCGGACGCGGAGACGCGGGCCATGGACGCGGCGAGCTCGGGCCTAGCCCGACGTCGCGATCTCCGTCACGACGCAGCGTACCTCCTCCGCCTCGCTCGTGAGGGACTCGATCCGCGGAGGGGCTGCGAGGAGGCGCGCGAGGCGCTCCTTCGTGGCCGCCTCGAGGCCGATGAAGCGGAGCACGCGATCGCCCTCCGCCGTGCTGCGGGCGACGTGGGCGCGCACCGGAAGCGGACCCTCTTCCCCGAGCCCGTGCAGGACGACCGTCAGGATCCGGCCCACCTCGAGGCCGTCGCCTCCTTCGACGCGCAGGCCGCCCGGCGAGAGGTCGCGGCCCATGACGACGCGCGCACCGAGGTCGGTGCAGGTGAGGAGCGGTGTCGCATAGGGTCTGCGCTGGCCGACCCGACGCTCCGCGGCGTCGGGCTGCGCCTCCGCCGCCGGTGCCACTGCGGAGCCCGCGGCGGGCCCGACGGCATGCTCCGCGAGCAGGGCCGCGAGGTCGCGCCGCTCCGCCGGCCTGCCGCGCGAGTCGAGGGCGAGGCCGAGCACGAAGCGCGCGTCCGGGGCCGCCTCGCGGACCTCGCTCCGTCGCACGACGCGAACGCGGAGCGGGAAGTGGCGCCCGCCGCCGGGGCGCGGCACGAAGAGCGTGAGCACGCGGCCCTCGGCGTAGTCCCGCGCGCAGGCGAGCTGTGCGCCCGTGCGCGAGATCTCGATCAGCGTGGCGGGTCGCTTGCGCAGGCGCGCGCGCACGTAGACCGGGAGCCCGGCGGCGAGCCGTGGCGCGAAGCGCTTCTCGGGGCCCCGGTAGACGAGGCGGGCGAAGAAGAGGCGCAGGGCTTCGGGGTGCGTGGGGCGGCAGACCAGGAAGTCGACACCCACCCGCCGGAGCTGGGTGCGGGCGGTGCGAGAGATGCCGTCCGCGATCGCGACGCGCGCGCTCGGCGCGAAGCTCCGGATCGCCGCGTCGAGCTCGAGCGCGCGCCCCACGCTCGCGATCCAGATCGCCCCGGTCGGCGCCGTCGAGCGTCGCACCGCCTCGGGCGCGAGGCGCTGCGCTTCGACGCGCAGCTTCGCGAGGAGCTGCGCGACGTCGTCGAGCCCGCCGTCGTCGACCAGGACGACGTGGGGCGCGGTGGCGGGAAGTGCTTCCATGCCTCCTGCGGCATCGGTGCGTACGGGTGCAGGCTGAAGATCGGCCTGGCCCGCGGCACCGATCCGCGCGGGTGTCGGGCCGTGGAGCTTCCCTCGATTCCCCGTGCCTTCGCGCCCGCGAGCTGCCGGTGGCCTGCCGGCCCACGCGCCGGCAGACAGGCGGCCCGAGCTGCGCAGGAAGGCTCCACGGGCCCGCAGGGAGCGTCGGGATCAGGCCTCGTGCCAGGGCCACATCGCGTCGAGCGTCTGGCCGGGCAGGAGGAGGGGCGAGACCTCCGCGGAGGAATCGATCGGAACCCGCAGCAGCGCCGGGCCGCGTGCGGAGAGGAACGCCTCCAGCAGCGCGGCATCGACCGGGCCGGCGGGATGATCGAACGCCCCGATGCCCAGCGCGCGCGCGAAGGCGAGCGGGTCCCACTCGCCCGGCCCGGCCACGGCGCGCTCGCCCTCGAGCTGCGACACAATCGCGAGTCGGCGGTTGTCGAGCAGCACGAGCTTCACGTCGTGGCCGCCAGCAGCGACGGAGGCGAGCTCCGACAGGCTTCGCGCGAGGCAGCCGTCGCCGATCACGCAGAGCACGCGCTCGCGCGGCCGCGCGAGGCACGCGCCGATCGCCGCCGGGACCGCGGACGCGGGCGTCGCGTGGCCCCCCGGCGTGAGCAGCACCCGCTGCGGATGGTCGAAGGTCAGGTGGCGCGCGGCCCAGACCTGGTGCAATCCGACGCTCGTCACGACCATGAGAGGCGCAGCCGTGGTGGCGCGGTCGAGGGCGCGCAGCAGCTCGACGGGCGGCACGCCCTGCGCCGGGCGGCGCGGGTCGAGCGGGAGCTCGCGGCGCCAGCGCGCGATCTGATCGCGCCACGCGCCGAGGGGATCGTCGGAGACGGGCGAGAGGCAGGAGCGCAGGGCGTCGAGCACCTCGGCGGCGTCCCCTTGGATGCAGAGATACGCGTGGACGCGGCTCTGCTCGAGCTCGTGGCGATCGACGTCGATTCGCACCACGCGACCGCGCGGCACGAAGTCGTCGCTGCGCGTGCCCGTCTGGCTCTCGTCGAGGCGCGCGCCGACCGCGACGACGAGGTCGGCCGTCTGCAGCGCGCGGTTCGCCCAGGCCGTGCCCGTTCGTCCCGCGTAGCCGAGGCAGAGCGGATGATCGCCCGGGATCGCCCCGACGCCGAGCAGCGTCGTCGCGACGGGCGCACCGAGCATCTCGGCGATCTCGCGCAGCCGCTCGCCCGCGTGCGCGAGCAGCACGCCCTGACCGGCGAGGAGGACCGGACGACCGGCCTGGCGCAGCATGTCCGCGAGCGACTCGACCCGTGCGACGTCGACCGGCGGCGCAGCCGGCGGCTTCGTGTCGTCGTCGTCCTCGTCGTCGTCGATCACGCCGCGCTGTACGTCGATCGGCAGATCGAGCAGCACGGGGCCCGGACGCCCCTCCCGCGCGATGCGCCAGGCGCGCTCGAAGGCCGGCGCGACCGCATCGGCGAGCATCGGTCGCAGGCACGCCTTCGCGATCGGGCGCGCGAGGTCCGGCGTCGGAGCCTCCTGGAAGGCGCGCTGGCGCACATGGGGCCGCGACAGGAGATCGGCGGTGCCGACCTGACCCGAGACCAGGACGAGCGGAATGGAGTCGTAGAACGACGATGCCACGATCGGGAGCGCGGCGATCGCGCCGGGGCCGGCCCCGACGAGGACCACGGCGGCCGCGTCCGAGAGACGCGCCGCCGCGAGCGCCGCATGGCCCGCGGCGCTCTCGTTCGGAGCGGCGACGCACTCGATCCCCGCCGCGTCGCAGGCCGCGATGGTCGGCGCGACGGCCACGCCCGGCGCGACGAACACGCGCCGCACGCCGTGTGCCGCGAGCCGGCGGGCGAGCGCCTCGGCACCGGTGATGCGCGCGGGCTCGCTGCGGGCCGCGTCGCCGCGGGCCGCCTTCGCCCCGTCACGGGCTCGCGCGGCGGGCGACGCTCCCGCGCGACGGGGCCTGCCGACTGCCACGGGCTGATCCAAGGAACCCCCTGCTGCGCCTCCGTGCGCGCGCAGGGAGACAGCGGACTGATCGGTCCGGGGGCGGCGTCCCTTGAACCAGGCCGGACGAAGCCGCGCGTCGCGGCTTCGCGATTGCCGGCCTCGGGGCTTCCGCTTAGCCTCGGCGCCGTGGCCGACGTCGCCGATGCGACCCCGCGCGCGCCCGTCGCCTTCCTGGGCCTCGGCACGATGGGCTTCCCCATGGCCGGCCATCTCGCGCGGGCCGGCCATCCGATCCGCGCGTTCAACCGCACGGCCGCCCGGACGGCAGCCTTCACTGCGGCCCACGGAGGCCTCGCCGCCGCGACGCCGGCCGAGGCCGCCCGCGGTGCGGAGATCGTCTTCGTCTGCGTGGGACGAGACGACGACGTGCGAGCCGTGCTCCTCGGCGAGCTCGGCGCCCTCGCGAGCCTCCGCGGCGGCGCGGTCGTGGTCGACCACACGACGACGTCCGCGGGCCTCGCGCGCGAGATGGCGCGCGCGGCGTCCGCGCGCGACGCCGCCTTCCTCGACGCGCCCGTCTCCGGCGGTCAGCTCGGAGCAGAGCAGGGCGTGCTCACGGTGATGGTCGGAGGCGACGAAGGGGCGTTCGCGCGGGTCGCGCCCGTGCTCGGCGCCTACGCCCGACGCGTCCGTCGTCTCGGTCCGAGCGGCGCGGGCCAGCTCGCGAAGATGGTGAACCAGATCTGCATCGCCGGCCTGGTGGAGGCGCTGGCCGAGGGCCTCCATTTCGCGCGCGCGGCGGGCCTCGATCCGACGGCCGTGATCGACGCGATCTCCGAGGGCGCGGCGCGCTCGTGGCAGATGGAGCACCGCCACCGCACGATGCTCGAGGGTCGCTACGATCACGGCTTCGCCGTCGAGTGGATGCGGAAGGACCTCGGCATCGCGCTCGACGAGGCGCGACGCAACGGTGCGTCGCTCCCCGTCACCGCCTTCGTCGATCAGCTCTACGCGGAGGTCGAGGCGATGGGCGGGGCGCGCTGGGACACGTCGAGCCTGCTCGCGCGTCTCGAGGCGCTGCGAGGCGCCCGCGGGCGCTAGGCGCCGCCGGACGCGGGGAGCGTCCCGATCCGCGTGCCGAGCCGCACGGGCGTGCCGGGCGGGCCCGGCGCGGGCGTCACGGCGCCGGCCGCGGCGACGACGACGAGGGTCGAGCCGAACTCGAAGCGCCCCCACTCCTCGCCCTTCGCGAGACGCGGACCCGCGTCGCCGTAGCGATGCTCGACGACCTCCGCGGGTCGCTCGTGGGTGCGGAGGTCGTCGAACGTGACCCGGACCTTGCCGACGATCGTCGCGCCGACCGCCACGATGCAGAGCGGCTCGCCGGCGTTGCCCGGGCGGGCGAAGAAGGCGCACAGCCGCTCGTTGCGCGCGAAGAGCGCCTCGATGCCCTCGACGCCCAGGCGGTTCACGGGCCAGAGGGCGCCCGGGAGCCGGCGCAGCCGCGTGACGCGCAGCGCGCAGGGAGCGTGGAAGCGGTGGTAGTCGCGGGGAGAGAGATAGAGGGTGACGAAGCTCCCGCCCTCGAACCGCCGCGCGTCGGCCTCGTCGCCCAGGAGCTCGGCCAGGGAGTAGGGGCGGCCCTTCACCTGGAGCAGGCGCCCCTGCTCGATCCGGCCGCTCGCACCGAACGCGCCGTCGCAGGGGGCGACGAAGGCATCGGGCGCATCGTCGACGGGACGCGCGCCGGGGGCGAGAGCGCGCGTGAAGAAGTCCTGCAACGACCGGAAGCTTGCGATCGGGTCGCGCACCTCGCCGAAGTCGACGCCCACGGCGCGCCCGAACGACACCACGACGAGACGCGCGAGGGGGCGGGGCAGACGCAGGGATGCGACGCGGCCCGCGAGGTGGGAGAGCGCGCTCTTCGGGAGGACGCGCAGCGCGGCGAGGGCGAGGCGTCGAGCGGGGGCCGGGGCGTCGGGCGAGGAGGCGGAGCCCATCGGCAGCGGAGGCTAGCCCGCCGGCGGACGGGGCTCAGCGCGCGCGGGAGGGGAGGCCGAGCTCCGACGCGTCGCGCGAGGCGGTCCCGGCCGAGCGCTCCCGGGCGAGTCGCCGGACGAGGGACTCGCGCGCCCGGGCGAGGACGAGATCCCAACGAAGGCGTGCGCCGAGCACGAAGAAGGCGCCGGTGGCCGCGGTCAGCCCCACGAGCACGATGCCGGCCGAGCCGAGGACCTCCATGGCGCTCCTCCCGGCGAGCCCATCGGTGGACCGGGCGAGCGGCTTGATGCGGGGATAGACTCGCGCGACCCAACCAGGAGGACCCGTGAAGACCTACGAGAAGCTCTACATCGACGGCGCGTGGCAGGCGCCGAGCGGCAAGGGATTGATCGACGTCGTGAACCCGTCGACCGAGGAGGTGATCGCACGGGTGCCCGAGGGCGACGCGCAGGACGTGAGTCGCGCCGTCGTGGCCGCGAAGGCGGCGTTCGGGAAGTGGTCCCAGACGAGCGTGGACGAGCGCGCCGACCATCTCGGCAAGCTCGCCGCCGGGCTCGGAGCGCGCATGAAAGAGATCGGCGAGACGATCGCGGCCGAGGTCGGCATGCCGGTCAAGATGTCCGTCGGCATCCAGGCGGGCCTGCCCGCGGCGACCTGCGGCAGCTTCGTGCAGATCCTGAAGAGCTACAAGTTCGAGGAGCAGGTCGGGAACTCGCTCGTCGTGCGCGAGCCCGTCGGCGTGGTCGGCTGCATCACGCCGTGGAACTACCCCCTCCACCAGATCATCGGCAAGGTCGCCCCGGCGCTCGCCGCCGGCTGCACGGTCGTGCTGAAGCCGAGCGAGGTCGCCCCGATCAACGCCTTCATCCTGGCGGAGATCATCGACTCGATCGGGCTCCCGAAGGGAGTGTTCAACCTGGTGACGGGCTTCGGTCCGATCGTCGGAGAGGCGATCGCCGCCCACCCCGACGTCGACATGGTGTCGTTCACCGGCTCGACCCGCGCGGGCAAGCGTGTGTCGGAGCTCGCGGCCCAGCGCGTCGCGCGCGTGACCCTCGAGCTCGGAGGGAAGTCGCCGAACGTGATCCTCGACGACGCGGACCTCGAGACGGCGGTGAGCCGCGGCGTGGGCGACTGCTACCTGAACTCCGGCCAGACCTGCAGCGCCCACACGCGGATGCTCGTGCCCCGCGCGAAGCACGACCAGGCCGTGGCGATCGCGAAGCGCGTCGCGGAGTCCTTCACGGTCGGTCCCGCGTTCGACGAGAGCTCGAAGCTCGGGCCGCTCGTCTCCGACGTGCAGCGCGAGCGCGTCCGGGGCTACATCCGGAAGGGCATCCAGGAGGGCGCGACGCTCGTCACCGGAGGCGCGGAGAAGCCGGAGGGCCTCGACAAGGGCTACTTCGTGAAGCCGACGGTGTTCGCGAACGTGCGCAACGACATGACGATCGCCCAGGAGGAGATCTTCGGCCCGGTGCTGTCGATCATCCCGTACGACAGCGAGGAGGACGCGATCCGGATCGCGAACGACACGATCTACGGTCTCGGCGGCGGCGTGTGGTCGAAGGACCCGGAGCACGCGAAGCGCGTCGCGCGCCGGCTGCGCACGGGTCAGATCTCGATCAACGGAGGCGGCTTCAACATCCTCGCGCCGTTCGGCGGCTTCAAGCAGTCCGGCCGCGGCCGCGAGTTCGGCCACTGGGGCTTCGAGGAGTACCTCGAGGTGAAGAGCATGCAGCTCTAGGCCCCGCCGCCGCGGCGGCCGGGCCTCGCGCATCGGAGCATCGAAGGACGGGGGAGCGGCCCGGGGGCCGCTCCCCCGTCGTGTCAGCGGTCGCCGCTCGCCGGCTCGCGGCTCTCGAGGAAGGCGCGCATCACGCGCACGAGCGCATCGGCCTCGGCGCGCGAGATCCGGCCGAGGCCGTCGAAGCCGCCGGAGGCGACCGCCACGTCGCGCAGGCGTCCGCGCAGGAGCTCCTCGACCGCGCGACGCCGGGCGGCGTCACGCGGACCCCGCCAGGCCTCGGTGAGGAAGCGCTCCCACGCGTCGAACAGACCGCCGGGCGGCTCGTCGAGCCAGCGCTCGAGGAGCGCGCGGGGCGCCGTGCCCGCGCGCAGCCCCGCGGCGTCGGCGGCCTCGCGCACCGCGCTCCGCTCCTCGGGATCGAGCTTGCCGTCGGCCCACGCGACGCTCACGAGCGGCGCGTGCACCAGCGCCTCGAGGGACTCCGCGCGGACGCCCAGCGCGTGCAGCCGCTCGACGAGCTCTCCGTCGGCGACGCCCGTCGCCGCAGCCAGCGCCTCGCGCTCCTTCTTCGCGCGCAGCTTCGCGAGCTTCGCCTCCGACTCCCGGCGGAAGAAGTCCTCCTCGAGCGCCTTGCGGCGCTCTTCGAGCGGCTTCTCCTTCATCGGCGCCTCCCGGGCGGCGGCCCCCGAGCCACGAGGCTAACGGCTGCCCGACGCAGCGACGAGCCGCGCCGCGCGGCGCGGCAGCGGGTATGCTGCGGCTCCCGAGGGCGTGCCGCGGCGCGCGCCGACTCCCGGAGGCGGGATCGCACGGGGAAAGGAGCCGAAGGACGATGGCAGGACCGCTCGCTGGCGTGAGGGTGATCGAGATCGCGGGCATCGGGCCCGGGCCGTTCGCGGCCATGATGCTCTCGGACATGGGCGCGGAGGTGCTCCGCATCGACCGCGCGCAGATCGTCCACGGCGGAGACCCGAAGCACCCGCCCTTCGACGTCCTGAACCGCGGCCGCCGCTCGGTCGGGGTCGACTTGAAGCGGGCCGAGGGTGTCGAGACCGTGCTCCGGCTCGTCGAGAAGGCGGATGCGCTGATCGAAGGCTTCCGGCCGGGCGTGATGGAGCGGCTCGGCCTCGGCCCCGCCGTCTGCCTCGCGCGCAATCCGCGTCTCGTGTTCGGTCGCATGACGGGCTGGGGGCAGGATGGACCCCTCGCGTCGGCCGCCGGCCACGACATCAACTACATCTCCCTCGCCGGCGCGCTCCACGGCATCGGCCGCGCGGGCGAGAAGCCCGTCCCGCCGCTGAACCTGGTCGGCGACTTCGGCGGCGGCGGAATGCTCCTCGCCTTCGGGATCGCGTGCGCGCTCGTCGAACGACAGCGCTCGGGCAGGGGCCAGGTCGTCGACGCGGCGATGGTCGACGGCGCGGCGGTGCTGATGGCGATGTTCCATGGCATGCACCACGCGGGCTTCTGGCAGGACGAGCGCGGCGTGAACCTGCTCGACACCGGCGCCCACTTCTACGATGTCTACGAGACCGCCGACGGGAAGCACGTGTCGATCGGCTCGATCGAGCCCCAGTTCTACGCGGAGCTCCTGCGGCTCACGGGCCTGGAGGGCGCCGAGCTCCCGCGCCAGATGGATCGCACGCGCTGGCCGGAGATGAAGGAGCGCTTCGCCGAGCTCTTCAAGCAGAAGACGCGCGACGAATGGTGCCGCGTGATGGAGGGCACCGACGTCTGCTTCGCTCCGGTGCTCTCCCTGTCCGAGGCTCCGACGCATCCGCACAACGTGGCGCGCGGGACGTTCGTCACGATCGCGGGCGCGACGCAGGCCGCTCCGGCGCCGCGCTTCGGGCGCACGAAGCCCGAGATCCAGGGCCCGCCGGCCCACGCGGGCCAGCACACGGATGCGGCGCTCGCCGACTGGGGATTCTCAGCGGCGGAGCTGCGGCAGCTGCGCGAGGCGAAGGCGATCGCCTGAGGCGGCACCTCGCGCCGAGCGGGAAGGGGGAGGCGTGGAGCTCGCGGGACGGGTCGCGATCGTCACGGGAGGCGCGAGCGGGATCGGCGCGGCGCTCTGCCGGCGGTTCGCCGCCGAGGGGGCGCGGGGCGTCGTGGTCGCGGACCGCGAGGCCGCCGGCGCGGCGAAGGTCGCGGCGGAGATCGGCGGCCTCGGCGTCGCGAGCGACGTGTCGCACGAGGCCGACGTCGCCGGCCTCGTCGCATCGACGCGCGAGCGCTTCGGGCGCGTCGATCTCTTCTTCGCCAACGCCGGCATCGCCGTCGGCGCGGGACTCGATCCCCTCGCGGCGGGTCCCTTCGCGAGCGACGCCGACTGGGACGCGAGCTGGCGCGTGAACGTGATGGCCCACGTCTACGCAGCCCGGGCGTGCCTTCCCGAGTGGCTCGAGCGCGGCGAGGGCTACTTCGCGAGCACGGCGTCGGCCGCGGGCCTGCTGATGGACATGGGGACCCACGCCTACACCGTGACGAAGCACGCTGCGGTGGCCTTCGCCGAGTGGCTTGCGGTGGCCTACGGCGACCGGGGCGTGCGCGTCTCCTGTCTGTGTCCCCAGGGCGTGCGCACGCCGATGCTCCTGGGCGCAAAGGAGCTCGGCCTGGGCGAGCACCTGCTGCGTGGTATGCGCGAGCCGGAGGAGGTGGCCGCCGTCGTCGTCGAGGCGCTGCGCGCGGAGCGATTCCTGATCCTTCCGCACCCGGAGGTGGCCGGGTACGTGCAGCGGCGCGCAGCGGACGAAGATCGCTGGCTCGCCGGCATGCGTCGCGTGCGCGGTCGGCTGTACGGGGGCGGCGAGGGAGCGGGCCGAGGCTGACGCTCCGCGCGCGCTACTGGGACCGATCCTCGGGAGCGCCCGCCGGCCGCATGAGGCCCTCCTGGGCGACCGACACCACGAGCTTCCCCTGGCGCGTGAAGATGCTGCCGCGCGCGAAGCCCCGCGCGCCCGCAGCGGCCGGGCTGTCCTGCGCATAGAGGAGCCACTCGTCCGCGCGGACCGGATGGTGGAACCAGACGGCGTGGTCGAGGCTCGCCATCATCACGGGCCCGAGCCGTCCGCGACGGCCGTGGGGAAGGATGATGTTGTCGAGGAGCGACATGTCCGTCGCATAGGTCACGAGGCACTGGTGCAGGAAGGGGTCGTCCGGCACGGGGCCGCCGGCGCGGAACCAGACGACGCTTCCGCCCTCCCGCGGCTCTCCGCCGAGGAAGGTCGGCGGCAGCACGTGGCGCAGGTCGATCGGTCGGGGCTCGAGCGCCCAGCCGCGCGCCTCGTCGGGAAGCATGGCGCCCGCCGCCCGGACGCGATCGCTCCAGGTCGGGAGCGACTCGGGATCGGGCGCCTCGGGCATCACGAGCTGCTGGTGCTCGTATCCCTCCTGCGGCGCCTGGAACGAGACCGAGAGGTCGAAGATCGCCTGGCCGCGCTGCCGCGCGACGACGTGACGCGTGACGAACGACTTCCCGTCGCGCAGCCGCTCGACGTGGTAGACGACGGGCCGCTCGGGATCGCCGGGGCGCAGGAAGTAGCCGTGGAGGGAGTGCGCGCTCCCGAACGAGACCGTGCGCCCGGCTGCGACGAGCGCCTGGGCCGCCACCTGGCCGCCGAAGAGCCGCATCCGCGGCGCCGGCTCGTTGCGCCCGCGGTAGACGTCGGCATCGATCTCTTCGAGGTCGAGGAGGCCGATCAGGTCGCGAAGCTTCTCGGCCTGGCTCCGGCTCAAGCCGCCGGGCCCGGGCGGGTCGGGGCCTCGAAGCCGCCTCGTCGCGAGGTTGCGATCACGCCGTGGATCACCGCGCGCACGCGAGGATGGAGGAGCGGCAGCCCGAACGCGGCGACGAGCAACGCCGCGCTCGTCCACACGCCTTCGCCGGCGACGAGAGCGCTCCCGAAGAGGGAGTAGGTCGCCGCGCGCACCGCCGAGCCGACGCCCACGGCGAGCACGAACGGCACCAGCGCCATGCCGCTCACGGCCGCGCCGGTCTGGGCCCAGACCGAGGGTCCGATCGGGTAGCCCGAGAGGAACGTCAGGAGCGCGATGCCGGAGCGGGAGCGGCCGAGGTCGAGGAGGGGCTGGAAGCGCGCGGGCACCCGGGCCCGAAGGTTCTCGGCTCCGACGGCGCGGATCGTCCCGAAGGCGAGCCCGGCCGTGAGCGTGAGCCCGAGCGCGCCGTAGAGAGTTCCCTCGGCCGCGCCGAAGAGCGCTCCCGCGGCCGTGAGGACGAGCGCGCCCGGGACCATCACGAACATGCGCAGGGCGACGAGGGTCACGAAGGCGACGGGGCCCCAGAAGCCCGTTGCGTCGACCAGCATCCGGATCGAGTCCGCGTTCCACGCGACGCCGAGCCGGCCGCGGACGAGCTGGCCGACGAGGAGGCACGCCGCGAGGCCCAGGGCCGCGGCGGCGAGCTTCGCCGGGAGCAGGGCGCGCCGGGGATCCTGGGCGTCGGGCTCGGGGGACATCGATCTCTCGGGTAGCACAGTCGGCGCGTCCGCGGCCTCAGCCGATCGCAACGGGCGGGTCCGCGACCTTGAGGAGCTGCTTCCCGCGGTTCTCGCCCGTGAAGAGGCGCAGGAAGGTCCGCGGCGCGTTCTCGAGCCCGTGCTGCACGTCTTCCTGGTGCTGGACCTTGCCGGCCTCGACCCACCGCGTGAGCTCGCGGATCGCGTCGGGGAAGCGCGCCGCGTAGTCGAGCACGAGGAAGCCCTCCATGCGGGAGCGACGGATGATGAGCTGGAGGTAGTTGCGCGGCCCGGCCGGCTGCTCCTTCTCGTTGTAGGCGGAGATCCCGCCGCAGAGCACGACGCGCGCCTTCAGCGCGAGCTGCGCGAGGCAGGCGTCGAGGATCGCGCCGCCGACGTTGTCGAAGTAGACGTCGATGCCGTTCGGGCAGAGCTCGCGCAGCGCCGCGTCGACCGGGCCCCGCTTGTAGTCGACCACGCCATCGAGCTTCGCCTGATCGCGGAGCCAACGGCACTTCTCGTCGCCGCCCGCGATGCCGATCACACGAGCGCCGACGATCTTCGCGATCTGCGCCGCGACCGAGCCCGTTGCGCCCGCGGCGCCGGAGACGACGACGGTCTCGCCGGCCTTCGGCTTCCCGACCTCGAGGATCCCGAAGTAGGCGGTGAGGCCGGTGATGCCGAGGACGCCGAGCGGCCAGGTGAGCGGGATGCCCTTCGGAAGCTTGGTGACGGCGGCGACGCCCTTGCCGCCGACGATCGCGTAGTCCTGCCAGCCGAACGTTCCCTGCACCAGGTCGCCCGGCGCGAAATCGCGGCTGCGCGACTCGACCACCTGACCGACGGCGCCTGCGCGCATCGGCTCCCCGATCTGGACGGGCGGGAGGTAGCTCCGCCGGTCGTCCATCCAGCCGCGCATCGCAGGATCGAAGGAGAGGTAGAGCGTCCGAACCAGGATCTCGCCGTCGAGGAGCTCTCGCACGGGCTCCTCCTGCCAGCGGAAGTCCGACTCCTTCACCATGCCCGAGGGCCTCGCCGCGAGCAGCCACTGCCGGTTCGTGCGCGCCGCCATGCCTTCTCCTCCTGTCGTGGGGTCGGGACATCTTATCCGAGCCTCAAGCGGAGACCCGAGCCGGCCGATGCCGCCCGCGGGGGATGGGACATGTCGCATCGCCGCCAGCCGCACGAGCGGCTCTACCGGCGCTTCCGCGTCCTCGACGGACGGCACCCCCTGAAGCGAACCGTGCCGAACGCGTACGTGGAGTACCCGGCACGTCGTCGCAGCGGCGGCGCCGTCGCCTACTTCAACTTCACGCTCGCGAAGGAGATGGGCCTCCTCCCGGCGCGCCACCCGAGCCGGCTCGGGTCCGCCCTCGAGCGCGTGGTGCTCGAGACCTTCGGCCTCCAGATCATCAACGAGTGGGACCAGCTCCACGGCCCGCCGGTGCCCGCCGACGAGGTCCTGCCCCACACCTACATGGCGACGCGCTACCTGCAGCTCCAGCATCCGGACCGGCGAGGCGCGAGCTCGGGCGACGGCCGCAGCATCTGGAACGGCTGCGTGACCCACCGGGGCGTCACCTGGGACGTCTCGAGCTGCGGCACGGGCGTCACCCGCCTGTGTCCCGCGACCGCCGAGGAGAAGCGCTTCTTCAAGACCGGGAACCGCTATGCGAGCTACGGCTGCGGCACGGCGGCCCTGGCCGAGGGCATCTCGGCGGCGCTCATGAGCGAGATCTTCCATCGCAACGGCATCGCGACCGAGCGCGTGCTCGCGGTGATCGAGTATCCCGGGGGCTTCGCCGTCAACGTGCGCGCGGCGCCGAACCTGCTGCGCCCGTCCCACTTCTTCGTCCACCTGAAGCGCGGCGACCTCGCCTCGCTCGGCGCCCTCGTCGAGCTCTTCGTCGAGCGGCAGCTCGCGAACGGCGCCTGGCCGAAGCTCCCGCGGCGCCGGCGCCTGGCGTTCCTGGCCGAAGAGATGGCGCGTACGTTCGCGCGCGCGGCCGCCACCTTCGAGAGCGAGTACGTGTTCTGCTGGCTCGACTGGGACGGCGACAACGTGCTCGCGAGCGGCGGGATCATCGACTACGGCTCGGTGCGGCAGTTCGGGCTCTACCACCGCGAGTACCGCTTCGACGACGGTCCGCGCTGGTCGACGACGATCCCCGAGCAGCGGCGCAAGGCGCGCTACATCGTCCAGAACTTCGTGCAGATCCGCGATGCCCTGGAGACGGGGCGCAAGCGGCCGCTCGCCGCCTTCCGCCACGACCCGGCGCTCCGGCTCTTCGACGAGGAGTTCGAGCGCACGAAGAACCGCCTGCTCCTGCGCAAGATCGGATTCCCGCCGGCGCTCGAGGCCGTCCTGCTCGAGCGCGCGCTGCCCGAGCTCCTGCGCTACCGCCGGGTGCACGAGCAGTTCGAGCGCGCGCGCTCCTCGCGCGGGCCCGTGAAGGTGGCCGACGGCCTGTCCTGGAACGCGGTCTACTGCGTGCGGGACCTCCTGCGCGAGCTCCCCGCCCACTTCGCGCGGGAGACGCGCTGGCTCGAGGCGGACGAGCTCCTCGCCATCGCCTGCTCGACCTACGCCTCGCGCCGCGACCGGCAGGTGACGCCGGCGCGAGCGCGGCGCGCCCGGGCGCTGCAGCGCGCCTACATCGAGCTCGTCCGCGCGGCGTCGGCCCACACGGGCGTTCCGGTCCCGCACGTCCTCGCGGAGCTCGCGCGCCGCGCGGCAGTCATCAATCGGCCCGACCGCATCACGGGCGACGCGATCGACCACGCGACGGCCCGCATCCTGCGGCGCCGCCGCAGGCTCTCGCGCGTCGCCATGCACGCGCTCCTCGAGCGCTTCATCGAGCGCCAGGACCTGCGCCCGCTCTCCGCCTCCGCCTGGACGAACGAGCCGCCGCCGCCGCCGTCCTCGAAGCTCCGGCGGCTGCTCGAGGGCCTGAGCACGCTCGTGCGGGACTTCCGCGAGGGCCTCTAGCCGGCCCATCCCGGGTGGCCGGCCGGCGGGAGGTCGGCAGGCCCGAGACCGGCGAGGCCTTGCGCGGTACGGTGGAGGGCATGCACAACCTCCCTCACCGCTATGGCGTCCAGGCCGACGCGAGCGACACCGGTACGGTACGCCTCGCCTCGGCCGGGCTGGCAGACCTCGAGACCGCGCCTCCGGTGGCGTTCGGAGGGCCCGGCGATCGCTGGTCCCCCGAGACCCTCCTGGTGGGCGCGGTGGCGGATTGCTTCGTGCTCTCCTTCCGGGCGATCGCGCGCGCGTCGTCGGTCGGCTGGAGCGCGCTCCACGTCGAGGCAGAGGGCGTCCTCGACCGCGTCGACGGAGTCACTCGCTTCACCGAGATCCGGCTCCGCGCGAGGCTCACGCTCGCCTCGGGCGCGGATCCTTCGAAGGCGCAGCGCGCGCTCGAGAAGGCCGAGCGCTCGTGCATGATCTCGCGCTCGCTCGTGGCGCCGGTCCGTCTCGAGGCGGAGATCGTCGGCGCGTGACGCCGCGTTCGGGCGCGCCGGCGCCCCTCGATCCCGATCTCGTCGCGGATCTCTCGCGCGCGAGCGCGCATCCCCGAGATCCGAGCGCGCGCCGCGGCGTGCAGCACGTGCAGACCCATCTCTCCCACGTCTTCCTCACGGCCGAGCGCGTCTACAAGCTGCGCAAGGCGGTGGACCTCGGCTTCGTGGACTTCACCACGCGCGAGGAGCGCAACGCAGACTGCCTGCGCGAGATCCACCTGAACCGTCGCCTCTCGCCCGACGTGTACCTCGGGGTCGCCGCGGTGACGCGCGCCGGTGGCGGGCGTGGGACACGGAATCGCGTGGGGCCGCTGCGCGAGACCCTCGCGCCGCCGGGCCGCGCCGAGCACGTGGTCGTGATGCGGCGCCTTCCGAAGGGGCGCGACGCGAGGAGCCTGCTCGCCGCGGGCCGCCTGCGCGCGGCGCAGCTCGACGCCGTCGCCGAGCTGGTCGCCCGCTTCCATCGGCGGAGCCGGGCCGAGCGGCCGCTGCGGATCGACCGCGCCACCTGGCTCGCGCGAGTCGCGGCCCCCGTGCGCGCCAACTTCGAGAGCCTCGGACCGGCGCTCGGCGCGGGAGGCGCGGCACGCGGCGCGTTCCCGCCGGCGCGCCTCGCTCGTCTCTCCGCCGCGACGGAGGCGTGGCTCGCGGCCCATGCCGACCGGCTCGAGGCGCGACGCCGCGCAGGCCGCGGCGTCGACGGCCACGGCGATCTCCACCTGGAGCACGTCTGGTTCGAGCGCGAAGATGCTCCGCCGCTCCTCGTCGACTGCATCGAGTTCCGCGACGACTTCCGCGAGATCGACGCCGCCTCGGAGGTGGCGTTCCTCGCCATGGACCTCGCCTACCGCGGCGCGCGACACCTCGCTGCGCGCTTCCTCGCCGCGTACGCGGCGCAGGCCGACGACTTCGACCTCTTCTCCGCGGTGGACTTCTTCATCGCCTACCGCGCGGCGGTGCGCGCGAAGGTGGCGGCGGTCGCGGCGGGCGACGCGGCGATCGCTCCGTCCCAGCGCGCGGCGGCGCGCGCGAGCGTGCGGCGCCACCTCGCCCTCGCCGAGCGCGCGCTCGCCCCACGTCGGGGCGGCGCGCTCGTGCTCACCTGCGGCGCCGTCGGAACGGGAAAGAGCTCCGTCGCGCGGGCTCTCGCAGACGCCCTCGACGGCGTCGTGATCGCGTCGGACCGCGTGCGCAAGGGGCCCGGGCTCGCGCTCCGCGCGGGCTACGACGAGGCGGCGAAGGAGGCGGTCTACGAAGCGCTGCTCGAGCGCGCCGCGCCGGTCGTGGCGTCGGGCCGCCTCGCGGTGCTCGACGCGACCTACGATCTCGCCCGCCGCCGGAAGGCAGCGCTCGCGTTCGCGGCCGGGCAGGGCGTCCCGGCCTTCCTGGTCGAGACGCGCTGCGCGGCGCGCGTCGCCCGGAGGCGCCTCGCCGCACGGCGGCGAGCGGGGGGCGACCCGTCCGACGCGGGGCCGGAGCTCCACGCCTGGAGCGTCCGGCGCCTCGAGCGTCCCGACGAGTGGCCGCGAGCGCGGCGCTACGTCGTCCGGACCGACACGCCCTGGCGTCGGAGCGCCCGCGAGATCGCACGGCGCATCTCCCATGTGCTCAGAGCGAGTCGAGGAACGCCAGCACCGCGTTCTTCTGCGCCGCCGAGAGCGCGCCGTACTTCGTCCTGACGCCCGCAGCCTGGCCGGCGTGGCGGGCGATCGCCTCCTGCTTGGTGAACGAGAGGCCGTCGTGCATCAGGCGATTTCGCGTGCGGAGCGCCCAGAGCGGCGCGGTCCGCATCTGGCTCGCCGTGCTCGCGAGCTCGGGCGTCGGCAGGAGGGGGATGCCGTCGCCCGTCCCGACGTCGTGCAGCAGGAAGTCGCTGTACGGATGGATGACTCTGTAGCCGAGGGCGGGCGGCACGCTGAGCCTGCCGCCGTTGATCCGCGTGCCGGCGGGCGCCGTCACGATCGCGGGCGTGTGACACGTGGCGCAGCCGATCTGGCCGAACAGGGCCTCGCCGTCTCGCACCTGCTGCGTGATCGGACCGCGGGGCGGAGCCGTGGTCGAGCGCATGAAGTCGGCGAAGGCCACGACGTCGACGCCGTCGTCTTCGGGGTCGGGCAACGGATCGTAGCCCGAGCCGTAGCCGACGAAGCGACCGCTCGACGTGTTCTCGTCGGGCAGGAGCGGGCTCGTGATGCCCATCTCGTTCAGGTACGCGTCGGCGGCGAAGGACTCGAGGCTCGCGTGCTGGCACTTCCAGCCGAAGCGCCCGATCCGCGCGCTGCCGCCGGCCTCGAGCACCGGGACGCTCTCGGCCGTTCCGCGCAGGGCCGGGGGCTGGCGATCGCGGATCGCGAGCAGCGTCGCGTTCGCGATCGCCTCGACGAAGCCCGCGCCGAGCGTGTTCGTGGAGATGCGGAAGGTGCGGACGTCATCCTCGACCGCCACGCGCTCGACGATCTCGGCGTTCGTCGCACGCGACTGGACGAGGGAGCCGCCGGGGGACTCGAAGAACACGCCGGCGTCGAGCCGTCCCGTGCGGTGCTCGGCGATCTGGCTCGCGCCGCCCGTCGCCACGTTCTGGTGACATTCGCCGCAGCTCTGCGCGTTGTAGGTCGGCCCGAGGCCGTCGGCGGCGGTCTCGACCTCTTCGAACACGAAGCGGTCGTCGTTGAACGAGCGGAGCGGCACGACGTTCGCCTCGTCGATCGTGTCGAAGGCGGGGCCCTGGGGCGTGAACCCGTTCGTCTCGTTCGCGAAGCCCGTGGGCGCCTCCGTGGGAGGGCGGGGCGCCGATCGGGTGCCGACCGCGAGGCGCCCCTGCGGATCGTCGAGGGGAGGGCCGCCCTCGGGATCGGCGCTTCCCCTCGCGCGGAACCGGTCGGCGAGGGTCGTTCCGGAGGCCCGAAGCGCCTGGGCGGACGCGGGGTGTGACGCTGCACCGAGCGAGATGGCGGCGACGAGGACGAGTGCGACGGAGCTCCGGAGTTCCATGGGGCCTCCTCGCTGGGTGCTCGCATTGAAGCTGGAGAGGCGCCGTGCGTCGCGCCGGTTCTTCCCGCAGCGGACCGTTTCTTGCCACGAAGACACGCGCGCCGTCAGCGGAAGGACGCCCGATAGGCGGACGGCGTCGCGCCCGCGGTACGACGGAAGAGGAGGGCGAAGCGGCTCGGGCTTCCACAGCCGAGCTCGTACGCGACCTCGGCGATCGTCTTGTCGCTCTCGCGGAGCAGGAGCTTCGCGCGCCGCACCCGCGCGCGGATCACGAACTGATGGGGCGCGAGTCCCGTCGCGCGCTTGAAGTTGTGCGCGAAGCGGTGCGGCGAGAGGCCCGCGACGCGGGCGAGGGCCCGCAGTCCGACGTCCTCGGCGAGGTGGGCGTCGACGTACTCGACGACGCGGCGCAGGCTCCGTGCCGAGAGGCCGCCCGTCCGGCGTGCCGCCGAGGGCTCGGCGGTCGCGTAGCCCCGCACGAGGCGCGCCGCGAGCGCCCGCCCGAGCGACTCCCCGTAGAGCGGGCCCGACGGGTAGCCGGCCTCCGCTTCGCTCTGGAGCGCACGGGCGATGTGCTCGATGCGTGCGTCGCGAAGCTGGTGTCGCTCCGCGATGCAGGGATCGAACGTCCCGAGGGCCTCCGCCGCCACGGACTCGACGAGCTCGTCGGCGAGCGCGAGCACGAGCATCTCGCGCCGCCCGTGACGGAGCCGGCGCGTGGCGCCGGCCGGGAAGAGCGAGATGTCGCCGGGCTGGAGCACGGAGGAGTACGTCTTCCCAGCGATCGTCTGGCGGACCGTGCGCGGCTCCGAGAGATGCAGCGTGAGGGAATGCGGGCGGATCCGGAACGCGGGCGTGTCGATCGCCTCCACGCGGATCCGCTCGACGAGGAGGCCGCTCCACCCGCCCGGCCCGCTCGACCAGAGGACGCTCGCATCGTCGAACACGCGCAGCGGATCGGCGCTCGCCGCGTCCTGCGTCGGCAGATGGGTTCTCGCCATGTCCCCGCCCCACGAGAGTCCCTATACGCGCCAGCGCCCGTCAGGGCTGTGACGACGCTTACAGGAATGCGCTCGCGGACCGCGCGCTCTCGAGGCGGGGAACGCGATCAGCGATCTGTGTCGGGGCCGGGGCGGCGGCGATGGCGCCGCCGGGGCCTCAGCGCGGCGGCGGGGCAGCGTGTGCGGACGAGCGCGCAGGCCGGCGACGGCGCGTCGCGAGGTCCGCCGCGGCGGACGCCGCCCGCTGCGCCTCGACCTCGCGCATGCGCTCGCGCAGACGCGCCTCGTCGAGGCGTGCGGGCTGCGTCGTCGCCACGAACTCCTGCAAGAGGTCGACGAAGCGGCGGGGATCGTCGCGGTGCGGGAAGTGCCCTGCGCCCGGGAACACCTCGAGGCGGCTGCCGGGGATCGACTCGTGGGCCGCGTGGGCGTGGCGCACGGGGATCAGCGGATCGCGCTCGCCCCAGATGAGGAGCGTCGGCAGCTCCTCCGCGAGGTACAGGCGGTTCGTCGCGCTCACGCGTTGGCCGCGCACGTCGAGCACGCTGCGCGCCGTGTCGAGGAAGGCGCGACGCGTGTCGGCGTCGCCCAGCGAGACGAAGCCGCGCCAGACCTCCTCGAGGTCGGGCCCCGCGCGCAGTCCGAGCCGCCCGAGCCAGTGCGTGGCGCGCGCGACGGTGCTGCGCGTTCCCTCGCCGCAGAGCAGGGGAAGCACGACGCCCGCGCCGGGGATGGCCGCGGAGCGGAGCAGGGGATGCACCTCGCGGCCGAGGCCTCCGCTCGACACCAGGACGAGGCGCTCGCAGCGGTCCGGGAACTGGTAGGCGAACTGCAGCGCGACCCCGCCGCCGAGGGAGTGCCCGACGACGGTCGCGCGCTCGTGGCCGAGCGACGCGAGAAGGTCGCGCAGCAGGTTCGCGTACGCGCCGAGCGAGTAGTCGCCGCGCGGCTTCGCGCTCTGGCCGTGGCCCAGCAGGTCCGGCGCCAGGACGCTGTGACCGCGCTGGAGCCACCAGCCCACCTCCTCCCAGGTCGCGGAGCTGCCCGCGATGCCGTGGAGCAGCACCAGCAGGGGACCGCTCCCCGCAAAGCGGTAGTGGACGCGATGACCGTGGAGGCTGACGTCGGCTCGCTGCATGCGCCTAGGAGTGCGTGCTCGCCCGGACCGCGTGCACCTGGGAGCCAGCCGTCTTCCTCGCCTTCGGCTTCGCCGCGGCGCGCACCCGCTTCGCCCCTCCCGCGAGCTGGCGCTGGTCGTCGAGCATCTGTCTCGCGAGCTTCGCGACCTCGTCGTTCACCTTCCGGATCACGTCGTAGAACACACCGATCGACGTCTCCTGGATCCGGCGGGCATCCTTCACCGTCTTCTCGAAGATGTCGAGCTTCGCCAGGGCGTCGAGCGGCATCGCCGCGACCTTCTTGTGGATCTCCTCGACGGACGTCGCGCCGGCCTCGACCTCCCGCTGGACCACGTCCGCGAGTCTGCGGAGCTCGGCCCTGACCTCTTCCCTCGAGCGCTTCTCGCGAGCCATCGATCCTCCTTTGCCGCGCGCAGCGGCATGATACGGATGCGGAGCCCTTTTGCACTCGGCGTGCCAGCGTTTCGAGGCAGATTCCGCAGGCTTTACCGGGTTCGACGGCCGAGGAGTGTGGCGGCGCGGCACTCCTCCGCCTCTCGGTGGGGCACGAAGCCGCGGACCCTCGCTCCGACCGCGCCCGCCGCGCCGCGTGCGTGGAGCTGGCCTTGGCTCGAAAGCTGCACCGCCGCGAGATCGTCCCGACACGCAGGGGGTCGCCGTGCGCTTCGTCCGCCCCTTCGACTCGCTGACGCTCGACGACGTACCGCTCGTCGGCGGCAAGAACGCCTCCTTCGGTGAGCTCATCCGCGCGCTCAAGCCGCTCGGCGTGAAGGTCCCGGACGGCTTCGCCCTCACGGCCGACGCCTACAAGGCGCTGCTCGATGGGCCGGGCGTCCGGGAGGGGCTGCGGAACGCCCTCCGCGGACTCGACCCCACCGACGTGGATTCGCTGCGCGCCGCCGGCGCCCTCGCGCGACGCACGCTGCGCGAGGCCCCGGTCTCCCCGGAGATGCAGCGCGAGATCGAGGAAGCCTACGCGGCCCTCTCGCGACGCTACGGCCAGGAGCAGGCGGACGTGGCGGTGCGCTCGAGCGCGACGGCGGAGGACCTTCCGACCGCGAGCTTCGCCGGCCAGCAGGAGACCTACCTGAACGTCCACGGCGTGCCGCAGCTCGTCGAAGCCTGCCGCCGCTGCTTCGCGTCGCTCTTCACCGACCGCGCGATCTCGTATCGCGCCGAGCGCGGCTTCGATCACGAGAAGGTGTACCTCTCGATCGGCGTGCAGAAGATGGTGCGCTCGGACCAGGCCGGCTCGGGCGTGATGTTCACGCTCGACACCGAGAGCGGATTCGACCAGGCCGTGCTCATCACCGCGATCTACGGGCTCGGCGAGAACATCGTGCAGGGGGTCGTGAACCCCGACGAGTACATCGTGTTCAAGCCGACCATGGCGGAGATCTCCCGGCGCCTCGGCTCCAAGGAGATCGCGATGGTCTACGACGAGGGCGGAGGCCGCGGCACCCGCAACATCGCGGTTCCGGAGTCGCTGCGGCGCGAGTTCGTGCTCTCGCGCGACGAAGCGGTGGAGCTCGCGCGCCAGGGCGTCGCGATCGAGAAGCACTACAGCGCCCGGGCCGGCGAGCCGCGGCCGATGGACATCGAGTGGGCGAAGGACGGGCCCTCGGGCGAGATCTTCATCGTGCAGGCCCGACCGGAGACCGCCCACTCCCAGCGCGATGCCGCGAAGCTCGTGAGCTACTCGCTGGTCGAGCGCGGCGAGGTGCTCGTGCGCGGCCGCGCGGTGGGGACGCAGATCGGGGCCGGGCCCGTCCGGCGGCTCGACCACGCGTCCGAGATGAGCGACTTCGCGCCGGGATCGGTGCTCGTGACGGCGATGACCGACCCCGACTGGGAGCCGATCCTGAAGCGCGCGTCCGCGATCGTCACCGACCGGGGCGGGCGCACCTGCCACGCCGCCATCGTGGCGCGCGAACTCGGCGTGCCGGCAGTGGTGGGGGCCGAGGGCGCGACCGCGGCCATCGCGACCGGCCGCTCGGTCACCGTCTCCTGCGCCGGGGGCGAGACCGGCGAGGTGCTCGACGGAAAGGTCGCCTTCGAAGTGGAGCGGCTGTCCGCGGCCGAACTCGCCCTGCCGCACACGGGGATCATGGTGAACCTCGCCAACCCCGACCTCGCCTTCCGCACAGCCATGCTGCCGAACGCCGGCGTGGGCCTGGCGCGCATGGAGTTCATCGTCAGCGAGGAGATCCGGGTCCACCCCATGGCCTTGGTGCATCCGGAGCGCATCGCCTCGACCCGCGAACGCGCGGCCATCGAGAAGCTCGCGGCCGGCTTCGAGACCCCCGCCGACTACTTCGTCGCCAAGCTGGCCGAGGGCGTGGGGACCATCGCCGCGGCCTTCTTCCCGCGCCCGGTGATCGTGCGGCTATCGGACTTCAAGACCAACGAATATGCCGCACTCTTGGGCGGGCGAGCCTTCGAGCCGGTGGAGGCCAACCCCATGCTGGGGTTTCGGGGCGCCGCCCGCTACGCCCACCCCGCCTACGCCGAAGGCTTCGCGCTCGAGTGCCGAGCGCTGCAACGCGTGCGCGGCGAGATGGGCCTGACGAACCTCGCCGTGATGGTGCCGTTCTGTCGGCGGGTGGAGGAAGGCCGGCGCGTGATCGAAGCCATGGC
>DATKKW010000054.1:0-11716 GCA_035542715.1 Myxococcota bacterium
CGGCAAGATGCTGGCCTGCTGGGGCGTCCCGCCGAATACGTCACACGAGAAATGGACGACGAGCTCGTCGATCACGTACGAGATCGATGAGGTCATTCGAATCGCCAGTGGCGTGCCAACCTGACCGCACATTCGGGTGACGCGGGCTCACCATGCCGTGTCTCGAGCGGGATGCGATGGAGGAGCCGAGGAAAGGTGGTGGGTCGTGAGAGAGACGAAGCTCGTGGCGCTCGGCGCAGTTCTCTCCGCTGCGCTGTTTGCCGGAGTGATCGGCTGCGACAAGCCCGCTTCCGCGACCTCTCCTCAGGAGCAGGGGACAGCCGTTCAACCGCAGCAAGCAGCCTCCGCTGACAAGGGAGAGGATCGCGGCCTCACCGAACCCCCGCGGCCGCCCCAGACGCCCGTGACGGCGGAGCCAGACACGGGCAAGCTCACTCTCGCGCCCGAAGAGACGATGAAGCCGTGGAGCGGCGATCTCGACGGGATGATCAAGCGGCACTCCATTCGAGTCCTGAGCTGCTACAGCAAGACCTTCTTTTTCATCACCAAGGGCGTCCAGCGAGGCGCGGCCGCTGACGCCTTTCACGAGTTCGAGAAGGACCTGAACCACAAGCTGGCACAGCGGAGAAAGCTCGAGCACAAGCACCTCAAGGTGCGGGTGGTGATGATCCCGATTGGCCGCGGCGACATGCTGCAGGCAGTGGCCGACGGCAAGGGCGATGTCGCGGCGTGCAACCTCACGATTACCGAAGAGCGGCGGAAGCTCGTGGACTTCTCCTCGTCGATATATCCCCACGTCAGCGAGTTGGTGGTGTCCGGTCCCGCGTCACCCGCGGTCAACAGCGTGGACGACCTGGCGGGGCAGACGGTCTTCGTTCGCAATGCGTCCGCCTATTCCGAGAGTCTGCTGGCTCTCAACCGGCGTTTCGCCAGCGAGAAGAAGCCTGCGGTGATCATCAAGGAGGCACCGCAGGAGATGGAGGACGAGGATCTGATCGAGATGGTGAACGCCGGACTGATTCCGCTCACCGTCGTGGACAAGCACGTGGCCGACTTCTGGAAGCAGGTGTTCCCCGCGGTCACGGTGCACGACGACGTCGCCGTCGCCACCGAAGGCGACATCGCATGGGCGATCCGCAAGGGCAGCCCGCAACTCAAGGCCGCGCTCGACGATTTCTTGGCTCGCCACGGAAAGGGCAAGGTCCTTGGGAATACCCTCCTGAAGCGTTACCTGACGAGCGCAAAGTACGTGAAGGACGCTGCCTCCGAGTCGGAGCGGAAGAAGTTCCTGGACCTGATTCCTTTCTTCCAGAAATACGGAGACGAGTACGACGTGGACTGGTTGCTGATGGTTGCCCAGGGATACCAGGAATCCAAACTCGATCAGTCCACCCGCAGCAAGGTAGGGGCAATCGGAGTGATGCAGGTCATGCCCGCCACCGGCAAGGAGCTGAAGGTGGGCGACATCACCCAGGTGGATCCGAACATTCACGCCGGCGTCAAGTACATGCGATGGATGATCGACAAATACTACGGTGACGAGCCGATGACCAAGCTGGACAAGGCGCTGTTCACGTTCGCTTCCTACAACGCGGGCGCGGGCCGCATTGCCCAGCTACGCAAGGAAGCGGCCCGGCGCGGGCTGGACCCGAACATCTGGTTCCACAACGTGGAGTACGTCGCCGCCGAGAAGATCGGGCCGGAGCCGGTGACCTACGTCTCCAACATCTACAAGTACTACGTCGCCTACCGCCTGATGATGGAAGCCCGCGAGGAACGAGAGAAGGCCAAAGAGCAGCTCAAGGGCCGAGGCTGAGGGGCTTCTTGAGTTCGCAACTTCGCTGCACGAGCGCTCGGAGACCCCTCAGGAAGGTGTCGCCCGTCGCGGGTTCGCCGTAGCGATCTGCCGACGCCCGTTCTATTTCTTCGTTGCGGACTGCGCCTTCTTGAAGAGCGTCTCGAGCTGCGACGCGAGCAGCTTGCCGCCGATCGAGCGCTTGGTGCCGCCACCAAAGCCGGCGACCTGATCGGTGGAGGTTCGGTTGGCGTAGGTGATCACGGTGCCGCCCTGCACCGGCAGCAGCGCGGCGATCGCCTGCACTGAGTTGAAGCCCGTGCTCACGTAATACATGCGCTGCACGACGACCCAGGCGTTCCCGTCGGGAATGAAGGCGGCGTGCGTCAACGTGAGGGTCGGCGTGCCGTGGGCGTTGATCTGCGCCCAGCGGAACACCTCCTCGGTGCCGGCCGGCTTCGAGTTCGGGTAGTCGAGCAGCATCTGATAGGCGGCAGGGACGTAGCGCTGGAGCCCCTTCGCCGCCTGCGTCGCGGTGCGGAGCTCGTCGGCGGGCGAGCGGCTTCCGCTCTTGAGCGCGTACGGCGCGATGCCGGCCAGACCCTGCTGGCGATACGCGGTCTGGCGCGCGAGAAGCGCGCTGCGCACGGCCGCCGTCACGGTCGGGACGTCGCTCCCCGCGAGCTTGTTGAAGGACGCGATCTCCTGCGTCGAGAGATTCAGATCGCCGCCGGGCGTGGCCTCGGTGTAGGCAGCTGCGCGTTTCTGCGCTCCGGGTTCGAGGGTGAGCTTGGCGAGGTCGGCAGCGCTGCCGGCGCCCTTGAACACGCCGGAGGCCAGCGTGTCCGGATCGATCTTGGTCCCGAGGCCCGCCTTCAGGTCAGCGGCGAACTGGCTGGGCGTCGTGTGCACCAGGAAGGCCGCCGCGCTCACGAGCTCGCGCTCGCTGGCGGGCTGGATCGCACCGCGCACGATCTGGCCGGACATCACCTGCTCGACCTGGTCCGGCGTCAGACCCACTGCGGCGAGGAGGGTCGGCGCGTCCGGGATCTCCGCCGAGGCGGGCGCCGCCAGGAATCCGAGTGCGAGCAGCGAGGCTACCCGAGTTCGCGATCGCGTCATCTTGCGTTCTCCCCATGGACCGGCACGACGGCCCGAGAACACTGAGGTTCGCTCGCCTGCCTGCTCGGCGCTATGCGCACCGGCCGGATGGTGGGCGCGCGCAGCGTGGCGGCGCACATCGCGCCGCGCATCCGCGACGCCGCGGCAGCGGCGGGCCGGCCCGCCTATCATCGCGGGCGTGCCCGTCTGCGTGACCGACGCGACCGGGCATCGTGCGGTGCACTGGTCGGGCGAGCACAGACGCATGTCAAGTAGCGAACACAGGCCGCGAGCGACCCGCATGCCCCGCGCAATCTCTCCCGCCGTGCGCCGCTTCAGTCCGTCGCTCGCCGCCGTGCTGCCCGCCGTGGCCGCCGTGGTCGCGGTTTCCGGCTGCAGCCGGTCCCAGCCGCCGCCCCCGCCGCCGCCCGAGGTCCTCGTGACGCCTGTCGTCCAGCAGGACGTCCCCCTCCATGCCGAGTGGGTGGGAACGATGGAGGGCTTCGTGAACGCGCAGGTGATGCCGCGCGTGCAGGGGTACCTGCTCGAGCAGCGGTACCAGGACGGCTCCCAAGTAACGGCGGGCCAGCTGCTCTTCGAGATCGACGACCGACCGTACAGGGCCGCGCTCGACAAGGCGCTCGGCGAGCTCGCGGAGGCACAGGCCACGCTGCGCAAGCACCAGCTCGACGTCGCGCGGTACCAACCGCTCGTCGGTGAGGGCGCCGTGAGCAGGGAGGAGCTCGACAACGCCGTCCAGGCCTCGCGCGCGGGTGAGGCGCAGGTCAAGGCCGCCGAGGCCGCCGTGACGAATGCCCGGCTCGACCTCGATTGGACCCGGGTCTATTCGCCGATCGACGGCATCGCGGGAATCGCGCCGGTCCAACTCGGCGACCTCGTGACCCCGTCGACCGTGCTCACCACCGTTTCCCAGGTCGACCCCATGAAGGTCACGTTCCCCATCACCGAACGCGAGTACATCCGCGTCGCCGACCGGATCAAAGAGCACGAGGGCGGCCAGCTCGAGGACGAACCGGTGTTCCACGTGATCCTGGCCGACGGAAGCGCCTACCCCCATCCCGGCCAGTTCTACGCTGCGGATCGAGCGGTGGATCGCGAGAGGGGGACCATTCGGATGCAGGCCCTGTTTCCGAACCCCGATGCGACCCTCCGACCGGGCCAGTACGCCAGGGTACGCGCCGTGGTGGACACCCTCCGAAGTGCGGTGGTGGTGCCGGAACGCGCGGTGCAGGAGCTCCAGGGAGTGGATCAGGTCGCGGTCGTCGGCTCCGACGACAAGGTCACGCTGCGCACTGTGACAGCCGGCGTGCAGCAGGACGGGTTGTGGGTCATCGACGCGGGCCTGAGGCCCGGCGAGCGCGTCGTGACGGAGGGCCTGCAGAAGGTGAAGGACGGGATCGCCGTCAGCGCGAAGCCCGACCCGTCCGCCGCGCCCGCCCCCGCGGCGGCCCCCTCCCCGCCGCCCGGAGAGGGATAGACCGCCCGTGTCCAGGTTCTTCATCGACCGCCCGATCGTCGCGATCGTCATCGCGATCCTGTTCCTGGTCGGTGGCGCCGTCATGGTGTTCCGGCTGCCGGTCGCGCAGTTCCCTGAGATCGCCCCGCCGCAGATCGAGACGACTGCGGTCTACACCGGCGCCGACGCGCTCACCGTCGAGCAGTCGGTCGCCACGCCGATCGACGCGCAGGTGAACGGCGCGAAGCGCATGATCTACATGCAGGCGATCTCGGGCAACGACGGGACGATGACGCTCCAGGTCTCGTTCGAGACCGGCACGGACATCGACATCGACCAGGTCCAGGTCCAGAACCGCCTGGCGCAGGCGCAGGCGAACCTGCCGAGCGCCGTGAACGACTACGGCCTCACGACCATCCAGACGGCGGGCATCCCGCTGCTGCTCTTCACGGTCAGCTCGCCGAACAAGACGTGGGACCAGAACTTCCTCTCGAACTACATCGTCATCAACGTCAAGGACGAGCTCGCCCGCGTGCCCGGCATCGGGCAGGTGAAGATCTTCGGCGCGGCGAACTATTCCATGCGCGTCTGGGTGTCGCCGGATGCGATCGCGAACCTGGGCTTGACGGTCGCCGATCTCGTGAACGCGATCTCGGCGCAGAACATCGTGAATCCCGCGGGTACGCTGGGCGGCGAGCCGGCTCCTCCCGGCCGCCAGCTCACGTACACGGTACGGGCGCGAGGCCGCCTGATGAACGCCGACGAGTTCGGGGACATCATCGTGCGCGCGAATGCCGACGGATCGTTCGTGCGCCTACGCGACGTCGCCCGCCTCGAGCTCGGTTCCGAGAACTACACGCAAGAGGCGTACGGCAACGGCGACCCGGCGACGATCGTGGCCCTCTATCAGGTGCCCGGATCCAACGCGCTCGAGGCCGCGAACCGGGCGAAGGCGACCATGGCGCGGCTGACGGAAAAGATGCCGTCGGACATGAACGTCGTCCTGACGCTCGACACGACCGTCCCGGTGACGGAGGGTGCGAAGGAAATCGTCATCACGCTGCTCGAGGCGATCGCGCTCGTCATCCTCGTCGTCTTCGTCTTCCTGCAGAGCTGGCGGGCGACGCTCATCCCCATCCTGACGATCCCTGTGTCTCTCGTCGGCACCTTCGTGTTCTTCCCCATGATGGGGTTCTCGGTCAACACGCTGTCGCTCCTCGGGCTCGTGCTCGCGGTCGGCCTCGTCGTCGACGACGCGATCGTGGTCGTGGAGGCAATCGAGGGGAAGATCGAGCACGGGCTGTCGCCGCGCGATGCGGCGCTCCAGGCGATGGATGAGGTGAGCGGCGCGCTCGTCGGCATCGCCCTCGTCCTCTCCAGCGTGTTCATCCCCGCCGCCTTCATCGCCGGCATCACCGGATCGCTGTATCGGCAGTTCGCGCTCACCATCGCCTTCTCGGTCCTCATCTCCGCGTTCAACGCGCTCACGCTGAGCCCCGCGCTCGGGGCGCTCATCCTCCGGCCGCGGCCGCAGGGCGCGCGCCGTGGACTCGTCGGACGGTTCTTCGCCGGCTTCGATCGCGCCTTCGCGGCGACGCAGAGCAGCTACGTGCGCGCGTGCGGGTTCCTGATTCGCAAGCTCGGGATCGCCCTTGTCATCCTCGGAGCCTTCACGGCGCTCGCGGGCGGTCTCGGGAAGATCATGCCGACCTCCTTCATGCCGCAGGAGGACCAGGGCTGGTTCCTCATGAACGTGCAGCTCCCTGAGGCAGCGGCGATGCAGCGGACGAATGCGGTCATGCGCAAGATCGACGAGATCCTGCAGGCCGAGCCCGGCGTGCACTACGCCAACTCGATCGCCGGGTACAGCTTGCTGTCGCAGACGGCGAGCCCGCGGAACGGGGTCTACTTCGTCCAGCTGGCACCCTACGAGGAGCGGGCGACGCGCGAACTCCAGTCGGACGCGATCGTCGCCTCCTTGAACCGGAAGCTGCTCATGCTGCCGGACGCACAGGTGTTCGCGTTCCTGCCGCCCGCCATTCCCGGCGTCGGCCAGGCCGGTGGCGTCGACCTGTTCATCCAGGACCGCGCCGGCACGACGGTCGACTACCTCTGGCAGAACACGCAGCGGTTCATGGCCGCACTGCACGAGCGACCCGAGATCGCGTTCCTGACGACGACGTACGCGCCCGCCGTGCC
This sequence comes from Myxococcota bacterium, assembly GCA_035542715.1. Lineage (GTDB taxonomy): Bacteria > Myxococcota_A > UBA9160 > UBA9160 > UBA9160 > DATKKW01. The sequence goes on from DATKKW010000054.1 coordinate 6,573, forward strand.
GCAGCTCTTCGCGCGCGTCGACGAGGACCGGGTCCACAAGCTCGGCGTGCCGATCCAGGACGTCTATACGACGCTCCAGGCGCTGCTCGGCGGCGCCTACGTGAACCAGTTCAACCGCTTCGGGCGCGTCTGGCGCGTGTACCTCGAGGCCGAGGCCGCGTACCGGATGGATCCAGGGGATCTGGCCCTCTTCTACGTTCGCAACGCGGGCGGCGACATGATGCCGCTGTCGACCCTGGTATCGCTCGAGAAGTCGTCGGGCCCTGAGTACTCGACCCGCTTCAACGAGTTTCGGGCCATCGAAGTCATCGCGATTCCCGCCCCGGGCTACAGCTCGGGTCAGGCGATGGCCGCCGTGGCAGCCGTCGCGGATCGGGTCCTTCCCCGTGACATGGGGTACGCGTGGAACGGCATGAGCTACCAGGAGTCGATCGCGGGGAGCGGCGCGGCCGTCTTCGCCCTGTCGCTGCTGATCGTCTTCCTCATCCTCGCGGCGCTCTACGGGAGCTGGTCGCTGCCGTGGAGCGTGCTCTTGAGCACGCCGGTTGCCGTCGCGGGCGCTTTCTTCGGCCTCTGGACGCGCGGCCTCGAGAACAACGTCTACGCGCAGGTCGGGCTCCTCATGCTGATCGGCCTCGCGGCGAAGAACGCGATTTTGATCGTCGAGTTCGCCAAGGCGGAGCACGAAAAGGGCGCGTCGCTCGTCGACGCCGCCTTGAAGGGCGCGCAGCTCCGCCTGCGTCCGATCCTCATGACGTCGTTCGCCTTCATACTCGGGCTCGCGCCACTCTGGAAGGCCCTTGGCGCCGGCGGCGTAGCACGGCAGGTCATCGGTACGGTGACCATCGTCGGCATGGCCTTTGCGACCGGCATCGCCGTCTTCCTCGTTCCGGTGCTGTTCGTCGTCGTCGAGCGGCTGTCGAAGCGCGACCGAGTCGCGGAGGTCGAAACGACGAGGCCCGCTCGAATGCCCGGCCCCGAACGGGCAAGCTCGTGATGTGGCAGCGGCGACCTGTTCAGCGCGAGCGCCTTCGGTCCGTGCCCCGGCGCGCCCACGCGGTAGCAGATCATGTCCATGGGCACCGAGTTCGCGCAAGGTGTGGAGTGGAACGGCGCCGGTGTGCTCGATTGGTACGTGCTCGAGTATCCCCTGCACGTGCCCTGCTTCAGCTCTTGAAGAGACGGCACGTCGTCGCGAGGTCGCCGAGCGTCCACGCTGAAGCGACCGCGTCCTCGCCTCTAGCTTTCCTCCTACGCGAATGGAGCTATCCGTACCAGAAGATCGTGCCCGCCCTGGATGCATCCAGACCCAGGAGTACCATCCGTCAGGGCGCGGCCGGCGCGCGACCGCGTAGCGCGCGCGGCGTTGCGAGGAGCCGTTCATTCGGTCTTACTTGGAGGTAGGGGATGCGGTCGCTGGTCGTCGCGGTTGGACTCGCGCTCGTCGGAGCGGGTCTCTGCCTTCCCGCCGCGCGCCTACACGCGCAATCCCATGAAGATCCCGGAGCGCGATCTCTCTTCATCCGCTACTGCGCCGACTGCCATGGGCTCAGCGGCCGCGGCGATGGTCCTGCCGCAGGTGGATTGCAGCCACCGCCAAGCGATCTCACTTGCAGCACGCTGAGTCGGAGCGAATTGATTGGGGTGATCGACGGTCGACGCCCCGTGAAGGGGCACGGGGCTCCGTCCATGCCGGCGTGGAGTTCGATCTTCTCGAGCCAGGCTGGCGCCTCCGGGCAGCGAACGAGCGAGATCCGCGTGGAAGCGCTCGCAGACGAGGTCCTGCTGCTGCGACAGCGATGCGGCAAGCCGGAAGCCCCTTGATCGTCGTCATCACGCCGGACGACGGGATTCGCTCCTACCCGCACGTCCAGTCGGCCTGGTGACCCGCTTGGGAGTGCGCCGATCAACCTCGGTCTCGTGCTCTCCGACCATTTCAGCCGAAACGAGCCAGGCGTGTTTGCCCCGCTGCGCAACGTGCTGCTCACGCACCGGGACCCCTGCATGCACCTCGCAGACCTGCGCTCCCATCTCGAGGCGGACGCACGACTCGTGGAACTCTACGCAGATCCTCAGGCGTGGAGCGGCAGGGTGATCCTGAACGTGGCCGCCTCCGGGAAGTTCCCGAGCGACCCCACGGTCGCCGGATACGCGAAGCACATCTGGACCGCCCGGGCCTGCCCGGTCTCGTAGCGTGATGGAGATCTCACCGCTGGCAGGCAAGCGAGCGCGCTCCCCCCGAGGTCGTGGCCAAGTTCCTTTCGCGGATTCGGGACGCGCCGGAGGGTTCGCGATGGATTCCTCGCAACGTCCCCGATACGAGTGGCTCTCGTGGCAGGACGCGTCGTTCGTCCTGTTCGAGCATCGGGCCACCCACATGCACGTGGCGCTGCTCGCGATCTTCGAGCTGGGCCCGCTGCGCTCCGCCACCAGCGGGGTCGACGCGGCGCGGCTCCGCCGGTACGGCGAGTCGATGCTCGGGAAGCTCCCGCACTATCGCCAGAAGCTCGTGTTTGCGCCGCTCTCCGGACGGCCGGTGTGGGTCGACGATCCGCACTTCGACCTCGACTACCACCTGCGCCACACGGCTCTGCCTGCCCCCGGGAGCGAGGATGAGCTGAAGCGCCTGGTCGGGCTGGTGCTGTCGCAGCCGCTCGACCGCGATCGGCCGCTGTGGGAGATGTGGCTCGTCGAGGGGCTCGAGCGCGAACGCTTCGCCCTGCTGATCAAGGTGCACCACTGCATGATGGACGGCGTCGCCGGTGCGAACCTAGTGACGGTTCTGTTCCGGACCGAGCCCGACGCGTCGATCCCGCCGGCCGAGGGATGGGTTCCCCGCAAGCCACCCTCGCCCCTGCGCCTGGCACTCGACGAGGCGCTCGACAGGGCGAGCACGCCCTTCGCCCTCGCGCGCGCCGCGGCAGGCGCGCTGCGCGCTCCGCGGCAGACGCTGCGCCGGGCGCTCGGGCACGCCGGCGCGGTGGCCGAGGCGCTGCGCGACGGCTTCCACCGGCTCTCGCCCACCGCGCTCGAGCGCCCGATCGGACCGCACCGCCGGGTCGACTGGCGCGCGTTCGAGCTGGCCGACTTCAAGGCGCTCGGCCGGCAGCTCGGCGGCACGGTGAACGACGTCGTGCTCGCGATCGTGGCCGGGGCGACGCGGCGCCTTCTCGAGCGCCGCGGCGAGCGGCTGGACGAGATCGACTACCGGGTGGTCGTGCCGGTGAACGAGCGCTGGTCCTCGGGAGATCCGGGTGGGGCGAACCGGGTCTCGGCGTTCTTCCTGTCGCTGCCGGTGGCCACGCCCGATCCGCTGGCGCGTTTCGAGAGGGTGTGCGGCGAGACGTCGCGACTCAAGGGCTCGCGCACCGCCGAGGGCATCGACCTCCTGGCGCAGCTCGTCGACCGCGCGTGGCTCACGGGTCTCGGCGTGCGCCTCGCGGAGCGCGTGCAGCCCTACAACCAGATCGTGAGCAACGTGCCCGGCCCGCAGTACCCACTCTATGTGCTGGGCGCGCGCCTGCTCGAGCTCTTCCCGTTGGGCCCACTGTTCGAGCGGCAGGGCCTCGGTACCACGGTGATGAGCTACGACGGAAGGATGTGCTGGGGCATCGTGGCCGACCGCGACGTGGTGCCCGATCTCGCCGCGCTCGCACACGACGTGGAGGCGGCGCTGGCCGAGTTGCGCGAGGCCGCGGCGAGCCGTCCGCCCGCGGAGCCGAAGATGCGCTCCCGCAAGGTCGACCAAAAGCGCCGGCCGACGCCGAGCGATGCCAGCCCGAGCCGAGCCCCCGAGAGGCGCGGGGGTGCCTGAGCGCGCCGCGCGGTCTTCCCGCGAGCGACCACGGAATGGCGGCCTTGCAGAGCACGTGGTCCACGGAGGACCATGATCCATGCCGCACGGACCAAGGCCGCAGCCCCGAGAGTTCGACGATGAGAGGAGAACTGGGATGAACTGCCGGCGTTCGTTGGCCTTCTGTAGCGCGCCCGCCGCGCTGTGCAGCGTTGCGCCTGTGTAGGCGCAGACCTCCGAGGAGAAAGTCGCTGCCGCAGCGCGCGAGGCGTACCTGCGGTGCCGCGCCTCGTGCCACGGCAGCGAAGGCAAGGGCAACGGCCCGATCGCCGGGGACTTGCGCGTCGCGCCGGCGGATCTGAGGCAGATCAGTGCGCGCCGCGGCGGCGTCTTTCCGCAGGCGATGATCGCGGAGTTCATCGACGGCCGGCGCAGGTTGCGCGCGCAGGGTCCGGGCAACATGCCGGTCTGGGGCGAGCGCTTCGATCGCGAGGTCCCCACCGGCCCTGCCGGCGACATCGCGATTCGCGGCGGCGTCGCGGCGCTGATCGAGTACCTGCGCTCGATCCAGGCGAAGTAGCTTTCGGCCCGCGCCTCCCCTCTGGAGGGGCCTTCGGGCGCCGAACCGGCACGGGCACGCGTAGCCACATTGCCTCGCTCTGGAACGGGCGCCGCGCCCCACGCGTGACCGGAAGCCACGAGTAGCCTCGTCACAAGGCCCGGAGCGGCCGGCTCCCGGAGGCACAGCTCTTGCTAGCCCGCCCCGGTAGGAGAACGCGAGCACGAGCTCGATGCACGCGCGCGCGGGCGACAACGCGCTGGTGATCCCGAGCGAGAAACCGGGCGAGTTCATCGCTCAGTTCGACGCGCTTTTCGCGCACGCCGATCGGGTCGAGGCGATGCGCCGCGCCGCGCAGCAGACCGCTCGCGAGCGCACGTGGCCGGTCGACTTCGCACGGAGGACGAGATGACCATCACAGTTGGAATCAACGGATTCGGTCGGATCGGGCGCCTGGTCTTCCAGGCTCTCTGCGATCAGGGCCTGCTCGGCCGGGAGATCGACGTCGTGGGCGTCGTCGACGTCTCGACCGATGCCGACTACTTCGCCTACCAGATGAAGTACGACTCGGTGCACGGGCGCTCCAGGCACGCACTGTCGACGAAGAAGAGCAGCCCCTCGGCCGAGCACGACGACGTGCTCGTCGTCGGGGGCGACGAGGTGAGGTGCATCCCGGCGGCCAAGGACCCGAGCCAGCTCCCCTGGAAGGAGCTCGGCGCGGAGTACGTGATCGAGTCGACGGGCCTGTTCAACGACGCCGAGAAGGCCGCGGGGCATCTCGCTGCCGGGGCG
>DATKKW010000055.1:0-45288 GCA_035542715.1 Myxococcota bacterium
CCGGCGGTGGCCTCGAGCTCGGCGATCACGCGCTCGAGGGAGGCGGCGCGCCGCTCCGCGGCGTCGTCCGAGGGCGCGAGCAGCGCGTCGAGGACGACGCGCTCGCTTCCCAGCACGATGATGCGCTTCACCATGTTCTCGAGCTCGCGCACGTTGCCGGGGAACGGGTGGCGCTCGAGGATGCGGATCAGGCGCGCCGAGAGCTGCGGTCGGGGGCGGCGGTAGCGCGCGCTGTAGCGCGCGAGGAAGCCGTCGATCAGGGGCGCGATCTCGTCCCGACGCTCGCGCAGCGGCGGGACGTGCAGGCTCACGACGTTCAGCCGGAACCAGAGGTCCTCGCGGAAGGCGCCCTCGCGCACCATGCGCTCGAGTTCGCGGTGGGTCGCGCACACGACGCGCACGTCCGCGCGGATCTCGTCGTGGCCGCCGAGGCGCGTGAAGACGGCGTCCTGCATCACCTGCAGGAGCTTCGCCTGGAGCCCGGCGCTCATCTCGCCGATCTCGTCGAGGAAGACCGTGCCCCCCTCGGCCAGCTCGAACTTCCCGGGCTTGCGGCCGACGGCGCCGGTGAAGGCGCCCTTCTCGTAGCCGAAGAGCTCGCTCTCGAGGAGCTCTCCCGGGAGCGCGGCGCAGTTCACCTTCACGAACGGCTTGGTCCGACGCGTCGAGCGCGAGTGGATCTCGCGCGCGACGATCTCCTTGCCGGAGCCGCTCTCGCCCTGGATCAGCACGGTGACGTCGGTGTCGGCGATCTGCTCGATCGCGTCGCGGATGCGCTGCATGGCGTCGCTGCGCCAGACCGCCGTGTCGGCCACGCCGAGCTCGCCCTGCAGGCGGGTTCGCTCCTCGCGCAGGCCGCGCCGCTCGAGCAGCGCGCGCAGGGTCGCCTCGAGCTCGGCCTCGTCGAAGGGCTTGTTCAGGTAGTCCGCGGCGCCGAGCTGCATCGCCTCGACGATCGTCTGCGCGCGGCCGACCACGGAGAGGATCACCACGTCCGGATCCGGGTGCTTCTCGCGGATCTGGCGCAGGGTCTCGAGGCCGTCCATGCCCGGCATCATGACGTCGAGCAGGATCACCTGGGGCGCGGCGCCGGCGTCGAGCAGCTCGAGCGCGCGGCGGCCGTTCTCGCAGGTATCGACCTGGTAGCCGCGCAGCTCGAGCAGGCTCGCGACGTAGCCCCGGATGCCCTCGGCGTCGTCGACCACGAGGATGCGCTGGCGTCGCGGCCCGGGCCGGCCGACGGCACGGCCGCCCGCCTCGCGCGGACGCCGGGATGCGGCGCTCACGCGACGCTCCCGCGGCTCCGGCCCGCCGACTCCGCCACGCCGACGGACGCATCCGCCACCGGCAGCGTGAAGGCGAAGCGGCTCCCGCCCTCGGCGCGAGGGATCACGCCGATGCGTCCGCCGTGGGCCTGGACGATGCGCCGGCAGATCGCGAGGCCGAGGCCGAGGCCTCCGGCCCGGCTCTCCTCCCCTGCGCGGACGTAGGGCTCGAAGATCCGCTCGCGGTCGGCCGGAGCCACGCCGGGCCCCTCGTCGGCGATCGCGACCTCCACGAAGTCGCGCCCGGCCTCCTGCACCACACGGGTCGAGATCTCGAGGGCCGTCTCCGGCGGCGCGAACTTGATGGCGTTGCCGATCAGGTTCATGAGCACCTGCTCGACGCGAAGCGGATCGAAGCGCGCGCGCGGGTTCGTGGGGTCGAGGGCGAACGAGAGCCGCAGGCGGCGCTCTTCGATCAAGGGCTTCAGGAAGGTCGTGACACCCTCGATCGTCGAGCCGAGGGACATCTCGCAGACCTCGAGGGCGCGGTCGTGTCCGACCTCGCGCGCGGCCTCGATCAGGTTTCCGATGAACGCGGAGAGGCGTTGGCAGCTCTTGGCGCTCTCCTGCAGGAACCGACGCTGCTCGTCGTTCAGGGGCCCGACCTTCTCCGACAGGAGGAGCCGGCTGTAGCCCGCGATCACCGTGACCGGCGTGCGGAACTCGTGGCTCATCACGGTGAGGAGCTCCTCGCGCTCCTCGGCCTCGCGACGGGCCCGTTCCTGTCCCGCGGCGAGCTCGCGGTTCGCGCGGTGCAGGTCGTGGGCCGTGCGCGCGAGCTCCCCCTCGAGTCGCCGCTCGTTCGTGACGTCCTGAAGCACGAGCAGACCCGCCTCTCCGCCACCTGCAACGACCCGGAGGAGGATTCTTAGCTCGCCCTCGTCGTCTCCGCGCCGGGTGCCGGGCCGCGCGACGACGAGCTCGACGGGCGTCTCTCCCGCCCGGTCGAGATCGAGGGGCGTCGCGAACAGCGCGTCGAGGCGGCGGCCCTCGAGCGACGCGGCGTCGACGGCCCCGACGATCGAGGCCGCGCGGCGGCTCGCCCAGACGACCCGCCCGTCCCGGTGCTCGAGCAGGCCCTCGAAGAGCCGCTCGGCGACGGAGCGCAGCGCGGCGGCCGTGGCGCCCGGGCTGTCCTGGGCCCTGCCCTGCGACATCGATCCTCCCGCGCGTTCGAGGGGCCTGGATCGCGCCCCGGCCGAAGGGCGCGTGGTATGTTTCCCCGAGCCCGGAGCCGTTCCCCGCGATCCTCCCGCTTCATCGGCCTCCACCGAATCCTCCTGTAGCTGGAGTTCCTTTGCGGTGACGCGAGGTTCGAACGTCGAAGACGCGCGAGCCACGAGGCGTCGGATGGACGCCCTGGTGGACGACCTGAACCGCCACGCGCGGCTGTACTTCGTCGAGGACCGTCCCGAGATCTCCGACGCCGAGTACGACCGGCTCTTCCGCGAGCTGCAGCAGCTCGAGGCGGCCCACCCCGAATGGGTCCGCCCCGACTCCCCGAGCCAGCGGATCGGCCCGGCGCCGGCCGGCGGCTTCGCCCCGGCCGAGCACCGCGTCCCGATGCTCTCCCTCGACAACGCCATGGACGAAGCCGAGATGCGGAGCTTCGACGAGCGCGTGCGCCGGCTGCTCGGGCACGAGAAGGCCGTCGCCTACATGGGCGAGCCGAAGCTCGACGGCGCCGGGATCGAGCTCGTCTACGAGGACGGGCGGCTCGCGGTGGGCGCGACCCGGGGCGACGGCCGCGTCGGGGAGGACGTGACCCAGAACCTGCGTCACGTCTTCTCGATCCCGGCGGCGCTCGCGAAGGGCGGGCCCCGACATCCCGGCCGGCTCTCGGTGCGCGGGGAGGTGATCCTTCCCCTCGCGGCCTTCGAGCGGCTGAACGCGGCCCGCCTCGCGCGAGGCGAGGAGGCCTTCGCGAATCCACGCAACGCCGCCGCCGGCTCGTTGCGCCAGCTCCAGAACGTGGATCGCCGGCGCCTGGGCGCTCTCGAGTTCCGCGCCTACGCGCTCGGCGAAGGCGTTCCTGCGACCGTGCGCACCCAGGCCGACGTGCTCGATGCGCTGCGCGCCTGGGGCTTCCACGTGAGCCGGGAGTCGCGCCGCTGCGAGGACCTCGACGCCGCCCTCGCCTACCACGCCGAGCTCCTCGCGCTGCGTCCGTCGCTCCCCTACGAGACCGACGGCGCCGTGTTCAAGGTCGATCGCCTCGATCTGCAGGACGAGCTCGGGAGCCTCCCGCGCTCGCCGCGTTGGGCCATCGCGTTCAAGTTCCCGCCGCAGCAGGAGACGACCGTGGTCGAGGCGATCGACGTGCAGGTCGGACGCACGGGTGCGCTCACGCCCGTGGCGAAGCTCCGGCCGGTGCGCGTCGGCGGCGTCACCGTCTCGAACGCCTCGCTGCACAACCAGGACGAGGTCGAGCGGAAGGACGTGCGCGTGGGCGACACCGTCGTGGTGCAGCGTGCGGGCGACGTGATCCCGCAGATCGTGATGGTCGTGAAGGCGAAGCGGCCGCACGGCACGCACCCCTTCAAGCTGCCGTCGCGCTGCCCCGTCTGCCACACGAAGGTGGTGCGCGTCGAGGGCGAGGCGGTGACGCGCTGCCCGAGCCTCGACTGCCCGGCGAAGCTCGAGAACCGCGTGCTCCACATGGCGGGCCGCCGCGCCCTCGACATCGACGGGCTCGGCGACGAGCTCGTGCACCAGCTCGTCGCGAAGGGCCTCGTGAGGCACCCGTCGGACGTCTTCGCGCTGACACGGGAGCAGCTCGCCGACCTCGAGCGCATGGGCGCGCGGTCCGCCGCGAACCTCGTCGCGAGCCTCGAGCGCGCGCGGCGCACGACGCTCTCGCGGCTCCTCCTCGCCCTCGGGATCCCCCACGTGGGCGAGGGCGTGGCCGATCTCCTCGCCTCGCACTTCGGCGACCTCGAGCCGCTCGCGGAGGCCTCGGCCGAGGAGATCGACGCCGTGCCCGGGATCGGCGAGACGATCGCGAAGAGCGTCGCGGAGTTCTTCGCCGACCGCCGACACAGCGACGAGATCGCGCGGCTGCGCGACCTCGGCCTCACCTGGCCGAAGGGCACGCCGCGCCGTCGGGGCGAGGGCCCCCTCGCGGGCAAGACCTTCGTCCTCACCGGGACGCTTGCGCGCTGGAGCCGCGAGGAGGCGACGGACCGGATCGAGTCGGCCGGCGGGCGCGTCACCGGATCCGTCTCGAAGAAGACGAGCTACGTCGTCGCGGGCGAGGATCCCGGAAGCAAGCTCGACAAGGCGAAGACGCTCGGCGTCCCGGTGCTCGACGAGGCGGGGCTCGAGCGCCTGCTCGCCGAAGGCGACGGCTCCTAGCTAGCGCGGCACCCGCCGCTCCGGCAGCGAGAGGCGCCAGGTGCAGCGCTCGAGGTGCGACGCGGCGGCGACGAGCACCGCACGCTCCTCGCGACGCCCGAACTCCGGAAAGCTCGGCGCGCGCTCGATCGTCCACGGGAGACCCGCAGGCAGGTCGAGGCGGAGCCAGCCTCCGGACGGCAGGCGCAGATGCGCGCGCGCTCCCTCCAGCTTCGGCTCGAGGCCCGGCGCGAGCGGAAGCTGCATCCGCACCGGCCGCGTGCGGCCCTCGAGGGCGTCCGCGATCTCGACCGCCGCCTCCGACAGCGTGAAGCGACGCCGATGCACGCTGTCGCGGGTCGACCAGCCGGCGCAGGTCGCCTCCGCCGCGAGGCCGGGCTCGTAGGCGACGAGAGACACCTGCGGGCGTCCGCCGACGCGATGGGCGGCCCAGACCTCGGCCTGCTCCACGCCGCCGACCTCGAGCGTCGCGTGGGAGCGCGTCGCACGGGAGAGATCGCGCAGTGCGCCGGGCACGTACTCGTACACCCCGGTGTCGGTGACGACGCGGTCGCGCCCGACGGAGAGCTCGAACGAGAGCGCGTCGCAGTGGGCGTGCCCCGGCTGGTGCTCGGGCAGCGGGCCGGCGACGGAGGCGATCAGCACGAACGGACCGCGCTCGAGCCGCACGAAGCCCGCGCGGTCGAGGCAGCCCGCGCGCGCGGGGCCCCGCGCGTCGACTCCGAGCCGCTTCGCGTAGGCGCCGAGGGCGGCGGGGGAGTGGGCGATTCCGTGCGCCGAGTCGCCGAAGAGCGCGATGCCCCCGTCGGGGTGCGTCAAGACCGCGAGCGCGCCGAGCATGCGCGACGCGGCCTCGCGCAGGTGGGAGACGAGGGCGGACGGGGCTCGCGCCGACGGCGCCGTCGCGACGTTCAAGAGGTCGAGCACGTGCTCGAGCAGGAGCGAGTGGTACATCGGGCTGCGCTCGCAGTGCGCGCCGTCCGCCAGGACCTGCTCGTCGAGCTGGCCGCGGAAGGCGGCCTCGTGCGCGAGCCACGACCGTGCCGGCGCGCCCTCGAACGCGAGCCCGGCGAAGACGAGGGCCGCGAGATTCGAGAAGTAGTGGTTCGCGAGCAGGTGCGTCTCGAGACGATCGGCGAGGGTCGTGAGCTGCGACGCGAGGGAGCGTCGGATCGCCTCGTGCCGCTCCGGGTCCTTCGGCAACGCGCCCCGCGTCAGCAGGAGCTTGATCCAGGAGAAACAGCGCAGGCTGATCGGCCCGGGCTCCCATCCGACCCCCGACTCGTGGCGCGCGATCCAGTCGAGGAGGAGCGCGCGGCGCGCTTCCGGCGCGAGCGAGGTGCGGCGCGCGTGGTCGAACTGGTGGAGGTGATAGGCCCAGAGCGGCCCCTCGCCCACGAAGTCCCAGTCCGGCCGATCGCCGAACACCACCTCGCGGTGGAGCAGGCGGAAGCGGCGCCAGCCGTCGGTGAAGGCGTGGGCCGGAGCGCCGAGGAAGGGCGCCGCCGGCGCGCCGATCGCGAGCTCGGGCGGCGCGCCGTCGAAGGCCACCGGTCCGCGCGGCCCGCGCAGCCGGAGGCGCAGCTGGCCCCAGAGCTGCGACGCGCGCAGGTGTCGGACGGTGCGCAGCGTGCGCGCGAGCTCGGTCTGCGTCACGCGCTTCCGCGGAGCGCGAGACATCGCGCATAGACGTCGCGCTTCGGGACGCCCGCGGCCTTCGCGAGGCGCGCCGCCACCTCGCGTGGCGTCCGACCTTCGTCGAGGAGCGAGCGGATGCGCGCGTCGAGGTCCGTCGGGCCGGACTCCTCCGGGCCCGCGGCGGGGGACTCCTCGCGGGCGCGCGACGGAAGCTCGCCGCTCACGACGATCGTGACCTCGCCGCGCGCGCCGGCGGCGAAGCGCTCCGCGAGCTCGGAGAGCAGGCCACGCGCGACCTCCTCGTGGAGCTTCGTGAGCTCTCGCGCGACGCAGGCGGGGCGGTCGCCGAGCGCCTCGCGCAGCGCGCGCAAGGTCGCGGCGAGCCGATGCGGCGACTCGAAGAGCACGATCGGAAGCGCTGCGCTCCGGTGTCGGGCGAGGAGCGCGCTGCGCTCACCCGCGCGACGCGGAAGGAAGCCCAGGAACGTGAAGCCGCCGCCGCCGAGCCCCGAGACGGTGAGCGCGGCGAGCACCGCGCTCGCGCCCGGTACCGGCGATACGGTGTGCCCCTCCGCGAGGGCCGCCTCGACCAGCCGGGCGCCGGGGTCGGAGACTAGGGGCGTGCCGGCGTCCGAGACGAGGGCCACGTCCTGGCCCGCGCGGAGCGCCGCGAGCGCCTCGCCCGTCCTGGCCGCCTCGTTGTGCGCATGGAGCGAGCGCGGGCGCGTCGCGATCCCGTGACGCTCGAGCAGGATGCGCGTCCGGCGCGTGTCCTCCGCGAGCACGACGTCGGCCTCGCGCAGCACGCGCAGCGCGCGAAGGGTCACGTCTTCGAGGTTGCCGATGGGGGTCGCCACGACGTGGAGCGTCGCCATGGGGTACGATCGCGTCCTCCTCGCCCGAGCGTCCCTGGAGCCATCGCCATGACCGATGACCGCCGCACCCTCGGTGCCGAGGGAGAGGCGCGCGCCGCCGCGCATCTCGCGCGCCGAGGGTATCGCATCGTCGCCCGCAACGTCCGAGCGGGAGGGGTCGAGATCGACCTCGTCGCCGCGCGGCCGGGCCTCGTGGTCTTCGTCGAGGTCAAGACGCGCCGCTCCGATGCGTATGGCAGCGCCGAGGAGGCGGTCGACGCGCGAAAGCGCGCGCGGCTCGTGCGCGGGGCCGCGGCCTGGCTGCACGAGCAGCGCGTGCGGCCCGGCCGAGTGCGCTTCGACGTGATCGCGTGCGAGCCCGACGCCCGCGGCGGCTGGACGCTGCGGCATCTCGAGGGCGCCTTCGAGGCGGCGGACTAGGCCTCCGGTGAGGCGATGTCCTCGGGCTTCGCCTCGGCCGCGCTGCCCGGCGCGCCGGACTCGGGCGCGACGAGCCCCGAGAGGTCGCGGACCTTCGAGCGCAGACGCGCCGCCTTGCCCTTGAGCTCGCGCAGGTAGTACAGCCGCGCGCGGCGCACGTGGCCGCGGCTCTTGATCTCGACCTTGTCGACGATCGGCGACTCGACGGGAAAGATGCGCTCCACGCCGACGCCGTAGGAGATCTTGCGGACCGTGAAGGTGGCCGACGCGCCGCCCTGCCGGCGACGGATCACCACGCCCTCGTAGACCTGGATCCGCTCCTTGTCGCCTTCCTTCACCTTCACGTGGACCCGCACCGTGTCACCCGGCCGGAACGGCGGAAGATCGCGGCGCAGCGTGCCCTGCTCGACGAGGTCCATGGTCTTCATCGCTCTTCCTCTCCCTCCGGACCGCTCGTCCTGGCCCCGCGCTCGCTCGCGAGGTCCGGCCGCCGGGTCCGCGTGAACTGCCATGCCTGCTCGGCCCGCCAGCGGGCCACGGCCGCGTGATCGCCCGAACGCAGCACCTCGGGCACCTCGCGCCCGCGGAAGACCGCCGGCCGCGTGTATTGCGGGCCCTCGAGCAGCCCCGCCTGGAACGACTCCGTGCACACCGACTCGGGGTTCCCGAGCACGCCCGGGAGGAGCCGCGTGATCGCCTCCACGACGACCATCGCCGGAACCTCTCCTCCCGAGAGCACGTAGTCTCCGATCGACACCTCCTCGTCGATCGCGAGCTCGATGGCCCGCTGGTCGACGCCCTCGTACCGCCCGCACACGAGGACGAGGTGCGGCTCGCGCGCGAGCCGGGCGACCTCGCCCTGATCGAGCCTCCGTCCCTGGGGCGAGAGCAGCACCACTCGCGCGGCCCGTCGCCCCTTCTCCCCCGCCAGCGCCTCGATCGCCGCCACCAGCGGCTCGGGCTTGAGCACCATCCCGGGGCCGCCGCCGTAGGGCGCGTCGTCCACCGTCCGGTGTCGGTCCGTGGTCCAGGCGCGCAGGTCGTGGACCGCGACCTCGAGCACGCCTTTCGCCCGGGCCTGGCCCACGAAGCTCTCGTCGAGGAACGGACCGAAGAGGTCCGGGAAGATCGTGATCACGTCGATCCGCGTCACGCTTCGCCCCCGCGTTGCCCGCGCGGCCCCGCTCCGTCGGGCTCGGCCTCCTCGCCCTCCAGCAGTCCCGGGATCGGCTGGATCCGGATCCGCTTCGCCGCCACGTCCACTTCGGCGAGGAACGCATCCGCCGCCGGGATCAGATGGCGCCGACCCTTGTCTCCCTCCACGACGAGGACGTCGTGCGCCCCCGTCGCCCAGAGCTCCCGAACCGTGCCGAGCGTGCGACCGTCGGGCAGCTCCGCCCGGCAGCCGACCAGCTCGAACCAGTAGTGCTCGCCCGGCGGCAGCGCCTCGAGCGCGGCCCGAGGACCGCTCAGGAACCAGCCGCGCAGCGCCTCCGCCTCTTCCCGGGTCCGCACGCCTGCGAGACGCATCCGCACCTCGCCGGGGCGTCCCGGCCCGCTCTCCTCGACCTCCCGCTCCGCCGGCGCCGGGTCGTCCTCGCGTCGCGAGAGAGCCACGCGCTCGACGCCGAGCAGATGGCCGGGGCCCTCGCCGAAGTAGCGAACGCGAACCCAGCCTCGAACCCCGTGCGGTCCGGCGACGCGCCCGAGGAGCACGGCGTCCTTCATCGGACCGCCCCGGGGCGCCACCGGCGCCTCAGTCGACGATGTCGAGCCGCGCGTTCGCTCCGACCCGCGACGCCGCCAGCACCGCCCGGATCGCCTTGGCCACGCGACCCTGGCGCCCGATCACCCGTCCGCGATCCCCGGGCGCCGTCTCGAGCTCGATCCGACGCCCGTCTTCGAGCTCGCGCACACGCACGGCGTCGGCTTCGTCGACGATGTTCTTCGCGATGAACTCGACGAGCTCCGCCGCGGTCCGCGTCGCCATGCTCAGGCCGCTCCGGCCGAGCCGGCCGCCGCGGCGTTCTCACGCGCCTGGCGCAGCAGCGAGCGCACCGACTCGGACATCTGGGCGCCCTTGGCGACCCAGGCTTCGACCTTCTCGACCTGGAGGACGACCTGGGCGGGCTTCGTCTTCGGATCGTACGTGCCCAGGAACTCGAGGGCGCGGCCGTCGCGCTTGCGCCGCTCGTCGAGGGCGACGATTCGATAGAAGGGGCGCCTCGTCGCGCCAGCGCGCAGGAGCCGGATCTTCACCATGGCCAGGAGGTCCTCCCGAAGGTCTCTCGCGGAAGATCCGCCAGGCTCCGTGCCCGATCGCAGCGTCGCTGCGGTCCGTCGCACGAGGCCGGCGGGCAGGTTCTCCGTAGGGGGTCGACGACGCGCAACGAGAGCACGCCGCGACGCCGAGCGGCGGCAGAACCTAGGAAAGCGCGTCCCTGGGGTCAACCGCGCTCGAGGCCGAGGCGGCGCCGCTCCTTCTTCGCGGAGCAGGCGGGGCAGGCGTACTGCTCGCGGTGGGGCGTCTGGAGGCGCTCGTAGCCCCGGTCGAGGGCCACCCGCCGCACGCTGGTCGAGACCTCGCCGCAGAAGTCGCAGCGCATCCCTTCCGGGGCGGTCCCGGTCGCGGTCGTCGGAGCCCCGTCCCTTCCCTCGTGCATGCCCGAACCTCCGGCGGCCGCAGCCGCGCTCGGCACCCCCAAGCCGGCAGTCTATCCCAGCGACCCGATGCGGAGCCGCAGCTCCGAGGGAGCAGCGGGCCCGAGCACGCGCCCGAGGCGCTCGAGAATCTCCGGCTGCCGGACCTTGAGCTCCTGGGCCCAGACGCTCGCGTCCACGGTCACCTCGAGGACGGCTCCGCGGAGCAGCGCGGGCTCCGAGTGGCGCGCGAGCTCGGCCCCGACGAGCTCCGGCCAGCGGCGCGCGAGCTCGACGGAGCGCGCCGCCGCGCCGAGCCCGAGCTCCTCGAGGACCCGCGGAACCACGGCTCCCACGGCCTCCGGCCGCGTCTTTCGCCGGCCCCTCACGCCGCGGCCTCGTGCGGTCGGAACACGAGCCCGGTGGGAAGCTTCGGCAGGAAGAAGGTCGACTTCTGCGGGAGGATCTCCCCGGCCGCGGTGACGCGGAAGACGTCGTCCGGCGTGAGCGCGTTCAGGTAGATCGCGACCGCGCCGCGTCCGGCACGCACGTCCTCTGCCGCGCGGCGCGCGTCCTTCGGGAAGTCGATCGCGCCCTCGCGCACCGCCGTCTCGTCGAGGCCGAGGACGCCCCCGATCACCTCCTCGTGTACGGCACGGATCGCGAGCTCGTCGCCGCGCCGCTCGCGCCAGGCCACGTGGAGCACGCCGCTCCCGTCGTCCGCCGCAAAGCTCGGCGCCGGGGCACGGGGCGCGAGATGCTTCGAGAGCGCCGCCGGGACGTCGCCCGCCGCGGCGACGCGCACCGTCTCGTGACGCCAGCCCGCGAGCCGCTCGCGCCACGCGGCCTCGGTCGGCGCGGGCCCCTTCTTCACCACGCGATGGATCGGGAGCAGCAGGCTCCCCGGCGCGTAGGCGTTCGCGAAGTAGGCGAGCGTCGAGCGCCACGGCTCGTCGGGGCCGGCCGTCGGCTCCGCAGCCGCGCGCTCGGCGGCGTAGGCCAGGGCCGTCTCGTAGCGATGATGGCCATCGGCGATCACGACGGGCCGTCCCGCGAGGAAGTGCGACACGGCCGCGTGGAGGTCTGCGTCGTCGAAGCGCCAGAGGGCGTGCTCGACACCGAGGTCGTCCTTCGCCACGGCCGCCGGTGCGCGGGCGAACGCGGGAGCGAGCGTCTGCGCGAGCGCCTGCTCCCGGTCCTCGTAGAGCAGGAAGACGCTCGACAGGTTCGCCCGGGTCGCGCGCAGGATCTTCAGGCGGTCGGCCTTCGGGCCCGCGAGGGTCCGCTCGTGAGGGCGCACGATCCGGCGCTCGTAGGGCTCGAGCCGCAGCGCCGCGAAGAAGCCTTCGCGCACGCGCTCGCCGCCGTCGGGAGCGACGTAGCGCTGGCGCAGGCCGTAGAGCGCGGGCTTCGCGTCGCGCACGAGCGCGCCCTCGCGCTGCCAGTCGGCGAGCGTGCGCGCCACCTCGGAGTAGTCCGTGTCGCGCTCGGCGGAGACGTCCTTCGTGAGCTCGAGCCGGATCGCGCAGTGGGGATCGCGCTCGTAGAACGCGACGCGCTCCTCGGGCGTGATCACGTCGTAGGGCGGCACGATCACGCGCGAGAGATCGCAGCGCGCCGGGTCGTAGCGAAGCCCGCGGAAGGGCGAGACGTCGGTCATGCGAAGGGCTCCTCGGGTCGCAGCTCGAGCGCCAGGTCGTGGGCCAGCGCGCGTTGCAGGGTCTCGGCGCGGAGCGCCCCTTCGCGCAGGATGCGGAGGGTCGGGCCCGTCGCGTCGACGACGGTGCTCGCGACGCCCGTCGGCTCGGGCGCGCCCTCGCTCCAGAGGAGCCGCACGCCGCGCGGCGCGGCGGGCTCGCAGAGCGCTCGTGCGGCCGCGAGGCTCGCGGCGGGCGGCGCTCCGCTGCGGTTCAGGCTCGTCGCGGTCACCGGGCCGAAGCCCGCGCGCGCGAGGGCGCGCGCCAGTCCGGCGGCCACGGGATGCGGCGAGCAGCGCACGCCGATCGTGCCGTCGGCGGCGGCGATGCCCGCGGCGAAGGAGTCGCGACAGCGAAGGACGAGCGTCAGCGGCCCGGGCCAGAAGTCCCGCGCCAGCGCAGCCGCGAGGTCGGTCACCTCGAAGCCGAGGCCCGGGAGCGCGGCCGCGTCCTCGACGAGGAGGGCGATCGGCTGGCCGGCGTCGCGGCCCTTCCACGCGCGAAGCCGCGCGAGGGCCGTCTCCGATCGCGCATCGGCGCCGAGCCCGAAGAGCGTCTCGGTCGGGTAGGCGACGAGGCCCCCCGCGGCCACGTGCGCCACCGCTGCATCGACGTCGAGGATCGTCGTCGCCGTCATGGGCAGAGGGCTCAACGCGAGAGCGCGCGCTGCGCGATGTCGCGCCGCGCATGGGCGCCGTCGAAGCGGATGCGATCCACGGCGGCGTAGGCCCGCGCGCGCGCCGCCGCGACGCTCTCGCCGCGGGCGGTCACGCCGAGCACGCGGCCGCCCGACGTCACGAAGGTCCCGTCCGGCCCGCGCTTCGTCCCGGCGTGGAACACGACGACGTCGGGGTCGCGCTCCGCCTCCTCGAGGCCCGTGATGCGATGGCCCGTCGTGAATCCGCGCGGGTAGCCGCCCGACGCCATCACCACGCAGACGGCGGCATCCCCCCAGCCGAGATCTCGCGGCGCCTCGACGCGGCCGCGCGCGGCGCCCTCGAGCAGCGGCACGAGGTCGCCCTCCATGCGCAGCACGAGGGGCTGCGTCTCCGGATCGCCGAAGCGGACGTTGAACTCGACCACCTTCGGCGCGCCCGCCGGATCGATCATCAGGCCCACGTACAAGACGCCCGTGTAGGGATGACCTTCCGCCGCCATGCCGCGGATCGTCGGGTGCACGATCTCCTCGAGCACGCGCTTCTCGACCGCTTCGGTGAGCACGGGCGCGGGGGAGTAGGCGCCCATCCCGCCCGTGTTCTCGCCGCGATCGCCGTCGAGGGCGCGCTTGTGGTCCTGCGCCGCCGCGAGACAGACCACGCGCTCG
The DNA here is from genome assembly GCA_035542715.1 of Myxococcota bacterium. GTDB lineage: Bacteria > Myxococcota_A > UBA9160 > UBA9160 > UBA9160 > DATKKW01. The sequence continues at coordinate 13,274 of DATKKW010000055.1, forward strand.
CCGTCGGACACCGCGTAGTAGGAGCACTCCTCGCCGTGGAGCCGCTCCTCGATCACCACGCGGGCGCCCGCCTCCCCGAAGCGACGCTCGCCCATCATCTCGTCGAGGGCGGAGAGGGCGGCCTCGGGACCGTCGCAGACCGCGACGCCCTTCCCTGCCGCGAGGCCGTCGGCCTTCACCACGCACGCGCCCGCGTGTCGGCGCACGTGCGCACGGGCGCTCTCGAGATCCTCGAATACGGCATAGCCCGCGGTCGGGATGCGATGGCGGGCCATGAAGTCCTTGGCGAAGGCCTTGCTTCCTTCGAGCCGCGCCGCCGCCGCCGACGGGCCGAAGACCGCGAGCCCCGCCTCGCGCAGCCGATCGGCGACGCCCGCGGCGAGCGGCGCCTCCGGGCCGATCACGACGAGGTCGACGGCCTCGCGTCGGCAGAGCGCCGCGAGGGCGCCGGCGTCCTCGCTCTTCACGGCGGCGAAGCACGTGGCCTCGCGCGCCATCCCGTCGCTTCCGGGCGCCGCGAGCACCCGCTCGACGCGCGGGCTGCGCGCGATCTTCCAGGCGAGCGCGTGCTCCCTCCCGCCGCTTCCGACGACGAGGACGCGCATCAGTGCCGGAAGTGTCGCGTGCCGGTGAAGAGCATCGCGACGCCCAGGCGGTCGGCGGCGGCGATCACCTCGGCGTCGCGCGTCGAGCCGCCCGGCTGCACCACGGCGCGGGCGCCGGCCGCGACCGCGGTCTCGAGGCCGTCGGCGAACGGGAAGAACGCGTCGCTCGCGAGGGCCGAGCCGCGCAGGTCGATTCCGACCCGCGCGGCCTTCTCGCGCGCCGCGTGCACCGCATCGACGCGCGAGGTCGCGCCTCCGCCGATCGCGAGCGTGCGATCGGCCGCCGCGAACACGACCGCGTTGCTCTTCACGTGCTTCACGAGGCGCCAGCCGAACGCGAGCGCGCGCAGCTCCTCGTCGCTCGGCTTGCGCGCCGTGACGACCCGCGCCGCCGCGAGGTCGTCGCCCGCGAGGTCGGGCTCCTGCACCAGCACGCCGCCGTAGACCTTCTTCCAGTCGAGCTCGCTCCTGTCGATGCGCTCCGGATGGAAGCGCAGCAGGCGCCGGTTCTTCTTCTTGCGCAGGAGCTCGAGGGCGTCGTCGGTGAACGACGGCGCCACCAGCACCTCCGTGAAGATCTCGTCCACCTCGCGGGCGATCTCGAGGTCGAACGGCCGGTTCACGACCACGATGCCGCCGAAGGGCGACTCCCGATCCGTCGCGAAGGCGTTGCGCCAGGCCTCGGCGACGCTCGCGCCCGTTCCCGCGCCGCAGGGCGTGTTGTGCTTCAGGATCGCGCATGCGGCCGACTCCCGCGGCGCGAACTCGCCGATGAGCGCGAGGGCGGCCTGGACGTCGACCACGTTGTTGTACGAGAGCTCCTTGCCGTGGAGCACGTCGACGACGTCGAGGAAGCCGCCGTAGAGCGCGGCGCGCTGGTGCGGGTTCTCGCCGTAGCGGAGCGCGGCGGCGCGCGGGAGATCGACGGCGAGCCTCGGCGGGAGCACGTCGTCGCCCTCCGCCGGGGGCGGCGTCTCCTGGGCGAGGAGCCAGCGGTGGATCGCGGCGTCGTAGGCGGCGGTGCGCTGGAACGCCTTCAGCGCGAGGCGCCGGCGCGTGGCCTCCGAGAGCCCGCTGCTCTTGCGAAGCTCGTCGAGCGCCGCGGCGTAGTCCGCGGGGTCGACGAGCACGGCGGTGTAGGCGTGGTTCTTCGCGCAGGAGCGGATCATCGACGGGCCGCCGATGTCGATCTTCTCGATCGCCTCGGCGCGCGTCACGCCGGGCTTCGCGACGGTCGCCTCGAACGGGTAGAGATTCACGACGACGAGGTCGATCGGCGCGATGCCGTGACGCGTGAGATCGGCGGCGTCCTCGGCGAGATCGCGCCGGGCGAGGATGCCGCCGTGGATCTTCGGATGGAGCGTCTTCACCCGCCCGCCGAGCATCTCCGCGCTGCCCGTGAGCTCCGCGACCTCGACGACGGTCAGCCCGGCCTGCTTCAACGCCTCGGCGGTGCCGCCGCTCGCCACGAGCTCGACCCCGAGCTCCGCGAGCCCGCGCGCGAGCTCGAGCAATCCGGTCTTGTCGAAGACGGAGAGCAGCGCCCTCGCCACCCGGCGGGACGGAGACGATTCGGACATGGACACCTCCGGCGAGGACTTCGTGGGGACGCGGGGAGTGAACCGGTCGCGCCGCCGGGAGTCAAGCAGGGCGCCGGGGTCCTCCGTCGGAGACGAGCACACGGGGCACTCGCGGCGCGACGCGCGAGAGGATCTCGTAGGGGATCGTGCCGGCCGCGGCCGCCACCTCCGAGGCCGAGATCGCGCCTGCCTCGGCCTCGCCGAAGAGCACCGCCTCGTCGCCGAGCGCCGCGGGGGCGTCGCCCGCGTCGACCGTCACGAAGTCCATCGAGACGCGGCCGACGATCGGGAGCCGGCGACCGCGCAGGGCGATGGCACCGCGATTCCCGAGCGCCCAGGGGACGCCGTCCGCGTAGCCGGCTGCGACGGTCGCCACGGTCGTCGGCCGCTCGGCGCGCCACGTGCTGCCGTATCCGACGGCATCGCCGCGCGCGAGACGGCGCGTCTGCACGACCCGCGCCGCGAGCGTCATCACCGGACGCAGCGCGGAGGCCCGGCCGTCGGACGTTCCGAAGGGAGACACGCCGTAGAGCGCGAGGCCGGGACGCGCGGCGTTGGCCTCCGGCAGCGCCGCGCCGAGCCGCGCGCCCGCGAGGATGCCCGCGGAGTTCGCAGCGTGGACGAGCAGGCTTCCGTCCCTCGGGAGCTTCGCCGCCTCGAGCGCCGCGGAGAAGCGCGCGAGCTGGGCGTCGGCCTCGGGGGCTCCGGGCTCGTCGGCCCGGGCGAAGTGGGTGAACACGCCGGCGAGACGAAGCGACGGCTCCGCAGCGACGCGTGCCACGAGGCGAGGCAGGTCGTCCGAGCAGACCCCCATGCGACGCATGCCGGTATCGACCTCGAGGTGCACCGCGGCGCATACCGACCGGCGGCGGGCGGCGGCGGCGGCGAGGGCCACGTGCTCCTCGTGGTGGAGCGCGAGCGTCGCGCCGAGGGCGAGGGCGGCGTCGGCCTCCGCGGCGTCGACCGTCCCGCCGAGCACGAGCACCTCGCCTTCGAGCCCCGCGTCGCGCAGCACCGCCAGCTCCGAGACGCGAGCCACCGCGAACGCGTCGCAGCCCGCGTCGCGCAGCGTGCGCGCGACGGCGGGCGCGCCGTGTCCGTAGGCATCGGCCTTCACGACGGCGAAGAGGCGGGCGCGGCCGGCTGCCGCACGCAGCACCGCCCAGTTCGCGCGCAGCGCGCCCAGGTCGATGCGCGCGACGACCGGACCGGGCGCGCCGACGGAGCTCATGGCAGCGGTATAACCCACGGGAAATCGGATCGAAATCGGGGCGCGGGTTTGACCCTGCCGAGCGCGTCGAGTAGCGTCGCGCCATTCCCTCTCGCGTGAGCCGCCGCCCGATGGACGCCGCCTTGGAAGCAGAGCTCGTGATCGTCGTGAACGGCGAGCGCCGCGCGATCGGAGCCGGCCGGACGATCGCCGACCTGCTCGCGGAGCTCGGGCTCGCAGGGAGGCGCGTCGCCGTCGCGGTCAATCGCAGCGTGGTCCCGCGCTCGAGCCATCTGACCCGGACGCTCGGCGCCGGAGACCGGGTCGAGATCCTCGAAGCCGTCGGAGGAGGCTAGCCATGGCGGAGACCTATCAGCTCGGTGCGCATCGCTTCCGCTCACGCCTCATCGTCGGCAGCGGCAAGTACGCCTCGCTGGAGCAGAACCTCGAGTGCGTGGCAGCGGCGGGCGCCGAGATGGTGACCGTGGCCCTGCGCCGCGTGAGGCTCGACGCGCCGAAGGGCGAGAACCTCTACGAGGCGCTCTCCTCGCGTGGCCTCGTGATCCTTCCCAACACCGCCGGCTGCTACACCGCGGACGACGCCGTCACCACCGCGCGTCTCGGGCGGGAGCTCCTCGGCACCGACCTCGTGAAGCTCGAGGTGATCGGCGACGAGCGCACGCTCTTCCCGGACACGTCGGCCACGATCGAGGCGGCGCGGATCCTGGTCGGCGAGGGCTTCACGGTCCTTCCCTACGTCACCGACGACCCCGTCGCGTGTCAGCGCCTCGCGGCGCTCGGCTGCGCCGCGGTGATGCCGCTCGCGGCGCCGATCGGCTCGGGCCTCGGCATCCGCAACCCGGCCAACCTCCGCATCATCCTCGAGACGGTCGAGGTCCCGGTGATCGTCGACGCCGGGGTCGGCACCGCGAGCGACGCCGCGATCGCGCTGGAGCTCGGCGCGACGGCCGTCCTGATGAATACCGGGATCGCCGCGGCGAAGGACCCCGTCAGGATGGCGCGCGCCATGCGCCTCGCGATCGAGGCCGGCCGCCTCGCCTACGAGGCCGGGCGCATGCCCCGACGCCTGTACGCGTCGGCGTCGAGTCCCCTCGACGGGCTCGCGACCTTCTGAGCGCGCGCGGCATCGATCCCGGCCGCCCGGTGCTCTGCCTGGTCACGCAGCGCGGGCTCGGGCCCCATCCGCTCCCCGTCCTGGTCGAGGCCGCCGTCGCGGCAGGCGTCGACTGGGTGCAGGTACGGGAGCGCGAGCTCGAAGGCGCCGCGCTCCTCGCCCACGCGGCGGAGCTCGATGCGGCCGCCCGCCGCGGCGCCGCGGCCCGCCACGACGGGCGCCCCGTGCGGGTCCTCGTGAACCGGCGGCTCGACGTGGGGCTCGCGCTCGATGCGGCGGGCGTCCATCTCGGCTTCGACGCGGTCGGCGTCGCGGACGCGCGTCTCCTGCTCGGAAGCGCGCGCCTGGTCGGCGTGTCCGCCCATGCGCCCGCGGAGGTCGCGGCGGCCGCCCGGGAGGGTGCGAGCTACGCCTTCCTCGCCCCGATCTTCGAGCCCCGCTCGAAGCCCGCGACCCGCCGGCCCGTGGGCCTCGACGCTCTCGCGGAGGCGTGTCGTCTCGGCCTTCCCGTCCTCGCCCAGGGAGGCGTGGATTGCGAGCGGGTACCGTCCCTTCTCGACGCCGGGGCAGCAGGTGTCGCCCTCACGGGCGAGGTCCAGCTGGCCGATGATCCCGCTAGCGCCTGTGCGCGCCTGCGGCGCGCGCTCGATCGCGCGGCCTAGTGTCCGGAGAGCAAAGGAGCCCCGTGCGCCGACTCCCGTCCTTCGCGTTCGCCCTCCTCGCCCTCGTGCTCGGCGCCTCCGTCCCGGCCCGGGCGGACGAGCCGCTCGACGCGCTCCAGGAGCGGATCATCTCGGTCTCGGAGCAGGTGAAGCCGTCCGTCGTCCACATCGAGGCGATCGTGAAGATCGACGACCGACGCAACCAGGTGACGGGCTCGGGCGTCGTCGCGAGCGAGGACGGCGAGATCCTGACGAACCACCACGTGGTCGAGCGCGCCGAGAAGGTGACGGTCTCGGTCCCGGGCCGGCGCACGAAGTACCCGGCCAGGATCCTCGGCACCGACAAGCAGACGGACCTCGCCGTGCTGCGCATCGAGCCCGAGACGAAGCTCCCCGCCGCGAAGTTCGCCCCCGCCGACTCCGTACGCGTGGGCCAGTGGGTGCTCGCGATCGGGAATCCCTATGGCCTCGACGGCACGGTGTCGTTCGGGATCGTCTCGGCGAAGGGACGGAACCTCGGCGTCGAGGACGTGCTCAACGACTTCATCCAGACCGACGCGATGATCGACCTCGGCTCCTCGGGCGGGCCGCTCGTCGACCTCGAGGGGCGCGTGGTGGGCATCAACTCCCGCGGCCAGGGCCGCGGCATCGGCTTCACGATCCCGATCGCGACCGCCCTCGAGGTCCGGCGCCAGATCGAGCACGGCGGGATCGAGCGAGGCTGGGTCGGCATCACGATGCAGCCCCTCGACCGCGACCTCGCGCGCTACTTCGGCGTGCCGGACGCGAGCGGGGTCGTGGTGAACAGCGTCTCCGCGGGCTCGCCGGCGAAGACGGCGGGCCTCGAGCCCGGTGACGTGATCACGCGCTTCGACGGCGTCGGGATCGAGGCCGAGAAGGACGAGGAGCTCGGTGCGTTCCAACGTCAGGTCGCGCGGATCGAGCCGGGGCGCAGCGTCGCCCTCGAGATCCTGCGCGGCGGCAAGCCTCGCAGCCTGAAGCTCACGATCGGCACGCAGCCCCGGGTCGAGCCCGAGGTGGTCGAGAGCGACGCGGGCTTCCACGTCCAGGAGATCACCGAGAGCTTGTGGCGCGAGCAGCGGCTCGACACGCGGCGGGGCGCGTTCGTCGCGTTCGTGGCGCGCGGCTCGCCGGCGAGCGAGGCCGGTCTCGCGCCGGGCGACGTGGTGGAGCGCGTCGAGAAGGAGACGGTGGATGACCTCTCCGGCTTCCGTCGCGCGATGGCCACGGTGAAGGACCGCGACACGTTCCTGATCACCGCGCGGCGCGGCAGCGAGACCAAGTTCCTGCTCGTGAAGCGCGGCGACTCGCTGCGCGCGGCAGCCCAGAGCTCCGGCGCGGAGACGCCGACGGCCCGCGACGGAGACGAGCCCGCGAAGCCCTAGGTCGGGAGCGGCCCTGCCCCTTCCGACGGCGTCGCCTCCAGCACCGAGATGCGTCGCCCGAAGCGCGCCGCGAACCCGTCGGACAGGGCCTTGGCCGCCTGCTTCGCCGCCGCGGCCTGCACGAGGTGGACGGTGCAGCCGCCGAAGCCCGCCCCGGTGAGGCGCGAGCCGAACACGCCGGGCAGCGCGTCGCCGATCTCGCACAGGGCGTCGAGCTCGGGGACGCTCACCTCGAAGTCGCGGCGCAGGCTCGCCATGCCCTCGCGCAAGAGGCGACCGGCCTCGGTGAGGTCGCCGCCGCGGAGCGCCGCGCACGTCCTCTCGACGCGCTCGTTCTCGGTCAGCACGTGGCGCGCCCGGCGGAACGCCGTCGGATCGAGGACGCGCTCGAGGGCCGGCAGGTCCGCCGGCGAGAGATCGCGCAGCGCCGTCGCGTCCGGCGTCGCGACGCGGGCGTTCCGAGCCCCGGCGAGGGCTCGCTCGCACTCCGCTCGCCGCTCGTTGTAGGCGCCTGCGGCGAGCTCGCGCCGCACGCCCGAGTCCGCGACGAGGAGCCGCGCCTCGGCCGGGATCGACACGGGCGTGATCTCGAGCGAGCGGCAATCGATCCGCAACGCGCAGCCGGCCCGGCCGAGGGCGCTCGCGAGCTGGTCCATGAGGCCGCACGCCACGCCGACGAAGCCGCTCTCCGCCCGATGGGCGAGGCGCGCGCGGGCGAGGCCGTCGAGGCCCAGGCCCGCCGCCAGATCGAGCGCCGTCACGAACGCCACCTCGAGCGCGGCCGAGCTCGAGAGGCCCGAGCCGCGGGGAACCGTGCTCGCCACGACCGCGTCCAACCCGACGATCCGATGGCCCCTCTCGCGAAGCGCGAACACCACCCCGCGGAGATACTCGGACCAGCCGTGACCTCGAGCGGAGTCCCCGGCGACGAACTCCGCGACCTCGCCGAGGTCGCACGCCAGCACGCGGAAGCGCGCGTCGTCGCGGCGCGCCGCCACCACGCGGGCGTCGCGGTCGAGGGCGCACGGCAGGACGAGCCCTTCGTTGTAGTCGGTGTGCTCGCCGATCAGGTTCACGCGCCCGGGGGCCCGCGCGGCGAGCTCGGCGCGGCGTCCGAAGCGCAGCGCGAGCTCGCGCTGGAGGTCTCCGACGGGCACCCGTGCCTCCCGTTCCGCCGAGGCGGCGAGCGCGAGGCTAGCGACCGCGCCGCCGCGTTGCCCCGCACCAGCGCGGTGCCTAGGCTCGGATCGACCATGCGCCGCGCCCGCCTCTTCGCCCTCGTCGCCGCCGGCGCGCTCTGCGCTGCGCCCACGGCCCGCGCCGATGACCCGTTCCTGCGTCGGACGCCCACGGTGCAGGCGGTCCAGCGCGTGGGACCGGCGGTCGTGAACGTCACCACGGAGCGCGTGGTCGAGAGCCCGTTCCGGGCGTTCGCCGACGATCCCTTCTTCGACCGCTTCTTCCACGACTTCTTCGAGCCGCGCGCCGCCCAGACCGTCCAGAGCCTGGGCTCGGGCGTCCTGATCGACGCCCAGCACCACGTCGTGACCAACGAGCACGTGATCAGCCAGGCGACGCGGGTGCGCGTCAGCCTGGCGGACGGCCGCGAGTTCGACGCGAAGCTCGTCGGCGCCGACCCGAACAACGACCTCGCAGTGCTTCGCGTCGAGACCGAGGAGAGCCTGCCCTTCGTCGAGCCGGGGACGTCGCAGGACATCCTCGTGGGCGAGCCCGCGATCGCGATCGGCAATCCCTTCGGTCTCTCCAACACGGTGACGACCGGCGTGATCTCCGCGGTCGACCGCTCGCTTCGCACCGAGCACCGCGTGTTCCACGGCTTCCTCCAGACGGACGCCTCGATCAACCCCGGGAACTCCGGCGGCCCGCTGCTCAACGCCGAGGGCCGGCTGGTGGGGATCAACACCGCGATCTACGGCGGCGGCGCCCAGGGGATCGGCTTCGCCATCCCGATCGACGTGGCCAAGCGCGTGGTGAAGCAGCTCATCGAGCGCGGCGCGGTGACGCCGATCGGGATCGGCATGGAGGTCCAGGACCTCGACGAACGGATGAGCGAGGTGATGGAGCTCCCGCCGCACCTCTCCGGCGTGCTCGTCGCCAAGGTCGATCCCGGCGGGTCCGCCGAGCGGGCCGGCGTGACGCGCGGCGAGGTGGTGACGAAGGTCGACGGACACGCCGTGCAGAGCGCTCGGGACGTCTACGAGGTGCTCGACACCGTGACCGAAGGCAGCGACGTGTCCCTGACCCTCTGGCGCGGCGGCGCGGTCCGCGACGTCCGGGCGCGGGCGGAGGCGGTCTCTCCGCAGGCCCTCGACGCGCTCGGCGAGAAGCTCCTGGGGCTGCGGGCGAAAGCGAACCAAGGCGGCGGATTCGTCGTCTCAACGGTGCGGCCGAGGAGCGGCGCGGAGCAGGTGGGGATCCAGCCCGGAGACCTGCTCCTCGCGGTGAACGGTCGAGAGCTGCCGGACGTGGCGGCCTTCCGCCGCGCCGTGCTCGATCTGCGGGGCCTCTCGCAAGCGCTGCTCGTGGTTCAGCGTGGGCCCCGTCGTTACCATGTCGCCGTGCCGCTCGGTTGAGCGCCCGGCACGCGAGGAGCGATTGTCCATGATCCCCGATTCTCCGAACGAGGAAGCGCAGCTCGGCCCGCGGGCCCACCCGGCGGCGACGGACCGCAGCACGGGCAGGCGGCGGACGGCGCGGGCCGGGCGATGGCTCGCCGCCCTGGCCGCGGCGCTCGGCGCCTTCGCGATCGCGACGGGCATGCTCGAGATCGACGTGCGCTGGCACGGAAGCGACGCCCGCGCGATCGACCTCTTCGGGTCGAAGGACGAGACGAAGCCCAAGGCCGACAACGCGCCGTTCTGGACCGAGAACGGCCATCAGACGCCCGCCGCGCCGCCTGTCGGAGCGCCTCCGAGCTTCGCGGACCTCGCCGAGAGGGTTTCGCCCGCGGTGGTGAACATCCAGACGTCCAAGACGATCGCCGGAAGCCAGATGCAGGTCCCGCCGGGCGTCGAGGAGTTCTTCGGGGGCCAGCTCGACGAGATGTTCCGGCAGCGCGAGCGCAAGGTGCCGAGCCTCGGCACCGGCTTCGTCATCTCGCCCGACGGCTACATCGTGACCAACAACCACGTGGTCGAAGACGTCGACAGCATCAAGGTGGCGTTCAACGACGGCTCCGAGCTCGACGCCGAGATCGTGGGCCGCGACCCGAAGACCGACATCGCCCTGATCCGCGTGAAGACCGACAAGCCGCTGCCGTCGCTCGCCCTCGGTGACTCCGAGAGCGTGCGGCCGGGCGACTGGGTGGTCGCGATCGGGAACCCGTTCGGCCTCGCACACACCGTGACCGCCGGCATCGTCAGCGCGAAGGGTCGCAACATCGGACAGGGCCCGTACGACGATTTCATCCAGACCGACGCCGCGATCAATCCCGGGAACTCGGGCGGGCCGCTGCTCAACCTGGCCGGCGAGGTCATCGGCATCAACACCGCGATCAACCCGCGCGCCAACACGATCGGCTTCGCGGTGCCCGTGAACATGGCGAAGGAGATCCTCCCGCAGCTCAAGAGCTCCGGGAAGGTGACGCGCGGCTGGCTCGGCGTCGTGATCCAGCACATCACGCCGGAGCTCGCGGAGTCGTTCCACGTCGGCGACAAGGGCGGCGCGCTCGTCTCGAAGGTCGACCCGAAGGGCCCGGCGGCGAAGGCCGGCCTCCAGCGCGGCGACGTGATCGTGGAGTTCGACGGCAAGCCCGTGAAGCAGATGGACGAGCTGCCGCGGCTCGTGGCGGGCACCGAGATCGGCAAGACCTGCAAGGTCGTCGCCCTGCGCGACGGGGAGCAGAAGACCTTCGAGGTGAAGGTGGGGGAGCTGCCGGAGGCGGCCGCCGAGACCGAGCCCGCCAAGGGCCCCGAGCACGAGCCCGGCCCGTCTCAGTGGGGGCTGCGCGTTCAGAACGTGACGCCCGAGATCGCCCGCCAGCTCGAGCTCGACAGCCAGGAGGGCGTCGTGGTGTCGGGGGTCCAGCCGGGGAGCCCGGCGGACGACGCGGGCGTCCGCCGCGGGGACGTGATCCTCGAGGCCAACGGCAAGCCCGTCGGCAAGTCGACCGACCTCAAGGATGCGCTCTCCGGCGCCAAGAAGGGCGCCCGCCTGCTGGTTCGCCGCGGCGACGCCCAGGTCTACGTGGCCCTGAAGCAGAAGGGCTGAGCCGCCGCGGAGCCTCTTGCGGCAACGGGGTGTTGCCTGCCCGGGGGTCGGCCCTAGGGTTGCCGCATGCGATTCGACAAGCTCACGATCAAGAGCCAGGAAGCCCTCTCTGAAGCCCAGAGCCTCGCGAGCAGCCGGGGTCATGGGGCGGTCGAGCCCGCCCATCTGGTCGCCGCCCTGCTCGCCCAGGGCGAGGGCGTCACCGTCCCGATCCTCGAGAAGCTCGGCGTTCCCGTCGACCGTCTCCAGAAGGACCTCGAAGGCCTGCTCTCCCGCCTGCCGAAGGTCAGCGGGGCGGCGGCCCAGATCCGGCTCTCGGATGCGACGGGCCGCGTCCTCGAGGCCGCCTTCCGGGAGGCGGAGCAGCTCCAGGACGACTACGTCTCGACCGAGCACCTCCTGCTCGCCGTCTCCGCCGAGAAGAGCGATCCGACGGGCGAGCTCCTGCGCGGCCTCGGCGCGACGCGCGATGCGCTGTTGAAGGCGCTCCAGGCGGTGCGCGGCGGCGCCCGCGTGACCGATCCCGATGCCGAGTCCAAGTACCAGGCCCTCGAGAAGTTCGGCCGCGACCTGACCGACCTCGCCCGTCGCGGGAAGCTCGACCCGGTGGTCGGTCGCGACGACGAGATCCGGCGCGTGATCCAGGTGCTCTCGCGGCGCACGAAGAACAACCCCGTGCTGATCGGCGAGCCCGGTGTCGGCAAGACGGCGATCGTGGAGGGGCTGGCCCAGCGCGTGGTCGCGGGCGACGTCCCGGAGTCGCTGAAGGACCGGCGCGTCATCACCCTCGACGTCGGATCGCTGATCGCCGGCTCGAAGTACCGCGGCGAGTTCGAGGATCGCCTGAAGGCCGTGCTGCGCGAGGTCGCCGAGGCCCAGGGCAAGATCATCCTCTTCATCGACGAGCTGCACACGATCGTCGGCGCGGGCGCCGCCGAGGGCGCGGCCGACGCCGCGAACCTGCTGAAGCCCGCGCTCGCCCGCGGCGAGCTGCGCTGCGTGGGCGCGACGACCCTCGACGAGTACCGGAAGCACGTCGAGAAGGACGCGGCCCTCGAGCGCCGCTTCCAGCCGGTGTTCGTCGGTGAGCCCTCGCTCGAGGACACGATCTCGATCCTGCGCGGGTTGAAGGAACGCTACGAGGTACACCACGGCGTGCGAATCCAGGACGCCGCGCTGGTCGCCGCCGCGACGCTCTCGAACCGCTACATCACCGACCGCTTCCTGCCCGACAAGGCGATCGACCTCGTGGACGAGGCCGCGAGCCGCGTGCGCGTGCAGATCGACTCCATGCCCGAGGAGCTCGACCAGATCGAGCGCAAGCGCACGCAGCTCGAGATCGAGCGCGAGGCGCTGAAGAAGGAGACGGACGCCGCGAGCCGCGAGCGGCTCGTGCGCGTGGACCAGGAGATCGGCGAGCTGCGCGAGCGCGGCGACGCGATGAAGGCGCGCTGGGAGGCCGAGAAGGCCGAGATCCAGAAGCTGCGCGACCTGAAGGAGCAGCGCGAGTCCCTGAACCTCGAGCTCGAGCGCGCGACGCGCCAGGGCAACCTCGAGCGCGCGTCCGAGATCCGCTACGGGAAGCTCGTGCAGATCGAGCGCGAGATCACGGCGGAGCAGGAGCGCCTCGCGAAGCTGCAGAAGGAGAGCTCGCTCGTCACCGAGGAGGTCACCGCCGAGGAGATCGCCGAGATCGTCTCGAAGTGGACCGGCATCCCGGTGTCGAAGATGATGGAAGGCGAGCAGGAGAAGCTCCTCCACATGGAGGAGAACCTGCGCCGCCGCGTGATCGGCCAGGACGAGGCGCTGGTCGCGGTCTCGAACGCCGTGCGCCGCGCGCGCGCGGGGCTCCAGGATCCGAACCGCCCGATCGGCTCGTTCATCTTCCTGGGGCCCACGGGCGTGGGCAAGACCGAGACGGCCCGCGCGCTGGCCGAGTTCCTGTTCGACGACGAGCACGCGATGGTGCGCATCGACATGAGCGAGTTCATGGAGAAGCACTCCGTGTCGCGGCTGATCGGCGCGCCGCCGGGCTACGTCGGCTACGAGGAGGGCGGCGCGCTCACCGAGGCCGTGCGCCGCCGCCCCTACAGCGTCGTGCTGTTCGACGAGATCGAGAAGGCGCATCCGGACGTGTTCAACGTCCTGCTCCAGATCCTCGACGACGGCCGCCTCACGGACGGCCAGGGCCGCACGGTCGACTTCCGCAACACCGTCCTGATCCTGACCTCGAACATCGGCAGCCAGTACATCGTCGAGCTCGGGGTCTCGGACCGCGCGGAGATGGAGCGGCGCGTGACCGAGGCGCTGCGCGCGCACTTCCGGCCGGAGTTCCTGAATCGCGTCGACGAGGTCATCATCTACCGCCAGCTCGGCCGGCAGGAGATCGGGCGCATCGTCGACATCCAGCTCGAGCGCGTGAAGAAGCTCCTCGCCGAGCGGCGCATCACGCTCGAGGTGGGCGAGGAGGCGAAGCAGCTCCTGGCCGAGAAGGGCTACGACCCGCACTACGGCGCCCGGCCGCTCAAGCGCGTGATCCAGCGCCTGGTGCAGGACCCGCTCGCCGTGCGGATCCTCCAGGGCGAGTTCCCCGAGGGCTCGAAGATCGCAGTCGACGCGCGTCTCTCGGGCGAAGCCCTCGAATTCCGGAAGGCTTGACCGGCCCGTCCCGAGCCGCGACGTGCGTCTCGGGGCGGGCCGCGGCGCTCGCCGGCGCAGGGCGAGGCGTCGCACTCGCGACCGATCACGGTAAGATGGGCGCCACCATTTTTCCGGGGGCGCCGAATGCGAGGATCGACGGAGACATCGAACGCGGCGCCCGGGTGCGTCGGCAGGCTTCCCGGTCGGTCGCTGCGCGCCGCGCTGTCGGCCGGGCTCCTCGCCCTCGCGGTCCTCGTCCTGCTGCCGGCCCGCGATGCAGCCGCGGCCGTCGCCACTCCCGTCGCCGTCCTCCTCACGCCCGATCCGACCAGCGCGAGCCCCGAGATCGACTACCCGGGCATGACCTTCTCGTGGACGTCCGTGGGTGCGCCGTTCTACAGCCTCTTGATCGGCAGCGCGCCGGGCAAGTCGGATCTCTTCAACAGCGGAAAGCTGTCCACGACCTCGGTGGCCGCCGACCTGAGCGGCAAGCCGGTCCTCCCCGACGGTCGCAAGCTCTTCGTACGGCTGCGCACGCTGGGCCCCGACAACAAGTGGCACGTGAAGAGCTACACGATCCAGATCGAGACGCTCCCGCGACCGTCACTGCTCACGCCGACCTGCGGCACCGTGCTGCCGGGTCTCGGGGGCACGTTCACGTGGGATGCCCACGGCTGGCCCGTCGACTCGTGGCAGCTCAAGGTGGGCTTCACGGCCGGGGGGAAGGAGTATCACGACTCGGGCGTGCGCGCGGCGACGGATCCGAACGCCACGGGGCCGGACGATGTTCCGACGCTCCCCGGTGACGGCAGCATCGTCTACGCGCGGCTCAGCTACCACACCGCCGTAGGGGGCTGGCAGAACGCGGACTGCTCGTTCCAGGCGGCCCACGTGGCGACGCCGAGCCTCGTGCTTCCCGCCTGCAACAGCACGCTCTCCGGCGACACCGCCGACTTCAGCTGGGACGACAACGGCTGGCAGATCGAAGACTGGTCCCTGACGGTCGGGCGCACCCCCGGCACGGGCGACATCTTCAAGACTCCCAACGGCGCCTACGGGGACCCGAACGTCACGAGCCAGCACGTGACGAATCTTCCCACGGACGGCAGCGCCGTGATCGCCACGCTCGCCTTCAAGCCGGCCGTGCTCGGTCGCTTCCTGACGACCTCGTGCCTCCTGAGCTCGGCGGGCCCGCAGCGGCCGATCTTCACGGCCCCGACGTGCGGCGGCGTGCTGACGGGCGCGACGCACGAGTTCATGTGGGATCCGCGGCAGGAGGTCGTGGACGGCTGGCAGGTCGTCGTCGGCACCCAGCCCGGACGCTCGGATCTCTTCGACAGCAAGACGCTTCCGAGCACGACGACGCACGTCGACGCGACGGGCCTCACGCGCGACGGGCGCACCCTCTACGCCGAGCTTCGCTGGCTCCACGGCACTACCTGGAGCAGGCTCGCCTGCCCGTTCGTGTCGTTCAGGGCCCAGTCGCTGAAGGCCGACGCGACGCTCGCCCTCCAGCCGACGGATACGAGCGTGACGCCGGTCAAGATGGCGATCAAGGATCGCTGCAGCGGGAGCGGGGAGATCCGGAAGGCCGTCGGCGCCTGCCTCAACCAGGACTGCGAGCTCCCGGCGAGCATTCCATCGACGCTCGATCTGCAGGCGCCCTTGGTCACGATCACGACGTTCGGCTCCGTGTCTCCGCCCTCCTCGCCCATCCCGGATCTCAATGGAAGCTGGCGCTTCACGGGCGGGTTCGCCTCCGACTGCCACAAGGCCAACGGCAGCCTGAACAGCGCGTTCCTCGACACCGGCCTCTTCACGATGAGCCAGACCTCGTCCGACGCCAGCGGCCAGAACCTGAGCGGCGTCATCAGGGTGGCCACGGTGCCCGTGTTCCCGGGCTGCCGCTTCAGCTGCACGGCGCCGGGCCCGGGCAAGCCGCGGTCGATCTGCAGCTACGACTGCCCCGACGCCCAGAACCTGCACTGCAACGTGAGCTGCAACCCGAAGACCGACTTCTGCAACCGCGAGACGAAGGTGCTGGGGTTCGTCGGGACCGACGGCCTGATCGATGCGACGCTCGAGTTCGCGCAGGACCTGAGCTACCAGTGCGGCAACTTCGGCTTCGCCCGCACCACCCACGAGCAGAAGCTCGAGCTGCACACGACCGGCCAGCTCGGACCGGTCCTGCCCTGAGGCCGGGCTAGCGCAGCGCCGCGCCCATCAGGTCGACGAAGTTGTCGCAGTAGAAGCGGCGGCGGACCGCCTCGCTCGCGTCGGCGAGGCCCGCCTCGAAGCGGCGGATCGGATGGCGGCCGCCCTCCACGTGCGGGAAGTCCGACGAGAAGAGGCAGATCTCCGGGCCGCTCTGGGCGACGATCCACGCGACGTCCTCCGCCGGGTACGGCGTCACACGGATCTGTCGGCG
This sequence comes from Myxococcota bacterium, assembly GCA_035542715.1. Classification (GTDB taxonomy): domain Bacteria; phylum Myxococcota_A; class UBA9160; order UBA9160; family UBA9160; genus DATKKW01. The sequence continues at coordinate 29,170 of DATKKW010000055.1, forward strand.
CACGTACTCGCTCGGACGCAGCGCGAGCTGCTGCAGGCGCTCCTCGTTCTTGCGGAAGGCCTCGAACGCCGAGTCGAGCTGGCGCATCCAGCCAGGGAGCCACGAGGCGCCCTGCTCGATCACGCCGACGCGCAGCCGCGGGAAGTGGTCGAGCACGCGATCGAAGATCATCGTCGCGAGGGTCTGCATCGGCGGGTACGGGATCGCCATGTAGTCCACGGAGCGGAAGTTCTCGGCGCCGCCGTGGAAGTCGGGAACGGGCGGGAGCCCGTTCACGAAGTAGTCGGGCGAGAGGAGCTCGCCGCCGCCGCCCACGTGCAGCACGATCGGAATGCCCGCCTCCTGGGCCCGCGCCCACACCGGGAAGAGACGGACGTGGCTCGGCGAGTGGCCGCGCGGGCAGGCCGAGGGCACGAGCAGCGCCTTGCAGCCGAGGGCGAGCGCCTCCTCCGCCGCGCGCTCGGCGCGCTCGAAGTCGGCGAGCGGCACGTAGCCCACCGCGAGCAGCCGCCGATCGGCGGCGCAGAAGTCCACCATGGCGCGGTTGTGGGCGCTCGCGAGGCCGTAGGCGAAGTCGAGGTCGCCGCTCCGCTCCGCGCGCAGGAGGTACGCGCTCGCGAACGTGTTGAACACGAGCTGGCTCGCGAAGCCGAGGAGGTCGAGGGCGCGCGGCCGGTCTTCCTTCAGGAAGGAGCCCGTGGCCGTCCAGTTCTTGCGCAGCAGGATCTCGTCCGCGTCGCGCCCGCGGAAGGCGGGATCCCGGTGCTTGCGGCGCAGCACGTCGATGAAGTGCTCCTCGCCGGGCTTCACCGTCGCGACGTGGAGGGGCTTCATGCGAGCGCGTGTCGCCGCATCGGCGAAGGGCCCGAGCCAATCGGGCGTCTCCATCACGTGGGAGTCGGCGTCGTGCACGACTTGTCCGGGCAGGAAGGCCTGCGCGTAGGAGGGATTGGCGGGGTCGGCTGCGCTCATCGGAGGCTCTCCTTCGTCCCGCCACGGTAGGTGACGGCCTTCTTCGCGGCGATTCCCCAATTCGGGGCTCGACAGTGCTTCGCGCTTCAGGCAAGCTGCGATCGTTCCGAAGAGGTCTCCATGTCCGTCTGCCGCGTCCAGCTCCGTCACCTCGTTCCGATGGCGTCCGCCAAGCGCACGCACATCTCGGACGTGTGGTTTGCGGGCGGGGCGCCGGGGGGCGGCACAGGCTGAGATCTCGTCGAGCACAGACCGTACCCCGGAAGCCCTGAGAGAGACCCTCCCAGGGCTTCCGGCGTTTTGGGGCCCCGAGTTGCCTCCGGAAGGAGCCGAGACATGTCGACCGACACCCGATCGCGCGCCCTCGACACGAAGCTCGAGGACCGGAACGTCACGGAGATCGTGCGGCTCACGCCGCCGGCCCGGCTGAAGCAGCGGCTCCCGATCCCCGAGAAGGTCGGCGAGCTCGTGGCCTCGACGCGCGCGGCCGTGCGCGACGTGCTGCACGGGCGCGACCGTCGTCGCCTCGTCGTCGTGGTCGGACCGTGCTCGCTCCACGACCCGAAGGCCGCCCTCGAGTACGCCGGCCGCCTCGCGGACGTGTCGGCGCGCCTGCGCAACGAGCTCGTCGTCGTGATGCGCACCTACTTCGAGAAGCCGCGCACGACGGTCGGCTGGAAGGGGCTCGTGAACGATCCCCACCTCGACGGGAGCTGCGACGTGGAGGCGGGCCTCGCGCTCGCGCGCGGCCTCCTGCTCGAGATCGGGCGGCTCGGCGTCGCCTGCGCGAGCGAGCTGCTCGATCCGATCACGCCGCAGTACGTGGCCGAGTGCCTGAGCTGGGCCGCGATCGGCGCGCGCACGACCGAGAGCCAGACCCATCGCGAGATGGCGAGCGGCCTCTCGATGCCCGTCGGCTTCAAGAACGGCACCGACGGCGGCCTCCAGGTCGCCCTCGACGCCATGGTGTCCGCGCGACATCCGCACAGCTTTCTGGGCATCGACGCAGACGGACAGACGTGTGTGGTGCGGACGCGCGGGAACCCCGATCGCCACGTCGTGCTGCGCGGCGGGAGCGCGGGGCCGAACCACGGTCGCGATGCCGTCGCGCACGCGGCGGCGCTCGTCGGCGTCGAGGGAATCGCGCGAGGCGTGATGGTCGACTGCTCCCACGGCAACTCGGGCAAGGACCCGCGGCGTCAGGCCGCCGTCTGCCGCGAGGTGCTGGAGCAGGTGCGCGGGGGACAGCACGCCCTCTGCGGCCTCCTGCTCGAGAGCCATCTCAGGGAGGGCCGACAGGATTGGCTGCCAGGCCGGCCGCTCCAGTACGGCGTCTCGATCACGGACGCCTGCATGGGGTGGGAGACGACGGAGGCGCTGCTCCTCGAGGCCGCCGATGCGGTGCAGGCGCTCGCTTGAAGCCCGCGACCGCTCGCCATGTCTTCACACTTTCCGCGATCCGCCCGAGAAGGAGGAGATCGCGGCGTCTGGAATCGGAGAGGGATCCGTGGAAACCTGGAAATTCGTGGCTCTGTTCCTGGTGATCTGGCTGCCCCTGTGGGCGTACTTCGAGACGCTCGTGCGCGTGGAGGACGAGTCGGACCGGTGAGCCTCGCTGCGCCGACGCCGTTCGATCGCGACACCGCCGTAGAGCGGCTGGCGCCCGGCCGCTACGAGGCCGCCATGTCGAAGGACTGGTGGATCCTGCGCGGGCCGAACGGCGGCTACGTCGCCGCGGTGCTCCTGCGCGCGATGGTCGACGCCGTGGGCGACGCCGCCCGGGCGCCGCGCTCGCTCACGGTGCACTACACGGCGCCGCCCGCCGAGGGCGCGACCTCGATCGAGACGACGATCGAGCGCGAAGGCCGATCGCTCACGACCGTCTCGGCGCGCATGCGCCAGGGCGAGCGGCTGCTCGCCCTGGCCCTCGGCGCCTTCTCGCCGCCCTGGAAGACCGACCTCGAGCTGCGTCACGCCCGCATGCCGGCCGTTCCCTCGCCTGCGGCCACGCCGCCGATGCCCCCGCGACAGGGCGGATCGCTTCCCATGCACGCCCGGTACGAGTACCGGCACGCCCTCGGCGGAGCGCCCTTCTCCGGTGCCGACGAGGCGCTGGTCGGCGGCTGGATGCGCCTCTCGACGCCGCGCCCCGTCGATGCCCTCGCCGCCGCGGCCTACTGCGACGCCTGGCCGCCCACCGTGATGCCCGTGATGAAGCCCGGTCTCCAGCTCTCCGGCTTCCCGACCATCGACCTCACGGTCCACTTCCGCAGCGTGCTCCCGGTCCCCGGCGCCGCCGCCGACGACTGGACGCTCGCGGTCTTCCGGGCGCGCGAGGTGCGCGAGGGATTCTTCGAGGAGGACGGCGAGCTCTGGAGCCCCGACGGCCAGCTCCTCGTGCACTCGCGCCAGCTCGCGATCGTGATGTAGCGGCGGCTAGGGCGCGTCGCCCGGCTCGTCGGGAAGCGGCTCGAACTCGAGGATCTCCCGCCGCTCGCCTTCCGTGAGGAAGAGGTGGCCGTCGCGGAAGGCGTAGCCCGACACGCGGGCGAGTCCGCTCGAGACCTCGTCGAAGAGCGACTCGGTCCCGCAGTAGGCGCGCGTGAAGGCGAGGCCCTCGAACGCGAGCTTCGAGCCGTCGCGCTTCCAGCGCCCGTGACCGCGGTTGCAGTCGACGCGGGCGACGACGCTGCCGTCGGGCACGAGCTCGAGCGTGTAGCGGTCGGCGTCGACCGGGCTCTCTTCGGCGGACCCGGGACCCATCACGTCGACGAGCCGCCAGACGTATCCGACGAGCGGATCGAGGTCCGTCCGCGCGGCCTCCTCGTGGGAGACGCCGCTCGCGCAGCCCGCGGCGACGAGGACCGCCGCGAGCGTCACTCCGAGGAGTGTCGAGACGCGCGCGAGGCGGCTCATCGCGCGGGACCGAGGCCCGACGCCGCGCGCGCCGCCTCGAGGACGGGCCGCGCGAGGGCGCGCGCCCGCTTCGCCCCCTGGGCGAGCACCTCCTCCACGAGACCGGCCTGCATCGCGAGCGCCGCCCGCTTCTCCCGCATCGGGCCGAAGTACGCGAGGAGCCGGGCGAGCAGGTCCTTCTTCACGTCGCCGTAGCCCAGGCCGCCGCGCTTCGCTCGCTCGGCCATCTCGCGCCGCTCCTCGGGCGACGCGAACAGGCTCCAGAGCTGGAACACCACCGCGCCCGGGTCCTTCGGCTCCTCCACGGGCGTCGAGTCCGTGACGATCGCCATCACCGACTTCTTGAGCGCCTTCTCGTCGTCGAACATGCGGATCGTGTTGCCGTAGCTCTTGCTCATCTTGCGGCCGTCGATCCCGGGCACGACCGCCACGTCGTCCAGGATGTGCGGCTCGGGCAGCACGAACACCTCGCCGTAGGCGAGGTTGAACTTGGTGGCGATGTCGCGGGTCATCTCGAGGTGCTGCTTCTGGTCCTGGCCCACGGGCACGAGGTCGGCGTGATAGAGCAGGATGTCCGCCGCCATCAGGACCGGGTAGGCGAAGAGGCCGTGATCCACGGGCAGGCCGTTCGCGATCTTGTCCTTGTAGGCGTGGCTGCGCTCGAGCAGGCCCATCGGCGTCACGGTGGAGAGGATCCACTGCAGCTCGCACACCTCGGGCACGTCGCTCTGGCGGAACAGGATCGCGCGCTCCGGATCGAGCCCGCAGGCCAGGTAGTCGAGCACGAGCGTGCGCACGAAGTCGCGACGCTCGCCGGCGTCGCGGATGCTCGTCATGGAGTGGTAGTCCGCGAGGAAGTAGATCGCCTCGCTCGCCCGCTCCTGGTGCGCCACGTGCTGGCGCATCGCGCCGAAGTAGTTGCCGAGGTGCGGTACGCCGGAAGTCGTGATGCCGGAGAGGACGCGCACTCAGCCCTCGTTCACGTAGCGGAGCCAGGCATCGAAGTCGGGCACGCGCCCGGAGGTCACCTCCTGGAAGCGCGCCTTGAGCGCGAGGCTCACGGGCCCGGTCCTGCCGAGGTGGCTTCCCTCGCCGACCGGCTTGCGGTCGATCGAGATCACGGGCCAGACACCGGCGGAGGTCGCCGTCAGGAACACCTCCGACGCCGTGAAGAGCTCCTCGGGCCGGATCGAGCCCTCGACCGTCGGGCGCCCGTCGTGCTTCGCGATCTGGAGGATCGCGTCGCGCGTGACGCCGGGCAGCACGTACTCGAGCGACGGCGTGCGAAGCGTGCCGTCGCGATCGACCAGGAACACGTTCTCGGTCGACGCCTCGGCCACGAAGCCCTTCTCGTCGACGAGCAGGATCTCGTCGTAGCCCGCTCGGCGCGCCGCCCACTTGGCGACCATCGGCGAGGTGTAGTTGGCGGAGACCTTGGCCGCCGGGGGCAGGATCTCCGGCCGCATCTTCTGGCGCTCGCGGTCGAGGTGGAGCCGGAGCTCGGGCGCCACGTGGGGCCGGCCGGCGTTCCGGGCGATCACGTCGCGGGCGGCGTCGTACGCCGCGACGCACACCGACATGCGGTCGTCCATCGGCACGACCTCGACCTCGATCGACGGCAGGTAGGCGCAGACCTTGGCGCACGTGGAGCCCGGATTGGCCCGCACCGTCTCGACCACGGCCGCGCAGATCTCGGCCTCGGTGAGCCGGAGTGGGAGACCGAGGAGCTCCGCCGAGCGGAGGAGCCGCCGGACGTGCTCCGGCATCCGGAAGACCGCCGGGCCCCGGGGCGTCTCGTGGACCGACATGAAGTCGAAGATCAGGCTCGCCCGCTGCATCGAGTGGGAGAGCACGTGGACGGTGACGGAGTCCCAGGGGACGAGACGTCCGTCGAGCCAGATCTTCCGGTCGCTCGGCGGGAGCGGAGGCTTCGGACTCGCGGAGGCGACGGTCGTCATGGCGCGAGGTTGGGGCAACGCCCCGGGGCGGGCAACCGGCCGTGAGCCCGCGGCGGCCGGAGCAGAAGGAGTTTTCGGAACACCGATGAGGTGTTTCCCCGATCGCTGGACCGTCTGGTATAGAGTGTTGCGGCCGTCCCGAGCGGAGCCCCCCATTGACGACCGGCACTCGTGTGGACCCGCGCGCGCTCGACGCCTCGCTCTCGACGCACCTCGACCTCCTCCGGTTCGGTGCGGCGCTGGTGGTCTTCGTCTCCCACGCGGCGCTGCCGATCCTGAGCGGCGGACTCCTGCCGCTGACCCCGCTGATCGAGCTCGCGGACGACGCCGTGATCGCCTTCTTCGTGCTCTCGGGATTCGTGATCGCGCACACGGCCGTCGCGCGGGATCGGAGCCTCGTCGACTATGCGGAGGCCCGCCTGGCGCGTCTCTACTCGGTCGCGCTGCCGGCGCTCGCCGTCACGGTGATCGTCGACGAGATCGGCCGCCATCTCGACCCGTCGATCTACGCATCCTGGTACCACCAGGGCCACCGTCCCGTCGTGCAGATCGGCGCCGCGCTCTTCTTCTCGAACGAGCTCTGGTTCGAGTCGATCCGCCCGTTCTCCGATGGGCCCTACTGGTCGCTCGGCTACGAGTTCTGGTACTACGTGCTCTTCGCGATCGGCTTCTACCTCCGGCCGCGTGCGGCCTGGATCCTCACGGCGCTCGTCTGCGCGCTCGTCGGTCCGAAGATCCTCGCGCTCCTCCCGCTCTGGCTCCTCGGCGTCGCCGTCTACCGGATGCGCGGCAGGCTCGGCCCGAAAGCAGGGTGGGCGCTCTTCCTGGGCTCGATCGCGGCCTACCTCGCGTTCCGCCTCTCGCCCGTCGGCCACGCCGTCTACTGGTGGCAGGACGACACCGTGGTGCGTCTCGTCGGGGACGGCTACTCGCGGCACCTGCCATCCAAGTACGTCGCCGGGCTCCTCGTCGGCTGCAACATCCTCGGCTTCTCCAGCATCGCGGCCCGTGTCTCGCTCCGTCGGATCGAGCGGCCCGTGCGCTGGCTCGCCGGCATGACGTTCTCCCTCTACCTCTTCCACTTCCCGCTGCTGCACTTCTTCGCCGCGGCCCTGCCCGGCCCAGCGAGCTCGCCCGCCCGCGCCGCGGCGCTCGCCGCGATCGTGCTGCTCTGCGTGGGGCTCCTCGCGAGCGTGACCGAGCGCAAGAAGCGGGTCGCGCGCAAGGCGGTCGAGGCCGTCGAGGCGGCGGGCTACGCGGCCGCGCGCCGGCTCCGGTTCGTCTGAGGCGCGCCCCCGGCCCGCGCGACCGGCCGGCGTCCCACGATCTCGCGCCACGCGCGCCCGCGAATGGCCACTTCCCTGGGAGAGACACCCTCGGGAGGCAGCCATGCGGTCGATCCTTCGGAAGGCGGCGACGGTCGTCACGGCGAGCGCGGGCCTCTACCGCGAGCTCGCGCTCTCGGCTCTCCAGCTCCTGCCCGGGCGGCGCTAGCCCCCGATCCGGCTCTCAGCGTCCCCCGGCGTGGGTGCGCGACGCCGCCTCGACGAGCGTCTCGAGGGCGGCCGGCGCGCTCCGCTCCTCGCGGTCGTCGAACCCCGGCTCGAGGGCACGATGCCGCCGCAGGAGCCTCGGCTCGTGCAGGCGGACCCACGTCCGGGCGGCGAGGCTCAGCGCGAAGAGCAGCGCGACGCCGGCCGCGATCAGGAAGTCCGACGGCAGGAGGCCCAGGATGTCGGGCCGGTAGCTCGTGGTGATCCACACGGCCTTCAAGGCCGCGGCGACCATCAGGCTCGTCCAGCCGAGCAGGATCAACAGGTCGATGAGCGGGAGCACGGGCATGCCACACCTCCCCCAGGATCAGGCCAGGCCCGAGGCGCGACGTGCACCCGGCGTCGCGCCCCACCTGGGAGCATCCTACGCGCCGTGCGGAAGCCGGGTCAACGACGGACCGTGTGGCGGCGGAGCGAGCCCCGTCGCTGCGAGACCACGCCTCGGCGGAATGGACTGAACGTTCCGGCTGTCCGCGCCGGCCGCACGGCGCGCTACTTCTCCGCGAGGCGATGGACACCATCCCATGTCGCGGGCGGCGAGCTGCGGAGAAGGCGGGTCCGGACGAGGAGCGCCTGCGCCGCCGGGTCCCCCGGATGGGCCGCGACGAGCGCCGCGAAGCCGGCCTCCGCCGCGGCGAAGTCGCCGGCGCGATAGCGCGCGAGGGCCGCGGCGTAGCCCGCGGCCGCGGCGCGGCGGGCGTCGGTCACGTCGTCTGGCGGGCCGAGCGGCTCGAACAGCCGCACGGCCTTCGCCCGTCCGACCACCTGCACCGCGTCGATCTCGCGGAAGGCCACGGCATCGCCCGCCGCGTCGCGGGTCGCCTCGGAGACGAGGAGCCCCGTGCCGTAGTGACGGTTCACGCCCTCGATGCGGCTCGCGAGGTTCACCGTGTCGCCGATCGCGCCGTACTTCCCGCGCGCGCTCGTGCCCATCTCGCCCACCACGACCGGCCCCGTGTGCACGCCGATGCGGAAGCGCAGATCCGCGAGGCCCTGGGCTCGCCACGTGGCCGTGAGCGCCTCGAGGCTCGCGCGGCAGCGGAGCGCGGCGAGGCAGGCGCGACGCGCGTGGTCGGGCTGCCGGATCGGCGCGCCGAAGAACGTGAGCATGCCGTCGCCGAGGAGCTCGTTCACCGTGCCCTCGTACGCGAACACGGCGTCGCACACCGCCTCGAAGTACTCGTTCAAGCGCGCCAGCACGGCCTCCGGCGCGCTGCGCTCGGCGTGGGCCGTGAAGCCGCCGAGATCGACGAACAGGACCGAGACCTCGCGCCGCTCGCCGGCGCGCGCCACCGCCTCGGGATGGCGCAAGATCTCCTCGGCGACGGACTTCGAGACGTGACGCTCGAAGGTGTGACGGATGCGATCGCGCTCGCGCAGCCCCGCCACCATCTCGTTGAAGGCGCCGCCCAGCTCCTCGAGCTCGTCGCCGCTCTGGATCGTCACCTCGGTGTCGAGCTCGCCGTGGCCGACCCGCGCGACGGCGCGGGCGAGCGTCGAGACCGGTCGCGTGATTCCGCGGGCGAGGGCGAAGGCCGCGGCGACCGCCGCCGCGAGCACGCCGATCCCCACGACGAGGATCGTGTTCTCGACGGCGCGCAGGAAGGCGAGGGTCGGGTCGAGGGACGCGAAGAGCAGGAAGTGCGGAGCGACGGACGCGAGGGGGACGATCTCGGCGCGCCCGACCAGGAAGCGGTGGCCGCCGAGCCTCCACTCCTCGAAGCGGCCGCCGGGCCGCACGGCGCCGGCGCTCTCGAGCGCGTTCGGCGTCGAGGCCAGCCGCGCGGCGAGGTCCGCGGCGGCCCCGGCCCGGAGCGTCGAGATCGGCGCCGCGCCGGGAGAGGCGAGCGCGACGTCGAGGCCCGAGATTTCGCGCACCTCTTCGAGCATCGCGCGGTCGAGGCGCTGGCCCACGAGCACCACGCCATGGAGCTCGTCGCCGAACGCCACGGGCTCGGCCACCACCTCGTACACCGCGTCGGGCGGCGGCCGGGGCACGACTGCGACGCCCGCGGGCAGGTCTTCGGCGCGGCTCCAGATCGTGACCGCGTCGTCGCCACCCTTGGCCTCGCGCAGGACCGGCAGCGCCGAGAGGTCGACACCCACGCGCTCGGGATCCGCGCGCGAGTAGAGGAGCGCTCCCCCCGCGCTCGTCACCACGAAGACGTCGCTCCCCTGCACCAGCGAGAGGGATGGTACGAGCGAGCGCAGGCGCAGGTTCGCGTCGGCGAGGGAGGCCGCGGGGTCCGAGGCGCTGCCGAAGCCCAGGTCGTTGGCGCCGATCGAGGCGGTGGAGAGCACCGTGCGGAACTGGGAGTTCGTGGCCGCGAGCGATCCTACGGCCTCGGCGACGTGGCGCATGCGGAGCGACTGGAGGCGCGAGAACGCCTCCTGGGCGCGGGCGAAGCGCTCGCTCGCGTCGTCGCGTGCGCGCCGCGTCGCGACGTCGCGCACCGCGACGAGCGCCGCCGCGAGGCAGCCGCAGGCGAGGAGCGCCAGGGCGAGGAAGATCTTGCCGCGAAAGCGCAGGGGAACGCGCACGCTCCCTCCTTCTCGACCCGTTCGTTCCCGTCGGCGCGCTTCAGTCGTCTTCGTAGCGCGGCTTCGGGTAGTCGCTCCCGTCCTTGCGCTTGTGGGGCGGGATGCGCTCCTCCTGGTCGAGCCGCAGCTCGACCACGCGCTCTGCGCCGGGCTCGATCGCGACGGGCACCGTGACCCGCTTCGCGCCGGGGATCCAGGCGTGGAGCTCGAGGGCACCGGCCGGCAGGCCGTCGATCTCGAAGGAGCCGTCGGACGCCGACATCGCGAAGGCGTCGTTCTCGAGCACCACCACGTAGGCCAGCATCTGCGGGTGGATGTTGCAGTAGACCGGCACGAGCCCCGGATGATCGAACTCGACGTCTCGGGGCGGGTCCTTCGACTTGTACTGGCCGAGGTCGAAGGGCCGGTCGGGCGACACCGAGAAGACGTTGTGATAGATCCGGTCGTGGTTCGGGAAGCTCACGGTCTGGCCCGCGACGATCGGAAGGAGCCGCGGCTCGAACTGCTCGTCGCGCTGGTGGAGGAGCGCGACGCCGCTCGGTGGCGCGGAGGCGAAGCCGGTCACGTAGACCAGGGCGCCCGCGTTGTCGGGCCCTTCCCGGAAGCCGACCAACGGGTGGTCGCGCCAGACCTTCACGGTCCCGCGGATGCGGCCGGTGCCGGCCGGGGGCGGGCCAGCCGCCATCTCCGCCGCCGCCAGGGCCGCAAGCCCCGCAGCGAAGAGGTACGCCGCCGCGCCGAGGAGTCGTCGCCTGCCCATGCTCGATGCCTCGCACCCGCAGCGATTACCATGGGCCGCGGCTCCGGGCCACGGGAGGGACGCCGTGCATCGATCCCCGTCGTGCGCGCTCGGGCTCGCCCGTGGCGTCGCTGCGTTCGTCCTCCTGCTCGCCGCCGCGGGGGATCCGGCGCGCGCGGACGACGCGTACGAGCCGGCGGCGCCGCCCGCCGCCCGGCCGACCTATCGCACCCTGCGCTTCGAGGAGGACTGGAGCGGCCTGCGCGATCCTTCGGCGCTGCCCGCCCGGGACCTCTTCGATCCCGTGAAGTTCCTGGCTCTCGACCGCGACGGCACGATCTGGCTCTCGCTCGGTGGCCAGGCCCGCGCCCGTCTCGAGGGCTGGAGCAACTACGAGTTCGGCGCCGATCCGGGCGACGACACCGACGACGTCTACTTCCAGACCCGGCTCCGCGCCCACGCCGACCTCCATCTCGGTGAGACGTTCCGCGTCTTCGCCGAGGCCAAGAGCGCCCTCGTGACGGACGTCTCCCTCCCGGGCGGCGACGGGCCGACGCGCCGCGACGTGCTCGCGCTGCAGAACGGCTTCCTCGAGATCGCGCCGCCGATCGCCGGCCGGCGGCCGCTCGTGCTGCGCGGCGGACGCCAGGAGCTCCTGTTCGGTGCACAGCGTCTGGTGTCGCCCTCGGACTGGACGAACGCGCGGCGCACCTTCGACGGCGCGAGCGCGGAGCTCTCGGTCGGCGAAGCGAAGGCGACGGCCTTCTGGCTGTACCCGGTGCAGGTTCGCGAGCGCAAGACCAACGACCATCGCGACGACGACCGCTTCTACGGCGTGTACGCGACGAGCCGCCTGCCCCTCGACGCGAACCTCGATCTCTACTGGCTCGGCCGCCAGCGCGACCACGCGACGGTGAACGGCACCTCGGGGCGCGAGAACCGCCAGACCTTCGGCGCCCGCGGCTTTGGCCCGCTCGGCGACACGGGGCTCGACCTCGAGATCGAGTCCGCGGTGCAGACCGGCCGCGTGGGCGACGGCTCGGTGCTCGCGGGAATGGCCACCGCCGAGCTCGGCTGGTGGCTCGTCGACGCGCCGTTCTCGCCGCGCATCCACGGGGCCTTCGACTACGCGAGCGGCGATCCCGAGCCCGGCGGCGACGCCGGCACCTTCGATCCGCTCTTCCCCTACGGGCATCGCTGGCTCGGCCAGCTCGACCTCGTGGGCCGGCGCAACATCGCCGCCGCGTCGGGCGGCGTCAGCTTGCGACCCTATACGGCGACCACGGCGACCCTCGCCTTCCACCAGTTCTGGCGCGCCTCCACCCGCGACGCGCTCTACGACGCGACGGGCGCCGTGGTCCGCAGCGCCGACGGAGGCTCCCGACGGGTCGGCTGCGAGCTCGACCTCGTCCTCGGCTACCGGCTCGATCCGCACACGCTGATCGACGCGGGCTATGGACACTTCTTCACCGGTGACTTCATCCGCGAGACCGGCCGCAGCCGCGACGCCGACTTCGCGTACCTCTCGATCCAGTACACGATGTGAGACGGAGCGCGCCGGGAGACGTGCTGCGAGCGAGGCATCCGGCCACGACACGGCCATAGGACGGCCCCCGCACCCGCTCCTCTTCGCGCCTCTTCCTTCCCTCCCCCGCGCGTTCGTGCTCTAATCGATCCGCACGCGCAGCGCCTTCGCGCGACGATCGTTCGGAGCGGGGTCGCTGCATCGACGACTCGAGGGACGCCATGCGAAGACCCGGTCCTCGCCGCAGCGGAACGCGCAGTGGAACGGGCAGCGGAACGCGCAGCGGAACGGGCCGGTCGCGACGCGCGAATCGACCCCGTCACCCCGCGCTCGCGGCGCCGCTCTGCTGCGCTCTCCTCCTCGCGGGCGTCGCGTCGTCGGCCCGGGCGCAGGAGGCCGGCGCCCACGGCGCCCTCGCGATGGACCAGCAGCTCGCGCGCCTCGAGGCGCTGAAGCTCCCGACCGCCGAAGGCGCGCGGCCCGGCGCGATCGTGCCCCCCGTCTGGCAGTCCCTCGTGCCGAGCGACAACGAGCAGAACCCGGACCGCGTGGCCCTCGGCCGCAAGCTCTACTTCGACACGCGGCTCTCGGCCGACGGCACCGTCGCCTGCGCGACCTGCCACGACGTGAGCCGCGGCTTCACCGACCAGAAGCCCGTCTCCGAGGGGATCAACGGCAAGCTCGGACGGCGCAACGCGCCCACCACCATGAACGCGCTCCTCTTCACGACGCAGTTCTGGGACGGCCGCGCGCCCACCCTCGAGGCGCAGGCGAAGCTCCCGATCGTGAACCCGATCGAGATGGGCCAGCCGAACGGCGACGCGGCCGTGAAGGCGATCGCCGGCGACGCCGAGTACGCGGCGATGTTCCAGAAGGCGTACGGGCGCGACCCGAACTACGACGACGTCGGCCGCGCGATCGCGTCCTTCGAGCGCACGCTCGTCTTCATGGACTCGCCCTTCGACCGCTTCATGGGCGGCGACGCCTCGGCGCTCTCGCCCGACGCGCAGCGCGGCTTCGCCCTCTTCAACGGCAAGGCGCGCTGCGTGACCTGCCACCCGATCAACCCGTCGAACCCGCTCGGCGCCGACAACCGCTTCCACAACATCGGCGTGTCGGCCCGGCACCAGAACTTCCGATCGCTCGCGAGCCAGGCGATCGCAGCCTTGGACCAGGACGCGTCGGCCCAGCGCCTCGACCAGCTCGCCCTCGAGACCGACCTCTCCGAGCTCGGCCGCTTCATGGTGACGCGACGGCGCGACGACGTGGGCGCGTTCAAGACCTCCCAGCTCCGGAACCTGCCGCTCACCGCGCCCTACATGCACGACGGCTCGATGCAGACGCTGGTCGACGTGATGGACCACTACAACCGCGGCGGCGAGCCGAACCCCTTCCTCGATGGAGGCATCGAGCCCCTGGCGCTCTCCCAGGAGGAGATCGACCAGGTGATCGCCTTCCTCGTGAGCCTCACCGACTCGCGCTTCGCGGCCGAGGCCGACGCCGCCATGGCGAAGCAGCGCGAGATCGCCGCGACCAAGCGTCCGTTCCGCGACGACGACCGCGCGTTCCGTCGCGTCCTGCCCTTCGAGACCGCACCGGCAGCGGAGGGGGCGCCGGCGGCGGCGCCCGCCGCGGCCGAAGCGCCGGCCCCGGCCGCCGGCAGCCAGGAGGCCCGTCCATGAAGAGCATCGAGACGAAGCACATGGAGGAGCGGGAGAGCGTGCTCCGGGGCCTCCGCAATCTGAGCCGGCGCGACTTCTTCAAGGTCGCGGGCGCGGCCCTCGGCGCGAGCGTGGTGCACGGCGTGTTCCATCCCCACTCGTTCCTGCCCGTCGACGTGGCGCACGCCGCGACGACCGACGTGAAGGGCAAGGTCGAGCCCTTCCGCTTCGCCTACATCTCCGACTCGCACCTCTACGCGAAGGACGTGAACGACCGCTTCGTGAACGGCCTCCTGCGGGCGGTCGACGACGTGAACGCCCTCGATCCCCAGCCCGACTTCGTGCTCTACGGCGGCGACCTGGCCCAGCTCGGCCAGCCCCAGGAGCTCGACCTCGGCGCCCAGATCTTGAAGGACGTGAAGGCGCCCGTGCGCATGATGGTGGGCGAGCACGACTGGTACTTCGACCTGGGCGAGAAGTGGCGGAGCCTGTTCGGCGACGACCGCTACTCCTTCGACCACAAGGGCATCCACTTCGTGACGCTGAACAGCGTCGTCGAGGAGGACTTCTGGACCCAGGCGAATCTCTCGCCCCTGCAGCGCATGAAGACCGTGGCCGGCCTCGACAACCACGGCCAGCGTCCGTTCAGCGTGGGCGCGGAGCAGCGCGCATGGCTCGAGCAGAACCTGAAGGGCGTCTCGAGCGACACGCCCCTCATCGTCTTCTCCCACTCGCCGCTCTACAAGCTCTACAAGAACTGGAACTTCTGGACCGACGACGCCGACGAGGTCCAGGCGATCCTGAAGCGGTTCCAGAACGTGGTCGTGATCCACGGCCATACGCACCAGCTCCTCACCAACCGCATCGGGAACATCCACTTCCACGGCATGCTCTCGACGGCCTGGCCGTGGCCGTACGCGCCCCAGGGCCTGCCGCCGCTCACGATCCAGATGGGCCGGCCGGATCCCTTCGATCCCAACGACGGCTGTGGCGACGGCTCGGTGCGCGTCGAGGCCGACGGCCTCGTCGACAAGATCTACTCGCTCTGGAACCGCGATCCCGTCACCGTGTCGCGACGCTACATGGTGTCGAACGGCAAGGAAGACCGTCCTGCCGCGCCGCTCCTCGCGAGCTACTGAGGGAGGCCGCATGCTCCGACGCGCCACACGAACCGCCCTCGCCTCCCTCCTCGCCGCCGCGGGCAGCCTCGGCTGCCCGCAGCAGAGCCAGAAGGCCGCGCCGCCGCCCCAGGCCGCGGCGCCGCCGAGCGAGGCGCCGAAGACGACGGAGGTCGTGCTCTGCGACAACCACACGAAGGTCACCGTCCCGACCAAGGAGAGCCCGACGCGCAGCGACGGCGAGAAGATCGCCCAGGAGCTCATGGCCCAGTGGAAGCTCAAGAACCCGGGCGTCGACTGGGAGGCGGAGGAGCGCTCGCACCACAGCCTCGCCCCGGCCGCCGACAACTCCGACCTCGTCGGCAACCCGCAGGGCGCGACCTACGGCACGATCACCGACCGCGACGTGCTCGTGTGGAAGACCCAGGTCGAGAGCTTCGCCCTCGCCGGCTCCAAGGTCTTCCACAGCGCCGACGAGCTCGGCAGCACGATCGCCGTCTCCTGCGACATGTGCCATCCCGACGCCGCCAACACCCACCCCGAGACCTATCCCAAGTTCCAGGTCCAGCTCGGCCGCACGGTGCTGCTGCGCGACATGATCAACTGGTGCATCGAGCACCCCGTCCGCGGCCAGCGCCTCGCCGACGACGACCCGAAGATGCGGGCCCTCGAGGCGTACATCTACGCGCAGCGGAAGGGTGTGGCGCTGGACTACGGGAGGCGGTAGGAGCCGGCGCGGGAGCGGCATGGGAGGGGAACCCGGACGCCGGGCTGCGGGCCTGGGCGCCGGGAGCGGGGCGACGTGGGCGGACCGGTGTTCCAAGGCAGGGGCGACGGGTCGGATCCGCCGGGAGACGGAGTGGACGGCCGCACCTGTGCAGCCTTCCCCTCGTGCCCAGCGCGCTTGGCGGCGCGCCGCCCCGCCAGTATGTTCCCGCCTCGCTCGCGTCCTGCGGGTCTTCGATGCCGATGTAGCTCAGCTGGTAGAGCAGCTGATTCGTAATCAGCAGGTCACCGGTTCGAATCCGGTCATCGGCTCCATAAATCAAGCGCTTAGCTCCCATCTGGTTTCTTCGGCGAGGACCTGAGTGGAAGCAGCGTGACGCTGTTTCTGACGAACTTCGGTGTCTTTCCGG